>NZ_LOED01000027.1 GCF_001562425.1 Fervidicola ferrireducens
GGGGTAAGGGAGCGGAAATAACCGTTCCGCGAGCGCTCCGGGTGGGAGTCCCGGGCCGAGGCCCCCTGTCGCCCTGCCCCTCGGAGGGCAAATCAAAATATCCGGAAAGGAGGCGAAAACCTGGTCTGGGGGCCGACTTGGCTGGAGATAAAAACAGTCAAGTTTTTTGAACCAGGTATTAAAAGTATGAAACTGTTCCTGGACACGGCCAACGTCAACGAAATACGCGAAGCTGCGGCATTGGGAGTTATCTCGGGCGTTACAACCAATCCAACCCTGATTGCAAAAGAGGGAAGGGATTTTAAAGAGACGATTTTGGAGATAACAAAAATCGTAGATGGGCCGATTAGCGCGGAAGTTGTCAGCCTCGATGCCCAGGGTATGGTAAAAGAAGCTATGGAAATAGCTTCGTGGCATCCAAACATAGTAATAAAAATTCCGATGACATGGGAAGGATTGAAGGCTGTAAAAGAATTGAATAAAAATGGCGTTAAAACCAATGTTACCCTTATTTTCTCACCAAGTCAGGCTCTTTTGGCAGCACAAGCCGGTGCAACTTACGTGAGTCCTTTTATCGGAAGGTTTACCGATATAAGCCAGGATGGTATAGCTCTGGTTTCGGATATTGTCGATATTTTTACGCTGCATGATATAAAGACGAAAGTTATAGCTGCAAGTATCAGGACGCCAATGGACGTGGTCAACGCTGCGAAAGCAGGAGCTGATATAGCCACCGTGCCCTATAAAGTTCTGGAGCAGATGGTAAAACACCCCTTGACCGATATAGGCATCCAGCGCTTCCTCGAGGATTGGAAAAAAGTGCCGAAGAAGTGACGCTGCATGAAAAATAAGCCCGTATTCTTTACGAATGCGGGCTTTTCTTATTTTCGGGCCCCCGTTCGGGGTCCACTACTTTTCTCATCCCCCGGATTCTGTCAAGGTCTTCTTTTCTAACAGCCAGCTCGCGCGATACTTCATCCTTTCCGATGATTTTTCCTTTTTTGTTTTTATCTTTTTTTGCCATTGAAAACCTACCTCCGCTTATTTTTTCGGCGTTAATATATTGTGCAATATAGACACGAATTATTGAAAGTTTAATGATTTTTTATAGACGATTGATGGAAGTTGGACAAAAATGTTAACATATAGAAAGAGGAAGATGATGGCGGAAGGGAGAAGACCATATGCTCAATTTGAATACCAAACTTAGGGAACTGGAGGCCAGCGGGAAAAAGATCAATGTGGGATTAATAGGCGCTGGCCAGATGGGGCGGGGACTTGTGAGCCAGATTTTTTGCATGAAAGGCATTAAAATGGCGGCTGTCTGCGATAGGGATTTAGAAGAAGCTAAAAGGGCTTACATATTGGCGGGGGTATCCGAAGACGATATATTTCCGGCAAGAACGCCTGCGGAAGTTGAAGAAGGGATAGCAAGGGGAAGGTATGTAATAACGGAAGATTTCAGTACCGTTACGCGGGCTATACCGATCGATGTCGTGGTGGATGCTACCGGAGTGCCCGAGGTTGGCGCGCAAATTGCATTAGAATCGATTTATAATGGCAAAGATATAGTGATGTTAAATGTTGAAACGGATGTAACGGTAGGCCCAATTTTAAAAAAGATGGCAGATAGTGCGGGGGTGGTATATACTGTATCTGCCGGGGATGAACCGGGCGCTATAAAAGAATTATATGATTTTGCAGATGCCCTGGGATTTGAGGTATTGGTGTTGGGCAAGGGCAAAAATAACCCCCTTGATTTGGAAGCTAACCCCGATTCGGTTATGGAAGAAGCTATCAAGAAGAACATGAGCCCCAAAATGCTGGCGTCTTTCAAAGACGGAACTAAAACTATGGTGGAACTAACCGCTGTTTCCAATGCAACCGGTTTTATGCCCACCAGGAGGGGGTTAATAGGACCCAGTGCGGGCGTTAAAGAATTGACAAAAATATTCAGATTAAAAGAGGAGGGAGGAATTTTAGACAGGTATCAGGTGGTGGAATACGTCAACGGTGTTGCACCGGGAGTTTTCGCAATTGTTACGACTCATTTAGAAACTATTAAAGAAGAATTGGCTTATCTTTCCATGGGTGAAGGCCCCAACTATGTACTTTATCGTCCTTACCACCTGACAAGCATTGAAACGCCCCTTTCGATCGCCAGGGCGTACATTTACAGGGAGCCTACAATAGTACCTAAGGGTGCTCCGGTATCCGAGACCATAGCAGTGGCAAAGAAAGATTTAAAAGCTGGAGAGCACCTTGATGGCATAGGCGGTTTTACGGTTTATGGTATAATTGATACTTACGAAAATGCTAAAAAGGAGAATGCATTACCGATAGGACTAGTAAATGAGAATGTGGTTATGACGCGAGATGTGAAAAAAGGGCAGATAATAACTTATGATTCTGTAAAGCTAGATGAAAGTTCACTCATTTTACAACTACGGAGGATGCAAGAAAAGTTGATAGGCTGAGGGAATCGGCTTGATATTTTTTAATTTTCGAGGTATAGTAAAAAAAAGTCCATTTTTTTGATTAAAGAAAGGTGTTGCCTTATGAACTCCAAAATGAAGGCCGAACTTTTTTGCCTTCATTGCAATAAGGATACGCCACACGTGGTGACCTATGTCGGGAAAATCTTGAAAAGCATAAAATGCGAGGAGTGTGGGAGCGAAATTGAGATAAATAGGGAAAAGCTCTTAGAAAATTATGCAGCTGAATTCATCGAAAGGATCATAACAAAACCTTATCGAATGACTAAAGAGTTAGAAAAGGACATAACGAAATTTCTACTTTCTCTGCCGATTAGGATTATTACCAAACCTTACAGAATTGTAAAAGAAGTGGAAGATATATTAAAAAAGGATTAACGGAGGGTTACAACAATTGAAGATAGTAATGCAAAAGATTATAATTTCGATTAGGTGACGATTGATGTTATTAAATGTGCAAAAATAGAAGATATATACGACATTAGCAAGAGACTTTGTAGCGGTAGTAACCGACAATGAGGGGCGAAAAGGCATGTTAACAATTCAGGCAAAGTTGATTTTCCAAAGCACCGAAGATAAGCGGGAAGTATTAGACATTATGAGAAGATGGTCATCCTGCGCAAGATTCGCATATAACAGGCTTTTAGAAGGTAAAAGCAGAAATGAACTCAAAAGAGAACTTCAATGGATTTTCAATTTAAATTCGAGGTATGTAGATGATGCGATAATGAAGGCAAAAAGCGTTCTCGAATCCTGTAAAGAAAGAGGAGAAAATCCAAGCAAAGTGATTTTCGGTGGCAGGAGTTTGTTTGAAAATTTAAAGAAACGGCACATAAATGGAAAAGCATATAAGAAGCTGCAACAAGAGTGGCAAGAAAGAAGGAAAGGCAATCTCTACTCTAGAGGAGACAAGAGCAAGAAAGGAAATCTGAATACGAGAATCGATATAGATGAAAATGGTGCAGTACTTAGAATCAACGTAGGTGAAAGAAAGTATGCATATGCAAGGATACAAGCGGGATGGAAAAAAGGAAAGAGCCGAGAGGAATTGCTTGAGGCAATCAGCACTTGTGGAGAAGCCTATTCCGTCGAGCTAAAGCTCAAAAACGGGAAGGTATATGCTTACTTTACGATTGAAGAAAACTTTCCAGAAGTTGTGGTAACAAAAGAAAATGGGGTTATAGGCATAGACGTCAACGCATATCCGAATCACATAGCATGGGTTGAAGCTGATGGTAATGGACAGCTTGTAAGTTACGGGAAGATACCGATGCCTGAACTTACAAGCGGCAGTTCAGATAAAAGAGAATATTACAGATGGCAGTATGTCCATGAGGTAGTGGGGCTAGCGGAAGAAAAGGGAAAAGCGCTAGCAATCGAGAGATTGGATATAAGAGACAAAGGAAAAAGAGGGGACTTTTCAGGAAGGAAATCGAGGCGGATAAGGCATGGTTTTAGCTACAAGTCGCTTCTGGATAAAGTTAAGATTTTAGCACAGCGTAAGGGTATACAAGTCATAGAGGTCAATCCTGCCTACACATCAGTGATAGGGATGCTGAAGTATGCACCGCAGTATATGATAAGCAAGGACGTGGCAGCAGCGTATGTCATAGCAAGAAGGGGGCTTGGATTAAAAGAGCAAATTCCCGAAGGGTATATGGCAATTCTAAAAGAATTAGATGCCGACGAACTGGAAGAATTAAAAGAGCACGTAAAGAGGACGGTTAAGAACAAACAACTAAAGAAAAGGCAACTAAAAGAAATAGACGAAGCGATAAAACTGATAAAAAGCCTTGGGAGTGAGCCGGGGGAGGCACTAATACCTCTGGATGGAACAAGTGTTAATGCCTGTAGCGAAAGCTATAAACTCTGGCGAGTTCTCAAGGTAGCGGTGGTAACGCCACTCTCCCCTGGGAAAGTTTTAAGAGACATCTCTGTCCTGAAGGGAGTATTACATTCAGGGCAAGTGGGGAGACCTGGATAAGGGCGCGAGTTCCTGCTTCTTGGGGCAGGGGCTATGGGAGTGCTTAAATACCGCCTGCTGGGAATGAGCACTCTCTGAAAGGGCGGACTATAAATAGCCCAGCCGTCTAAACTGTATTTTTATACAGTTTTATACAGTTTAGATGACCAGGGATATGATGTATCAGGGTATTGCGGCTTCGCCGGGCATCGAAATAGGAAAAGCTTTTGTGCTAAAAGAAGTCGAAATTAAGATAGAGACGGCTAATATTGCTGAAGAGAAAATTGTCGGTGAAATAAAACGTTTGGAAGAAGGTATTGCAAAGTCCAGGGAGCAGCTGATAAAAATTAGAGAGAAGGCCGAGCGTGAGCTTGGAAAAGACAAGGCTCAGATTTTCGACGCCCACATCATGGTTTTAGATGACCCTATGTTTATGGATGAGATAAGGGAAAAAATAAAAAGTGAGCGAATAACTGCGGAAAACGCCATAAGTCAGGTGGCGAAAAAATACGTTGATATGTTCAATAGTATGGAAGACGAGTACCTCAAGGAAAGGGCAGCCGATATAAAAGATGTAAGTGAAAGACTAATAAAGAATGTGCTTGGTATCCCGATTCAATCCCTGGCAGATTTGGCCGAAGAAGTCATCGTCATTGCAAGGGATTTGACTCCTTCGGATACCGCGCAGATGGATAAGGAAAAAGTAAAGGCCTTTGCCACCGATATGGGAGGCAGGACCTCTCACACGGCAATAATGGCCCGGTCCTTGGAAATCCCGGCGGTAGTGGGATTGGGCAGCATTTCTAATGAAGTCTCAGAAGGAGATACCGTCATAGTCGATGGAAATAAGGGTATAGTCTTAGTGAATCCAAGTGAGGATACTTTGCGACAATACAACGAATTAAAACTCGAGTATCAAAGGTATAAGGAAGAATTGAAAAAATTGAAAGATCTTCCCGCTGAAACAAAAGACGGCAAAAGGCGTGTAGAATTGGCAGCCAATATCGGGACGCCAAAAGATGTGAAAGGGGCGCTTGAGCACGGCGCCGAAGGTATAGGTCTTTACCGGACTGAATTTCTTTACATGGACAGGGAAACCCTCCCCGACGAAGAGGAACAATTTCAAGCTTACAAACAAGTAGCAGAAGCTATGAATCCAAGGCCTGTAATAATTAGGACTCTTGACATCGGTGGGGATAAAAAGCTGCCTTTTCTCGAAATGCCCGAAGAGCTAAATCCGTTCCTGGGCTGGCGGGCGATTAGAATGTGCCTTGACAATCCAGAACTTTTTAAGGTTCAATTGCGGGCTATTCTGAGGGCCAGCCACTACGGAAATATTAAGATAATGTATCCGATGATTTCCAGCTTATCCGAATTAAGAAGAGCAAACACGATTTTGGAAGAAGCAAAAGACGAACTAAGGCGGGAAGGTATACCTTTTGACGAAAACTTGGAAGTAGGTATAATGGTGGAAATTCCATCGGCTGCGATAACTGCCGACATCCTCGCAAAGGAAGTTGATTTCTTCAGTATTGGCACCAATGACCTCATCCAGTATACACTGGCGGTAGACAGGATGAACGAGAAAATCGCAAACCTGTATGAGCCCTTCCATCCAGCGGTGTTGAGGTTGATAAAGAACGTAATCGACGCCTCCCACAGGGCGGGGAAATGGACGGGCATGTGCGGGGAAATGGCGGGCGATCCGCTTGCTGCCCCAATACTTCTGGGGATGGGTCTTGACGAATTTTCTATGAGTGCCACTTCCATTTCGCAGGTCAAAAAGGTTATTAGATCTTTAACCTTCGAGCAAGCCAAGCAAATCGCGGATAAAGCTTTGGAAATGGAAAGCCCCGCTGAAATAAAGGAAATGTTAAATAAAGTTTTAGAGGAAATTAAATAACTTGGAGAGTATCTGTTTTTGAAGTATAATAATTTAAGGAAAATGAATAACTGCCAACAGGTACCCTTAGGGTTTAAAAGGGAATCAGGTGAAAGTCCTGAGCGGTCCCGCCACTGTAACCGGGGATGAACTGCTAGGCCACTGGGATGAAAAGTCCTGGGAAGGCGCAGGGAAGATGAACCGGAAGCCAGGAGACCTGCCTGTTGGTTTTCTAGTACGAAGCCTTCGGAGGAAAGGGGGAGTACTGCGTTTTAGAAGAATTTTTCCCGGCTCTGAAAGGCCGGGATTATTTTTTAAGTAAATCAAAATACGGGGGGTAAGATTGTGAAAAGGAAATTCTCCCTTTACAAAATGCTCGTTGTTATCCTAACAATAGCAATTGCTATAACTTTGGCATCCTGCAAGTCGAATTCCAAAACCGATACCAACGAGAGCTCCAGCAATACATATCCATTGACGGTAAAGGATCAGATGGGCAGAGAGGTAGTAATCGAGAAAGAACCCGAGCGCATAATATCTCTTGCTCCCAGCAATACCGAGATCCTATTTGCCCTGGGACTCGGCGATAAAGTTGTAGGCGTCACCGATTATTGCGATTACCCTGAGGAGGCAAAACAAAAGGAAAAGATAGGCGGGTTTGCAGATCCCAATATAGAAAAAGTTTTATCGTTAAAACCGGATTTAGTTTTGGCAACGAGCATGCACGAGCAACCGGTGAGAAAGCTGGAAGAGTTGCAAATCCCTGTCTTGGTGTTAAATCCGAAAAATATAGATGAGGTCTTTGACGCACTGTTGTTAGTTGGAAAAGTTACAAATAGAGAAGAGCAGGCTGAAGAGCTTGTGGCTAGTCTGAAATCCAGGGTTAAAGTCATCGAAGAAAAAGTTTCTTCAATACCGGAGGACAAAAGGCCGAAAGTGTTTTACGAACTATGGCCGTCACCTATCACTTCCGCAGGACCTGGTACCTTCGTCCATGACCTCATCGAAAAGGCGGGAGGTATCAACGTCGCATCCGACGCGGCAAAGCCGTATCCCGAATACAGTCAGGAGATGATCATAGAAAAAAATCCGGACATAATAATTTTCTCCCATCACGGGAGCAGCAATCAGACGAAGGAAGATATAATCAAACGTCCGGGCTGGGAAAATATAAAAGCTATAAAGGAAGGCAAAGTATATTACGTCGATGAAAATATAATACAAAGGCCCACTCCCAGATTGGTGGATGGGCTTGAACAGTTCGCAAAAATAATTCACCCGGAAATTTTTAAGGATTAACGAGGGTTATCGGATGGACGCAAAAAAAAGGGTTGTGAAAATATACCTACTTTTGCTGGCTCTAACGTTAGTCGGAAGTTTCTTTTCGCTGGGGGTAGGGGCAGTCAGTGTCCCACCCTCAGAGATTTTAAAAATTATACTTAGCAGAATTCCGGTTTTGCAAAATAAATTGGCTCCTATGTGGTCACAATCCCATGAAGTTATAATTTTAAAATTGAGGCTTCCTAGGATAATTTTGACCTTCCTTGTTGGAGCTGAACTTTCGGCAGCGGGAGTAATCTATCAGGGAATTTTCCGCAATCCCCTTGCCGATCCTTACATTATCGGCGCATCATCCGGTGCGTCTCTGGGAGCGGCCCTGGCTATTTTGTTATTTTCTGGAGTAAGTATTATGGGATTGGGGCCCATACCCCTGTTTGCCTTTTTGGGCTCTCTCATGACTGTAATAATTGTTTACATGGTTGCGGGTATTGCCGGCAGGACAAATTCCAACACTCTCTTGCTGTCGGGGATAGCGGTAAGCAGCTTCATATCGGCTCTGGTGTCATTTTTAATGTATTTTAGCGACCAAAAGCTGCATCAAATCTATTTTTGGCTTTTGGGAAGCTTTTCATCGCAGGGGTGGAAAGAAGTATACATGAACCTACCTTACGGAGCCATAGGCTTTTTGGTCGGAATATGCAACCTTCGGGCATTGAATATTTTTCAATTGGGCGAGAATACGGCTTTTTTTACCGGGGTAGATATAGAATTACTGAAAAAAATAAGTCTAGCTGCGGCATCGCTTTTGACTGCTTCTGCAGTTTCGGTGAGCGGAGTAATAGGTTTCGTGGGGCTTATAATACCCCATGTAATGAGGATGGTGGTTGGCCCTGACCACAGGAAACTGTATCCCATGTCGGCTTTAGCAGGAGGACTTTATCTTATGCTGGCCGATACGGTGTCGAGAATCGTCATAGCCCCTACAGAGTTGCCGGTAGGTATACTTACGGCGCTTTTCGGTGGCCCGTTTTTCCTGTATCTTTTGCTGAGAAAGAGCAAAAAAGACTTCAGACTTTGAAACTGAATCGGGAGATGAAATACAGTGGAGATAATTTTTGTCACGGGTGGAGCCCGCAGCGGGAAAAGTCGCTTTGCAGAGAAAAAAGCAGGAGAGATGGGGGAAAAAGTAATATACATAGCAACAGCCCAGGCCTTAGATGAGGAGATGAACCATCGCATTTCGATTCACAGAAAAAGGAGACCTTCAACATGGAAAACTTTCGAGGAACATAAATTTTTATCGAAGGTCTTAAAACATATAAAAGAAGATGGAAATAATTACGATGAATACGATGCTATCCTTATCGATTGCATGGCCTTGCTAACATCCAATTGGGTTTGTTCTGTTGATGTGGAAGATGAAACGGAGAGGGAATATTTAAGAAAAGCATACATTGACGAAGTCGAAAATATGTTAAAATTAGCAAAAAGTTTAAAACAAAAGGTTATCATAGTCTCGAACGAGGTGGGGTTGGGGTTGGTGCCGGAATATCCTCTAGGGAGGTTTTATAGAGACCTGCTCGGAGAAGTAAATCAGATAATAGCTGCAACCTCCGATGAGGTGTATTTTATGGTTTCAGGCATACCCATAAAGATTAAGTAAAGGCGGTTCAGGAGTGAGAAATTTGATTGGGGAAGCTCGGTGTCCTGCAAGCTGCGGTGAGATAGTACAGGGGATGATAAATGGAAAAAACTTTCTTATAACCTGTCCCGTTGCCCTTTATTCGACGGTGCAAATTAAGTTGATCGAAAGGCAAGAAGGCGAGTTTGCCGCAAATCAAAAAAACGTGTCGGTAGAACAAAGAAAAACTTGGTATGCCGTAAGGAAGCTCCTGGATTTTTGGGGGTTTTATGAAACAGATTTTAGCCTGCGCATCATATCTCAAATACCTGTTGGAAAGGGTCTTTCTTCAAGTACTGCCGATATTGTGGCAGCTTGTTTTGCCGCTGCCAAAGCTATAAACAAGAATATATCGCCGGACCTTGTGGCAGATATAGCTTTGTCTATAGAACCGAGCGATGGCGTGATGTACAAGGGATGCGTGATTTTCGACCACCTTCGGGGGACATGGAGAGAAAGTCTTGGGCAGCTCCCCCCGATGAACGTTTATATAATTGTTCCTGAGGAGGAAGTAGATACGATAACGTTTAACAGCAGAAAAGACCTCGAGCAGTTAAATAGAAAAAAGGAACCGGCAGTAGAGGAAGCCCTATATCTGGTCAGACAGGCTTTCGCGAAAAAGGATTTTAGACTGCTTGGAGAGGCCATGGTTAAAAGCGCTGTAGCCCACCAGGAGATATTGCATAAGCCCTTTTTGGAAGATGCGATAGCTCTGAGCAAAAAGTGCGGCGCTTTTGGGGTCAACATCGCTCACAGCGGCTCGGCGGTCGGTATATTCTTCGAAAGAAACTTCACCCCGGACAAAAACTTCTTCGAAGGGTTGAGAACCATAATGAAACATTACGGAAAAGAATACAGGATAATCAGGACGGAAATAGAAAATAGAGGTCCGCTAGTCTTGTAAGCAGGCGGTGATATTTATGGAAACAAGATTTCACGGCGGTAATATCTACGAGGCTATTAGGGAAATCGGGATTAGTCATAAAGACCTGTTGGATTTTAGCGCGAACATAAATCCCCTTGGATTTCCCGATTCGGTGAGAGAAATTATAAAGAAAAATATCGACAGCATAATTTATTACCCCGACCCAAAGCAGCGGGAGCTCAGAAAAGCGGCTGCCTCTTACTACGGTGTGGGCGAAGAAAACGTACTTCCGGGGAACGGGTCCGTGGAACTCATTAATCTCGTTCTTGAAACCTTAAGGCCTTCAAAGGTCATAATACCTTCACCTACATTTACCGAATATGCTCTGGCAGCAAAAAATAGAGGAATCGAGCTGGACCTTTTGGACATGACGAAAAATGAATTCGTGTGGGACAACGCTTTTGTGGAATCGGTAATAAAAAAAATATCCTCCGGGGCATTGGTGATAATCTGTAATCCCAATAATCCTACGGGGAACCTTGTAAAAAAAGAAATCATCAAAACACTTATGGAGGAAACGAAAAGAAAAGGTGCTTTTCTGCTTCTGGATGAGGCTTTCATAGATTTCATAGGTGAACACGAGAGTTTGAGCAAAGATGTCATTAAAAATCCCAATTTTATAGTATTACGTTCATTGACGAAATTTTTTGCTTTACCCGGCTTGCGAATAGGATTTGCAATTGCAGGCGAGGAATTAATCGATAAGATTGAAAAACTCAAAGATCCATGGAATGTAAATACGTTTGCAGCTGCCGTTGGGAAAGAAGTTCTCAAGGATGAGGACTATATAAAAAAGACCAGGGAGTACATTTTTAGGGAAAAGGATTTTTTATGGCGGAATTTAAAAGAATTCAATTTCTTTAAGCCATTCAAACCAGCGGCAAATTTTATTCTGGTTAAAATAACAGGGAATTTTAAAGCGAGTTTTCTTGCGCGGGAACTTCTCAAGAAGGGAATATTGATAAGGACGTGCAGCGATTTTGCTTTCTTGGACGATACATATTTTAGGGTGGCGGTTAAAGATAGAAGGGCAAACGAAATTTTAATCCGGGCGTTGAGCGAGAAGGTGGATAAATAGAATGATAGAATCTACTCAGGCGATAGTAATTTTTTTAGCCTTCGTTTTGGACCTGCTGCTGGGTGACCCTGTTCGCCCCACTCATCCTGTAGTTCTCATTGGGAAACTAATAACTTTTTTGGAAAGGATTCTTTACGGCATTTTTAAGACCCCTATAGGGCTTAAAGTGGCGGGAATTATTCTATGGATTTTAACTGTTCCCACGGTGTATTTCATGACCTCAGCAATAATAGGAGCATGTTATGAAATTAATTATTGGTTGGGATTTACATTGTCGGTATGGCTGGTATATACATCAATTGCCACAAAAAATTTAGCTGAAGAAGCTCTTGCAATACTGGCAGAGTTAAAAGCAGGCAACATGAAAAATGCAAGGGTTCGGCTCGGAGGTATTGTAGGCAGGGACACCGATAAGCTTCCTTTGGAAGAGATATGCAGGGCGACGGTTGAGACGGTAGCAGAGAATACCGTCGACGGAATTATATCACCTCTGTTTTACGCATTTATTGGTGGAGCGCCCCTTGCCCTGGCTTTTAAAGCCGCGAGCACTCTAGATTCGATGGTAGGCTACAGAAACGAAAAATACATAAACTTCGGATGGTTTTCGGCAAAAATGGATGATATTTTGAATTACGTTCCGGCACGGTTGGGTGGTATTTTAATTGTAGCGGCATCTTTTTTTCTGAAGCTCGACGGCAAAAACGCTTTAAGGACTATGCTGAAAGATGCTGGAAAGCATAAAAGTCCCAATGCGGGGATTCCTGAGGCGGCCGTTGCCGGAGCTCTCGGCATTCGCCTCGGGGGATGGAATTCTTATTCGGGCCAACTAAATTTTTGCCCTTATATGGGTGAAAAAAAGAGGGATATAGACCCGGAGGACATAAAACTTTCGGTAAAACTTAGCATATATACTGCAATACTGGGACTAATTGCGGGTGAATTTATCTTGATTTTAATAATAGCGAGGGTGTGAAATAATGGGCTTTTACATTGCTCTTTTGTTTTTGACGAGGATTCCGTTGCCTCATTTAAAATTTGAAGAGAAAGACATAATCCGTTCTTTACCCTACTTTCCGGTAGTAGGAGCCGTTATCGGGATTGTTTTGGCTTTGGTTGATACTATTTTGCAAAATTACCTTCCGGCTCCGGCACTGGCGTGCTTGATAGTGGTTGTTGAAGCGGTGATTACGGGTGGTTTACATATAGACGGTTTTGCGGATACGATGGATGGACTTTTTTGCGGGAAAGAAAAAAACGGAAAGCTCGAAGTGATGAAGGACAGTCGGCTGGGTGCTTTCGGAGTAATGGGGGTTGTTGCCCTTTTTTTATTAAAGTATTCCGCTTTGGTTTCTGTGCCCCTTTGGTTCAGGCCGAAACTGCTTTTTATATTTCCGGTGATTTCGCGATGGGTTATGACCTGGTCTGTCGTCCTTTTCCCTTACATCAGGGAAAAAGGACTTGGTAAAGTGTTCAATCAGAACAAATCTCCTTTTCAGCTTGTTTTCTCCACAATTTTTTGTTTAATATTGGCTTTTGCAGCAGGGGAATTTAACGGGATAATTTTGGCTATTCTAAGTTTTATATCCGGCCTTTTGTTTTCGGTATACATATCAAAGAAAATTGGAGGCATGACGGGAGATACCTATGGTGCGGTCAATGAATTCTCCGAAATTGCAGCCCTTTATATCTTTTTCATCTTAGGGAAACTTTGAAAGGGGAAAGAGCCTTGGCGAGGATATTTTTAGTCAGACATGGTGAAACGCTATGGAATAGAAATTTTTTATATCAAGGTCAAAAGGATATCCCTCTTAGCGAAAAAGGGAGGAAACAGGCCAAAAAACTTGCAAAAGCCCTGGAGCGAGAAAAATTTAGTGCCGTTTATTCTAGCGACCTTAAAAGGGCCTATGAGACGGCACTTGCGATTGCAAGTCCACGCGGCCTTGACGTAATTTGTATAAAGGAACTGAGGGAGCTCAATTTCGGTAAATGGGAAGGACATTCGTATGAAGAATTACAAAAAAAATACCCTGTAGAGTTTCCTATGTGGTTAAATGACCCGGGTGAAATAAGACCGCCGGAGGGCGAAAATTTGAGAGAATTAACCCAAAGGGTAGTGGGATTCTTGAGGAAAACTGCCAAAGAACACAAAAACGAGGACATTTTGGTTGTTACTCATGCCGGTCCGATAAGGGCAGTTTTGATGAGCATTTTGGACTTGGATATCAAACATTTTTGGAAATTCAAAATAAGCAATGCTTCGATTACCGTAGTAAACTTGGACGACAGCGGTGATGTATGTAGCGATGGTTCTTTCATAATTAAGGTTAACGAAACGGCTCATTTGGAATAAAAAAGGTGTATTTTTTGCAAGTTTTGGAGAAAATATAAAAGGTATTACAATTTTAAGAAGGTGGAAGAATTGAATTGCCCTCTGTGCGGTGGAAATTCTACCGGTAAGGTTGGTAACAATCAGTATTATTGCTGGGATTGTTACGTAGAGTTTTCCGTAAACCACAATAAAGTGACGATTTATGAACTGGCGGATGATGGAACTCTATTACCTTACGGGGAAAACGAAGCAGTGAAAGGGAGGTAGTGCTTTTATAATGAGACCTGGGTTTTTTGGGGGGCTTTTTGCAGGTTTTTTGGCAGGCACCTTGATAACGGTCATCTTAGGACCTTCATCGGCGTTGCGAGCCGGGAAAAAACTTTATAGGATTTCACGAGGATTAAAAAAGAAAGGCACATTGTTAATAAAGCGAGTTGGTGAAAAAGAGTGATGACTAAATGCATGTAAAATATAGTATTGACCGGAATTTTTTATGCCGGCTTTTTTTATTTATTGCGTTAAGCTTGTTGGCTGTCCTTATATATAAAGTAAGGGGAAAAATCTACAATGTATTGCTTCCGTGTAGTATTGGAGTGCTTACTGCTTACATCCTCAACCCTATAGTGGTCTATTTGACAAATAAAGGTTTTAAAAGAAAAGTGGCAGTTGCATTGATATATTTCATTCTAATTTGTTCAGTAGCGGTTGCGATGTTTTGCGTAATTCCAGTAATAATATCGGAGTTAAATAAATTGATAGAGAGCATCCCCTTTTATGCTAAACAAGTACAAAGCTTTTTCAACACTTTTAAAAAAGGATACAGGGATAATCTGCCGATTGGAATGCAGGAGGTTATAGATAGGAATATAATTCAACTGGAAAACAGGTTAATGAGTGTTTTGCAGAATTTAACCAATAGATTGCCGGGGCTTTTTTCAGGTTTATTCAGCTTTATACTTGGTCCGATAATCGGATTTTACCTTCTGAAAGATTTGGACGAGCTTAAAAAAAGTATGGCAATGTACGTTCCGTCCGCCTATCGTGATGGTCTTTTCCGTTGGATGAGGAAAATAGACTCCGCTTTAGGGCGCTATATAAGGGGACAGCTTACCGTAAGTTTTATTGTTGGGATATTGACCAGCGCTGCGCTTTATTTATTGGGGATAGATTATGCGCTTTTAATAGGAATTCTTTCGGCAATAACCAATATCATCCCCTATTTCGGGCCGATTATCGGGGCAATGCCGGCTATAGCTATAGCCCTCCTTAAATATCCAGGCAAGATATTTTGGATAGTGATTGTTTTTGCCTTGATCCAGCAACTAGAAAGCGGAATAATATCTCCACATATAATGGGGGAAAATCTGGGTTTGCATCCGGTAACAGTTATTTTTTCGTTATTGGTTGGCGGAACTTTTTTCGGATTGTGGGGATTAATTTTGGCGGTTCCCGCTGCAGCTTTGTTAAAGTCGATAATTATAGCATTTTTGGAAAAGCTTGAGAAAGAAAAATAGCCCGGACAACCGGGCTTTTAACTTGGTATTAATGTTCTTACTTTTTCTTCTAAGGAATTTTTTGTAATTTCCACAAGAGGGATTATTTCTTTTATTTCCCCATCAAATAAAAGAACTAAACAAGGTTCACCTTTTATACCCAACCTTTGCGCAAGTCCCTTCCCTTTATAAACGTCGATCTTGTTTAATTTTATTTCGGGATGATGGTTGCCGTACTCTTCAATTATGGTCATTTTGTCCCGTGACAAAGCATCGGTAGGATCGTAACAAAAAACTAGCTGAGGTCCTTTTACCCCTTTAAATTCCTTTTCAAAAGTTTCAGTTTCTGCGATGTATTTTTCGGCCATAAAGCCTGCAATAGCCCCGTCTCCGACAGAAGTTGCAACTTGCCTTAAAATTTTTTCTCTGACATCTCCGCACGCGAATACTCCGGGAATGTTAGTTTCCATCTTCTCATTTGTTATTATATATCCTCTTTCGGTCATGTCGAGTATACCTTTAAAGATATCTGTATTTGGTACATACCCGATAAACAAGAAGCAACCATCCACCTTTACGGGAATTTTTTCGTTAGTCTTTACGTTCCGTAAAATTACAGTTTCCAATTTGTCGTCTCCCACAAACTCATCTACCATTGTGTTCCAAATAAAATGTAATTTTTCGTTTTTTAAAGCGGCTTCCTGAGCCACTTTATTTGCATCCATTATTCCAACATCGTGAATTACGGAAATATATATTTTATTTGCAAACCTGCTCAAAAATATAGATTCCTCAATGGCAGCATCTCCGCTACCCACAACCAGTACGTCTTTGCCGGTGTAGTAAGCAGCATCGCAAGTGGCACAGAAAGAAATGCCTTTGCCGAAAAGAAATTTCTCTTCGTTTTTTGCACCAGTAAGTCGGGGCTTTCCGCCGGTTGCGATGATAACTACCTTTGCATGATAATCAGTTCTGAATGTTTTTACGACTTTCGTCTCACTTTCTAACTCTACACCCGTTACATCCGCGTACTTTATCTTCACGCCGAATTTTTTAACTTGTCTTTCGAAAAGCTTCATTAAGTCGTTGCCGGTGCTTCCTTCAGGGAATCCAGGATAGTTTTCTATTTCATTTGTATAGGTGGCAAGGCCTCCAAGTAAGTTTTTTTCCAATAAAATTGTTTTTAATCTTGCTCTTCCACAGTAAATAGCAGCTGTCATGCCGGCGGGTCCACCGCCGATGACTACAACGTCATAATATTCAATATTTTTCGGCATTGCAGCTCCTCCTTGTGAGAAATTTTTTCTGCTCATGAGCTCGGCGGGGGTAACCCCCGCCGAAAATCAAGTAAGGAAATACTTGACGAGAAGTTTTGAGCCCAGATAGGCGCCGATGAACATGGCTAGGAAGAAAATCCAACCGTGAAGCGACATCGAAGCCGTGCCGCTAAAAAGTGCCCCAATGTTTCAACCGTAGGAGAGCCTTGCGCCATAACCCATCATGAGCCCGCCTAAAATTGCGGCTATAACCTGCTTGTAACTTTTAATCTTTTTAACTCTGAACTGGGAAGCGAGTAAAACAGCGAGTAAAGCTCCGACAATAATACCCAGATTTTGAATAGAGCCACCGTCCTGCAAAAATCCTCCCGATAGGGCTTTTGCGTTTGCTTCGCTTTGATAAAAGGCCCACTTTTCAGGGGAAGCGCCGAGAGCCTTTGCCAGCCATGCCCCCCAGTGAGCAATGGAAGTGGTTACACCCCAGCCGTGATTCGTCAATATGAATATAACTATATTCAATAATCCAAGAAATATTGCACCCAGCCAGTAGGGGAAAGGGTCCTTTAATAAGGCTCTCTTCAACTTTTCGGATTCTTCCTTAAATTTACTCACAACGACCCCCCTTATTTTGTTTTTTCAATGTAGATGTACCAATGACCTTCTTCGATTTCCTCGATTTCCACTGGGTAGCCTTCTTTTCTTGCCCATTCGGGAACGTTCTTCATAGCACAGCTGTGGTCTATTTCGACTATCAGTATATCTCCTACATTTAACTCCTTTAATTTGTTTTGGGTTTTTATAAGTGGGACAGGACAAGCCTCACCCAAGCAATCAAGATGAACTTCTGCCATGTTCGATACCCCTTTCGTTGATTTATAATCTCAATGGATTTTAAATCGCATCTTTTTTATTCGGCCTTCCTATAATCCCACCACAGAGCTAGGTAGTAAAGGCCGAATAGTGCCAGGATGGAGCCGAAGAATGCTAATGGCCAACCCAGGACATCTGGCAAAAACACAGCCGGTGAGTTTTTTATGACATTTGCTTTCCACCAGCCAAAATGATACGCGCCGAAGGCTGAACCGATTATGAAAAAAACGAGTGCGAGAAGATTCATCATATAGGCTTCGCCGACTCGCATAAGAGTTCCGGAAGCACATCCACCAGCAATGACTGCACCGATGCCGAATATGATCCCGCCTAACAGCGTGTGGATACCAACAGGGCTTATATTGCCGGGGACGGGTTTTCCGGCCGAAAAAGCGCTGTACTGTATTGCAGAAAAACCTATCAGCGCTACGAGAATTGCTACGATAACCGCCCTGAGCAGGGAAGTACTCCCGGTCAAGAATGGGTCTCTGGTGGCTGCGGTAAAACAGAATCTTGAACGCTGTAAAACGAAGCCCAGAGCTATCCCTATCATCCACCTAATAGCGAGCATTGTTTTTATGTTGGCCAAAAAAACTCCAAATGCTATAATTAATGCTAGAAGAACAATACCGTATCCGATTTGATTTTTCTTTTTAGCTGCGGGTTTTGATTTAATGCTTTGCAACTTTGATTTTAAAGAAGTTTGAGCCTGTTGCTCCACTTTTACACCTCCTTTCTCAAAGTGAAGGATATCACTTTCTCTATTACTAAAATACAATAAGTATGTTCAGATGTAAAATTAATAAAATTTATATTGCTATAAGCTAAACTTATAACTAAGATTCTAGAGTTTGCAGTGTGAGGAGCTTGAAGTGGATTTTTGTTCGCTTGCTGAGAAGATTTTATATCGAAAAGTATCGTGAGAGCTGTTTTCAAGGACGTGCCGGAGGAGTGAAGACAATGGCCGAATATTTTATAAATGCACTGGGAGATATGTGTCCCATACCTAATTCTAAAGTGCAGTCAAAAATAAAAAAACTGCAGCCGGGAGACAGTATAGTCTTTCTTACCGACCACAGTTGTGCTGTTACGACAATAGTAGAAGAGATGAAGAGGAGAGGACTTAAAAGCAGGGTTGAAGAAGTGGACAACGGTATATGGAAATTGACAATAACCATACCTTCTCAGGCTAACAAAAGCCGCGGTTAGGGGAATGCATGAACTTTATAAAGGCTTTAGCCACATTGCTTTGAGCTTTTTCATGTTTATAAGCTATATGAATTTTTTGAAATAATGTTATATTTTCTATTTTTAAAGCCACAAGAGTTTTATTGTATAGTTCTTTTTTTAAAGCCAGTTTCGGCATAATCGATATACCATGTCCGGCTTCCACCGCGGCTTTGATTGAATCAGCGCTGCTTAATTCCATAACTACATTCAGTTGGTTTTTATCTATTCCCAATCTTGATAGATATTTTTCTATCATTTGTCTTGTTCCAGAACCTTCTTCTCGCATAATTAAAGGTTGTTTTAAAAATTCGTCTAAACTCAAAATGTTTCGTTCATCCCAAGGTTTTCTATTGGGCGCTATGACGACCATTTCATCATTTCCAATTTCGCTTGAAAATAAATTTCCGTCAGGCTTTTCACCTTCAACAATAGCAACGTCTATTGTGCCGTTTTTGAGATCCTCTAAGATTTGTCTTCTATTTCCTACTTTTAGCGTAATGTGCGATTCCGGATATTTTTCTTTAAAAATGAAAATGCTACATGGCACTGCGTAACCTCCTACAATGGATGATGCTCCGACTGTTAAGCTCCCTGTTATCGATGCCCGAAAATCTTCCATTTCTTTCTCAAGGGTTTGGTAAAGTGTTACTATTTGTCGGGCATGTTCGTAGAGGATTTTACCTGCTTCGGTTAATTTAATACCTCGATTGGTTCTCTCGAGTAATTGCACTGAAAAATACGTTTCTAATTGTTTTATTTGCTGACTCAAAGCGGGTTGTGTAACAAATAGGAGCTCCGCAGCCCGGGACATGGATTTTGTTTCTGCAATAGCTATAAAAGACTTGAGGGATTGAATGTTCATTTCATCTTCACCCTTTTTCGTCTCTTTAATATTTATAATAGCATATCTTTGAAACATCATACCATAAATCTTCATGTTGACAAATGCTTAGTTCTATGTTATTCTAATCAAAAACAAATCGAATAACGGTCGTTCACCTTTAAACTGGTCCCGTGAGGCTGGTAAGGTGAAAGCTGGGAAGAAAAAGATGAAAGTACAGCCTTTCTCCGCCTGACGGAGGAAGGCTTTTTTCGTAAGCTGGCTTTCGTACCCTGCCGTCTCACCGGCAGGGTTTTTAAATTTGAAGGAGGGAAGGATTTTGCTGAAAAAAAGACACCTTCTCGGCATAAGGGAACTTGAGGCAGAGGAAATTTCGCTTATCCTCCACCAGGCGCTCTCGCTAAAAGAAATCATGGAAAGGGACATCAAAAAGGTCCCCACCCTTAGAGGAAAGGCTGTGGTGAACCTGTTTTACGAGCCCAGCACCAGGACGAGGAACTCCTTCGAACTTGCGGCCAAGTACCTGAGCGCAGATACCATCAATTTTTCAGCGTCGGGGAGCAGCGTCCAGAAGGGGGAAACGCTGAAAGATACGGCGAAGACGTTAGAGATGATGGCGATAGATGCCATCGTGATCCGCCACCAATCCGCGGGGGCCGCGGAATTCTTAGCCCGCCACGTAAGGGTTCCGGTTATAAATGCGGGAGATGGCACCCACGAACATCCGACGCAGGCGCTTCTTGATATGCTCACGGTGCTGGTGAAAAAGGGGACGCTTTCAGGACTGAAGGTGGCTATTGTCGGAGACATACTGCACAGCAGGGTAGCCCGCTCCAACATCTTCGGCTTTACCAAAATGGGATCGAAAGTGTACGTGGCAGGTCCCGGCACGCTGATTCCCGCAGAAGTGGAAAGGTTAGGGGCGGTCCTGGCAAAGGGCGTGGAAGATGCCGTGAGGGATGCCGATGTGGTGATGCCGCTTCGAATTCAGCTGGAGCGCCAAAAGAAGGCCATGTTCCCGACGCCCGGCGAGTACTTCAAGTTCTACGGCATAGACGAAGAGAAGTTGAGACTGGCAAAAGAGGATGCGCTCTTGCTGCACCCCGGACCGGTAAACAGGGGGATAGAGCTGAGTTCTGCCGCCATGGATGGTCCACAATCGCTAATAAACGAGCAGGTTAAAAACGGAGTGGCTGTCCGCATGGCGGTGCTCTATATGCTGATCGGAGGTGAAAGGAATTGAAGGTCCTGCTAAAAGGCGCAAGGGTTTTGGATCCTTCCCGAGGACTGGATGGGATTTTGGACGTTTTGATAGATGGTGAAAGGATAACCCTGATCGGTGAAGACATAAAAGCTGAGGATGCCAAGGTAATTGACCTATCGGGACTTCTGGTAGTTCCGGGGCTTGTGGACATGCACGTCCACCTTCGCGATCCGGGCCTGGAATACAAGGAGGACATAGAAAGCGGTGCGAAGAGTGCGGCAGCCGGAGGATTTACCGCGATAGCCTGCATGCCCAATACCGTGCCGCCGGTGGACAATGCCGCAATGGTGAGCTACATTGCATCGAAGGCGGAAAGGGTGGGGCTTTCCCGCGTCTTCCCCATAGGTTGCATCTCCAAAGGGCGTGAAGGCAGGGAGCTTGCCGAGATGGGCGAGATGGCGATGGCGGGAGCTGTGGCATTTTCCGATGACGGAAATTGCGTTTCCGATGCGTCGCTCATGAGGAGGGCACTGATGTATGCCGGGGATTTCGGTAAGGTCGTAATAGACCACTGCGAGGATCCGACCCTCTCCGCGGGCGGGGTAATGAATGAAGGATACGTATCCACCCTACTGGGCCTGCCCGGCATACCGCGCAGCGCCGAGGAGGTGATGGTCGCAAGGGACGTCATCCTTGCGAAGGAAACTGGAGCTCCGGTTCACATAGCGCACGTCAGCACGAAGGGTTCGGTGGAAATTATAAGAAGGGCTAAGGCGGAGGGGATTCCCGTCACCTGCGAGGTTGCCCCGCACCACCTGGTTTTGACCGAAGATGCGGTTATGGGATACAACACCAATGCGAAGGTGAATCCGCCCCTTCGCACCGAAGAAGACGTAGAGGCTCTGATAGAAGGGTTGAAGGACGGCACCATCGATGCGATAGTCAGCGACCACGCTCCCCATTCGATGGACGAGAAGGATGTGGAATTCGACAAAGCCGCCTTCGGAATTTCTGGACTCGAGACATCGCTGGGGCTCGTCCTAACCTTCCTCGTCGGCGCGGGAAAACTTTCCCTCGAAGAAGTGGTGGAAAAGATGAGCGCAAATCCCGCGAGGATCCTCAAGATAGAGGGCGGTGCGCTGAAAGAAGGGGCACTTGCCGATATTACGGTGATAGACCTAAAGAAAAAGTGGGCGGTGGAAAGCGCCAAATTCTTCTCGAAGGGGAAAAACACCCCCTTTGAAGGCTGGGAGCTCAAGGGCAAAGCGGTCATGACGATGGTGGGAGGAAGGATAGTATATTCGGAAAAACAATATTAAAACGGTGATTGCATAAATATGCATTATAATGTAAAATTATAAATAATACTGTTGAATGTAAAGTCCAAAATTAAAGGAGGTCTTCGATGAAAAGTATTCTCGTCCTTGAAGACGGGAGCGTCTTTGAAGGTAAAGCCCTGGGGCTTACGGGAACCGCATGGGGCGAGCTGGTATTCACAACCGGGATGACGGGCTACCAGGAAACGATCACGGACCCGTCGTACGCGGGGCAGATAGTGGTGATGACCTATCCGCTAATAGGAAATTACGGCTTTTTCGAAGAGTTTACCGAATCGGAAAGGCCCGCCCTTCGGGGCTTGGTGGTTCGCGAGGCCTGGGGAGATCCTCAAGGCGGCTCCGGCGAAAATCTCGACGGCTATTTAAAAAGGCACGGCATAATAGGCATAGAGGGGATCGATACGAGGGCACTTGCGAAAAAGATAAAGGACGGCGGGGTCATGAAGGCGGTGATTTCTACCGAACTGGAGGAGGAAGAAGCCCTGAAACTTCTGCACGAGGTGCCGGCCTTAGAGGATCAGGAACTGGTGAAAGCGGTGACCACAAAGGAGATAAAAACTTACGGCAGAGAAGACGGCATGCCGGTGGCCGTCCTGGATTTGGGCGCAAAAAAGAGCATAGTAAAGTCGCTGGTAGAAAGGGGCTTTCGGGTTACGGTTTTCCCGGCGGATACTCCGGCCAAAGTTTTGGTCGATTTTGAGCCGGTGGGCGTCGTCATTTCCAACGGGCCAGGCAACCCAAAGAAAGCCGATTACGCCGTAAAGACGACAAGGGATCTTTTAGGCAAGCTGCCCCTTTTCGGCATATGCCTCGGCCATCAGATAATAGCTCTAGCTTTAGGTGCGAATACCTACAAACTTAAATTTGGACACCGGGGATGTAACCATCCGGTTAAGGACCTGAGAAAGGACAAAGTGTATATTACCTCCCAGAATCACGGCTTTGCGGTAGATTCTGAGACGCTTCCGGAAGGGGCTGAAGTTACTTTCGTAAATGTGAACGATGGGACTGTTGAGGGACTTTGGA
The DNA here is from genome assembly GCF_001562425.1 of Fervidicola ferrireducens. Lineage (GTDB taxonomy): Bacteria > Bacillota > Thermosediminibacteria > Thermosediminibacterales > Thermosediminibacteraceae > Fervidicola > Fervidicola ferrireducens. The sequence goes on from NZ_LOED01000027.1 coordinate 22,913, forward strand.
TACCGAAATACAGCGTATTTTCGGTGCAGTTCCATCCGGAGGCCTCGCCCGGTCCACTAGATATGGGGCATCTCTTTGACGAATTCATCGCACTGGCAAAAGGGGGAATTGAAAATGCCTAAAGACCCTTCGATAAAAAAGGTAATGGTAATTGGATCAGGACCGATAGTGATAGGCCAGGCCGCGGAATTCGACTATGCCGGAACCCAAGCCTGCATTTCCTTGAAGGAAGAAGGGCTTGAGGTAGTGCTCATAAACAGCAATCCGGCTACGATAATGACCGACTCCGAGATCGCCGATAGGGTTTATATAGAGCCGTTGACGCTGGAATTTGCCGAAAAGGTGATAAGGCGCGAAAAGCCCGATGGCCTTCTGCCGACCCTGGGTGGCCAGGTGGGGCTCAACCTGGCGGTGGAGCTTGCCGAAAGCGGCGTGCTGGCCGAGGAAGGTGTAAAGCTCCTCGGCACTCCCCTTTCGACTATAAAAAAGGCGGAGGACAGAGAAATGTTCAAAAACCTGATGATAGAAATAGGCGAGCCGGTGCCGGAAAGCAGGATTGTTTACAGCGTGGATGAAGCCCTTTCCTTCGCCCGGGAGACGGGTTTTCCCCTCATAGTCAGGCCTTCGTATACCCTGGGCGGAACCGGCGGCGGAATAGCGTATGACGAGGAAGATCTTTTGAAAATCGTGGATATAGGACTGAAACAGAGCCGCATTCACCAGGTGCTCCTGGAAAAGAGCTTACTTGGGATGAAGGAAATAGAATTCGAGGTAATGCGCGACAGCAAGGACCAGTGCATAACTGTTTGCAGCATGGAAAACGTAGATCCCGTCGGCATCCACACCGGCGACAGCATAGTGGTGGCGCCCTGCCAGACCCTCAATGATAAGGAATACCAGATGTTGAGATCGGCGGCGCTGAAGATAATTAGGGCACTAGGTGTTGAAGGCGGGTGCAACATACAGTTTGCCTTGGATCCGAAGACCGGGCGCTACTACGTGATAGAGGTTAACCCGAGGGTTAGCAGGTCCAGCGCCCTGGCATCAAAGGCAACGGGCTACCCCATAGCGAGGATTGCCGCCAAAATAGCAGTAGGCCTTACCCTTGATGAAATAAGAAATCCCGTGACGGGAAAGACCACCGCGTGTTTCGAGCCGGCAGTGGACTACGTCGTAGTCAAGATGCCCCGGTGGCCCTTCGACAAGTTTACCGAAGCCGACAGGACATTGGGAACCCAGATGAAGGCCACAGGAGAAGTGATGGCGATAGACAGGACTTTAGAAGGGGCCTTCATGAAGGCGGTAAGGTCCCTGGAGCAGGGGGTCGTGGACCTTGCGCTGAAAGAAATCGAGGGACTTTCCGCAGATGAACTGAAGGTTAAAATCGCGCAAGCCACCGATGAGAGGCTTTTCGCCATAGCGGAAGCCCTGCGCAGGGGCATCGGCGTTGAAGAGATATCGGATCTTTCGGGCATAGATCCATTTTTCATAAGGAAGATAGAAAATATAGTTAAGCTTGAAGCTGAATTAAAAAGAGAAGGGAAAAATCTCAGCGAAGGGCTCCTCAAAAAGGCAAAGAGGATGGGGTTCCCCGATGTAGTAATAGCCAAGCACACGGGCCTTTCGGAAAAGGAGGTAAAGGAGCTCAGGGATAAATTCTCCATCCGGCCCACCTACAAAATTGTGGACACGTGCGCCGCGGAATTCGAAGCCGAAACCCCTTACTTTTACTCCACCTTCGAAACCGAAAACGAGGCAAAGCCCGAAGGCAAGGAGAGTGTCGTGATTCTGGGAGCGGGCCCCATAAGGATAGGCCAGGGCATAGAGTTCGACTACTGCTGCGTCCATGCGGTCTGGGCGGCTAGAAAGATGGGGTACAGGACTATAATAATAAACAACAATCCCGAAACCGTCAGCACCGATTACAGCACCGCCGACCGGCTGTATTTCGAACCCCTCCACATCGAAGACGTGATGGCCGTCATCGAAAACGAAAAACCCATCGGCGTCATGGTGCAGTTCGGCGGGCAGACGGCGGTCAACCTATCATGGGAGCTGGCGAAAAGAGGTGTAAGGATACTCGGCACGCCGGTAAAGTCCATAGATATAGCTGAGGACCGTGAAAAATTTGACGCCTTCTTAAACGAGCTTTCGATACCGCGTCCCAAGGGCTACGCGGTGAGAAGCTGTGAAGAAGCGTTGGAAAAAGCTGCCCAAATAGGCTTTCCGGTGCTCGTTCGCCCGTCCTACGTCCTGGGAGGCCGGGCGATGGAGATAGTCTACGATATGGACGAATTGAAGGCGTATATAGAAGAGGCGGTGGAGGCGTCGCCGGAAAGGCCGGTGCTCATAGACAGGTACATCTGCGGCACCGAAGTGGAAGTGGATGCGATTTGCGACGGAAAGGAAGTCCTCATCCCCGGAATTATGGAGCACATCGAGCGGGCGGGGATTCACTCCGGAGACAGCATAGCCGTTTGGCCGCCCAGGACGTTGAGTAAAAAGGCGAAGGAGAAAATAGTGGACTACACGGTGAGGATAGCTCTGAAGCTGGGCGTAAAAGGGCTTTTGAATATACAGTTCGTAGTGCGGGGAGACGAAGTGTACGTGCTCGAAGTAAACCCGCGCTCCAGCCGAACGGTGCCGTACCTAAGCAAGATAACGGGTGTCCCCATGGTGGATCTGGCAGCCCGCATAGCCCTGGGCGAAACCTTAGAGAGCCTGGGATACAGGGGTGGTATTTTGCCCGAGCCGGACTTCGTGGCAATAAAGGCGCCGGTCTTCTCCTTCGGCAAGCTCACGCAGGCAGAAATTTCCCTGGGGCCGGAGATGAAGTCCACCGGCGAGGTGCTGGGAATAGAGAGGACCTTCGAAAAGGCACTCTACAAGGCCTTCTTCGCATCGGGTGTAAGAGTACCAAAAAGCGGCGGAATTTTGGTCACTGTGGCCGACAAGGACAAACCCGAAGCAGTAAGGTTGATGAAAGGATTCAAAAATCTAGGATTTGAAATATACGCTACGAAGGGTACCGCAAAAGCATTAAAGGAAGCTGGCATCGATGCAAAAGTAGTTAACAAGTGGGAAGAGGGTTCCCCAAATATAATGGACCTCTTCAGGAATGGAAAGATTAATTTGGTAGTTAATACGTTGAGCCGAGGGGGTGGGTCCAGGAGGGACGGTTTCAAGATAAGGAGGGCTGCAGCGGACGAAGGGATACCCTGCCTTACATCTCTTGACACCGCTTGGGCGCTTTACCGAGCGATTGAGGCTTTAAGCATAGACATTATTCCGCTAGAGAGCATTTCGAAGGGGGGGTGATATTCTGGAAAGCCTGTTGCATCAAGCGGAAATCATCCTTAACGAAAAAGTGGCCCACAGCATATATCTACTTCGTCTCCGCGCCAATAAAGTGGCAGAAAGCGCAAATCCAGGCCAGTTCCTTCACGTTAAGTGCACCAAAGGGCCACATCCTCTGCTCAGGAGACCCTTCAGCATCGCTGATGTCCAAAGAAAAAAGGACACTGCAGACATCATATACCGCGTGGTAGGCGAAGGTACATCGATTTTATCTCAAAAAAAACCGGGAGAGGTGCTGGATCTCATGGGACCGCTGGGGAGGGGGTTCCCCTTGCCCCTGCCGGGGACGCTGCCGTTAATAGTTGGCGGAGGAGTAGGAGTCGCTCCGCTCCTTTTTTTAGCGAAGAAACTTTCGAAAGTGGCGGGCTTGGAAGGTAGGGCCTTCCTGGGCTTTTCCTCGGCACGGGAAACTTTTGGTATGGAAGTTTTCGAATCCTATGGCTTTTCGGTGGAACTCGCCACCGTTGACGGAACTTGTGGCAAAATGGGTTTTCCCACGGAGCTTTTGGAAGATTATTTGAAAAGCGAAAAAAAAGTAAAGGCTATCGTGTACGCCTGCGGCCCCAGGATGCTCCTTTTAAAGGTGAAAGAGATCGCCGCATCCTGCGGCATCCCCGCCTACCTTTCGCTGGAGGAGCGGATGGGTTGCGGGATTGGGGCCTGCCTCGGGTGCGCCGTGAAGTCCGCCAAAGGGGGATATAAAAAGGTCTGCCGGGATGGTCCGGTTTTCGAAGCGGGAGAGGTGGAAATATGGTAGACCTGAGCGTAAAGATAGCCGGAATTTGCCTCAAAAATCCCGTGATGGTAGCATCGGGTACCTTCGGGTTTGCCAGGGAGTATTCGAGGATGTTCGACGTGAATGAGCTCGGTGCGGTAGTTACGAAGGGCATTACCCTCCTTCCCAAAGAAGGCAACCCGCCTCCCAGGCTTTTCGAGACCCCGGCAGGTCTTTTGAATTCGGTAGGCCTCGAAAATCCCGGAGTTGAAGGTTTCATAAGGGATGAGTGGCCGTATCTTAAAAATTTGCAGGTGCCGGTTATAGTCAATATTGCTGGAGAAACCGTGGAGGAATACAGGAGGATAGCGCAGCGCCTTTCACCCCTCGAAGGCATTTCGGCCCTCGAGGTCAACATATCATGTCCCAACGTGGAAAAAGGGGGCATGGCTTTCAGTAGGCACCCTGACAGCGCTTACGAGGTGGTAAGGGCTGTGAAAGAACAATCCCCCTTTCCTGTAATAGCAAAACTCTCTCCAAACGTCTCGGATATCCGCGAGATAGCGCTGGCGGTGGAGGAAGCGGGGGCGGATGCGGTCTCGCTAATAAATACAATGCTCGGGATGGCGGTGGACGTGGAAAAAAAGCGGCCAGTCTTTAAGAGGGTCTTTGCAGGTCTTTCGGGTCCAGCTGTAAAACCTATTGCATTGAGGATGGTGTACGAAGTTTATGAGGCAGTAAAGATACCCATTATAGGCATGGGGGGCATATTCGGTTGGCGCGATGCTGTAGAGTTCATCCTGGCGGGAGCGAGTGCGGTGGCGGTGGGAAGTGCAATTTTTTCCGACCCTGCGGCTCCGCTCAAGATAATCCGCGGTCTTGAAGATTATGCAACGCGAAACCTTAAGACGAGAATTTCGGATTTGGTGGGTCTTGCCCACAGGAATGATGCGGAATTTTGAAGGGGGTTTATCCGGTGGAAGAATATTTTAAAAAGGTAATAATCGCCCTCGACACTAATGAAGAAAAAAAGGCTATTGAAATCGTGAGACTTTTAAAAAACCGCGTGGGGATATTCAAGGTGGGTCTTGAACTCTTCACCGGTGCCGGGCCTTCCATCGTCAGGAGAATAAACGAAGAGGGGTGCCGGGTATTTTTGGACCTCAAATTTCACGATATCCCGAATACCGTCTACGGAGCCGTGAAGCAGGCGGCAAGGCTGGGGGCCTTTTTACTGAATGTCCATGCCTCCGGCGGCAGGAAGATGATGGAGTGGGCGAAAAAAGCGGTTGAGGAGGTCTTTGAAAGTGATAGCGAAAAGCGGCCCAAAATTCTGGCCGTAACGGTGCTCACAAGCCTTGACGTCGAGGACCTGAGGGAGATGAACGTAGAAAAGTCTCCCCGGCAGCAAGTCCTTTCCCTGGCCAAAATGGCAAAGGAAGCAGGACTGGACGGGGTGGTGGCATCTCCCGAGGAAGTCCGTGAAATAAAGGAGGTTTTGGGGAGGGACTTCTTGGTGGTAGCCCCCGGGGTCCGTCCCGCCTTTGCCGCAGCTTTGGACCAAAAGCGGGTTATGAAGCCCCTGGATGCAATACAGGCTGGTGCCGACTACATCGTCATAGGGCGTCCGGTGACGGCGGCGGAAGACCCACTAGTCGCACTCGAAAAAATATTCGATTGAAAGGGGGATAACTCTTGACGCGCGAAGAAATACAGGAGATTTTTGAAAAGGCCGGAGTGCTGCTTACCGGGCACTTTATCCTGACTTCCGGCAGGCACAGCGAAAAATACCTCCAGTGTGCAAGGCTCCTCCAGTATCCCAAGCTTGCCGAAAAAGCCTTGAAGGAGCTGGCACAAAATTTCAGAGAAAGCAAGGTAGACACGGTAATTGGGCCCGCCATCGGCGGCATAATAGTTGCCTACGAAGTGGCAAGGGCTCTGGGCGCAAGGGCCATTTTTGCCGAAAGGGAAAACGATGTGATGACCCTTCGCAGGGGCTTTTCCATAGAGCCGGGAGAATGTGTCCTTGTAGTTGAGGACGTGGTGACTACCGGCGGTTCGGTGAAGGAAGTGATTGACATAGTCCGGTCCTGCGGTGGCGAGGTGGTGGGCGTCGGAGCTCTGGTGGACAGGAGCGCAGGCAAGGTGGACTTCGGGGTGCCGTTTTATTCCCTTTTGAGCATGGAAGTCGAGTCCTATCCCCCTGAAGAGTGTCCCCTCTGCAGAAAAGGCCTGCCAGCCCAAAAGCCTGGAAGCAGGAAGTTATGAATAAGGAAAAATAAACATAAGGAGCGGGAAAAATCCGCTCTTTTTTTTATAAAATAAGGGAACTTTTTGGCGACATAAAACGACTGTATTATAGAGGAGAAAGATTATATTGAACAACAATAAAATTTTTCCAAAAAGTAAAGTAAAACACAGTAGAAAGAGGTGATATTGTGAGTTGATGGTGAGTGTGCTCTGGAGCGTTGCGGACAAAAAAACAAATTATTTTCCGCATTCAGCGGCAAGCGGAAACAACTGGAAAGGAGGGTTGATATGATACGGTTTGCTCCTTTACGGAAGTGTTTATTACGGGTGGCAATGGAATTTACAGCGCACCGTATTAGCAAGGAGTGTAGCCTTTGTAAAGGCCGAATACAGTAACGACCGCCAGATGCTGTTAGCGATGGCGACCGGACCTCTTGAAAGCGAGATTAGACATGGGGCTTTTCCAGATCTAAAGCTGAAAGACATGCGGGTTTATGGCGCAAGGGTGCTCGAGTTATGTAAAGATCCTTGGAAGTAAATGGATTAACCTACAATTGCCACCTCTTCAACGATGACACTAAAACGAATGGATAAAGGACCCGACGAAGGCACCAGGTAGGTACGGTTCAAGCCCCTGGCCGGATAGAATCGATATAAATCGATATAATAGATATAGTGAAAGAAAATGAAAGCAAATTTACAGTCTTTGGAGAAATTGTGGAAATAACCAGCGTCCCCGGCGAGGAGTGGAGAACGCTGATTAAAGCAACCGTTGAAAGAATAAAGGGTAAGTGGCTAATTACGGGGATAGAAGCTCAGGGAATATAAAGATAGCGCGGAAAATAATGTTCAAATTATCTAAAATGTTTTGGAAAAAGCAAAATTTTCAAGACTGTTTGCGGTGGATGTCCAAAACTTTTTTAATGCTAGAAGCTAAGATAGACGGTGAATATCCCGGAGTAGCACTTGCATCAGAATTTTCCGTCCTGAGACTCAAACAAAAAATCAGTGTCAATATCTTTTAAAAATGTCACCTAAAAATGGGCAAAAATGCGGTTAAATATCGTATGAAAATGTCACCTTAAAGAATCAAAAATATGGGGGCT
>NZ_LOED01000028.1 GCF_001562425.1 Fervidicola ferrireducens
CATTTTTTGTACGGGAAAGGTATGAGCGATAAGCTGAGAGTGCTTTGAGCATGGCGCACTGGAGTGTAGCGCGGTTGAGGTCGAATAGTTCACAGGCTTTGTGGTAGGTTTCGCGGTTTAACTTTGCCCTGCTGGTAGTTTTCAAAGTTTCAGCCTGCTTTAGGAACCATGAGCAGGCTTTTCGATATGTCTCGAGCATTCGGGCCATTTTCTCCAGTTTGCCTTTGTTTGGGGATAAGAGTTTTAGTTTTAGAGTTACTATCTGCGTATAGCATCTCCTCCAGTTCGCTTAAATTTTAGCATAACCGGAGAAAAATTACAACCCGCCATTCATCCCCCGATTAAAATCGGGGGATGAATGGCGGGATTTTTGTAAATCCCTCCAGCTTTTTTTAAGAATCTTGAATGTGCTTTTTGCAAAAACTAGCCTTAGCTGGAGGGATCGTATTATGTTTGAAAGCAGCAAAAAAAATGCTCTGGTGTCTTTTTTAATATACGCCTCGTTTATAATTTTTAATTTGAGTCGTGCCGGTGTGGTGCAGGCTGAAGAAACAAGTCTCCATTTAAATGCCCGTGCGTACCTGTTATTGGATGCGACTACCGGGAGAGTTTTAATAGAAAAAAATTCTCAATTGAGACTGCCTATGGCGAGTACCACTAAAATAATGACGGCTATTCTGGCACTGGAAAGGGGAGATTTATCGTCAAAAGTAACCGTTAGCCGCAGGGCTGCATCAGTTGGAGGTTCCTCCTTTCACCTCATGGTTGGTGAAACAATGTCTCTGGAAAATATGTTATACGGATTGTTGTTACCTTCCGGAAATGACGCTGCTATAGCTATTGCCGAACATATAGGCGGAGATGTAGAAACCTTTGTCGAAATGATGAACCGAAAAGCGCGAGAAATAGGTGCTGAAAACACCAGTTTTAAAAATCCTCACGGACTTGATGAACCTGGGCATTATACTACAGCGAGAGACTTAGCCTTGATTACCAGATATGCCCTCAATATACCTAAATTTAGGGAAATTGTAGGTACAAAAGATATAGTTATAACCGAAGGAAAATACACAAGGCATATATACAACACTAATAGATTACTAAGGATTTCTGAGACTATAGACGGTGTCAAGACTGGTTACACAGGGAAAGCAGGCAGATGTCTTGTGGCTACTGCTCAAAAAAATGGATTTAGGCTTATTTCGGTAGTGTTAGGCGCACAAGACCATTTTTCGACTTCATTGAAACTCCTTAACTACGGATTTGAGAATTATGAATTAAAAAAGCTGGTATCAAAAGACAGCGTTTATGCTGCCGTTCCTGTAAGGGGAGGCATTGTAAAAAAAGCGGTGGTAGTTGCGGGAGAAGATATAGCTTTGCCGTTAAGGAAAAAAGAAAAAATTCGGATGAACATCAGCGTCTTTCCTTTTACGGAAGCGCCGGTTTATAAAAACCAAGTTTTAGGAGAAATTCAAATATATATCGACTCAACGTTCATTTGCAGTGCGCCTCTTGTTTCAATTTATGACATAAGGAAAAAGTCGCTTTTCGATAATTTCTATAAAATGATTAAGATATGGATGCTTGGCGAGGGGTGATTTTTCATAAAAAAATTTATTGAACAAGAAGGATTTTCAATTTCCATGTCGAATTTTCTAAATTAAAACAACTCATCAATGATGAGGGGTATGATTATTATGGGAGATCCTTATAAAACTGGCATGTTTAAAGGGGTTAATCCTTATGTGAGAAAGAAACCATTAAAAGGCAAAATAATTGTGGTTTTGGATGGAAAATACGAAGAGAGAGGCCTAAAATTAATCGTTCAACCGTCAAGATGTATAAAAGTCGGAGAAGTGCATGAACTTATTATCACTGATGAAGCAAGAGGGCCTGGAGACATTGTGAACAGAATTGCATACGTAGGTTTTTTCGAGGTAAAAGAAAGTGCAGTTATAGTGTCAGGCGATGAGGTAAAAATTAATGGCAGAGTAGTAGGTAAAATAGCGGGATACGACGAGACGCATATGCCCAACCATTATAACATAGTGGTAAATGCTCCGGAACTAGTGACGGGAAACGAAATGGGAATCGAGCTTGATTCAGAAATTGTTATAGGATAGTAAAATTAAGATTGAGAATTGAGCGGCTAATTCGCCGCTTGGTTCCATAAATTTAATGAGGAGGGTTAAAGAATGCCAAAGTTTAAAAAGAAATTCGAAATGTATAAACACCTTCAGGCAAATATTGCCAACATCTATGCGGAGGCCAGAAAAGCAGCTGATGAAATCGGTATACCCCCTGAGATTAGAGGAAAGTTCGGCCTTACGGGAGCTATATCGGGCTGCCCTTCGCCCCTGACCAAAAAAGTAAGGGAAGCTGTTGAAAAAGGAAGCACCGAAGTTATTCCTCTTGCCAAGTTGGTGGATGAAATAAGAGCTATAGTGAAGGATGTATATGGAGATGAATATGACGCAGCACCCATAAACACTTGCGAAGCCGGTTTATGGGTAACTTTTGATGTGCTGTTTACTCCGCCAATGCAGGGCAGAGGCGACAATTACCTCAGCCGCTATATTATCCCATACGAAAAGCATTTGCATCATCATGGAGGATATGGAAGGCCTTACCCGCCCCGCTTCAAGGACATTTTCGCAGACCGGGGCTGCACTGCAGGTGAACTTGGATTCTATGGAAAAAGACAAAATAATCTGAGTGTCCACATTGTGCCACTTGTTGGAGCGGATTATTCGGTGCATGGAATCAAATACCATCCTGCAATTTTACTGACCAAGGTTGATCCCGAAGCATCGGCGAAAAAGATAAAGGAAGCCGCACAAAGAAATGCTTCCATGCTGGCGGGCATAACCTCTCTAGCGTATGATACCCCAGGTTACGGATACGGTGTAAAGGATGCCGATGGAACACCGGTGCTTCAAAAGAAACTGGCAGAAATTGCCCATGAGTTTGACGTGCCTTATGTTTTAGATAACGCGTGGGGTGTGCCGTTTATAGGCCATGACATAAGAAAGAGCGGAGCAGACGTTATTATTTACAGCATGGATAAAGCCAGCGAATCCACAACCGCCGGCCTTATAATCGGAAAAGAGGAGTACATGGTTCCCATAAGAAGGGCTCTGGGTTACCACGGAGATAGATACGGTACTACCGCTTCTTACGGAAAGGCTGCCTACGTAACCAATGACCCGGGTAAAGAAGCTTTGTTGGGTGTCATAGCAGCATTAAAAGAATTGAGGGAAAACCCCGAAGAACTTACCAAGCCTGTGGACGATCTTTACGAAATAGTAAAAGAAGAATTTGAAAACATACATCCGAAGATAAAGAAAGGCTTAATAATAAGCAAGTCTTACAACAGCAGGGCGGTGGAAGTAAATTACGAAAACACTTGGAATGGCGAAGAATTGGGATTGCCGATATTTACCATAGAAGATATGTACGCAGGAACGAATATATTCCAAAGCGGAATGTCGCAAATGGGAGTAATACCCACAGTAGCTTACGATGCAAACATTATGATATCGCCGGGATTGGGAACCACAGACGATAACGGTCAGATAATAGAGGATAGAGCAAGATTAGCAGTGCGGGCCCTTGTCAGGCTGATTGAAATTGTGGCCAAATATAGTGGTTATATTGATTAAATAAAAAGAAACTTTTAGGGGGTCATACAATGCCTAAAGTTGTAGTAATAGGGGGCGGGTGGTCAGGATGTGCCGCCGCCCTTGCCGCCAGAAAAGCCGGTGCGGAAGTTGTGTTGCTCGAAAGAACCGATATGTTATTGGGAACTGGTTTGGTAGGCGGAATCATGCGCAACAACGGTCGCTTCACTGCTACGGAAGAAATGATTGCAATGGGAGCCGGGGAACTGTTTGAAGTTACGGACAAGGTAGCAAGGCATAAAAACGTGGAGTTTCCAGGCCATAAACACGCCACCCTTTATGATGTATCAAAGGTCGAACCTGCCGTCAAAAAAGTTCTCCTAGAAGCCGGCATTGAGATTCATACGATGAGCCGAGTGAGAGACATAGAAATGGAAGGGAACAAAATTAAAACCGTTATAACCGATAATGACGAGGTATTTTCCGGAGACGTGTTCGTCGAATGCACTGGAACTGCCGGCCCTCAAAACAATTGCACTAAATATGGAAACGGATGTGCCATGTGCATCTTAAGGTGTCCGAGCTACGGTGGGCGTGTCAGCATAGCGGCGAAAGCTGGAGTAAAAGAGATGATGGCGAAAAAAGCCGACGGAACGTACGGGGCGATGAGCGGATCTTGTAAACTGCATAAAGATTCTCTATCCGAAGAAATAGTAGAAAAACTTAATACCACCGGCGTGGCTGTCATCCCGGTTCCCCCTGAGGTTAGAGAAGATGAGAAAATCCTGACTAAAAAAGCTTGCCAGCAATATGCCTTAAAAGAATTCGTGGAAAATGTCGTATTGCTCGACACGGGCCATGCGAAATTGATGACGCCCTATTTCCCGCTCGACCAGTTAAGAAGAATTCCGGGATTTGAAAACGCCCGCTACGAAGATCCGTATGCAGGAAACCTGGGCAACTCTATAAGATATATGGCGATGTCCCCGCGGGATAATTACCTGAAAGTTCAAGGAGTGGAAAATCTCTTCTGCGCAGGAGAAAAGGCAGGTCCGCTGGTGGGACACACCGAAGCGATATGCACAGGGACGCTGGCCGGTGCGAACGCAGTGAGATACGCGGCGGGGGTCAGTTTGGCGACAATTCCGACAGAGCTGGCAGTTGGTGATGCCATCACCTATGTAAACGAACAGATGAAGACGGAGGAAGGGATTTCGAAGAAATATACTTTCTCGGGATCAGTCTATTTTGAAAGGATGAAACAATTAGGTTTGTATACGACTGACGTAGATAAAATAAGAGAAAGAGTTGAAAAGGCTGGCATGTTGAATTTCTTCAACCAAAAGATTGTATAAAGTGAAATTAGACAAAAAGGGGCAAATAAGGCCCCTTTTTGTCTAAGAAATGATTTTTTTGGACATCAAAATATTATATAATGTAAGGTGAGAATATTAGCCATCAGGAGGGTAGTATGTCTTCGGAAAAAAAGCAGTTATTGTATCAAATCCTCAAGACTATATCGAATTCATCTGTCCCGGTGGGGTCGGGTTTTGTCCGGGAAAACCTGAAACTGAATGGCTATGATATAAGCGAGGCTACTGTCGGGAGAATTTTAAGAGAGATGGACGCCGAAGGTTATACCGAGAAAGTAGGGTTTAAAGGGCGAATATTGACATCTTACGGCATCGAAAAATTAAGGGAATTGGAGCATGATCACAAAATCAACCATTATGGAAATGAACTTATAAACGTCATAAAAGCTACCGGCAGAAAAAATTTAATCGACATATTGATTGCGAGGAAAGTGATAGAAAGCCAATTGGCGAGACTTGCCGCTCAATATATAACTCAAAAAGAACTTAAAGAAATGGAAGAAGTAATAAAATTTCAACAAGTTCATGTAGAAAAGGGGCTTTCGATAGCAGAAGATGATGTCAAATTTCATAAACTGATAGCTCAAGCAGCTAGGAATAGGGTTCTTGATGCAGCTTTGGACCTCATAAGACAACACGGGCAATTATCGCCGATTTTAGAATATATAAGAAAGAAGGTTAAGAGTAAAGTATTACTGGACCACGAGAAGATTTTTGAGGCCATAGCTTCGAGAAACCCGGAAGCAGCGGAAAATGCCATGGTAAAACATATAGAGAATCTGATTGCAGATGTAGAAAAGTATTGGAGTATGGTGTATGAGAGTGAGAATGTAACTATGTAAGCTGACTACATTTTTTCCAAATGTAAAATTTTAGAAGGTTATTTGTAAACGTGACTACTCATCAATGATGAGGGAGGAATTATTATGTCAAAAGCCCTAGAAAAAGTTATGGATGCCGTGGACATAGAAACATTTTTGGTTTGCGACAGCGAAGAGGAAGCAAAGAAGATTTCCATACAAATGATGAATGAACTGGGATTTAGTGATGCAAGTATTGTATTCATCCAACACCTCGGTCCGGGTGCTAGAGTCAGGGTAAGAGGGTATATATATAAACCCGGAGATCGGTACAATTGGTTTTATAATAAAAAAAATAATAGTTGATGAGGAGGAAAATGTATGACTTCTCAGAAGAAAAAAGTACTGCTCGCACCGTTAGATCCTGTTCACGACATCGGCCTTAAGATGATAAAAAGAGGCCTTGATTTAGCAGGGCACGATACAATTCTACTTCCTCCAGATTATTCTCCTGAAGAAATTATTAAAGCGGCTATAGACAACAACGTGGATGTAATATTAATCAGCAGAACTCTTGGATATAGGGTGGCTGAAATCCTGGGGAGTTTCATCGATCTAGCCGAGGCATCCGGATTAAGAGAAAGGGTAAAAATAGGTATCGGAGGCATGGCGATTAAGCCAGAGCTTGCCGCGGAACTAGGATTTGACGCAGGTTTTGGACCCGGAACCACGGTTGAAGAAGCTATAGCCTTCGTTGAAGGCAGGGAATATATAGAAGAAGATAGAGGTGCGCGAAAGACGAAAAAGGATATAACGGAGAAATACGATTATACGTTCAAAAACAAAAGAATAGAAAAGTTATTGAATACTATTGCCGATGAAATAATTGAATACGTGAAAGGCAAAACGACTCCCGGTATCGAAAGGGCAAAAATCCGTGAGAAGATGTTTGAAAGCGACGATGAGGCCGAATTGAGGCAATTGAGGAAGGAATATGCTGCTTTTTGCGACGACATAGTAAAGGCATATTATGCTAATGGTGCGTTAAAAGAAAAAACAAGGCAGCTTACTTCGGAAGAACTACAGGCTTTAAAGAGCTATTTAGAAAAAGTAAAAGCAAAAATGAAACCCTTGATTTTGCAGCATATTGATACGAATCCCGTAGTTTTTATCCAATACGGAACCGGTTGCCCCTTCATGGATATAGCTCACATCAAAACCTGTGAGGCATGGGGTGCGGACGGCGTCGTTCATTTCGACCCTTCGTGGGGGGCCAGGACTGAGGGTTTTTACGAAGGTTTCATCACCCACGAAGAGGACGGTTCCGTTATAACTTATGAAAATCTCAAGCTTATAAAAGATGCACTGATGCCTTCTACACTGTGGCAGGTGAGAGCTCATCGAGGCTTAAACACACCGGAGACTGTCTTGCTTGCAGGGAAAGTGGGAGCGGATTTAACAAAAATAAATATAGCTTATGGTTCTTTGGGGGGAGGCACCGACCCCGAAAGACTTACTGTAGATGCAGTGGCTGCAATAAAATATGCCGCTAGATTTAAGATGCCTTTCGATGTGGTCACTAACGAAGAGTTATGCGGAGTACCGGCGCACAAAGCATTTGCAGGAATGCTAATTGTGACAATGCTGGGGCTCAAACTCGGTGCGCGGCCAATCCTTCAGCCATTGTTCTGTTATTCGCCAGAAGTGATGATAAGTGGCCAAATGAAAGACAATTACATCGATTTCAATGCGGCAAAAATCTTTGCACTAAAGAGCATACTAAACGCACCAATCTGGTGCGGTGCACCTATCGGATTTTTGACCCAGACAGAGGACAGGGTTCAATCTTCGTTAAGTACAGCCTTACACGCATCGTTAGCTTCTTCGTTAGAAGTTGATGGAATTTCCATCGCTTCTGCCGATGAAGCTTATTCGGGCGGACCCATATCTGCTGCTGCAAGGGTCGATACTCTCAGAGCAACTCAATCGGCATTTAGATTTTTCGGACATGCTAAAATAATTCCCACCGAAAATTCCGAAATTTGGGCTTCTCAGATTGTGGAAGGCATAGAACGTACCCTCGAATCGGTTGTTAAAAACGGCAGTTTTGTGGATGCCCTTTATAAGGGGCTATTGGGAAGCCGTGAAGAAGGAGCGTACCCGGGAAGGGCAGGCCGCGGCACGGTAAAGAATATTTAACTTCCGGAGGTAATTAGGGTGCGAATAATCGGCGTTGCCGGTACTGCCAAAAACACCGGCAAAACTACAACAATATCAGCACTTCTTAGATGTGTATCTCAGTCCTCGAAAACAAAAGTGGGCTTGACCAGCATAGGTTACGACGGGGAAGAGATTGATAACATAACGGGACTGGTAAAACCCAGGTTGTTTTTAAATAAAGGTAACGTAGTAGCTACTGCCATCACTTTAATAAATGCAGGAAGTGCAGAATTGAAAATTGTAGAAGAAACCAATATTTTTACGCCGTTAGGAAAGGTTATAATTGCCGAAGTAAAGAAAGACGGGCTCGTAGTGGTAGCGGGCCCTAATAAGAGTGGCGAACTTAAAAGAGTCGTCGATACGATGATAGAAAAAGCGGGATGCCACATGGTTCTTGTTGATGGAGCATTGAATAGAATAGCGCCGATGGCCGTGACGGAAGGCCTGATTATTGCAACCGGTGCCGCTAGAAATCCCGACGTGGCCGAGTTGGTTCAAGAGACGAGGCATATTTGCGATATATTAGATTTGGCTGAGGCGGAAGAAAGCTATAAAAAGATAGCAAGCGATATAAAAACAATCGCGGTAATTAATAAAGGAGGCAAAATAGATACCTATCGCTATTCGGCGTTAATTCATGATGACATAGTGGCAGAACTGAGAAAAATTATAACCGACGATGCCCGTGCCGTGTATATACCCGCTGCCGTTTCCCAGCCGGCGCTGGAAAAACTTTTAAAAATATTAGGTGCTAGGTTAAGCGGTTTTACAATTCTCCTTCATGATCCGATAAAACTTCTGGTGAGTGCAAGTCCCGAAAGAATAGTGAGGACTATAAATAAGATAGAAGCTTTAAAAGGGCGAATTGAAGTATTGAAAAAAGTGCCGGTTTTGGCGGTAACTATAAATCCTTTTTATCCCCGATATATGTTCGATAAAAATATTTACGAACCAGCTTATGTCGATGAAAAGTTGCTGAAAGAAGAGATGCAAAAAGCACTCTCGCTGCCGGTAGTGAATATTTTAAAAGATGGTGCGGATATATTAATGAAAATTTTGGGATTTTAGGTCGAATCCGTTGTGATTCGGCCTTTTTTCTTTATCACAGTTCGGAAGGGCCATTCATAAATTAATTTTAGGTTTATTTTTTGGAGGGGTGGTTCTCAGTGGTGTTTAACTTTAACTACAGGTGCATAGATGCGCTGTCGCCTTATTGTCCTTGTTACCTTGCTGAGACTCAAAGCTGTCTTGTGTGTTCTGTACTCCAGGGGAAAGATACGTGCGATTGCAATTGGCAGGGGTTTTGCGTCTATCAGGAATACATTTGGAACGGAAAGAAAAAGGAAAACTTTCGAAAGACAGTAGAGGCAAAAATAGCAGAAAAAAAGGCATTCAGCGATAACCTTGTAGTGTTTAAGGTAATACTCACATTGCCTGCTTTAAGTCGGGATTTCAGCCAACCCGGGACTTATGTCTTTTTAAAGTCTTTTGATACTCCGCCTTATTTTGAAGTTCCTATTTGTGTGATGGATGCAAATGAAGATGAAAACAGTTTAAACTTTGCCGTTCAGATAATAGGCCCGAAGACTAAAAATTTAGTTCGGGAAAATAAAGCTTTCTTATTAAGAGGACCTTATTACAACGGAGTATTAGGTTTAAAGCACATAAAGGGGGCAAAGAACAAAAGATGTTTATTGATCGGCGGTGGGATAGGGCAGGCCTCTCTTGTCTTGGTAGCTAAAGCTCTCGTTCGGGGGAAAAATGAAATAACGGCCTTATTGGATGCCGGGGCGATAAAATATAACCCCGCCGAAGATTATTTGAAAAACCTGGGTGTAGAGGTTCAATATTTTGCAAAACAGGATCTTGTGTTTGGAGAAATGCTGCTGAATTTGATAGAAGAAAAAAACATTGAAATGATTTACAGCGGCGGTTCGGATGTGCAGCACGATTTTGTAAAGTCGGCCGTTATCCGGAGCGGTCGGAAGATAGACTTTGCAGCATCTAACAACGTCCAGATGTGCTGCGGAGAGGGAATTTGCGGAAGTTGTGTGGTTACATTGGGCTCTGAAAAGATAAAATTTTGTAAAGCACAAACAGAATATATGATTTAGTTGGGGGGCTCAAATCATGCCAAAAGTAATAGTTGTAGGCGGCGGCTGGGCGGGATGTGGTGCGGCGTTGGCCGCCAGAAAAGCGGGAGCTGAAGTGGTGATTTTGGAAAAGACTGATATGCTTCTTGGGTGCGGACTCGTGGGAGGCATAATGAGGAACAATGGCCGCTATACCGCGGCTGAAGAGGCAATTGCGTTAGGTGCAGGAGAGCTATTTGAAATCGCGGATGAAACCGCACGTCATCGCAATGTGGACTTTCCCGGACATTCCCACGCCACACTATATGATGTTTTAAAAATAGAACCCCGGGTGAGAAAATTTTTAGAAAAAATGGGAGTGGAGCTTCGCTTTCAATCAAGAGCAGTGGATGTCAAAATGGAGGGGAAAAGGATAAAAAGTATAGTGTTAGCCGATGGCGAAACAATCGAAGGTGATGTATATGTGGAAACCACCGGCTCTTCAGGGCCTATGGGAAACTGCGTTAAATATGGCAATGGATGCTGCATGTGTATACAAAGATGTCCGGCATTTGGGCCGAGAGTCAGTATTAGTAAAAAAGCAGGAGTGGAAGACCTTGTCGCTAAAAGATCTCCAGACCTTTACGGGGCGATGAGCGGTTCATGTAAATTGAACAAAGATTCACTCGGAGAAGATATAAAAAAGGAATTGGAGAAAAAAGGAGTAGTTGTGATAAAGTTGCCCGACGTGTTTATTCATAAGGAAAAACTTTCAATAAAAGTATGCCAGCAGTATGCTTTGGATGAATATGCTGAGAACATCGTATTACTGGATACTGGACACGCAAAGCTCATGGCACCGTTTTTCAGTTTAGATGAATTGAGAAAAATTAAAGGCTTTGAAAATGTTCGTTTTGAGGACCCCTATGCAGGCAGCAAAGGTAATTCGATAAGATATATGTCTATGGCACCGCGGGATGATTACCTGCAAGTGGAAGGAGTTGAAAACTTGTTTTGTGCGGGTGAAAAGTCCGGCCCGATTGTCGGGCACACCGAGGCAATTTGTACGGGGATTCTCGCAGGTCACAATGCGGTAAGGAAGGTCCTTAAAATGGAGCTTTTGAAGCTACCAAGAGAACTGGCCATTGGCGACATGATAGCTTACGTCAACGAGGAACTGAAAAAGCCCGAAGGACTTTATAAGCGCTTTACTTTTGCCGGTTCTACTTACTTCGAGCGAATGAAGAAATTCGGGCTTTACCTTACAGAAAAAGAGGCAATAAGAAAAAAGGTGAAAAATCTCCAACTTTATAACGTTTTCAATGAAAATCTCGTCACAAATGAAGGAAAACGGCAACATGGCGTATAATAATAAATACTAATATATTTTATTCGGAAAAGGGTGTTATTAATTTGAAGGTGAGGTTGCAAAAATTCCTGGCTATGGCTGGAATTGCCTCCAGACGAGCCTGTGAAACGCTAATACTGGATGGAAGAGTTCAAGTTAACGGGAAGATTGTAAAAGAACTGGGTATTAAGGTCGACCCCGATGTGGATGAAGTAAGAGTAGATGGGGAAATATGCCGCATTAAAATGAAACCCGTATATATAATTATGAATAAACCAAAAGGAGTTTTAACTACTGTTAAAGATCCTTTTGGCAGACCTACTATTATCGACCTTCTTGCGGGTGTAAAGGAAAGAGTATTTCCGGTGGGCCGCTTGGATAAGGATACGGAAGGACTACTTATAATAACCAATGACGGTGAGCTGTCGTATAAGCTTACGCATCCCAAGCATCAGATAGATAAGACTTATATAGCGAAAGTTATGGGTGTTCCCGATGAAAAAGACATCAGAAGGTTAAGGAAGGGAATATTCTTGGAAGATGGAAAAACAGCCCCGGCAAAAGTTCGCATTTTGAAAAAAGGAAAGAATTTTGCTGTGCTCGAGATTATTATTCACGAGGGGCGAAAAAGGCAAGTGCGTCGCATGTGCGAAGCTATAGGCCATCCAGTTTTGTCGCTCAGGCGAACCCGCATAGGGAACCTAACCCTCCGGGGACTTGCCCCCGGAGGGTGGAGATACATGACAGAAGAAGAGGTTAACTACCTTAAAAGTCTGTAGAGGGGGAAAAATTTTGATTGTATTTAGAAGGGCAAGATCTATGGATTTTGAGGTGATAAAAGGCATTTTAGAAAAGGTCGGGCTTATGACAGATGGCATTGAACAACACATTGACAATTTTATGGTGGCTGAAGAAGGAAACATCGTAATAGCAACCGGTGGGTTGGAAATTTACGGTGATGTGGCTATACTTCGATCTCTTGCGGTGCTGCCGGAATTTCAAGGCAGGGGAATAGGCGATGGACTCGTGAGGGCCTTAATAAACTTTGCAGAGCGCAGAGGAGTGAAAAAGATATTTCTTTACACTAGAAGCGCAAAACCTTTTTTCGAAAAAATAGGCTTTCTAGCTGTGGATTCGGAAGAATTGGATAAAAAAAGTATAAAATCATTACAAATAGACCAGTGTGCTAATTCATCGATTTTAATGAAGCTGGATGTAAACGATTTTTTTAAGAATATAAAATGCAGGAAGTAGAGCTTTTTGTTTGAATGTTTCCCTTATATTTGGTATAATTTTTCCGATGTAAAAGTAATCACCAGCAAAAGGAGTGAAAGGATTTGGAACTGTGGTTTTCAGAAATGCAATCCAAGAATGTAAAGATGAGCTATAAAATAAAGAATGTGCTTCATTCGGAAAAGACAAAATTCCAGAACCTTGCCGTTTTAGATAGCGAGGAATTCGGTAGAATGCTGATACTCGACGATGTGGTACAGCTGACAATGAAGGATGAGTTCATCTACCATGAAATGATAGCTCACGTACCGCTCTTTACCCATGGTAGCCCTGAAAGGGTATTAGTCATAGGTGGGGGAGATGGGGGCACGCTTCATGAAATTTTGAAGCACCCCGTAAAAGAAGCTCACCTGGTCGAAATAGATGAAAAAGTTATCGAGGCATCGAAGAAATTTTTCCCTGAACTAAGTGTCGCTTTTGATGACCCCAGAGCAAAGATTTTCTGCGAAGACGGTATAGCGTACGTCAAGAGATTTAAAAACCATTACGATGTTATCATCGTAGATTCGACGGATCCCGTGGGTCCAGCCGTGGGTCTTTTCAGAAAAGAGTTCTACAAGGATATTTTTGATGCTTTAACCGAAAAAGGGGTTTTCGTGGCTCAGACCGAATCTCCTTTCTATTATGAAGGATTGTTAAAAGAAGTTTATAATTGTATTGCGGAAATTTTCCCATATGCTGCGGTATATACGGCTGTTGTCCCTACATATCCAGGTGCTCTGTGGACGTTTATTATGGGTTCTAAGCAGGTGGACCCAAATAAAGCGAACGTTCCGGAAAGCTGCGATTTTAAAACCCGGTACTATACGCCGGATATCCATAAAGCCTGCTTTAAAATACCCGCATTTATAAAAGAAATCCTTTCTAAATAGAAGAGGGGAGAAAATTGCGAGGATTTAGCAGACTGGTGAATCAGGGAAGATTTCTCCAGGCAAAGGAAAATTACGATGAGAGCAGAGCCGTTGTGATAGGCGTTCCGATGGACTTCACCGTAAGTTTCAGACCGGGGACCAGGATGGCCCCGAAAAAAATAAGGGAAGTTTCTTACGGATTAGAAGATTTTAGCCCTTACTTGCAGGATACGCTTCAGAATAAATCTTTTTACGACGCAGGGGATTTAGACCTCCCTTATGGAAACGTGACAAAAAGCCTCGAGATTATCGAACAGGCTGCCAAGATCATCTTGAATGATGGGAAAATACCGGTATTTATCGGTGGAGAGCATCTCATTACATATCCGATAGTAAGACAAGTTGCAAAAAAATATCCAGAGCTTAAAGTGTTACAATTTGATGCTCATGCGGACTTGAGGGATACCTTTTTTGACGAAAAGGTATCCCACGCGACGGTGATGCGCCGGGTTTGTGAATGCATCAAGGAAAGACATCTCTACCAATACGGCATAAGGTCCGGTGTAAAGGAAGAGTTTGAGTATGCAAAAGGCCATACAAATATGAATTTGATAGATGTAAAAGGCCCTTTTTTAGAAAGCTTGGAACAAATAAAAGGATATCCGGTTTATATAACTATAGATATCGACGTAGTAGACCCGGCCTTTGCTCCGGGAACGGGGACACCCGAACCCGGAGGTTGCAGCTCAGGAGAGATACTGGAAGTGGTTTCTCATTTCAGGCAACTTAACGTGGTGGGGTTTGATATTGTCGAGGTTTCGCCCTTGAGCGATTTTTCAGAGAGGACTTCCTTGCTTGCTGCTAAGATTTTAAGGGAAATGTTGATTACACTTTGTTAAAAGCTTGGTGAAAATTGTTATGTCTGAGCTTGAAGTAAAAAATTTGGCCTATAGTTACAAGAAAAGAAAGGTCCTCGAAGATATCTGTCTGGAAATAAGTGCCGGGCAGTTTATCGGCATACTGGGGCCTAACGGATCAGGCAAAACCACTTTGCTCAATAACATAAATAGATGGCTTAAACCTCAAAAAGGAATGATTTTTATAGAAGGACAAAATATAGAGCACATGTCGACCAAAATACTGGCCCAAAATGTTGCTACAGTACCTCAGGAAACATCCTTGGATTTGGGGTTTACCGTTGAAGAAGTTGTAATGATGGGCAGAAATCCTTATTTAAGGACTTTTGAACGGGAAAGTTCTGAAGACCTTGCCGTTGTAGAAAGTTGCATGAAGTCGGTGGGAATATGGGAACTGAAGGACAGATTAATCGGCGAGCTGAGCGGGGGCGAAAAACAGCGGGTTTTGATAGCCCGCGCCCTCGCCCAACAACCAAAAGTACTTTTATTGGACGAACCCATTTCCCACCTGGATATCAATTATAAGTGGGAAATTCTTGAATTATTAAGAAAACTAAGTAGAAATCTTGAAATAATCGTAATAGCTGCACTTCATGATATAAACTTGGCCTCAATATTTTGCGACAAGTTAGTCCTCTTAAAAAATGGGAAAATATTTAAGGTAGGTTCACCGCATGAAGTTCTTACCGAAGAGAATCTAAAGGAAGTATTCAATGTTAATCTGAAAATAAGAACAGGGTCATACGGCCGCCCGATAATAACTTTTCCGCAGCCTGTGGAAAAGCTGCAAAAAGCAAGGGAATTCAATGGCATCCACGTCGTTTGTGGTGGAGGAGCCGGCGAAAAAGTACTCCATTACCTTCAGGGGAAAGGTTACAAAATATCGGCTGGCGTTTTGAATGTGGGTGATACGGACTGGAAAGCAGCCAAGGAGCTTGGAATAGATGTAGTGGAGGATCCTCCTTTTTCACCCATTTCGGAAGAAAAAGCAAAAGTAAATAGATATTGCATAGATAAAGCCGACGCCGTCGTCTTATGTAATATTCCCTTCGGTTACGGCAATTTGAAGAATTTAATAACACTGAAAGATGCGGTGTTGGAAGGCAATAAAAAGACTTTTGTTTTGGACGAAACCCCAATTGAGCAAAGGGACTACACTAATGGACTTGCTGAAAAGATTTACCGACAAATTTTAACCAAGGCGGTTATATTTCGATCATTCGACGAACTACTAGATTTTTTTTAAAATAATGGAGGGCCTGCAATGGTGAAAGTAAAATTGGGAGACGAAATCGTTCAGAGCAAAATAAAATTTAGGGTTCGAATGGATTTTAGGGGTGAACATAGACCTGGCAAATTTTTATTTGGAGGAAAGCCCGTTGAACAGGTGGCCCAAAATATTAGGGAAGAGCAAGTGACGCTGCTTAGAAACATTCCTATCCAGGGAATTTCCTTTGAAGAGTGCGACACATCCCCCGAGCCTTACGTGATATATGACGAAACTTTGGGAGAGAAAGTTGCTTACGCCCCGGCATTCATTACCGTCAACGCTGACTCGATAGAGGATATGATTCGGTTTGTGATGCGAGAAGAGTTCAGAAAGATAGAGGTCATCGAGCCCACTCAAATGATAATTACTAATAAGGACTTAGAAAAGATATTGTTTAAAATGGGAGAAGAGCTAAGAACTCAGCTTATGCTTTTTGCGCGAAAGCTAAAAAAATAGTGGAGATGAATTTTTAGATATGACAAACAGCGTAGCGATAGTGGGTGGAGGGGCAGCTGGGCTCATGGCCGCCTACAGTGCGGCTGTGCACGGGGCCGAGGTAACCTTATTCGAGCGGAACAGTATCCTAGGCATGAAAATATTGATATCCGGGAAAGGCCGGTGCAATTTGACAAATATAAAGGAATTACACGAGTTCATTCAAAATATCCCGGGAAACGGAAAATTTCTGTACGGGGCCCTGTCAAGATTTTCTAACAGAGATCTGATTGCGTTTTTTAATAAAATGGGGGTCGAGACGAAAGTAGAAAGAGGGGGTAGGGTCTTCCCTAAGTCGGACAGGGCCAAAGATGTCGTCAAGGCCCTTGAGAGCGCTTTGATAAAGGTCGGGGTTGAAATACGGTATAAAAGCAGAGTAAAAGAGGTTGTCGTTGAAGGTAAAACTGTAAAGGGATTGATTTTTTATGATAAAGAAGAGTTTTTTCCGTGTGATAAGGTTATAGTTGCGACAGGAGGAAAGTCTTATCCTTCGACCGGCTCTACAGGCGATGGATATGATATTGCGCAGAAGCTTGGACATACCATCGTACAGCCCCGTCCGTCGTTGGTGCCCCTCATTACAAAAGAAGAATGGGTAAAAGACCTTCAGGGATTGAGCTTAAAAAATGTTGAAGTTACTGCTTACAGCATGGGAAGGAAGCTTGCCTCCCAATTTGGAGAGATGCTTTTCACTCATTATGGTGTTTCAGGCCCGATAATCCTTACAATAAGTCGCAGCGTAGTAGAACATATCGAAGAAGGGGTAACGTTATCTTTAAATTTAAAACCTGCTTTAAATGGAGAAATGTTGGAAAGGCGATTGAAAAGAGACTTTGAGAAATACTCTAGGAAACAGTTAAAGAATGCTTTAGTCGACCTTTTGCCCAAGCGGCTTATACCGATTTTTATAGATATCTGCGGCATAGAGCCCGAAAAATCGGTTAATCAATTGACGCGTGAGGAAAGGAACAAAATTCTCAAGAATCTGACCGATTTAAAACTTACTGTCATTGGTTGTATGGAGGATGAAGCGATAGTCACGAGCGGAGGCGTTTCTATAAAGGAAATCGATTCGCGCACTATGGAATCAAAGATAATAAAAGGCCTCTATTTTGCAGGAGAAGTCATTGACGTAGATGGCCTCACCGGGGGATACAATCTTCAGGCAGCTTTTTCAACGGGATATCTGGCTGGGAAAAGTGCAGCTTTATCTTGAAGGAGATGAGCCTCTTGAGAGTCAGCAGTAATGGCAAGTTGGAAAAAGTGTACAGTGTGGCCATCGACGGACCGGCAGGCGCCGGGAAAAGTACGGTGGCTAAAATGATTGCAGAAAGACTCAATCTCGCATACGTAGACACCGGGGCTATGTACAGAGCCATTACATTAAAAGCCTTAGAAAGAGGCAATTTTAGTAAAAAAGGAATAATAAAAATAGCCGAAGAAAGTACAATAGAAATAATAAATGGCCGTATATACCTTGATGGTAGGGATGTAACGGAAGAAATAAGGAAGCCTTCCGTCGACGAAAAAGTTTCAACAGTCGCAAGTATTCCGCAGGTGCGGAAAAGGTTGGTGGAAATCCAAAGGCAAATGGCAAAAAATTCCGGGGTTGTAATGGATGGAAGGGATATAGGTACGACCGTTTTACCTAATGCAAAGTATAAATTTTATTTAACCGCAGATATAAAGATTAGGGCAAAGAGAAGATATGAGGAAATGCTGAATAAAGGCATAAATAGTGATCTGGAAAAAGTAGAACAAGAGTTAGCTCAAAGAGATAAACAGGACATGGAGAGGGAATGTTCGCCCCTTAAGGTGGCAGAAGATGCTGTAATTATAGATACGTCGCATAAAACTCCCGAAGAGGTGGTAAACGAAATATTGGACTATATAAAGAGGGATGAAAATGTTTTATAATCTGGCCAAATTCATATGTTCCATTTTGATAAAAGTGCTATTTAGGATCCAGGTAGAAGGTTTGGAAAATTTCCCGGAAAAGGGTGCTGTAATAGTATATTCAAATCATAAAAGCTGGTGGGATCCGGTTGTTGTTGGATGTATATTGAAAAGGCCGATTTTTTTTATGGCAAAGAAAGAACTTTTTGAGATCCCCGTTTTTGGATTTATTTTAAAGAGATTAAATGCCTTTCCTGTTAACCGAGGCGCGCCTGATAGAAAAGCGATAAAAAAGGCATTAGAAGTTCTAGACGAAAAAAAGGTTCTGGGCATATTCCCGGAAGGTACGCGCAGCAAAGATGGGGTCTTAAAGGAACCGGAACCGGGGATTGCTTTGTTGGCAACGAAGGTGAAGGATGTGGCTTTAGTGCCAGTTGCCATAAAAGGTGAGTATAAATTTTTAAACCATATATTGGTAAGGATAGGCAAACCAATTAGACTTTCCCTTGATGAAAAAGAAAAATTGAGTTCTATAGATTTGTCTAATTTGAGCAAGGTAATTTTTGATGAAGTTTCAAAGATGCTCGCCTGATTTTAAACTTAAACTGGACTTGGGGAAGTGAGGATCGGTGCAAATAATATTGGCAGAGCACGCAGGGTTTTGCTTTGGAGTAAAGAATGCCATAAAATTATTGGATGATTTGATTAAAGAAGGCGAAAAAACCTATACGTTAGGTCCTATTGTACATAACAGGCAAGTGGTAGAATCGTACGAAAAACAGGGAATAAAAGCCGTAGAACTGGACGATGTTAAAGAGGGGAATCTGGTAATTCGCACGCACGGCGTACCTCCTGATGTTATAAACCAAGCCAGGCAGAAAGGATTAAACGTGGTGGATGCCACGTGCCCTTTTGTAAAACGGGTTCACAAACTGGCGAAAGATTTATCGGATAAAGGCTATTTTGTTGTAATAATCGGCGACCCCAACCATCCGGAAGTAAAAGGAATAAAAGGATGGTGTGGGGAGGATGCCGCGGTTATAGAAAATGAAGAAGATGCGAGAAAGTTTTACACGGATAAAAAAGTAGGGGTTGTTGTTCAGACAACCCAAACTGAAGAAAATGTGAGCAAAATAATGGGGATATTGAAAGAAAAATTAGATTTGGCATTTTTCTATAATACCCGTTGTAATGCCACTCAACAGAGGCAGGAAGCAGCAAAAAAAGTTGCAGAAATGGTAGATGTAATGCTGGTGGTGGGCGGGAAAAATAGTTCTAATACTAAAAAGTTAGCTCAGGTTTGCAAAGACGCAGGAGCTAAGGTATATCACATCGAAACGGCGGACGAAATTAAATCGGAATGGTTTTCAAAAGCGGAAAGAGTCGGTATTACCGCGGGTGCATCTACACCTGATTGGATTATAAAGGAGGTTGTTGCCAAAATGGAACAAATATCAAAAAAGTCGGACTTTGCCGAGGGGCAAATAGTGGAAGGCGTTGTAGAAAAAGTGACTGACAAAGAGGTCCTGGTAAATGTGGGCTATAAATCCGATGGCATAATACCCCTAAAAGAATTATCGTATGTTCCCTTTGCCTCCCCTTCTGAAGTAGTGAAAGTGGGAGAGAAAATTAAAGTTATGATATTAAAGCTTGAGGACAAAAATGGCAACTTAATTCTTTCCAAAAAAAGAGCGGATATAATAGAAGGCTGGCGAAAGCTGGAAGAGATATACAGAGAAAATGGTACGGTTAAAGGTAAAGTGGTGGAAAATATAAAAGGAGGCCTTCTAGTCAATGTGGAGGGCTTAAGGGGGTTTGTTCCCGCGTCTCATGCCGACCTGAAACACATAGAAGACCTGGCGTCATTGGTTGGAAAAGAATTGAACTTGAAAATCCTCGAGATGGACAAGGATAAAAAAAGAATCGTGCTCTCACATAAGTTATTTTTAGAAGAAGAGATTGAAAGAGCAAAAGAAAAGATATGGGAAAAAGTTAAGGAAGGGCAGGTCATAAAAGGTGTAGTTAAAAAAATAACTGATTTCGGTGCTTTCGTGGACATAGGCGGCTTTGATGGACTCTTGCACATTTCCGACATGTCTTGGTGTCGGATAAATCATCCTTCCGAAATTTTGAGCGAAAATCAGGAATTGAATGTGAAGGTGTTAAAGGTAGATAAAGAGCAAAAACGCATATCGTTGGGATTAAAACAATTAAGTCCAAGCCCGTGGCAGGAAGTAGATAAAAAGTATAAGGTCGGACAAATAATCGAAGGAAAGATAGTGAAACTGACAAATTTCGGAGCTTTCGTTGAGCTGGAACCGGGAATTGAAGGGCTTGTACATGTCTCGCAGATTTCCGACAAACGCGTGGCTACTCCAAAGGAAGTTTTAAAGGAAGGGCAAACGGTAAAGGCAAAAATCCTAAATATTGATGCAAAGGAGAAGAAGATAAGCCTTAGCATAAAACAGGCACTTGAAGAGGAAAGAACGGTGAAAAAAGACACGAAGAAAGAAGAAAAGATTTATGAGACCAAAGACGATTTTAAGGTTACAATAGGTGATGTAGTTGGCGATATTCTAAAAGAACAATTCAAAAAATGAGGCGAAGGCTCTGCTCCTTTAGGGGGATTTTGATGAAAAAAAGGGCTCGAAGGAAAAGGGAACATATTAGATATAGCTTGATGCTGGAAAGGCGATTAAAGAGGGATATTTTTTCAGATATCACGCTCCTCCACAATTGCTTGTCGGAAGTTAATCTAGACGAAATAGACATTTCTACTCAGCTCCAAGGATTAAAACTTAAAAAACCGATAATTATAAACGCCATAACCGGTGGGTTTCCTCTAGCCTTTACAATAAACCGGCAAATGGCAAAAATTGCTCGAGAACTGGACCTTGCTATGGCCGTCGGTTCACAGCGAATTGCATTGAGGGATAAATCGGCTCAAAAAAGTTTTAAAGTTGTAAGAGAGGAAAACCCGGAAGGCATAATATTTGCAAACATAGGAGCCGATGCTTCGACCGAGGAAGTTCTAGAAGTGGTGGACATGATAAAAGCGGATGCTGTACAAATTCATTTAAATATTCCGCAGGAGATAGTGATGGCAGAGGGCAGAAAAAAATTTGAAGGAACCATAGAGAAAATAAGTAAAATAGCAAGCGAAGTAAAAGTTCCAGTCATTGTAAAAGAAGTTGGGTTTGGCATCGCAAAAGAAGAAGCAAAAATACTTGCAGATTGCGGTATAAAAATAATAGATATTGGCGGAGCGGGTGGCACAGACTTTATAGCCATTGAGAACATGAGAAATAAAAAGAATGCAGTACCGGTATTGGAGGGGTGGGGCATACCCACTCCTATAAGCTTGATAGAGGTCTTAAGCGAAGTAGGGGACAGGGTGGATGTAATCGCATCGGGAGGATTGAAAACTGGACTTGATGTAGCAAAATCGCTGGCTTTGGGAGCTAAAGCAGCAGGCTTTGCCGGATTCGTACTTTATAAATTGATGAAAGGTGGCCCATCGGCACTGAGAAAATATCTCGAGCGTGTGGAAAGGGAGCTCATATATTCTATGGCTATGGTGGGAGCACGGAACATATCGGATTTAAGAAAAAGGCCGTTGATAATCGAAGGAAGGACGTATAATTGGCTAAAATTCAGAGGAATTAACGCGAAATTCCGCTGAAACAGTGAACAAAAGGGAATTTTCGAGGATTTTTCTCAAATCTATTGACATTCTCCAATAATCTGCTACAATTTAATTTGATTGATTAATTTTAAAACGAAGGGGGCTGTGATAGTGAAATGAAAGCTTTGGGGCGGCACATCTTAGCAGAAATTTATGATTGTGATGAAAATGTATTGAACGACAGGGATCTAATCGAAGAAATTATGGTAAAAGCTGCACTTGAGGCAGGGGCCGAAGTAAGAGAAGTTGCTTTCCATAAGTTCAGTCCGCAAGGCGTAAGCGGTGTAGTTGTTATCTCGGAATCCCATCTTACGGTCCATACGTGGCCGGAGTTAGGATATGCTGCGGTAGACGTTTTTACGTGCGGGGAAAAGGTTAATCCGTGGGATGCGTGCAACTACATTGCGGAAAGATTCAAGGCTAAGCATATGACTGCCTCCGAAGTTAAAAGGGGAGTATTTGAAAAACCTGTAAAGGTGGTTAACTTTTAATTTTGACAAAAGGGAAGGGGATAGGTTGATTTTTGGAAGAAAACCCTTTGAATACGGTTTTCTGTAACGGAAAAAATGCGTGGACGGAAGGTCGCGCATTTTTTCCGTTTTTGTATAAAAATTTTTGTTTTGGTTATATTATTGAATGAAGACCCCCTTTACATGTAGCCCCCATGATGCACGCGTAAGCGTGTGTCATGGATTTTTTTTGTCCAAAATTGTAGATTTGTGTGGTATAATATACCAAAGGGCTAAAAATCAGGGGGTGTGCGGTTGGAAGCGTACCAGGAGTTCGTGACGAATATTAAGAAATTGACCAGGATAGATTTATCTTTGTATAAAGAAAAGCAAATGAAAAGGCGAATATATTCTCTCATGAAAAGGAACAATATGGCAGATCTTGCGAGCTATTTCATGCTGTTAAAGCACAGCGAAAGACACTTAAAAGAATTTTTAAATTACATAACCATAAACGTATCGGAATTTTTTCGGAACCCGGCGCAATGGACGGTATTGGAAAAAGAGATATTACCGTTACTTATAGCAAAGGGCAAAATCCTTAAGGTATGGAGTTCAGCTTGTGCTTCTGGTGAAGAAGCGTATTCTTTGGCGCTGCTTTTTGAGAAAATTGGTTACAATAAGGTAGATATTCTAGCTACTGACATCGATGATGATGCATTGGAGGCTGCCAGATTGGGTGTATATTCGGAAAAGAGCGTTGAAAATGTTCCTGAAGAGTTGAAGAGGACATTTTTCATGGTAAAAGAAGGTAAATATTTTATAAAAGAGGAAATAAAAAAGAAGGTGAAGTTTAAAAATCTCAACTTGCTGGAAGATGAATTTCCCAAAAACTGCGACCTTATTTTGTGTAGAAACGTAATGATATATTTTACGGAAGAGGCTAAAGATAGACTTTATAAGAAATTTTATGATTCCCTTGCCGATGACGGAGTTTTTTTTGTAGGGAACACGGAACAGATTCTAATGCCTCAAAAGTACGGCTTTATGAGTATTAAAAGTTTTTTTTATAAAAAGTTAAAGTAAAATACAGAGGATAAAAAATTCAAGGCGTTGTGTCCTGATAGAATCTTGCTCACTGATACAAAAGCAAAAAATCGCAAGAAAAAGCAGTAGATATCGCAAAGAGGGAGCGATCTATAAAGAAGCAAAAATCCCCCGACGGATTCGGAGGATGCATTAATCTTTTATAGCTTCCACAAATGCTGTAACTTCGTGGTCATGCCCTTCATTAAAGCTCGTTCTAAAAGAAAAACAATGCGTATGATATCCATTTGGCAAAGGGTATTGATATGCGTGTATTAGCTTTAAAAAAGTGAAAGTGACCTTCATTAAAAGTTGTCATTCCGCATATTTCGTGATAATGTTGATGAGAATAATGCGTCTTTACAGGAATAGGAGTACTATCTCAATATTTTTTGATTAGCTAAATTAAGCTCTTAAAATCTTACCTTTTCGCTGAATTTTGGCTGTTTCATTGTTGTTTTTATCTAAGGATTTTTGAGACGAAACAAGACCACCTAACACAACTTACTTAAAGTTGCCTCTCAAATCCTTCACTCATGCCCTCGACTACCCTATCATGTCTCCCGGGGTCCTACGCCCTTATAACATTCCTTCGTCCTGCCTTTGAGGGCTAGGCGGGGAGCTTTTTACTCGTATGCAGGGTCTTGCCCTTATGGGGGGAGTATTGCTTCCCCGCCTTGTTGTTGGCTATCTCACTTTTATGCCGCTAGCTGGTTTATTTGCTTTATGCGGTGTTCCCCAAGGACTTTCTGAGGATCGTAATTTTCTCTCTTTTTAGCAAGGGTGAACATTACCCTTATTAGCTTCACTGAAATTGCTATTAATGCCTGCTTGGATTTTAATGGATTTTGGGGTCTTTTCAAGAAATAGTCGTAAAGGGCTTTGAATTCCTTGTTTTTGGCTACTAACATAAGGCTTGCTTTGTATAGAAGATTCCTCAGCTCTGGACGGCCCCTCTTTGATATTTTAGCCTTCCCCTTGTGTTTCCCAGATTGGTTTTCGGCTATGTTGAGCCCTGCTAGTTTTTGTATCTGCTTATAGTGGGTGTAGTTGGCTAGGTCACCTACTTCCGCTAGAAATCCAGCTACGGTTACTATCCCTATGCCGGGAATGCTGAGAAGGTATTCTGCTATGTCTATCTTCTTGAGCAGTTTGTCATGGTTTTTTCAATTGTTTCTAGCTGGCCTTTTAAAAATTCTATTTCGTCAAGGTATGAGTGAAGGCGGATATATGCCCCTTTTAGTCCATACTTTACTCCAACCGATTTTTGCGCTGCTTCGATGAGTTTCTCGGCTCTTTTTATGCCTACTCTCTTGTTGGCAGCCTTCTTCATATTCTCTGCCAGCTCTTCTTTTGTGTGGTTCAGAATCATGCTAGGAAAAGGGCAGTGCCTCAATACCCATAATGCAGCCTTGCCTAAGATGTTCTTGAATACTTCTTCGAATTCGGGGAAGTATTCGTCTAAGATTGAAATTAACTTGTTTTTTGCGCTGTTGAGCTTGTTTATTAGCTGTTTTCTTGCAACCGAAAGGTTCCTTAAGTCTGCGTAAATCCCTTCGGGTAAGAGGCAGTTTAGAAATTTACCCTCTTTTACGAGCTTTGCAATTATCAATGCATCCTTTCGGTCGTTTTTGCTAGGGCTGTTATCTTCCTCTTCTTTCCTTTTCTTTACGTGGTATGGGTTTACCAGGACTACCTGGTATCCCTGTTCTTTTAAAAACCAAGTTAGAGGCTTCCAGTAATGGCCGCTGGGTTCAAGGCCTATTATTACCCTTATCGCCTTCGATTTTTCTTTGGCTTCGAGTATTGATGGTGTAAAATTTTCTTAGGTCAAAAAGAAGGAAAAACCAGGACGGACATAGAAGAAAGACCTCACCATCCTCTAACCAGGATGAGTAAAAAACTCAACAGGACGGTGAGGTCGTATGGAAATAATTCGGTATGTATTTAAAACATTCCTGCTGTGTGCACAAAAAATATTTTAGAATTACTTTCAGGAAAATACACTTTTCCTGAATTTGAAGAAGAACTTCATAAGCTACTAACTGATCTAGGGAAAAACGTATGTTGGATTGTATTAAAAGAACTTGATGAAAAGATATACAAAGACAAGAAAGAAAGGAAAAATTGGGTAGTATTACAAAAAGACTGTGAGAGGACTATTACCACAAAATTTGGAGATATAACATATAAGAGGCGCTATTACGAGAATAAAGAAACGAAAGAAAAAGCCTATCTTGTAGATAAGGCAGCAGGCATCCAGAGGTATGAAAGAATAGGTATAGGGTTAAAAGCAGAGGTAGCAGAACTTTCAACGATAATGTCTTACGGAAACACCGTAGAAGAAATAAAAAGGAATGGAGCTGAATGTGTCAATATAAGCCGTCAAACCGTAATGAACACGATAAAGGGAATGGATGGAATAAAGCCTTATGAGCAAATCAAGGAAAAAAGGAAGGCACAAGTTCTCTATATAGAAGCGGATGAAGACCATATACATTATCAAGACGGGAAAAACGGTATAGTAAAGCTGGTATACGTGCATGAAGGCAAAGAGAGCTTGGCGGAGGGGAAAAATCGGCTGAAGAACGCCATATACTTCACGGGGGTTTACGAAGGGAAAGAGAAAGAAGAATTATGGAAGGCAGTATGGGAATACATAACCAGCACTTATGAAGAAAGGTATATAAAGCGCATCTACATTTCGGGAGATGGAGCAGAATGGATAAAATTTGGAGCAGAATACATACCTGATGCTATTTACGTATTAGACCTATATCACTTACAAAAATACGTTACTATGGCATTCAAAGATGAAAAGAAACTAAAGAGAGCATTATGGAAAGCAATATACAAAGGCGACCTAGAGAAGGTAAATGAGATTTTTAACGACAGATATAACAGCTATGAAAGAGAAGGGGAAAAAGAAGTGGTAAAGAGGGTACTGGAGTATATAGAAAACAATTGGGAAAGTTACAGCCGATACAAAGAAGAGATAGTGGGATGCAGCGCAGAGAGTCATGTAAGCCATGTATTATCGGAAAGACTTT
Source organism: Fervidicola ferrireducens (assembly GCF_001562425.1). GTDB lineage: Bacteria > Bacillota > Thermosediminibacteria > Thermosediminibacterales > Thermosediminibacteraceae > Fervidicola > Fervidicola ferrireducens. Next base: position 26,426 of record NZ_LOED01000028.1, read on the forward strand.
CAAGAGGGCCCATATCGTGGAGCAAGGATGGGGCCCATAAGATGGCCCAATTAAGGGCAGTAAAGGCGAGCGGATTAGAGTTAAGGGAAAAAATAATCAAGCAGCGTTATGAAGAATTAAGGCCTGTAGAATTACCGAAAGAGGTTATATATAAAGCGAAGCAGCGTATAAAGAAGCTCAATGAAAGGTATGGAACGATAACGGAACTGCCCATATTGTTGAACAAGAAGACATTTACGAGCATGGCAATAAAATCGCTCTTGCAACAATCGATAATATAAATTTTTTACAAGAGTGAAGAGGATAAGGGAGGGAAATTGTGCTCGTTTAATGGTAATATTTGACAATTATTCTAAGGGTATGACTATCTTCCAAAAAACATCCTGTGTAGAGCGATGGTGGGGCATAAAAACCTAAAACAACTTGACGCGATCGCTTTTAAGCCTGGGGATGAAAGCGGCTTCAGATTGTGCTATAATGGAAGCATGAAACACACCAACGTCGTCCGGGTTCTTCCAGATAAACGGCAGAAGCAAGTCCTGGAGATCATTGGGGACCGCTGCGCTGCCCTCTGGAACGCCGTCCAGTACAGGTGCAGGCAGGCGTTCTTCAAGGGAGACTCTGTGCCCTCCTACGCCGCCTTATGCTCCGAGTTCAAGGAGCACCCAGCATACAAAGCTCTGCCCGCCCACATCGGGCAGGAGGTCATCAAGAAAGCAAGGAAGGCGTGGGACTCCTACTTCGCCTGCCTGCGGTTGTACCGGAAAGGCGAACTGAAGGAACCGCCGCACATACCCCGCTACTGGAAGGACCGCCGCACGGGAAGGCGCATATTCCGCGTCATTCCCGTCAAGGCGCCCACGTCCTACTCCCTGGATGCTCGTTGTCTCTCCCTCACACTGCCGCAGGACCTCCGGAAGGGGCAGGGAGATCGCTTGGTCCTGCGCACGAAGGGTGTCCTGCGCTTCCACGGCCGACCTAAAACCCTGGAGCTCAAATACGACCCGGTCAAAACCCGCTGGTATGCCCACCAGGTAGTGGAGGTGCCGGAGCCGGTAAGAAAAGCCCGGCCCGAAAAGCATGCCGCCATCGATCTGGGTGCGAGGGTTCTGGTCGCCTTAGCCGTCGAAGGACTCAACCGCCAACTCCTCTTCTCCGCTCGCGAAGTCATCAAGGACTTCCTCTACTGGACCAATCAGATTGCAGGGGAGCAGTCGAGGCTCAACCGGGCGGGAAGGAAGACCTCCAGGAGGCTGAAGAGGCTTTATCAGCTCCGTGCCCGCAGGCTCAGGCACGCCTTTGTCGCTTTGGCCGCAGAAATTGTCCGTATTCTTAAACGGCTTCGTGTGACCACGTTGTTCCTCGAAGACCTGACAGGCATTCGGGAGGCCATGGACTTTGGGCCGAAGAACCTTCTGGTGCACAACTTCTGGGCCTTCCGCATGTTGAGGAACCTTATCGAGGCTGCCTGCACTCGGACCGGGATAAGGGTAGTGCCGGTGGAGCCGCGGGGGACCTCTTGCCGGTGTGCCGTCTGCGGTTCTTCTGTCAGGCGACCTGTGCGGCATAAAGCGGTGTGCGAGAAGTGCGGTCGCGTCTGGCACGCAGATGCCAACGCGGCGTTAAACATAATCCTTCAGGGCTCCTCGAAGGAGCACGGGGCGGAGGCTACGCCCCTGAAGCCGCTCGCCCTCCGGTGGGACCGCCACCGGTGGGTAAGCCGCTTCGAATCTGCCGCCGGTACGCCCTCTGGGGCGACGAGCGGCAGCCGGATGGCGGCGTAAGCCGCCTGAAGGAATCCCCGGGCTTTAGCCCTGGGGAGGAAGTCAATAGGTGGTTAAGAAGATGTTACTAAAGAATAGAAACTTTATGTTATTTTGGGTGGGACAATTGATTTCTAAGTTGGGTGATTTTTCACTTAACATTGCATTACCCTTTTACGTATATCATTTGACCGGATCATCAGTAGCCCTCGCTGTGACCTTCATTTCACGTGCTCTTCCTTTTCTGCTAATCGGTCCAATCGCAGGGGTTTTTGTTGATCGATGGAATCTGCGCATTACAATGTTAGCAAGTGATCTACTTCGAGCTGTTTCCTTAGTACCAATTTGTTTTGTGAATTCTCAAGACTGGGTTTGGATCATTTGGATCAGCAGCTTCTTTGAAGCTTCTTTTGGTCGGTTCTATGACCCAGCGAAACAGGCACTAATTCCCTCTCTCGTCAGAAAAGAAGAATTGGTGAAGGCTAATGGATTGAGCTCACTTACTGAATCCTTTACACAAATACTAGGACCGACGATTGGTGGCGGTATTGCAGCATGGCTTGGTTTTGCACCTGTTGTTTGGATTGATATCATCTCGTATATAGTGTCTGCGGCATGTATTCTGGGAATACGTTTGCCCACTAATAACCTAGCGCCTAAAGAACAATGTCGTACAATTGAAAGTATATGGTCGGACCTCAAGGAAGGCATTGAAATTATTGTAAACACACATATGATCCGGAAAGTTTTTATTACCGTAACCATATATATGATTTCACAGGGTATCATTAATGCATTATTGGTTATATTTATACAAGGAGAATTTCTCCGGTACGCCATCGACACTTGGATACATAGAAGCGGCCCAAGGATTGGGGATGGTTACTTCGGGAGTTGCCATTGGGTGGATTGGATCACGTTTTGCTAAACATCGCTTGTTCACAATAGGATTGTTGGGGGTTGGCTCCTCTCTGATAGTTGGATTCAATGCCAGCAATCTGACAGTAATGTTTCCATCCTTTTTTGTTACAGGATTGTTTACGACATTTCAAATGGTGGGGCTCCGTAGCTTACTACAAACGGGAGTTCCATCCCACACCTTAGGACGCGTGTTCGCAACAATATTGTCTATGATGAGTCTTGTGGTAATACTATCTTCATTGGCTGCCAGTGCTCTTGTCAAAGGGGTAACTGTTCGCAGTCTGTTGACCGTTGCTGGTGTTGCTGTTCTCATTGCGGGACTATTCTCACTAACGCATACTCGCGCAGAGTCAAGTGAATCTGAAGTCCTCGGTTGATTATTGACGTACCTCTGGCTTCTGTAAACCGATTGGGCGGAAAGCTATCAAGAAAATGTGTATAATGAGACATTTGTTCATATCAATAATAAGTGAGTATTGAGGATCAAGTCCAATTTTTTGTGTAAAATTCCCTCTGGTTAGAATCAGGTGATAAAAGTTTAACTTATCGAAACTACTTTTTCTTTTACTTTTTTGGAGTTTTCTTTATGCCACTCAAAGTATTCGGTCATATCCAAGTATTTTTTGCCAGAAGTCCATTTTTCGTCCTGTTCCATAAGCAATGCCCCAATTAGACGTATAGCTGATTCGCGGTTGGGAAATATCCTAATAACCCTTTCACGTCGGCGTATCTCTTCGTTTAGCCGCTCTAAAGCA
>NZ_LOED01000029.1 GCF_001562425.1 Fervidicola ferrireducens
GTGCCTGTAGCGAAAGCTATAAACTCTGGCGAGTTCTCAAGGTAGCGGTGGTGACGCCACTCTCCCCTGAGAAAGTCTTAAGAGACATCTCTGTCCTAAAGGGAGTATTACATTCAGGGCAAGTGGGGAGACCCGGCTAAGGGGCGCGAGTTCCTGCTTCTTGGGGCAGGGGCTATGGGAGTGCTTAAATACCGCCTGCTGGGAATGAGCACTCTCTGAAAGGGCGGAATACAAATAGCCCAGTCTTCTAAACTGGAGAGTTTGCCACAGTTTAGATGACCAGGGACGTATGACTGACTGCGAGAAGAGAGATTTAGTTTTCGGCATAAAAAGGGCAGCGCCCATAGTTTTGGGATATGTGCCTGTCGGTTTTGCACTAGGAGTGCTGGCAGCCAATGCGGGCCTCACTCCCCTTCAGGCCGGCATGATGTCTTTGCTGGTGTACGCGGGGTCTGCCCAGTTTATAGCGGTGAGCATGTTGTCGGCAGCAGCAAGTTACCCTGCTATAATAGCCACCACCTTTTTGGTGAACTTGCGCCATTTGCTGTTCAGCGCTTCTTTGAGCCCTTATTTTAAGGAGATAAGTCGGAAACTCATTCCCTTTATTTCGTTTTTCATCACCGATGAAAGCTTTGCGGTGAGCATCACAGACTTAAGGGAGAGAAATCTATCCTACACTTATCTCCTCGGCCTTTATGTCACCTCTTACCTAAGTTGGGTCTTAAGTACCGTAATGGGGGCAGCTTTTGGCAACTTGATACCTGATACGAAAGCACTGGGCTTTGATTTTGCTCTGCCCGGGATGTTTATGGCACTGCTTTGCATGCAGATAAAAGATATGAAAGCAGCTTTTGCGGCGGTGCTGGCAGGAACCCTTTCCGTACTTTTTCTTTACGTTTTACCTGGCAGCTGGAACGTGATTTTGGCATCGATCATCACGGCAATGATAGGGGTGCTGATGGAAAAGTGAGGATGGATAAAAACTATTTGCTTCTCATTTTGGGAATGGCCTTAGTTACATATCTTCCGCGGCTTATGCCTGCCATGATTTTATCTAAGAGAAACATCCCGGTAGTCTTAGTTAAATTTCTTGAGTTTATACCCGTATCGGTGCTTTCGGCCCTACTTTTTCCGAGCATTTTGGTGGTAGACGATAAGATAAATATAAGCCCGTCTAATACGTTGCTCTTGACGTCTATACTGACTTTCCCCCTAGCTTATAAAATGAGGAATATGTTCTTAACGGTAATTGCGGGCATGAGTATCATTGTCATATTAAACAGAATTTTGTTTTGATGTCAGATGTACAACGTGAATTTTGGGAAGGCGATTTTTTGCCGGTTTATACCAGAGCCATGGGGAAGTCAACCTTACAGGCACCGGCCTTCCTGACAGGTGGCAGCAGCACAGTCCGTAATAGGTTCGATTTTTTCCGCAACCACCGTCCGGCGGCCCTCGTTGTCAAAATCCACCCAGCCCTCCACCGCCACTACCGAACCGGTGTAAATATAAGGTTCGAACAAAGCAAGTTTACCAGGGAAAACGACAAGCTCTACCGAGCCGGTCAGGTCTTCCAAACGAGCAAAGACCATGCGCTTTCCGCTGCGGGTTCTGCCGGACCTGGGGTCAAGCAATATGCCGGCGAGTTTTACATTTTGCCGTTCGGTGATTTCTTCGATTTCAGAAACCGTATGGGTAAAGACTTGCCGTTTTTCCGCCACAAATTCCATCGGGTGGGCCGTTATGTAATAGCCCATCGCCATTACTTCCTGGGTCAGCTTTTGGGAAGGAGTGAAATCTTCGATATCCAATTCTGCTACTATTGCTTGTATGTCCGGGATTTCGTCTATGAGGCAAAGCTGTCTTTCATACGGGGGTTGTTTTTCGGAAAGCAGCCATTTCAAAGATATCAGCAACGCGGACCTCGGTGTGCCGAAAGAATCGAAAGCTCCGGAGAATATGAGAGATTCTAAGACCTTGGCGTTTATAATTTTGCGGTCCACCCTGCGGCAAAAATCGAAGAAGCTTTCAAATGGACCGTCCCGGCGCACTTTTAAAATTTCTTCGATTCCGCGGGGTCCCAGGTTTTTTATGAGGGCAAGGCCGGTCCTGATGGCGCTATCACCTTCGGGGCGAAAACCTGCTGTGCTTTTGTTAATATCAGGTAAAAGAAGTTTTATCCCCCGGCGGCGGGCTTCGCAAAGGTAAAGCTGAAAGTGGGAGGGCGAATCCGAGTAAAGGTTAAAAAGCGATGAAAAGTACTCCAGGGGGAAATGCTCCCTCAGATATACGGTGCGGTAAGCGGTAATGGCGTATGCTACGCTGTGGGACTTGTTAAAGCCGTAATCTCCGAAGGCTGCCAGGGTGTCGAAGATTTCCCTCGCGGCTTTTTCGTCAATACCCCTTTCCGTTGCTCGTTTCAAAAAGCGCGGTTTTTCCGCTTCTATTTCCTCCCTTTTCTTTTTTGCCATGGCCCGGCGCAGCAGATCCGCTTCGCCGGGAGTGTAACCCGCAATGATGCAGGCCGCCTGCATCAACTGCTCCTGGTAGACGAAGACGCCATAACTCTCTTTTAAGACGGGTTCGAGGGCGGGGTGGATGTACGAGACCGGCTTTTTACCTTGGCGGCGCGCTATGAATTCCTCGGCCATACCGCTTTTTAGAGGTCCGGGGCGGTACAAGGCCAAAACGGCTGAGAGGTCTTCGATATTTGCGGGTTTTATCCTTCTCAGCATGTTTCTCATTCCGGATGATTCGAACTGGAAGCACCCGCCGGTGTCTCCCTCGGCAAGGGCGCGGTAAGTGGCTTTGTCGTCTAAGGGAATTTCTTCGGGCCTTAAGCTTCTGCCGTGCCGCTCGTGCACGAGTTTCAGGGTCTCACCGATGACGGTCAAAAACCGGAGGCCCAGAAGGTCTATCTTTACAAGGCCTAATTCCTCCAGGGCGTACATATCGGCCTGGGTTATAATCTCCTCGCCCGAGGCCCGCTGCAGAGGAAGGTATTCCGTGAGGGCTTTGTCGGCTATTACGACTCCGGCGGAGTGCTGGGTTACGTGCCGGGGGAGGCCCTGGAGCTGACGGGCTATTTCGAAGGTGCGGCGGATTTCCTTGTCGCTTTTGACGAGGTTCGAAAAATGGGGGCTTTCTCTTAAAGCTTCCTCCAGGGTCATGTGCGAATAGGGTATTAGAGAACACGCTGCGTCTATTTTTTCGTAATCGAGTTTCAGAGCCCTGCCGGTGTCCCTGAGGGCTGCCCGGGCTTGCAGGGTGGAAAAGGCGCCCACGTGGGCGATGCGCTCGGGTCCGAAGCGGCGCCTTATGTATTCCAGCACTTCTCTCCTCCCTACATGGCAGAGGTCTACATCGATGTCGGGCAAGCTCACCCTTTCCGGATTTAAAAATCTTTCGAAGATGAGGCCGTATTTTATTGGGTCCACGTCGGTTATGCCGAGCACGTAAGATACGAGGCTTCCTGCCGCAGAGCCGCGTCCAACCCCTACGGTAAACCCTTTCTTACGGGCAAAATCCACGATATCCTTGACGATTAAAAAGTAGCCGGAAAAGCCCGTGGTTTTTATGACGGAAAGTTCCATTTCGAGCCTTTTTTCGACCTCTCGTGGCGGTGGGCTGCCGTAGCGCGCAATCATTCCTTCGGTGCAAAGTTCCCTGAGGTATTCGTCGGCACTTTTTCCTTCCGGGAGCGGGATTTCGGGGAGCTTGGTCTGCCCGAGGCTTAATTTTACGTTGCACCTTTCAGCTATGGCTTCGGTATTTTTTAGGGCCTCCGGAATTTCTCGAAAAATGGATTCCATTTCCGCCTGGCTTTTTAGGTAATACTCTTTTCCGGGAAGATGCAAAGCTTGATTCAGCGACGAGAGAGTTTGGACCGCCAGTAAAACCTTGTGAATTGCGGCGTCCGAAGGGTAAAGGTAATGAACGTCGTTGGTGGCCACCGTTTTGATTCCGAGCTTTCGGGCAATGGCATTGAGCCAGAAATTGGCCTTTTTCTCGGAGGAAAGTCCGTGGTACTGAAGTTCAAGGAAAAAGCCGTGGCGGCCGAATATATCTTTATACTCTTTTGCAGCTTCTTCGGCCGCTTTTACTTCGCCTTTAAGGATGAGGCCGGCCACTTCCCCTTTGAGACACCCGCTCAGGGCTATAAGGCCATCGGAATGGGATGCGAGCAGCTCTTTGGATATTCTGGGGCGGTAGTAAAAGCCGTCCAAATGCGAGCGGGTAACCAAAGACAGAAGGTTTTTCAAACCCTCCTGGTCTTCGGCAAGTAACACCAGGTGATAAGGAGTCTCCTTTCCGCGTTTTTGAACCAAGTCTTCCACCACGTAAACTTCACAGCCCAAAATGGGTTTTATTCCCGCGTCGGTGCACAGCTTGTAAAACGGCACCATCCCGTAAAGGCCGCCGTGGTCAGTTAGAGCCAGGGCCGGCATGGAAAGTTCTGAGGCCCTTTTTACCAGCTGGGGGAGACGGCAGAGGCCGTCGAGCATGCTGTATTCCGAGTGGACGTGAAGGTGGCAGAATGGCATGCGCATCATCCCCAAACAAACGTTTGACATATATAATTATATACCCGGTTTTTCTTTTTTAAAACAGGTAATTTTGTGCAGATGTTTTTTGCCCCTTTACGGGAAGAATTTATTATGAGAATGGAAAATTGGAGGTGGAGTGTTGATAAAAGAAGCGGCAGCCGGAATATTGGCGGGTATCTCCTCGGCATTTTTTGCCATGGCGATAAACACGAAATTCGCAAAATACTCGAAAAGGAGTGCGGTGACTTTCGGAGCGCCGGTGGTCGAGGAGATTTTGAAGACGTCGGCGGCGGTGGTTTTGGGAGGGAGTATATTTTTATCGCACCTCATTTTCGGAACGGTGGAAGCCATTTACGATGTGGCAAAAAAGAGCGATAAAAAAGCCGTGGTTGCGGGGATATCGGCGGTTTTGAGCCACACCATCCTCGGGCTTGTCACGGCCTTTGCATCGGAAGTTTTGAAAAACTTGTTTGCCGGAATTTTTGTCGCCTGCATCCTTCACATTGGCTGGAACAGCTGGGTGATGAAGATTTTAAAAAGGTGAAGCCGGAACAGTTAAGTTGTCAGAAGGGGTAATATTTTATATAATAAATACATAGCCTTTTAAAAGGTAAAGTCGCATGTCAAGGTATTTATCAGAAAATTTTAAAATATATCTATAGAAGTAAAGGGAGAAAAGATGGATGTACGAATTTTATCTCGAGAAATGAACGAATTAAAAAGGCTGATCGAAGACCTGAAAGGGGGGCTTTCAGGACTTTTCGCCTATGGCCTTTCGGATTCCCAGCGGGCTTTCCTCATAGCCGCTATCAAGAAGGAAAGCGCAAAACCTGTGCTCGTGGTGACGCCCGACTCGCTGGATGCCCGAAAGTTGACCGACGACCTTATGTATTTTCTCGGCCCGGAAAATGTGGCTATTTTTCCGGCAAGCTCGGTGATACCTTACGAGACGGCGGCTAAAAGTCCCGAATTTACGGCGCGCAGGTTGAGGGTTATGGAGATGTTGCTTGCCGGTAAAAATCCGGTGGTGGTGGCCCCGTTACAGGCCCTGACCAATAAGATGATGCCGCCGGAAATTGTTAAAAAATTCACTATACGGATTGGGGTTGGAGAAACGGTACCGCTCGAGGAAATAACTTTGAAACTTTCGCTAATGGGATACGAAAGGGTGGACATAGTTGAAGGACCCGGTCAGTATGCGGTAAGGGGCGGGATTGTGGATGTATACCCCATGACGGTGGAGAACCCCTATCGCGTGGAATTTTTCGGAGATGAGGTTGATTCCATCCGGGAATTTTCTGTGGAGGATCAGCGCTCTATAGAAAAACTTCAGGAAGTTTTCATTTCTCCTGCAAGGGAAGTGGTGTTCGACAGGGAAACGGCAAAGAGCGCGGCCATAAGCATAGCCCGCGAAATGGAGGAAAGGAAAAAGGCTTTCGAGCTGACGGCCTCTTTTGCCGAAGGCAAAAAGCTTGAGGAAAAGATAAATGAACACATAGAAAAGCTGGAAAATGGAACGCTTTTCGAATCGGCCCAGCTTTATATTTCCCATTTTTACCCGAATCTTTCTTCTATTGTGGATTACTTTTCATCTTCCCCCATTATCATCATGGTGGAGCCGGGGAAGATGGTCGAAAGCGCCAAAACTTCGACTTTTGAAATAGAAGAGACCTACAAAGGGCTCCTGGAGAAGGGAGAAGTCCTGCCGTCGGTTTCGGCGATGTATTATCCGCCTTTTGAGATTTTGGAAAATCTCGCGAAGGCGCGGACCGTTTACATTTCCATGCTTCCCCGGATTCCCAAAGAATTCGACGTAAAAGGGCTTTACTCTTTTCAGTTCCGGGCAGTTGCTTCCTTTCACGGCAAAGCGGACCTTTTGGTCGAAGAAATTAACGACTTGAAGAAAAAAGGATACCGCATTGTGATCCTGTCGGGGACGGGCGAAAGGGGTATTCACTTAAAGAAAGCTCTAGAGGAAAAAGGTCTGGATGCTGTATTTACAGGTTCGCTGGAAGGAGAGCTTTTGCCGGGAAAGGTTGTAATAACACCGGGTTCTGTGGAAAAGGGGTTCCTGATTCCCGAGATAAAGTTTGCCTTAATTTCAGACCTGGATGTTTACGGACGGCCCAAGATAAAGACGAGGAAACCTAAACTGCAGCATAGAGGTAGAAAAGTTCATTCCATAGAAGAACTTTCGGTGGGAGATTACGTCGTGCACGTTTCCCACGGCATAGGCAGGTACCTGGGAATTGAAACGCTGGAGGTAGACGGGCAAAAGAAGGATTACTTTGCTCTCCAGTATGCAGGTGGGGACAAACTCTACGTGCCTACCGATCAGGTGGAAATGCTGCACAAATACGTAAGCCCCGAAGATAAACCTCCGAAGCTGAACAAGTTGGGAAGCGGTGACTGGGCGAAGGCAAAAGCGAAAGTCAAAGAATCGGTAAAGCAAATGGCAAAAGAGCTGCTGGAGCTTTACGCCGCCCGGCAGGCCATGAAGGGCTTTGCATTTTCGCCCGATACGGTATGGCAAAAGGAATTCGAGGATATGTTCCCTTACGAAGAAACACCCGACCAGCTTACGGCTATAGAGGAAGTAAAAAGGGATATGGAAAGCAGTAAATGCATGGATAGGCTTTTGTGCGGGGACGTGGGGTACGGGAAGACCGAAGTTGCCATGAGGGCTGCTTTTAAAGCGGTAATGGACTCGAAACAGGTGGCGGTACTGGTTCCCACCACAATTCTGGCGGAGCAACATTACCGCACCTTTTCCGAAAGATTTGCGCCTTTTCCGGTAAAAATAGAGGTTATAAGCCGGTTTAAATCAAAAGCACAGCAGAAGGCTATTTTGAAAGACTTAAGGGCCGGAGCGATAGACATCATTATTGGCACTCACCGGTTGCTGCAAAAAGACGTGAAATTTAAAGATTTGGGGCTTCTCATTATAGATGAGGAGCAGCGGTTCGGCGTTGCCCACAAGGAAAAATTAAAGCAGTTAAAAAAGAACGTGGACGTGCTGACTTTGACCGCGACGCCGATACCCAGGACGCTGCACATGGCGATGACCGGCATAAGGGACATGAGCATAATCGAGACGCCTCCGGAAAATCGTTATCCGGTTCAGACTTACGTCGTGGAATACAGCGACTCCCTGGTGAGGGACGCCATAATAAGGGAGCTTTCAAGGGGTGGACAGGTCTATTACGTCTACAACGTAGTGAATACCATTTACGAAGAGGCAAAAAGGCTTTCTCAAATTGTGCCCGAAGCTCGGATCGCCGTGGCCCACGGAAAGATGAAGGAAAGCGAGCTGGAGGAGGTGATGATGGACTTTTACGAACACAGATACGACGTCCTGGTATGCACCACCATAATTGAGACTGGGCTCGACATACCCAACGTTAACACCCTTATAGTGATTTCGGCGGACCGGTTTGGCCTTTCCCAGCTTTACCAGCTGAGGGGACGGGTCGGCAGGTCTAGCACCCAGGCCTTCGCATACTTCACTTATCGAAAGGATAAAGCGCTGAGTGAAACGGCTGAAAAGCGGTTGGCCGCCATAAGAGATTTTACGGAATTCGGCGCGGGCTTTAAAATCGCCCTGAGGGACCTGGAGATACGCGGTGCAGGCAACATCCTCGGCGCTGAACAGCACGGTCACATGATGGCAGTGGGGTACGACCTTTACTGCAAGCTCCTTGCGGAGGCGGTCCGGGAACTCAAAGGTGAACCGGAAAAAGAAGAAATTCAGCCCGTTATTGACCTGAAGCTCAGCGCCTATATCCCGGACGATTATATTAGCAACGCCGCCCAAAAGATAGACGTATACCGGCGGGTTGCAGCGGTGGAGAGCCTGGCAGAGGCCGATGACTTAGAGGAGGAAATAGAAGACCGGTTCGGCGATTTGCCCGAGCCTGCCCGGAATTTACTGGCGGTGGCCCGCCTTAGGGTGCTGGCGAAGAGATTGAAGCTTTCGAGCATAATCCAGCTGACCGATCTCGTCGTTTTCAAGTTTCAGTCGGCCGGTGTTTTTTCACACGAGCAGTTTTCAGCTTTAAAAGAAGCTTTCAAAAGTAAGGTTACGTTTCAGGGCACGACCGTTCCCTCTTTTATCTTCAAGGTTAGAAACCTGGAAGGTCACAAGTTGTTATTTAAAATCGAGGGTGTGTTAAAGGAGATGGTGGAATTTCTACAACTTCCCTCTAATGAATAAAATAGGTTGCGGGGTTGTATACTATCTTTGAGAAAAATCTTTCTTTCGAAATTAAGGAGGGAAAACATTGAAGGCAACAGGAATTGTGCGACGTATTGATGAGTTGGGGCGAGTCGTGATTCCGAAGGAAATCAGGCGAACCCTGAGAATCCGAGAAGGGGACCCTCTTGAGATATTTACCGACCGTGAAGGAGAAGTTATTTTAAAGAAATATTCGCCTATCGGAGAACTTGCGGACTTTGCAAAAGAATACGTGGAAGCCCTCCATGATTCCTTGGGTCATATCGCATGCATATCCGACAGGGATTCGATAATCGCGGTGTCCGGAACTCCGAAAAAAGAGCTGCTCGATAAGTCCATAAGTTCCGATATCGAAGCCATTTTAGAAGAGAGAAAGACGGTTCTCATTAAGAAGACAAGTGAGAAGGAATACGTGAAGATAACGGCTGATGAAGAAGAGGGGAAAATAAAATACACCAGCCAGGTGATAGTCCCCATAATAGCCGATGGCGACCCCATAGGAGCCGTGATTCTTCTCTCGAAAGATCCTAACGTTTCCATGGGAGAATTGGAGCTAAAAGTGGCGGAAACCGCGGCGGGTTTCTTTTCAAGGCAGATGAATATATCCTGACAAAAAAACTAGCAGCTTTTTTGCTGCTAGTTTTTTTATGCCCTGGGGCCGAAAGTTTCAAGCTCGGGCATCTCGTGAGAAAACTTTTTAAAATTATCCACAAAACTCCGGGCGAGTTTAATAGCGGTATCGTCGTAAGATTTTTTATCATACCAGGTGTTTTTGGGATTGAGAATTTCGGAAGGAACCCCGGGGCAGCTCTTGGGTATCATAAGGCCGAATACGGGGTCCTTTTCAAACTCGACTCCGGAAAGCTTTCCTTCTATAGCACTCTTAACCATGGCGCGGGTGTAATTTAGGTCTATCCTTCGGCCGATGCCGTACGGACCTCCGGTCCAGCCGGTGTTTACCAGATATACTTCGGTGCCGTGTTTTTTGATTTTTTCGCCGAGGAGCTTGGCGTAAACGATTGGGGAAAGGGGAAGAAATGGTGCGCCGAAGCAGGCGGAGAAAGTCGCTTGAGGTTCGGTGATTCCCCGCTCCGTGCCAGCCAATTTGCTGGTATAGCCGGATATGAAATAATACATGGCCTGTTCGAAAGAAAGTTTTGCTATCGGCGGCAGCACGCCGAAGGCATCGGCGGTGAGGAAGATTATCGTGCGGGGGTGCCCTCCCGTTCCCGGAATGACCGCGCCCGGTATGAAATCGACGGGATAGGCCGCGCGGGTATTTTCGGTGATGGCATCGCTTTTATAGTCGGGTTCTCGGGTGGTTTCGTCATACACCACGTTTTCCAGCACCGCGCCGAATTTAATGGCATCGTATATTTGAGGCTCTTTTTCCCTGGACAGGTTTATGCATTTTGCGTAACAGCCGCCTTCGAAATTAAAAATGCCTTCGTTTGACCATCCGTGTTCATCATCGCCGATGAGAAGCCTTTCCGGGTCTGCCGAAAGCGTGGTCTTGCCGGTTCCCGACAGGCCGAAAAACAGCGCAGTTGAACCATCGCGGCCCTTATTGGCAGAACAGTGCATGGAAAGGACTCCCGCCTTGGGCATGAGGTAGTTCAGCACTGTAAAAACCGATTTTTTGATTTCCCCCGAATAGAGGGTGCCGCCGATTAAAACCAACTTTTCCTCCAAACTGATGATTATAAAAGCTTCGGAGTTGGTGCCGTCGACCTCGGGTTGGGCTTTAAATCCGGGGGCGGCAATTACGGTGATTTCGGGCCAAAAATCCTTAAGTTCCTTTTCGGAACCTCTTATGAAGAGCTGCCGGGCAAAGAGATTCTGGTGGGCATATTCGTTTATCACGCGCAAAGGGATTCGAAAGTTGCTGTGTGCCCCGACGAAGCCGTCGAAAACGTAAAGTTCCCGGTTCTGCAGGTAGGAAGTCATGCGGCGAAAGAGAGCCTCAAATTTCGAGCGGGGGAAACGTTTATTGTTGCTCCACCATATTTCATCTGCAACTTCGGAGTCTTCCACTATGAACTTGTCGTCAGGGGAACGGCCGGTGTATTTTCCGGTATGGACTATTAAAGCTCCGCTACTGGCGAGGACGCCTTCCCCTCTTTTCAATGCGTGTTCTATTAGCGATGGCACCGGCAAATTAAAATGAACCTTCCCGGGGTTTGTTAAACCCAGTGATTTTAAGTGTTTCATTATTTGAAGGCCCCCTATGTATAATGATATAACTTTTTCCTTTTTATGATATACGGTTACTTTGTATACAATATTATAGTATAATATATAATCGCGTTTGGCAAGAAAAATTCTTCGACAAGTCGCAAATATTGCAAGAGAAAGGCAAATAGAATATAATTAAGGGTCGTAGATACTTGAGAAAAAAGGGAAAGGCGGGGGTCACTTTTGACCGAAAGGCAGAATTCTTTTTTAAAAGGAGCCATGGTACTTACGGCGGCCGGATTTCTGGTAAAGATACTCGGAGCAGTATACAGGATTCCCCTTGCCATGATGATAAAGGAAGAGGGCATGGGCCTTTATCAAATGGCTTATCCCATTTACGTTACATTGCTGGCAGTTTCTACCGCTGGCCTTCCCACCGCCATATCGAAGATGGTGGCCGGAGAAGTGGCGGTGAAAAGATACCGCAACGCTTACAGAGTTTTTAAAGTGTCCCTGATGGTCCTGACCTTGGTGGGTGCTTTACTTACTTTATTTTTGATGTTAAACGCACGATTTCTGGCGGAAAAGGTCCTGGGAAATCCAAAGGCCTTTTACCCTTTGCTCAGCATTTCCCCTGCTATTTTTTTCGTATCAGTGATGTCCTGCTTTCGTGGTTTTTTTCAGGGGTTGCAGGATATGACCCCTTCTGCTCTATCTCAGGTGGTTGAACAGCTGGGGCGGGTTATATCGGTATTTTTGCTGGCGACCGTTCTCCTTCCCCGCGGCGTAGAATATGCGGCTGCCGGAGCGGCTTTCGGACCAGTGGTGGGTTCGGTGGCGGGATTACTGGTGCTGGTGGCCGTCTACAGCAGGAAGAAGGCCAGCCTCTTTGGTTCTTTTGAAGAAGCCTCGAATTCCCGGGTTGAAAATCCGTTAAAAATAGCATGGCAGCTTTTTGCTTTTGCGGTGCCCATAACGTTGGGAGGCCTTATCGTACCCGTCATGAACCTGGCCGATGCGGCGATAGTAACGAGAAGGCTTCAAGACGCGGGTTTTTCGATGGTAAGGGCCACGGAACTTTACGGCCAGCTCACCGGGATGGCCGCACCTATTATAAATCTGCCGGCGGTGATGACCATGAGCATCGCCGCAAGTCTCGTGCCGGCGATATCTGAAGCCATGGCTCTGAAAAATGGGCAGCTGGTGGCTCAAAGGGCCGAGACCGGCATAAGGGTGACGCTGATGTTTGCGTTGCCGGCGGCGGTGGGATTATACGTGCTGGCCGAGCCGGTGTGCGCCCTCCTTTACAAAAGCCCCGAGGCCGGCATTCCGCTTTCGATTTTATCCTGGGGCATAATATTTTTGGCTCTCCAGCAGACCACGACCGGCCTTCTCCAGGGAATCGGAAAAACCATGGTGCCTGTCAAAAATTTAGCTTTTGGAGCGGTTTTTAAAGTGGCCATAAATTATACTTTAACTGCACTGCCAATTATAAACATAAAAGGTGCGGCCATGGGCACCGTGGCTGGCTACCTTATAGCATCGCTTTTGAATTTTATATCCGCCTTGAAATACACCGGCATGACTTTGCACCTCAAGAGCATGGTCCTGAAACCTGCGGTTGCGGCGGCGGCAATGGGACTTTTCGTTCATCAATTTTATAATTTTGCCACTGCGGCCGGATACGGCAACGGCATTGCCACCCTGGGCTCGGTGGGCGTGGGCGTTTTCGTGTATGCGGCTGTACTTTTGGCTATAGGAGGAGTGGGAGAGGAAGAGCTAAGCCTGCTGCCGGGAGGAACGCGGTTAATCGGCTGGTTGAAAGGGATTAATTTTAGAAGGAGGTGATTGGTACGTCCGGCTATTCCATTCGGGATCTTGTGGATATAATGGCCAGGCTGAGAGGGGAAAACGGCTGCCCCTGGGACAAGGCCCAGACCCCGGAGACGCTCAAACCATTTTTGCTGGAAGAAGCCTACGAGGTTATGGATGCCATAGACAGCGGTGACCCGAAAGAGCTGTCGGAAGAACTGGGAGACCTTCTGTTGCAGATAGTTTTCTTATCGAGGATTGGCGAAGAAAAGGGAGAATTTAAATTTGATGATGTTGTTAACATCATTTGCGAGAAGATGATTCGCCGCCATCCCCATATTTTCGGCGAAAAGAGGCTGGAAAGCGCCGAAGAAGTGCTGAAACACTGGGAAGAGATAAAAAAAGAAGAAAAAGAGGTAAAATCTTATGCGGAAACAATGGACAAGATACCCGAGTCCTTTCCGGCGCTGATGAGAGCTTACAAAGTTCAGGAGAAAGCCGCGAGAGTGGGCTTTGATTGGGAAAACGTGGATGGAGCTCTGGAAAAGGTGTACGAAGAGCTCAATGAGCTGAAAGAAGTATATAAAGGCGATGATAGAGGCAAAATAATGGAAGAGATAGGAGACCTTTTCTTCGCGATGGTAAATGTGGCGAGGTTTCTCGGCGTGAACCCGGAATTGGCCTTAAGGGAAGCTACGAATAAGTTTATCCGCCGGTTTAAATATGTCGAAGAAACATCGTCAAAAATGGGCAAAAAATTACAGGAAATGACATTAGAAGACATGGACAGACTCTGGGACGAAGGGAAAATACAAGAAAAAAAGTTATAAATTACCTTGAGACAAGAAGGATTTTGGCCTTTCGCGGAGAATAGACTAATTATGATAAAAGGTTTTAAACTTAAGAATTATTAAGGAGGGAAGCTGAGTGAACAAAGCTGAATTGATCTCAGTGATGGCAGAAAAGAGCGGATTGACCAAAAAAGATTCGGAAAAAGCTCTGAATGCCTTTATCGAAGCGGTATCCGAAGCTCTGGCGAAGAAAGATAAGGTCCAGCTTGTTGGATTCGGTACCTTTGAGGTAAGGGAGAGAAGCCCGAGAAAAGGCCGCAATCCTCAGACTGGAGAAGAAATTGACATTCCTGCGGCTGCCATTCCTGCTTTTAAAGCTGGCAAGGCCCTGAAAGATATGATAAACAAATAGAAGACCGCAATAATATTTTGGTTTCATGGGTAAATGATAGGCTCGAAGGGGCCTATTTTTTTTTATTCCCCGATAATTAATTCTTCATTTTAGAAAAATACTAATATCGTAGCTGGTTCAATAAAAAATCGGACCTGGGGGGCTCGGATATGAGGACGAAACTGCGGGTTTTGCTGGTCATGGTTTTAATATTGACTTTGGTGCTCCCCGGATGCAGAGGGAGGCAGGGCGCCGAAAAGACTCACGAACTTCCGAAAATTCCGGACAAGATAAGCCGGGGGCAGGGCAAAGAGCCGGAGCTTGTAGTGTATGAAGTAGAAAGCGGGCAGAGGAAAAAGATGAAACTGGAAGATTATGTGGCGGGCGTCGTGGCCGGAGAAATGGAAAACAACTGGCCGGTGGAGGCCCTCGCGGCCCAGGCGATACTGGCCAGGACCTACGTCCTGGAATTCGTCCAGGACAAAGGGGCTTCTAAGTTCGGAAATGCCCATATTTCTACCGACTTTGAGGAGGCTCAGGCCTGGAATCCCGGCAAAATTAACGATAGAATAAAAAAAGCGGTAGAAATGACTAGGGGAGAGGTTATATCGTATAAAGGGAATTTCGTCAAGGCCTGGTTTCATTCCCATGCGGGAGGCCTTACGGCTACCGCCAAGGAAGGATTGAATTACAAGGAAGAAGAGCCGCCGTACATCGCGGTGGTTAAATCCCCCGATGAGAACGCGGGGCCTGAAGGCAAGCGGGTATGGAAGGCCGTTTTCAGCAAGGATGAATTGAGGCGCCTTTTGAGGGAAAAACTCGGTCAGGATACCGGGGAAATCAACGAAGTATCCGTGGTGGAAAGAGGACCTTCGGGCAGGGCGACTAAGATAAAGATAGGCAATGCCGTCGTGCACGCCGCGGATCTGAGGACGGCCCTGGACCCGATGAGGATGAGGTCTACTTTGCTTACGAGTTTGAGGATAGAGCAGGACAAGGTCGTGATGGAAGGCAAGGGTTTCGGGCACGGCGTGGGGATGTCCCAGTGGGGCGCCCGAGTTCTTGCGGAGCGGGGGAAGTCCCCGGAGGATATAATAAAGTATTATTTCAAGGGCGTGGAAATTGTGAAACTGTGGGATTAAAAGCGTCATAAAATAAATCCCTCCCTAATATAATTTCCTAGGGGGAATTATTTGGAAGGGAGGGTTTTTTGTTGGAAGAAAAAAGGTCCTCCAAGCACAGGCTCGTTTTAAACGACAGGGAAATTTTAGAGATTAACGGTGTGCTAAATGTTGATAAATTCACCGATGAGGATATAGTAGTCTCTACGGAAAGGGGCACGCTCAACGTGAAGGGAGAAAAGATGCATATGAAGCAGTTAAATCTGGATGAAGGCGTGATAGTCGTAGAAGGTTATGTGAAGACGATTTCCTATACGGAAGAAATTCCGGCTGCGGAAAAGGGAAAGGGGTTTTTAAACCGTCTTTTTAGGTAAGGGCCGCGGACGGCGAAGGAAGGAAAAAGCTTATGAATATAGCCGATGTGGATGTTCAGCTGCTTTTCCTGGCGGGTGCCCTATCGTCGGGAATTATAGCCGGACTTTTTTTTGATATATACAGGAGAATAAGGAGGTTCTTAAGGCCGGGGCCTTTTTTGACGGCCGTGGGCGACTTCGCATACTGGGCCTTTACGGCTCTTGTGACTTTTTACATAATATACAAAATAAATTACGGACAGGTCAGGGGTTATCTTTTTTTGGGGTTTGCCACGGGACTTTTGGTGTACAGCTCTGCCGTAAGTCCTTATTTTATAAGGATTTCCATTAAGTTGGAAAGGATTTTTTTAAAAACGGCCTGCTTTCCGCGGAGAATTTTTGGGCTCACAATGCGATGGAAAGCAGTAAAGCTTTTAAAGAGAATCGTAGAAGAAACCCGGAGGCTGATGGCTAAAAGGAAGTATTAAAAGGAGGATTTTTGAAGGATTCATCGAATTTAATATTAAAAGGAGGGCTTGCGGTGGGCGCGAAAAAGAAGATTAAAATAGGCAGGGTGCTACTTTTAATTTTTTTGGTCTATTTCATTTATACCTTTACTGTTCAGCAGTTTAAAATCAACGATTTGCGAAGGCAGGAAATGGAACTCAGCCGGGAGATAAACCGGCTTTCGGCTGAAAGAGAAAAGCTAAAAAAAGAAATCGAGCTTTTGAATACCGAAAGTTATATAGAAGAATTGGCAAGGGACCAGCTCGGTTTGGTCAAGCCCGGCGAGATACTTTATAAGGTGTCGCCCGGGCGCTAAGGCGCTAAAGCCAAATTTTTATTGACTTAAGTTTGATGCATGGAGTATAATAAAAACATTGAGTGTAATCTTTGAAGGAGGAATACTTTTATAATGCCTGTAGAGGTAGGACAAATCGTAGAGGGGAAAGTTACGGGAATAACCAAATTCGGGGCTTTCGTGGAGCTGCCCGAAGGCGTCACGGGGCTGGTGCATATTTCGGAGGTGGCGGACGGATTCGTAAAGGATGTAAGGGATTATCTAAGCTGCAACGACGTGGTAAAGGTAAAGGTCATCGCCATATCCGAGGATGGGAAGGTCAGCCTTTCGATTCGAAAGACGCGAGAAAATTCCAGACCCCGGAGAACTAACGCTATGAGCTTTGAAGAAAAACTGGCAAAGTTTTTAAAGGAAAGCGAAGAGCGCCAAAAGGATTTAAAAAAATACGTGACCAAGAAAGGTGCAGGGGGATATAAGCGTAAGGCCTATTAAATGACTGTTGGAAAACATCCAGGGTGAAAGCCCTGGATTTTTAGTTCAATTTTTGAGGACCGGGAGGAGTTTCATGAAAGCGGCTGTCATAGACCTGGGCTCTAATTCTGTGAGGCTTCTTGTTGCAGAGATTGAGAAAGGAAAAATAAACCCAGTATTTAAGGACCTGGTAACAACCCGCCTCGGAGAGGGTGTAGTAAAAAATGGGATGCTCGGCCGGGATTCGATTGAGAAAACTGTATCGGCGGTGGAGGCTTTTAAAAACAAGGCTATGGCTTTCGGCTGCCAGCGCATAATCGCTTTCGCCACCAGTGCCGTCCGCGAAGCCAAGAACGGCGGGGAATTTATGGAAGAATTGAGGCAGAGGGCCGGCCTTGAAGTGAGGCTTCTTTCGGGACGGGAGGAAGCGAAACTTTCGTTCATCGGAGCAAAGGAATCCCTTAAAGTTGAGGGACGGGCCCTGGTTATAGATATAGGGGGAGGCAGCACAGAACTCGCGTTAGGTGAAAGGGAGATAGAACTGGAAGAGAGCCTGCCGATGGGAGCCGTAAGATGGACGAAACAATTTTTGAAGTCTGACCCGCCGAAAAGTGAAGAAATAGCTGCCCTGCAGATGGAGGCGAGGACGCTGCTTTCGGGGTTCGAAAAAAGTTTTGAGAACATGAAAGCCGAGAGAGTGACCGCAATAGGCGTCGGGGGCACTTTTACAACTTTTTCCGCTATTTTTCACAAGCTCGAGGAATATCACTGGTCTAAAGTGCACGGGTCTACCCTCGAATTCGAAGCGGTGGAAGAAATGACGAAAAATCTTTGCGGCCTCGACTCAAGTGAAAGAAAAAAAATTCCCGGCCTTGCGCCGGAACGCGCCGACATTATAGCGGCGGGAGCGCTTATAGCTTTAGAAATAATGAGGTTCCTTGGGCTCAAGTCCATCATCGTAAGCGAGGCGGACTTGATGGAGGGAATTTTGTTGACAAATTAACTTCCCTGTGATATTATTATAAACTGCATGATTATGGACAAAATTAGTCAAACGGTGCGAGGTTGAATAGAACGAACTGAAAATGGTTAATATTATATAGATGAGAAGTAGCGGCAAAAACCAAAAGCAGGTTTAAACTGAGGGCCTTGCTTTTGGCTATTTTTACTTTTATAAAGGGGTGAAAAATGGAATGGTTCGTCCTGTAAAAGTAGGAGGACGCACCCGCTGGAGTTTTGGAAAAATTCAAGAAGTAATGGACCTCCCGTACCTTATAGAGATACAAAAGAACTCTTACGAATGGTTTTTGAAGGAAGGGTTAAGAGAGGTTCTCCAGGAATTTTCCCCCATAGAGGATTTTACCGGCAATCTCGTATTGGAATTTCTGGACTACACTTTGGACAACAATCCCAAATACTCGGTGGATGAATGCAAGGAAAGGGATGTTACATACGCTGTTCCTCTGAAAGTTCGGGTTAGGCTCATAAACAAGGAGACGGGAGAGGTAAAAGAGCAGGATGTCTTCATGGGCGATTTTCCGCTCATGACCGAAAACGGCACCTTTATAATAAACGGGGCGGAGCGGGTAATTGTAAGCCAGCTCGTGCGCTCTCCCGGGGTGTACTTCGACAGGCAGATAGACAAAAACGGCAGGGCCCTCTACATGGGAACCGTAATTCCCAACCGCGGTGCGTGGCTTGAACTGGAAACCGACTCCAACGAAGTCATATACGTGAGGGTTGACAGGACCAGGAAAATTCCCGTAACCGTTCTTTTGCGAGCACTGGGTTACAGCACTAATGCCCAGATTCTGGAACTCTTGGGTGAGGACGAGAAAATCCTCAGGACTCTGGAAAAGGACAATACGGAGAATCAAGAGGAAGCTTTAATCGAGATTTACAAGCGTTTGAGACCCGGCGAGCCGCCGACGGTGGAAAATGCAAGGTCGCTGCTGGAGGCACTGTTTTTCGACCCCAAGCGGTATGACCTGGCGAGTGTGGGGAGGTACAAATTCAACAAAAAGCTCCGGTTGAAAAACCGGATCGTGGGCAAGACAGCTGCGGAGAACATAGAGGACCCTGTAACCGGCGAGCTCTTAATAAAGCAGGGCCAAAAGATTACCCGTCAGATGGCCGAAATGCTCGAACAGCGCAGGATAAACGAAATCAAAGTGCTGGTTGAAGAAGATAAGGCTGTAAAGGTAATAGCCAACGGATATAGGGAAGGTGACGGTCCGGACGTATTCCGCACAGAAAAATACATCACCGTCGATGATATAGTTGCAACCGTCAATTATCTTCTCAACCTCTCTTACGGCATAGGCGACATAGACGATATCGACCACCTGGGCAACCGCAGGGTAAGGTCGGTGGGAGAACTTTTGCAAAACCAGTTCCGCATAGGCCTTGCCCGGATGGAAAGGGTCATTAAAGAGCGGATGACCATTCAGGATGTGGATGCCATAACTCCTCAAGGACTCATCAACATAAGACCCCTGGTGGCTGCCATAAAGGAATTTTTCGGAAGCAGCCAGCTTTCTCAGTTCATGGACCAGACGAATCCCTTAGCGGAACTCACCCACAAGAGAAGGCTCAGCGCCCTGGGCCCCGGAGGACTCAGCCGCGAGAGGGCCGGATTTGAAGTTAGGGACGTGCACTATTCCCATTACGGCCGCATGTGCCCGATAGAAACCCCTGAAGGGCCCAACATCGGGCTTATAAGTTCGCTCAGCACTTACGCCAGAGTCAACGAATACGGCTTTATCGAGACCCCCTACCGCAAGGTTGACAAGGAAAGAGGCGTGGTCACCGACGAAATAGAATACCTGACCGCTGACGAAGAAGACGAATATGTCATTGCCCAGGCCAACGTGCCCCTTGATGAAGAGGGCAGGTTTATTCAAAAGAGGGTTACGGCAAGATACAAGGATGAAACGATACTGGTTCCCGCCGAAGATGTGGACTACATGGACCTCACGCCGAAACAGCTGGTCAGCGTCGCGACGGCCCTCATACCGTTCCTCGAGCACGACGACGCCAACCGCGCCCTCATGGGTTCCAACATGCAGCGCCAGGCGGTGCCCCTGATAACCACGGAAGCGCCGTTGGTTGGCACGGGAATAGAGTGGAGGGCGGCCTTGGACTCAGGCGTCATGATTGTGGCGAAAAATTCCGGCGTGGTGGAAAGGGTTACGGCAAGAGAAATAGTGATTCGGCGGGACAGCGACAACGGCCTTGACGTGTATAAAGTCCACAAATTTATGAGATCCAACCAGGGAACCTGCATTAACCAAAGGCCCATCGTGAGGAAGGGCGACAGAGTAGAAGCTGGCCAGCCCATAGCCGACGGGCCTTCTACCGACCACGGCGAGCTGGCGTTGGGTAAAAACGTGCTGGTGGCCTTCATGCCGTGGGAAGGCTACAACTACGAAGACGCCATTTTAATTTCGGAACGCCTTGTCAAGGATGATGTTTTCACGTCGATTCACATAGAGCAGTACGAGGCCGAGGCGAGAGATACAAAGCTGGGTCCCGAGGAGATTACGAGGGACATTCCCAACGTGGGCGAAGACGCCCTGAAAGACCTGGACGAAAGGGGAATTATAAGGATCGGCGCCGAGGTCCGGGCTGGAGATATCCTGGTGGGCAAGGTGACTCCCAAAGGCGAAACCGAGCTTACGGCCGAGGAAAGGCTGCTTAGAGCCATATTTGGGGAAAAGGCAAGGGAGGTCAGGGACACCTCGCTTCGAGTTCCACACGGCGAATACGGCATCGTGGTGTATGTCAAAGTGTTCAGCAGGGAAAATGGCGACGAACTGCCGCCGGGAGTTAACCAGCTGGTGAGGGTTTACGTGGCGCAAAAGCGGAAGATATCCGTGGGAGACAAGATGGCAGGTCGTCACGGAAACAAAGGGGTAATTTCCAGGATATTGCCGGTGGAAGACATGCCGTTTTTACCTGACGGCACTCCAGTGGACATAGTGTTGAACCCCCTGGGCGTCCCTTCGCGAATGAACATAGGTCAGATACTGGAAACGCACCTCGGTTGGGCCGCAAAGGCCTTAGGCTGGCACGTGGCGACTCCGGTTTTTGACGGTGCCGATGAAGAAGAAATCTTCGAATGCCTAAGGAAAGCAGGTTTGCCGGAAGACGGCAAGATAGAGCTCAGGGACGGACGCACCGGAGAACCCTTCGACAGGAAAGTTACGGTAGGTTACATGTATATGCTGAAACTGGTGCATCTGGTGGACGACAAGATTCACGCCAGGTCCACGGGTCCCTATTCGCTCGTCACGCAGCAGCCCCTCGGCGGAAAGGCCCAGTTCGGTGGACAGAGGTTCGGAGAGATGGAAGTGTGGGCTTTGGAGGCCTACGGTGCAAGCTACACCTTACAGGAACTCCTTACTGTGAAGTCCGATGACGTGATGGGTCGCGTGAAAACTTACGAGGCCATCGTAAAAGGCGAAAACGTGCCGGAGCCGGGAATACCCGAATCCTTCAAGGTCCTCATAAAAGAATTGCAGTCGCTGTGCCTTGACGTAAAGATTCTTTCCGAGGATGCCAAGGAGATAGAGATTAAGGAAACCGATGACGAAGAGGAAGTTGAAGGTCTGGATGTGAATATGGAAGGTCTGGAAGGACAGGGAGAAACTCCGGTGACGGATGAAGAGGAAGAGGAGCCGGAAGAAGAGCCGGAAGAAGAGGACCTGTACGAAGACCTGTTGTCGGATAGGGAATTGGAAAAGGATATGGATTTTGATGAAGACTTCGATGACGGGTTGGATTTTGGAGAAAGCGATGAAGACGATTATTAATCAATGAAGGGAGAGACGCCCTTTGCTTGAACTGAACTTTTTCGATTCCATAAGGATAGGTCTTGCCTCCCCGGAACAGATAAGAGAATGGTCAAGGGGCGAAGTAAAAAAGCCCGAAACCATAAACTACCGAACTTTAAAACCGGAAAAGCACGGACTTTTCTGCGAGAGGATATTCGGCCCAGTCAAGGACTGGGAATGTCATTGCGGCAAATATAAGAGGGTGAAATACAAAGGCGTCATTTGCGACCGCTGCGGCGTCGAGGTTACCAAATCCAAAGTGCGCCGCGAAAGGATGGGGCACATCGAACTTGCCGCCCCAGTATCCCACATCTGGTTTTTGAAAGGCATACCCAGCAGAATCGGGCTAATGCTCGATATGTCACCGCGGGCTTTGGAGAAAGTCATATATTTCGCTTCATACATTGTAATTGACCCGGGCAATACTCCGCTTGCCAAAAAACAGCTCCTAACAGAGAAAGAATACAGGGAATACAGGGAAAAATACGGCAACGCATTCAGAGCTGGTATGGGTGCGGAAGCGATAAAAGAATTACTGCAGGAAATCGATCTGGAAAAACTCGCCAAGGAACTCAGGGCCGAGCTCAAAGAGGCCAACGGCCAGAAGAAAGTTCGCATTTTAAGAAGGCTCGAAGTGGTGGAAGCTTTCAGGAAATCGGGCAACAGGCCCGAGTGGATGATACTCGAGGTAATACCGGTTATCCCGCCGGACCTCCGGCCGATGGTGCAACTGGACGGAGGGCGCTTCGCCACTTCGGATTTGAACGACCTTTACCGAAGGGTTATAAACAGGAACAACCGGCTAAAGAGGCTCCTGGACCTGGGTGCACCCGACATAATAGTTCGCAATGAGAAGAGGATGCTCCAGGAAGCCGTTGACGCGCTCATAGACAACGGCCGGAGGGGAAGACCCGTAACCGGTCCCGGCAACAGGCCCCTGAAATCGCTGAGCGATATGCTGAAAGGCAAACAGGGGCGCTTCAGACAAAACCTTCTGGGTAAGCGCGTGGACTATTCGGGCCGTTCGGTAATCGTGGTCGGTCCCGAGCTTAAACTCTACCAGTGCGGACTCCCCAAGGAGATGGCCTTAGAGCTTTTCAAACCCTTCGTGATGAAGAAGCTGGTGGAGGAAGGGTACGCCCACAACATAAAGAGCGCAAAAAGAATGGTGGAAAGGGTAAAACCCGAAGTGTGGGACGTGCTCGAGGATGTCATAAAAGAGCATCCGGTGCTCTTAAACAGGGCTCCCACGCTTCACCGCCTGGGCATTCAGGCTTTCGAACCGGTGCTGGTGGAAGGCAGGGCCATCCAGATTCATCCGCTGGTCTGCACGGCGTACAACGCCGACTTCGACGGCGACCAGATGGCCGTCCACGTCCCCCTTTCGGCCGAGGCCCAGGCAGAGGCCAGACTCCTCATGCTTTCCACCAACAACATGCTGAAGCCCGCCGATGGAAAACCGGTAGTTACGCCGACGCAGGATATGGTGCTCGGCATATATTACCTTACCATCGAGCGGGACGGCGTAAAAGGGGAGGGCAAGTATTTCTCCTCTCCCGAAGAAGCTGTCCTGGCATATCACATGGGCGAGGTATCCCTCCACGCCAAGGTCAACGTAAGGGTGACGAAGGAAATCAACGGGCAAAGGCGTTCGAAAATAATTAAGACCACACCGGGCCGTATCATATTCAACGAGTGCATACCGCAGGACCTCGGCTTTGTGGACCGGAGCAAGGAAGAAAACCTCTTCGAGCCGGAGCTCAACACGCTGGTTGACAAAGGCAAGCTCGGAGAGATAGTAGACCGCTGCTACAAAAAACACGGCACGACCAAAACCGCCGAGATGCTAGATAAGATAAAGGAATTAGGTTTTCATTTCGCCACAAAGGCCGGCATAACCATCGGCATCACCGACATAGAGATACCGAAGGACAAGGAAAAAATCATCTCCGAGGCGGAAGAGCAGGTCGATCAGGTAGAGCTCATGTACAGGCGAGGTCTCATTTCCGACGAAGAACGCTATGAAAAGGTCATCGAGATATGGGCCAATGCCACAGACCGCGTCACGGAAAGCCTAATGAACAGCCTCGATAAATTGAATCCGGTTTACATGATGGCCAATTCCGGCGCAAGAGGTAATAAGCAGCAGATAAGGCAGCTAGCCGGCATGAGGGGTCTTATGGCCGACACAGCCGGGCGCATCATAGACCTGCCGATTAAGGCCAATTTCAGAGAAGGGCTTACCGTGCTGGAATACTTCATATCAACTCACGGCGCAAGAAAAGGGCTTGCCGATACTGCTCTAAGGACCGCCGACTCAGGTTACCTGACCAGGCGCCTGGTGGATGTCAGCCAGGACGTGATAGTGAGGGAACTGGACTGCGGCACCACCGAAGGCGTTACTGTAAGGGCTATAATGGACGGCAATGAAGTGATAGAAACCTTAAAAGAGCGAATTGATGGACGGTACGCTTTGGAAGATGTGGTGGATCCCAAAACTGGGGAAGTGCTGGTCAGGGCCAACGAAATGATTACCGACGAAATTGCGGATAAAATAGTGGCCGCAGGCATCGAGGAGGTAAAAATCCGTTCTGTTTTCACCTGCAGGACGCGCCACGGCGTCTGTGCCAAGTGTTACGGAAAGAACTTAGCTACCGGAAAGCCAGTGGAGGTAGGTGAAGCAGTTGGAATCATAGCTGCCCAATCCATCGGAGAGCCCGGAACGCAGCTTACCATGAGGACGTTCCACACCGGCGGAATCGCCGGATACGACATAACTCAGGGTCTTCCGAGGGTCGAAGAATTATTTGAGGCAAGAAGGCCGAAGGGCCAGGCGGTCATCGCGGAAAACTCCGGCACGGTGAGGATTCTGGACACCAAGAAAAAGAGGGAAGTTGAGGTTACCGGCGACGACGGAGAAGTCAGGGTTTACCAGATTCCCTACGGGGCGCGGCTAACGGTGGAAAACGGCAGCCGGGTGGAAGCTGGAGACCCCTTGTGCGAAGGCCCCATAAATCCCCACGACATATTGAGGATAAAAGGTGTGGGAGGCGTTCAGGCTTACCTGTTGCAGGAAGTGCTCAAAGTCTACCGGATGCAGGGAGTGGATATCAACGATAAGCACATCGAGATCATAATCCGACAGATGCTGCGCAAGGTGAAAGTAGAAGATCCGGGAGACACCGACCTTTTGCCTGGAGAACTGGTGGATATTTTCGAATTCGAAGAGATCAACGAGCGCGCAAAACGCGAAGGTAAAAAACCAGCAGAGGCAAGGAGGGTCCTCTTGGGCATAACGAAAGCATCGCTTGCCACCGATTCGTTCCTGTCCGCTGCATCTTTCCAGGAAACAGCGAGAGTTCTGACGGAGGCGGCCATAAAAGGCAAGATAGACCCGCTTATCGGACTTAAGGAAAACGTAATAATAGGAAAGCTTATACCTGCGGGTACCGGCATGAAGCGTTACAGGAACATCAAAATAAACGTGGAGGGTCAGGGGCAGGAAAACCAAGCCGCGAACCAGCAGTAAAACTTTGTTGACACTGACCTCCGATAATGCTAAAATATATAAGTGCGTGCTCAAGCTTCACAAAAAGCGATGAGCTTGAGGAGGGCATGGAATGCTTAGCAAATTAAAAAATGCCCCCAAGAAGACGGTAGGGACCAAACAGACGTTGAAGGCTGTCGAGAAAGGTCAGGCAGCGGTAGTGTTTATAGCTGAGGATGCAGAAGAGCACGTAGTTGCCGGGTTAAAAGAACTGTGCCGGGCCAAAGGGATCGAAATAGTACCGGTAGCTACGATGAAGGAACTGGGGGAGGCGTGTGGCATCGACGTAGGGGCAGCATCGGCTGCGATATTAAATCAACAATAGAAAACAAAAGATGCCCCTATTATGGGGCATCCTTTTTTGCTAACTTAGGAAGGAGGTGTAACAATGCCGACGATAAACCAGTTGGTAAGAAAAGGAAGGAAGAAGGTGGCACACAAATCCAAATCTCCTGCACTGAGGGGATGTCCGCAAAAGCGGGGAGTGTGTACCGTTGTAAAGACCACAACTCCTAAAAAGCCCAACTCCGCTTTGAGGAAGATAGCGAGGGTGAGGCTTACCAACGGTGTGGAAATTACAGCTTACATCCCGGGTATAGGTCACAACCTGCAGGAACACTCGGTTGTGTTGGTAAGAGGCGGCAGGGTGAAGGACTTGCCTGGTGTAAGGTACCACATCATCCGCGGCGCATTAGATGCTGCAGGAGTCGCCAACAGGAGACAGGGCCGTTCCCTTTACGGGGCTAAAAGGCCGAAGTCTTAATTGGAAGGAGGGAAGAGAATGCCAAGGAAAGGTCATGTCGTTCGAAGAGATGTACCCGAGGACCCCATATATAAGAGCAAGTTAGTGACCAAGCTCATCAACAAACTCATGTACGACGGGAAAAAGAGCATCGCCCAAAAGGCCTGCTACAGAGCTTTTGAAATAATCCGCGAAAAAACCGGGAAGGATCCGCTGGAAGTTTTCCACGAAGCTTTGAAAAACGTGATGCCCGTCCTCGAGGTAAGACCCCGGAGGGTGGGCGGAGCCACCTATCAGGTGCCCATAGAAGTGCCCGAGCACAGGAGAATTTCCCTGGGTATCCGCTGGCTCGTGGAGTATGCCCGCGTGCGCAGCGACAAGAAGACAATTCAGGAGAAATTGGCCGCCGAGATAATGGATGCTGCTAACGGGACAGGCGGTGCTGTGAAGAAGAAGGAAGAAACTCACAGGATGGCCGAAGCCAACAGGGCTTTTGCCCATTACCGGTGGTAATACGAAGCGATTGTTGGTCATTTTCGCCATTTTATACGGAAAGGGGTGTAGCACATGCCTAGACAGATTCCGCTGAACAGATTGAGGAATATAGGGATAATGGCTCATATAGACGCCGGAAAGACCACTACTACCGAAAGAATTCTGTTTTACACCGGAAAAGTGCACAAACTTGGCGAAGTTCACGAAGGTACCGCCACCATGGACTGGATGGTGCAGGAGCAGGAAAGAGGTATCACCATAACTTCGGCTTCCACGACCTGTTATTGGAAGGACCATCAGATTAATATCATCGATACGCCAGGCCACGTGGATTTTACGGTAGAAGTGGAAAGGTCCCTGCGCGTGCTGGACGGGGCTGTTGCGGTGTTCTGCGCAAAAGGCGGCGTGGAGCCCCAGTCCGAGACGGTATGGCGGCAGGCGGATAAATACCATGTTCCGCGGATAGCGTATGTGAACAAGATGGACATAATCGGTGCGGATTTTTATAACGTAGTAAAGCAGATTAAGGAAAAATTAGGGGCCAATCCCGTGCCGATTCAGATACCCATAGGGTGTGAGAACGAATTCAGGGGAATTGTGGACCTGATCGGCATGAGGGCTTATATCTATACCAACGATCTGGGAACGGACATTCAGGTCACGGAAATTCCTGAAGAGGTAAAAGAAAAAGCGGAAGAATACAGGGAGAAATTGCTCGAATCCATGTCAGATCTGGACGAAGCCATTATGGAGAAATTTTTGGAGGGCAAAGAGATAACGGAAGAAGAAATAAAAGCGGCTCTCAGAAAAGCGTGCATAGAAGTAAGAGCCGTTCCGGTGCTTTGCGGTTCTTCTTACAGAAATAAAGGCGTGCAGCTTCTTTTGGACGCGATAATCGACTACCTGCCTTCACCCCTTGACATACCTCCGGTAAAGGGAGTGGACCCCGCAACCGGTGAAGAAATCGAAAGGATTGCCAGCGACGACGAAGCTTTTTCAGCTCTGGCATTCAAAATTATGAGCGACCCGTATGTGGGTAAATTGACCTACTTCAGGATTTATTCCGGGACTTTGAAGGCGGGTTCTTACGTGTATAACTCCACGAAGAATAAAAAGGAGAGAATAGGCAGGATTTTAAGGATGCACGCAAACCACAGGCAGGAAATGGAAGAAGCCATGACGGGGGAAATCGTTGCAACCGTCGGCCTGAAGGATACCACCACGGGCGATACGCTGTGCGCCGAAGACAAGCCCATAGTCCTGGAATCCATGCAGTTCCCGGAACCGGTTATTTCGGTAGCCATTGAGCCCAAAACCAAGGCCGATCAGGAAAAGATGAGCATCGCCCTCCAGAGGTTGGCAGAAGAAGACCCGACCTTCAGAACCTACACCGATCCGGAAACGGGCCAGACCATCATTTCCGGCATGGGAGAACTGCACCTGGAGATAATAGTCGACAGGATGTTCAGGGAGTTCAAGGTTCAGGCCAATGTGGGCAAACCTCAAGTGGCATATAAAGAAACCATCAGGAAGGCCGTCAAGGCGGAAGGAAAGTACATCCGCCAGACTGGTGGCCGCGGCCAGTACGGTCATGTGTGGCTTGAAATCGAGCCGCTTGAGCCGGGCAAGGGCTATGAATTTGTCAACAAGATCGTCGGCGGCGTAATTCCGAAGGAATATATACCGGCCGTTGACGCCGGCGTGCGCGAAGCCATGCAAAACGGCGTCCTTGCAGGATACCCGGTAGTGGATGTAAAGGTGACGCTCTTTGATGGTTCATACCACGAAGTTGACTCTTCGGAAATGGCATTCAAAATAGCAGGTTCGGTAGCTTTCAAGGAAGCGATGAAGAAAGCCGATCCGGTTCTCTTAGAACCCATAATGAAAGTTGAGGTCGTGGTGCCCGAAGAATACATGGGCGACGTCATAGGCGACCTGAATTCCAGAAGGGGACACATAGAAGGCGTCGAAATGCGGGGCAACGTTCAGGTCATAAGAGGTTACGTGCCGCTCGCAGAGATGTTCGGATATGCGACTGACCTCAGGTCCAAGACACAGGGCCGGGGCACGTACACCATGCAGTTCTCGCATTACGCCGAAGTGCCCAAAAACATTGCGGAAACCATTATAAACAAATAGCCTGAAAAGGAGGAAAAACGATGGCAAAGCAAAAGTTTGAGAGGAAAAAGCCTCACGTCAACGTAGGAACGATAGGTCACGTAGACCACGGGAAGACCACGCT
>NZ_LOED01000030.1 GCF_001562425.1 Fervidicola ferrireducens
CTTCTCCAGTTTGCCTTTGTTTGGGGATAGGAGTTTTACCTTGAGGGTTACTGTCTGCATTTAGCATCTCCTCCGGTTCGCTTAAATTTTAGCATAACCGGAGAGAAATAGCAAGTCGTCATTCATCTCCAGATTAAAATCGGGGGATGAATGGTGGAATTTTTATAAATGGTCTAATTTTTAAAATGGGTTCGCAAAGCGCCCGCGTTAAAGGAAAAAACATAACCCTACCCGTTTCACCGATGATTGTAAATAAAAGAGCCATGATACCGGTAAGATTGGCGGGCGAGGCGCTGGGGCTCGATGTAAAATGGGATTCTAAAAACCGCATGCTGGCGGTTTCCAGGGAAAGTGTAAGTGCCGTGTTGAAATTAAACTCTCCCTTCATGGTAAAATCACCGGGCGGATGGGTTGATCTAGGGGTAGGGCCGGCATTAAAAGGAGGCATCCTCTTCGTGCCCGCAAATTTTTTTAAAGAGATGGGGTTTAACGTCAGGTGGGATTCGAAACTAAAAACGATAGAGATATTCTAGGATTTTTTTGCACTTTCAAGGAAGTGTGGTTATTGTGGATAAGTTATCCCCAATGGGGATAAATGCCCCGGATTTAATTTTTATGCTGAGAACAAGCCCTTCTATTTATCAACAGCTGTGGATAACTCTGTGGATAACGTGGATAAAAAGTCTTATTTTTTTATGCGACAAATGGACTAAGAACAACTGTGCTGATTCTGTAAAAACAGGAGGATTTTGGATGAGTTTTGTCGAAGTTATAATACTCAAATTTTCTTGCGGAGTGAGGGCAGGGTATGCTTTTGAAAAAAACAAAGATACTCAGGGCATTTACCATAATCATTGCCGCCGTTTTGGCGATGGTACAGCTTTGGCCTATGCCGGTCGCTATGGCTGCTGTTCCTATTATAAACGAAGTTAACCCTCCTCAGGGGGCGACCGCAGGAGGTTACGAAGTAATAATATCGGGCCAAAACTTTTCCCCGATCGGCCAGGTCGAGGTGCTTTTCGGCGGCGTGAAAGCGCAGGTTGTCAGTTCCGACGGCAGCAACCTAGTTGTGATAGCACCTCCTTATCCTGAGGCGGGAACGATTAGCATCACCGTAAGGAATTCCAGCGGTGAAGAGGCCATCAAAGCAAATGCGTTTCAGTACATAAAAAGTTCTCCCAAAATAGAAAAAGTCGAGCCGCTCGTGGGTACTGCCGGGACTGAAATTACCATTACAGGCAGTGGTTTCATGAAGGACATAGATTCGAGCCACAAGCTCAACGTGCTCATAGGTGGAATTCTGTCATCCAGGGTGACTTTTGTAAGTCCAAACATCATCAAAGCGGTGGTGCCGGCTCAATCTTCGGGCTACAAGGAGATAAAGGTGGAAAATCCCGATGGAGGAATTGCTGTCTATTTTCCCGCAGATGACAGCCAAAAGTTTTTCTATCAGAAGAGCACTCCGACCATCACCAGCATAGACCCCGTCAAAGGCCCCGTAAATACCGCTACAACAATTACCATAAAGGGTACCAACTTCGTCCCGGGATACTATCCAAATACCTCCACGCCCATAACGACCGTTACGATAGGCGGACAGCCCGCGACTGATGTCCAGGTTATTGACGATAAGACCATTATAGCAAAGACCCCCACCAATATATCCATTACTGGGCCGCAGCACGTAGTGGTAACGGTGGACGGAGTTAGTGCAATAAAGCAAAATGGCTTTACCTTCATCTCAAATCCGAAAATCAATTCACTGACGGACGTCCCCCAAGGCGTGAGTCCCTCCCAAGGAAGCGTTTTGGGCGGATATAAGGTTACCATCAACGGCTCCGGTTTTATGGCAGGAGCTCAGGTGAAATTCGCCGGAATATTGGCAAGAGATGTTGAGGTAAGAAGCGACAGCGTGATTACGGCTACGGTTCCTCCGACTACCACGCCGGGCCCTGTTTCGGTGACGGTGACGAACCCTGATGGAGGATCGGCAGTGCTCGAAAACGGCTTTACCTATACCCAAAGCGCCCCACGAATCAGTGCCGTATCAAGGACCCTAGATTTTACTGGCCCGGCCGAGGGCAGCGTCCTAGGGGGAGATACCATATATATAAAGGGTACAGATTTCGGGGCCGATGGCTATCCCAACGAAGTCAGGGTATTTATAGGGAATAACCAGGCTACCGTTTTGTGGCTACAGAAAGGGACCGGCGAGGACATAATTTCGGTGAAGACTCCGCCGAGCGCGACAGCGGGACTGACCACGTTGAAGGTGGTCAACAAGGACAGCGGAAGCGATACTGCCAATTTTACTTATACGAGGAGCGAGCCAGTAATTAATAGACTGGACATAAATTCCGCCACCACCGTAAGCCAGGGGACCATCACCATTGAAGGCAGCGACTTTATGGCGGGTGCCAAGGTTTATTTCGGCAGCCTGGAAGCAAAAGATGTGAGTGTATCTCCGGATGGTACCTGGATAAAGGCCACCATACCCGAAGCTTCGTCGCCTGGCGTGGTGGATGTCAAGGTTGTAAACCCCGATCAGGGGACGGCAACCTTGAGCAAAAGTTTTACATTTTTACAAAGCAAGCCGGAAATCCAATCGATAATGAATATAGACTTGAAATTGCTGACAGGTGAAGAGAAAAATACCGGAAGCACGGCCGGTGGCACTCCCATACGGATAGTCGGAAAGGACTTTTCCAATGCTGTGCAGGTGACCATAGGAGGAAAACCTGCCAGCAACATAAAAGTTATCAAAGAAAGTCCGGAAAGGCATATAATAGAGGCTATAACACCCCCAAACGAGGTTGGCGTAAAGGATGTAATAGTGAAGAACCCCGATGGAGGGGCCGCCGTGGGTGAGTTTCAGTACGTGGTGGCTCCTACCATAACCGGCATTACACCCGACAGAGGTAGCACCGAAGGAGGGGACGATGTAATAATAAGCGGCACGGGTTTTGCAGAAAGCGTCAGGGTGTTTTTCGGAGGAGCTGAAGCGACGGTAGAAGAAGCCAACTCCACATCGCTTAAGGTGAAAACCCCTAAAAACTCCGAAGGTCCCAAGGATGTGACGGTGATAAACCTATCCAATTACGGGAGCTTTGTAAAGAAATCCGGATTTACTTATGTCCTCCCTCCAAGCAAGCCGGTAATCGAGAGCATTGAACCCACTTCGGGCTCCACGGATGGCGGCACGGAAATAAAAGTTGTCGGAAGCGATATAAGGAGTGGTGCTAAGCTTTACATAGGCGAAAAACCGGCCACTGTGCTAGATATCAGAGTCGAAATGGTGAATGGTGAATACAAGAGCGTGTTGAGGGCCGTTACTCCTCCGGGCAGTGCTGGTGAGCAGCAGGTGAAAGTGGTAAATCCCGACGGCAAGGTGGCCTTAGCGCCAAAGCCCTTTACCTACAAGATACCCGAAAAAGCCCTAGCCATTACCAGCATAACGCCCAATAAAGGTACTGTGCATGGAGGTACCGAGGTCACGGTAAAGGGTGCCAACTTCGTAAAAAGCTCCGACATTTTGGGTCAGGACGGTAGAACCTATACCCGCGAAACCCGGCTCACCATAGGAGGCAATGCCGCCACCGAAGTAATTGTTAAGGACGACCTTTCCACTCTAACTGCCAAAACTCCGGGGGGAAGCCCGGGGCCGCAGGACGTCATAGTTAAGGTGGTAAAGGTGGACAAGGCGACGGGAGAAGAGGTGGAAATCGAGAGTCAGGCTGCTTTGAAAGGAGGCTTTACCTACGAGCTCCCCAAGAGCCAGCCGGTTATAGATAAGGTCGTAGTTTACAACCCGAGGACCGGGATGGAGGAAGAACCGATAGGTCCAGTAGGAGGGGGCAGCATAGTCCGGATTTACGGCGAAGATTTCATCGCCCAGTCCGGAGGGAAAGCCCTTGAGGTGTACTTCGGCAAGACAAAGGCTCCAATGGTGGACGTTGTGAATTCTGGACTTATAATTGCCCTTACGCCTTCCTCTACCCAGGTGGGTGCGGTGGATGTAAGGGTTGTAAACCCCGACGGCGGTGAAGCTGTGTTGTGGGCGGGTTTCATATACAAGAGCAACGTGATGGTAATAACCTCCATTACCCCCAATTCTGCCAGCGTGTCCGGAATGGTTTATGCCACCATCATTGGAGCCAATTTTGTAGTGGGCACCAAGGTAACCATAGGCGGAGAAGCTGCCTATAACGTAAACGTAGAAGATTCCACCAAAATAACCCTTATCGTCCCGCCCAACACTCCCGGAGTAAAAGACGTTGTGGTATATAACGATTACGGCAGCGCCACATTGAAGGGCGGATTCCAGTACTACGTTGAACAGAGCAAGCCTGCGATCCACGAGGTGATTCCCGCAGAGGGCAGCGCCGCCGGGGGAGAACCCATTACCATTAAAGGCCAAAACTTCATGAGCGGTGCTAGGGTTTTGATAGGGGGAAGGGACGCCTCGGGAGTTGTGGTGAAAAGTACGCAGGAGATAGCGGCGGTGACGCCGCCCGGAAATCCGGGAATACAGGATGTAGTTGTAATAAACCCCGACGGGGGAAGCGCCACCCTGAAGGAGAGTTTTCGGTACATCAGCAGTCCGGCCATAGAATCCGTCACCCCGTCCAGGGGTCCCGTGAGCGGCGGCGTGTTTGTAGAGATTAAGGGGAGAAACTTCGAAAGCGAGGCTCGAGTGTATTTCGTGAGGGAATCCGGAGGCGGCGAGCCCGTATACCTTGAAAATGCGAAGGTTATAAGCGACACCATAATAAAGGCTAAGGTCCCCGCATCGCCCGATGGAGCCACGGGCTATATGGACCTGGTGGTGGAAAATCCCGACGGCGGTAGGGCGGTGCTCAAAAGGGCGTTTCTTTACAGGACCACGAATACCGAGCCGGTTATCTATACCATAACTCCAAACCGGGGGCCGGTCCATGGCGGGACCGATATAACAATAAAAGGCAAGGATTTCCAGAGCGATGCCCTGGTGGTCATAGGGGATTCCTTCGCTACCGGCGTGCGGTTCATCGACAGCACCACCATCCTGGCCAAAACGCCTCCGGGTAAGGAAGGATACGCGGATGTGCAGGTCATAAATCCGGGTGACGGTGCCTTTGCGTTAAAGCCGGGAGGTTTCCTCTACACCGTCCCGAGGAGCAGCCCCACCATAACCAGCATCATGCCGGTGTCGGGGAGCTCCGAAGGCGGAACGCCGGTGACCATTAAGGGCACCGACTTCAGGGAAGGAATTTCCGTCATAATAGGGGGCGTTGAGGTGCCCGAGGGGGACGTGAACCTGGTAAGCCCCACCGAGATAAGGATCGTTACTCCCAGGGCGGCAAGTTACGGCAAGAAAGACGTGACGGTAGTCAACGAGGACGGCGGCAGTTTCACGCTGAAAGGGGGCTTCGAGTACGTGCCTCCGGCCACCATTCCGGTGATTTCCGACATTGACCCCAAATACGGCACCATATACGGAGGCACCGTCGTAAAAATTACAGGGCAGAAGTTTTCTAAAGGTGCCAAAGTATACTTCGGAGGCGTCGAATCGCCGCAAGTTACGGTGGACGATTCCGGCACCCTCGCCACAGTAATTACGCCGGCATACGCAACCGGCAGCGCGGATGAAGAGGTGGAGGGCAGGTACCCGGTCAGGGTCGTGCTCGTAAATCCGGACGGAGGGCTGGCTTCCTACAACGGGTATTTCGAATTTACCATACCGGACACAAAACCCCGGATAACGGGAATCGCACCGGCCAAGGGCCCAGCGGCGGGGGGAAATCCCGTTACCATAGAAGGGATGGATTTCCGCCCCGGCCTCAGGGTTCTCTTCGGCATGTCGGAAGCTACGGTGGAAAAGCTGGAAGACGACCAGGGGAGGACCCCCGATGATGGAGGTTTTACTTCGGGCGTTAAAATAACCGTTGCCGCGCCGCCCGGAAGTCCCGGCAAGGTGGACGTGCGGGTGATAAACCCCGACGGCGCCATTGCTCTTTTGAAAGGCGGCTATGAATATCTCAACGTTACCGGACAAATCCAGCTAGAATTCATAAACCCCACCGAGGGGGCGGTTTCCGGGGGAACTCCCTTCACCATAAAAGGAAAAGGGTTCGTAAACCCCGTTACGGTTTACTTCGGAGGAGAAGAGGCAAAGGGAGTTGTGGCGGTAAGTCCGGACACCATCACCGGCAGGACCCCTCCCAATACGCCGGGCAAAAAAGATGTAGTGGTGCTGAACGGCAACGGCCTTTCGGCGGCCCTGCGGGACGGATTCGAGTATAAAGTGCCCGAAAAGTACCCGCGGATAACTCAGGTGAACCCCAACCGGGGTCCGGCTTACGGCGGCATAACCGTTGAAATATACGGGGAAAATTTCCAGAACAACGCAAAGGTTTACATTGGAGAAAATCAGGCCGAAGTAATTTCGGCGGAGCCGACGAAGATAAGCGTAATTCTCCCGCCGGGGGACTTAGGGCCGAAGGACGTGATTGTTATAAATCCCGACACGGGGCTTGATGTGCTGGAGGAAGGCTTCACCTACGTCACTTATCCGAGGATAGAAAAGGTCGAACCGGCGGAAGGCCCCGTGGAAGGCGGGACGGAGATCACCATCACGGGCGAATATTTCGACCCCAATGCCCGGGTATTCATAGGCGGTAAGGCGGCGCAGGATGTAAAAGTGGTCAACGAAAAAACAATAAAGGCCAAGACGCCTGCTCATTCCGCGGGATACAAGGATGTCACGGTCATAAATCCGGACGGCGGGGAAGCCACGCTGAAAGACGGATTTTACTACAAACCGCCTAGGACCAAACCAGACACTCCGGAGAATTTCAGAGCAAGAAAGCTGGATGATACGGCTGTACTGCTCACATGGTCGGAGGCACTCAACGCCAATTACTATGAGATTTACGGGTCCACATCGGCGAAAGGGCCTTTCAGGTATATAGACAGGACTGCCGACACCCGCTATATCGTCACGGGACTTGAGCCCGACACCAGGTATTACTTCAGGGTGAGGGCGGCAAACGAGCTCGGATTTTCGGAGTTCACCTATGCCGACTACGCCGTGACCGGGGAAGGGTCGAAAGAAAAACTGATTGAGCTTCCCTCCGACGTCGTTGTGGACTCGAAAGGGAGCACCGTCACCGTCACTGTAAAAGATGCAAGTTACCTTAAAAAAGAAGATTACCGGGTAATCGTAAAATCCCCGAGGGGTAAGTACCTTCAGTATACAGCGGTGCTTCCCTACGAGGTGCTTTCGAAGATATCTTCTCTAAACTTCATCTTCGATGAGATAAGCCTGAGCGTATCACCGTCGTACCTTTACATCCCGGTCTTAGAGAAGGCAAATTCCACCGAAAAAAATGACGCGGCCCTGGTGATATATGTGAGGAGGGCCGAAGGGGCAAAGCTGGACGAACTCATGAAGTTCAAAGACCGCGGCATGGTGAGGCTTTCGGACCTGGTCATGGTGGAGTTTTCCTGCAGGATAGGAAAGAAAACCGAAAAATTGAGTGGCATCAGCGCCAGGCTGTACATGGATGTAAGAAATGATATTTCATATTCCGGAAATATCAAGAGTTCCGGCCTTTACAGGTACAATCCGGAATCGAGAAAATGGGAAATGGCAGGAGAAAACATCTTCTTGCCCGGGTGGTACGGGGTTTTCGGAAGGTAAAGCAGGAGTGATAAAGATGAGCGCTATTAAAGCAGGGAAGAAAATATTGGCCGTCATGCTTTCGGTTTTAGCCGTGTTCGTTTGCTTTGAAGATTCCAAGGCGGGGAATCTCGAATATTTCGGGAGTTCCCGCGGCCTTTCTTTATTGAATTCGACCGGTTTTTCAGATACCGCGGACCACTGGGCTGAGGCTTCTATAGAACGGGCTTTTGCCATGGGAATTATGGTGGGCGAAAGAGGGCGGTTTTTCCCGGAAAGGCCGGTGAGCCGCGAAGAGGCTTTAGCGGTACTTGTTAGGATGATGGGTAATATTTCCATCTCTTCAGACAATAGGGGTCGTCCCGGAAATCCCAATGCCTCCGCCTGGGCGACCCCCTACGTAGATTCGGCGTTCCGGCTGGGCCTACTGGACAGGAAGGAAAATCAGATGGATTTCAAGAGCACGGCGAAGAGAGAGGAGGTCTTTACCTGGGCTGCCAGGGCTTTAAAGATAGCCCCTCAATCGAATGCCGGCGACGCCTTGTTTTTTAAAGATTCTGCGGAGATAGAAAGGGAAAGGCTGCCGTACATCGCCGCCCTAGTTAAAAAGGGGATAATCGGGGGATGGGATGGGAGTCTTCGGCCCAAGGATTTGATGACCCGGGCCGAACTTGCCGCTCTGGTGGACAGGATTAAGGGAGAAAAAGCCTTTAACCTGTCCATGTTTCGCGGGTGGGTAAATTCCATAGACCGAATCGGTTCTTCCGATGTCGTGTATACGGTAAGGACGGAAGACGGTCCCGTGTACGACCTTAAGGTAATTCCGGGGAAGACTGATTTTCCCGTCATAAAAAAAGGAAGGATATACGGCTCGGGGACGCTGAAAATCGGCGATTACGTGGAAATAGTTGCGAAGGGAAATGAGGTGCTCTATGCGGAGGTTTCAAATTATACGGTTCAAAAAGTTTCGGGCGAATTATCGGAATTGAGGGACGGCCGTGCGTATATAAAAGTGGATGGAGGGAATATTTTTACTTTTGAACTTCCAAATTTCCCGGAAGTTTACGTGGACGGCAAAAAGGCGAAGGTGGAGGACCTTTTGCCGGGGGTCGAGGTCACTGCCTGGGCTGTAAACGATAAGCTATACCGCCTGGAGGCGAGGAGTTTTTACGAGCCGATGAACCAGGGCGGATTTTCGGAACTTCCACTGGAAGGAACGGTAAAGGAAATTTCTGTGGATGAAGGAGTATATGAAGTCGTCGTAAGTTCCCGGGGCGGCGAGAAAAGTTTGCTCCTTTCTCCTTCCGATGCCGTTTTAAAAGATGGATTACGGGTGAGCCCTTCGGCATTAAAGCCGGGCGATAAAATCGCAGTATATTACGGAAACGAAGGTCGCAGTGTGCGGGTTGAAGTTGCCAAAGGAGGCAGGGTATACCGCCTGGTGAAGGGCAGGATTTCAGGGGAAATTCCGGGAGAATATCTTTTGATCTCCGACGTGGAAGAATTTTACTATGGAACTTTCAGGCCTGCCGAAGACTTGCTTGAGGTCCGAATCGACGGCATTACCCAGGTCTTTACAGAATGGGGTAGGACGGACATAGAGCAGCTTGCGTCAAGTTACGGAGGAAGCGATGTGTACCTCGCCCTCGCCTATGAGGGAAATATGCCGAAAGCCGTTAAAATCCTGGTGAAGTCCGGCGATGAGTACCTGGAAAACGGTTTTATTGAAAAGGTGCGGTGGTCCACCGGCGAGATGGCAGTTGGGGATTTGGAAGTGCTCTTCGACGAGAGCACCATCGCGGTCGTGGGGAATTCTCTGGTAACCACCGACTATTTAGAAGAAGATGCCGGAGTATTTCTGGTGGCCAACAAAGGCGCGTCCGGCTCAAAAGCGGCTATAGTATACCAGCCGAAATTTTTAGACCCCTCTTTGAAGGTGATAAAGGGACAGGTCTACGAAATAGGAAGCGACAGCATAAGCCTGAGATATAAAAGTGAGCTTAAAGAGAGCCTTTGGTCTTCAGAAGAAAGAAAAACCGAAAAGTTAAATATATACGACGATGCCGTAATAGTGGACGCAACGCTAAAAGTACCTAAGGTTATATCGAAAGAGGAACTTTTATGGGACAGGTACGAAGAAAAATACTCCGGCAAAAGCGTTTATGCCGTGCTCGAAGACGGCAAAATCCTGGCCATGGTCATAAAAGACGGGGGAAGGGACGACGACACGCTGAGCATAGGCACCCTTGCGGAAAAGCCGGCGGTGGACGGTAGGATGAAACTCTCAAACATGCTGGATTACAGTCAATTCAGCGAAAAGTGGAACAAGAGCTTAAGTTCCCTTGAGCTCAATGCAGGAGGAGCCGTCATTATGGAAGGGACGGAATTGATAGATGTTGGCGACCTAAAGCCGGGGCAGATTCTTTACGTAGTGAGGGAAAACAACAACTGCCTTTTTGCCTTTGTGCAGCAATAAAACTTGCGGGATGTGATGGCGTTGAAAAAATTGCTGGTAAAACTTTTGGTTTTCGTCACTGCGGTATTTATAATTTCGGCCCCGGCTTCGGCGGATATGCTTCCGGGCTATGAGGGCGGGATAATGGACGACATGAAATACCGGGAGATGATTTTCATCACGGGGCAGCCAGTTTTGCTGGAAGGAAGCGTTAAGGTTACTCCGGGAAGGATGAGGGACGGCAAGAGGCAGGACCGGATTACTTACAACCTATCAAGCAGTGACGGCAGCGTAAAACTCTCCAGGAGCATTACGATTTCAGTTACGCTTCAGCGGGAAAAAGGCAAAGACCAGGTGAGGACGACGTACGAGATAGTCCGGGCCAGCGAGACGGTAACCGTAAAGCGTGACAGGACCACCGAGAGATTCACCCTTGAAAACTACAGCTTTACGGCTTCATCGGTTTCTGACATTTCCGCCGCGGTGGATTATACGACCACCGTGATAAGAGGGAGGAAGGTGTACGATTTCAACGGGGGCAAGGGCACTGTGGAAGTGGACATTTCGGGCAAAGGAGTGGGTTATAGCAGCGCCTGGGGATCTACGGAAACGAGGGAAGTCAAGCTCGTCATATCGTCAAATAGAAAAGCCGACGAAAAAAATGGGACTCAGGCATCGAGCTGGACCGGAACCGTGGACGAGGAGCTTTCGTCGAGCAGAACAGTGGAGATATCCTATGTCGAAAACCGACCGGCACTCATGAGCTTTGACGGGGCTTACGCCGTGACGACAAGGGAAGATTCAACGGTCCGATACTCGTACAGCCTCCCTCGGCTTGACGAAAACGGGTTGCCCACGGGAAAGCAAAATCGGGGAAGCGAGCTTATCAGCCTTTCCGCCACGCCGAGAGTTGAAATGGGCTACATACCCGAATTTTACGACATGGCAGGTCACTGGGCCAGGCAGGATGTGGGAAGGCTTGCTGCTCTAGGCATAATGAAACAGGAGGGGAACTATTTTTGGCCGCAAATTCCGGCAAAGAGGCTGGAGTTTGTCCTTGCGGTTGGGAGGCTGGTGGATATAAACTCGCGCGCCGAGAGGTGGAGGGATTCTTCCGAAGAGGAAGCTGCCCCCGCCTTTGAGGACTTGTCCCTTTCGAAAGAAGATGCATCGATTGTGGCCGCCCTTGCCGAAATGGGGGTGGTGGAAGGTATCAGTCCTCGCCGGTTTTCTCCAAACCAGAACCTCACCAGGGCGCAGGTGGTTACGATCCTGGTAAGGGCACTGGGGCTTGAAAAAAATGTCCCGCGGATGTACCGCTTGGGTTTCAGGGATGAAGGGGAAATACCGGCCTGGGCGAAAGATGCCGTATACGTCGGAAGCAGTATAGGCCTGGTCCGGGGAGACGAGGCCGGTTACTTCCGGCCCGATGACCCGGTGACCAGGGCGGAAGCCGCGGCGCTTTTGAACCGCTTCATTACCTACCTCAAGGATGACCTGAGGCGGGACTTCCGGGACAGGGTGATGGATTTTTAACTAAATCCCCGTCGTTCTGACGGGGATTAATTTTTATCAGGCGCTTAATTGGTGAGGCTCTGAATCGGTGGAGGAATCCTTCCACCTCGCCGCACGAAGACCGATGAATCGAAGGTGCTGACCGGCATTACGGGAGCCCTGCCGAGCAGCCCCCCGAATTCCACGAAATCCCCGGCCTTTTTCCCGGGAGCAGGAATTATCCTGACCGCCGTGGTCTTTTTGTTGACGACGCCTATCGCCATCTCGTCGGCGATAATGCCCGCTATGGTTTCGGCGCTGGTATCTCCGGGAATGGCTATCATGTCGAGACCCACCGAGCAGACGCAGGTCATGGCCTCCAGCTTTTCGATGGTCAACGCCCCCTCGCTTGCCGCCCTTATCATTCCGGCGTCCTCGCTCACCGGTATGAAGGCGCCGGAAAGCCCCCTACGTAAGATGCGGCCATGGCGCCGCCTTTTTTTACGGCATCGTTCAGGAGCATCAGCGCTGCCGTAGTCCCCGGTGCGCCGCAGCGCTCAAGCCCCATGGCCTCCAGGATGTTGGCTATGCTGTCGCCCACGGCGGGGGTGGGTGCAAGGGAAAGGTCGATGACACCGAAGGACGCACCGAGCCGCTTGGCGGCTTCCCTCCCTATGAGCTCGCCGGCCCTCGTTATCTTGAAGGCCGTCCGCTTTACGGCTTCGGCGAGTTCTCCGAAGTCGGCGTCTTCGCCCAGCCGCCTTATCACCGTATTTACCACGCCCGGCCCGCTGATACCTATATTTACCGTGGTCTCGGCCTCTCCCGTGCCGTGGAATGCACCGGCCATAAAGGGGTTGTCCTCCACCGCGTTGGCAAATACCACCAGTTTAGCACATCCTATTCCGTCGCGATCCGCCGTAAGTTCGGCGGTTTTTTTAATCACGTGGCCCATGGCGAGCACCGCGTCCATGTTTATGCCGGCGCGGGTGGATGCAACGTTGACCGAGGCGCAGACCCTTTCGGTGGAGGAGAGGGCTTCGGGTATCGAATTTATCAGGTTTATGTCTCCTTTCGTGAACCCCTTTTGCACAAGGGCCGAAAAGCCGCCGATGAAGTCTATGTTAAGTTCCTTTGCCGCCCTGTCCATAGCTTCGGCTACGGGAGTGAGGTCCTTCTCCCTGCAGGATTCGGCGACAATGGCGATGGGGGTTACGGAAATGCGCTTGTTCACTATGGGGATTCCGAATTCCGCTTCGAGTTCTTTTGCTACCGGAACCAAATTTTCGGCGGTGTCTATGAGTTTTCGGTAAATTTTTTCTGCAACGTCAAAGACGCTTTCTCCCGTGCAGTCCCTCAGGCTAATTCCCA
Organism: Fervidicola ferrireducens; assembly: GCF_001562425.1. Classification (GTDB taxonomy): domain Bacteria; phylum Bacillota; class Thermosediminibacteria; order Thermosediminibacterales; family Thermosediminibacteraceae; genus Fervidicola; species Fervidicola ferrireducens. Next base: position 12,981 of record NZ_LOED01000030.1, read on the forward strand.
AAGTTATCGTCCTTATGTCCAGGTTTTCCGCCTGTACCATTCTTATGGTTTCTATTATTTCATCCCTTGAAAAGCTCATCCTGATCCCCCTCATATCCTGTGCATGAAGCGAAAGACTTCTTCCCTCTGCGCGTCAACCCGTACGGAAAGGGATTTTCCTCTCTCTTCCAGGAGCTTTTTCAAATCTTCGAAACTCACCGCGCAGCCGGAGATATCAACCACCATTATCATGGTAAAAAGTCCTTCTATGGAGGTCTGGGTTATATCGAGGATGTTGACGTTGTTTTTTGCAAGGACCTCCGAAACCCCGGCGATAATCCCCACCCGATCCTCGCCTATCACCGAAATTACCGCTTTTTTTGCAGGCTGAGAATTCACGGGGAAGGGCTCCCGCAAAAGCTCGTCACCTACATAAATCTTGATGCCCTTCGATGCCGCGAAGATACGGGCTTCTTTGGTCACGAGGGAACCAGGCGGGAATTTTAGAACTTCGCTGCCCTCGTAATTTTTTATAGTATCCAGGGTAACAAGAATCTCCATGCCGCTCAAGCACCCCTTATAAATGGTTTATATAATTCAAAAGTATAAGTATAAAAATGCAAAACATCAAGATACTCAAGAAAAATTTTTTGCGGCGGGATGGCGGAATAAAATAGCACCCGCAAGAGAAAATATATATGAAAACCCATAAAGAGGTGGTCGGAGCCTTGGAGATTTTAAAAAACCTTATTGAGGATTTAAAGGAGGCCTACACGTTCACTGCCGTAAGTATATTCGTAATTATAGGTCTTTTTATGTTTTTTGTGGAAGCAAGAAGCATGGCTCAAAAAAAGCTGAAGGCCGAAGGACTCTTGCTTAGGGTTTTAGGCGTCCTTTACGTGATAGGAAGCATCGTCGTCTATTTGATAATAAGCTGAGATGATTTCGGGAGGACACACTATATGGGAATTTTCGACACACTGGGGAGCAGGAAAAAAACCGAGATTTTCTTTGAAAGGGACATGACGCCGGACAAAAATAGGAAGCTTTACAAGGACATAGACGAAAATTTAAAGGTATTTAAAGAGTACCTCGCGGACTGCGACGACCTGATAACAAGGGAGTTCGTTATGGGAAATCCCGAAAGGCCAAAGCACAGGCTGGCCATGATAAATATCGACGGACTTGTTGACAAAAGGCTTGTGCAGGAAGAAGTTATGAAATCACTGATGCTGTATGCCAGGCAGACCCCCCTAGAACACAGCGTTGGAGATAAATTTTTCCAGCTCATTAAAGAAGGACTGCTCACGGTGGCCGAATTGAGAGAAGCGGACAACTTCGGAGAGCTGGTGCTGGCGGTGCTCTCCGGCGATACCGCTCTCATCATTGACAAATTAGACAGGGCTTTGATTTTAAACACGAAAGGCTGGGAAAAAAGGGGTGTGGAGGAGCCCCTCACCGAAGCGGTGATAAGGGGGCCAAGGGAAGGTTTTACGGAAACCTACAGGGTCAACGTGGCCCTGGTTCGAAGGAGGATAAAGGACCCCAACTTGAAGGTCAAGACCGTAAGGCTGGGAAGGCACACCAGGACCGACGTGGGGGTGCTTTACATCAAGGGAATCGCAAACCCTTCCATCGTGGAAGAGGTCTTAAAGAGGTTAAACAAGGTGGACATAGATGGTGTGCTGGAAAGCGGCTATATAGAGCAGATGATAGAAGACAACTGGGTTTCGTTTTTTCCGCAGTTCAGGCGCACCGAAAGGCCCGACGTGGCAGCGGCGGCCCTTTTAGAGGGCAACGTGCTTATCATCTGCGACACGACCCCCTTCGTCCTTATAGCCCCCACCACCCTGTTTAGCCTCTTTCATTCTTCGGAAGACTACTACGAGAGGTGGTACATCGCCTCATTAATCAGGCTCCTTCGATTTGCTGCGGCGGCGCTCGCCATAGCGGCCCCCTCCTTTTACGTGGCAATGGTGGCCTACCACCCGGGCATGCTTCCCACCGACCTCGCCCTGTCCATTGGCGCGACGAGGGAGGGCGTGCCGTTTTCCACCACGGTGGAAGCCCTTATTATGATGCTGTCGCTTGAAGTCTTGAGGGAAGCGGGTATAAGGCTGCCCGGCCCCATAGGCCAGACCATCGGCATCGTCGGCGGCCTCGTCGTAGGAGAAGCCGCCGTGAGGGCAGGGATAGTGAGCCCCATAATGGTAATCCTCATAGCCATCAACGCCATATCGTCTTTCGCCGTGCCCAACTTCAGCGTGGCCATAGGGTTTCGCCTGCTTACCTTCATATTTTTGATCCTCGCGTCGGTGGCCGGGCTTTACGGCGTCATGCTCGGGTTTCTGGGGCTCACTGTCCACCTCGTGACGTTGAAGAGCTTCGGGGTCCCGTACCTTTCTCCGGTAATCTCGTTTAAATTTAAGAGGTTGAGGGACCTGGTAGTGAGGGCGCCCCTGCCTTCGCTGAAGGAAAGGCCTGAGTACACCCGGCCGGTGGACAAAACGAGGGTACGGGATTCCAAAGTAAAGGAAAGGGGCGGTGGTGAGGAAAATGATGATGGATGATGACCGCATATCGAGCGAACAAGCTATCGCACTGATTGTGAATGCGGCGATAGGCGTGGGGATTTTAAGCCTTCCGAGGGTTGCGGTAAAAAGCGCGGGCCCCGACTGCTGGATCGTCGTGCTCCTGGGAGGATTAATAGCCCTCCTCGGTGCCCTGGTGGTCGGAGGGATTATAAAGCGGCTGGAGGGGAGGACTTTTGTCGATTACATGTCTTTCGTCTTCGGAAGGCCCGTGGGTCTGATACTGGGCGTCGTTTACGGGATTTACTTTAGCCTGATTGCGGCGGTCGTGTTGAGGGACTTTGCGGAGGTGATGAAGAATTTCGCCCTGGAGGAGACCCCTCTAGAATTTTTCGTCTTGACGCTGCTTTTGCTCTCGGCCTACCTCATACGGCACGGACTCGAACCTATGGCGAGGTTGATGGTGGTAAATTTCCCCTTCTGGTTCATCCTTTCGGTGGCCATGCTTATACTCAGCCTTTACAACGCCGATTTTTCTGAACTGCTGCCGTTTTTGAGGACACCGCCGGAAAAGCTTTTACAGGGGGCCTTGAGTTCAATGCTGAGCCTGGTGGGCTTTGAGGTGCTTTTGACGTCGGCCCAGGGCTTGAAGACGGTGAAGGACATAAACAAAGTTATGGTGGTTTCGATGGGCATCGTGACGGCGTACTACACGTTCGTTGTGGTTACGGTGGTCGTGTCGATGGGTATTGCCGAAACTTCAAGGACCATCTGGCCCTCCATGGCCGTCGTGAGGAGGATAAGCGTGCCGGGCGAGATCCTAGAGAGGATGGACGCCCTGGCGGTGGCGCTCTGGGTGGTGGTGGTTTTCACAACGGTGTGCGCCTATTATTTTGCGGCTGCGATTACCTTCACCAACGTTTTCAGGGCGAGGGAGTTTAAAATATTTGCCTCCATCCTTTTCCCGTGGACATATCTTGCCGCGATGCTCCCCCAGAACATCCTGGAAGTGGAGGATTGGCTGAATTTTGCCGGGAACTTTTCGATCCTAACGTGTTTTTTAATACCCATCATTATCCTTGTTGCAGGCATGGCCAGGAACAAGTGGGGGAAGAAGGGATGAAGCTGAGAAAAATCATACTGGCAGGTCTTTTGTCAATTGCGATTTTCGTCGTGTCGGGCTGCTGGGACATGGTGGATATAGACCGCAGGTTTTTCGTGGGGAACATAGGTATAGATAAAGCCGCAGTGGATGACAAACTTAAAGTCGAGTTCACAATGCCTATAGTCAGAAAAATCTCGGGCGAGGGAGGCCAGGGAGGCGGCGGCGGGGGGTCCACCATCGCTTCGGTCAGCACGGTGGCCGATTCCATCCACGCCGCTGCGCGCCAGATGTCCCACCGCCTCAGCCGGCGGCTTTTTTTTGAACACACCCGGGTGATATTGATAGGAGAGGAAGCGGCGAGGGACGGGATAGAGGGGGTAGTGAATTTCCTTTCTAGGAACACCGAAGTAAACCGCCGCGGGAGGATAATGGTAGTAAAAGGGAAGGCCGAAGATGCACTCAAGGTAAAAAACGAGTACGAGACGCTTCTTGCAATGTATATAGCCAACATCTTTGAGAATTGGACATTCTGTTCTAAATTTATAGAAATCACCATTGACGACTTCATGAAGAGTGCCTACTCAACGCAGGGCAATGTCCTGCTTCCGCGGCTTACCCCCGGGAAAATAGACGTTTCGATAGGCGGTGCGGCGGTCATAAAAAATTACAAACTGGTGGGGTGGCTGGATGAAAACGAAACCCTGGGGGTAAACTTCGTCCTCGGGAAGGTGAGGGGAGGCGATTTGACCTTCAAACAGCAGGGCGAAGATTATCCGGTGGTGATGAGCATCGTTCAGATTTCGACGAAAACGGAACTTGTGGAAGCTGGTACCTACCCCAAGTTTAAAATATCCCCTAGAATAGTGGCCGATATAGTTGAAACGCCCGTAGACATGAAAATAGATGCAAGCATGATAAAATCCCTGGAAAAGGACCTGGAAGAAAAGGTGAACCAGATAATTTTAAAAGGGGTGAAAAAGCTGCAGAAGGAATTTCAGGTAGACGTCCTGGGCTTCGGCGAATACCTCTACAAATACAGGCCCGGCATCTGGGAATATTACAGAGAAGACTGGGAAAACATCTTCCCTCACGTGGAGGTTATCGTTGACACGAAAGCCACAATACGCGGTATAGGTGCGTCATTGTAGGGGAATAATTTAGATGGATAAATTTAGCAAGGGGGAGGACCTATTGTGGTTTTCAGGAAATTGATTACGGTAGCTTTAGCTGTGGCTTTGCTTTCCATTATCGGTGCTCTGGCAGGGGCATCGGGCATAGCAGGCCACGGCCTCGACGCGGGGAAAAATTCTGGAATGGATGTGGAGGACCTTTCGTCAAAAATTATAAGGTTTCACGTGGTGGCAAGCGGAAATTCGCCCAAGGAGCAGGAGCTAAAGCTTCGGGTTCGCGATGCGGTATTGGATGCCCTGAAGGACGACCTTTCGAAAATGGAAAACATCGAGGAAACGAGAAATTATATAAAATCGCACCTGAAGAACATAGAAATGATAGCGAAAAAAGAAGTGGAAGAAAGTGGAAAGGATTACGAGGTGAAGGTCTTTTTTGGGAAGTTCCCCTTTCCGGTAAAAACCTACGGTTTCATCACCCTTCCGGCTGGCGAGTACGAGGCCTTGAGGATTATCATAGGAAAGGGGGAAGGGAAAAACTGGTGGTGCATATTATTTCCGCCGCTTTGCTTCGTGGACATCACCCACGGCATAGCCACCGAAGAGGCAAAGTTAAGGGCAAGTCAGGGTTTAACGCCAGAAGAGAAGGCGGCAGTAGATAACACCCACAACACTCAAAATTGGGAAGTCGAACTAGCGAGCGATAACGCCGAAAAAGGGAAAGAAGATCAAGCAGCAGGAAGCGCACAAAAACAACGGCAAGAAAAGCACAAAGACAATGAGGAGCTTGCACTTGCTAATAAATACGAGAGGGGTATGAAAGAAGCCCAAATTAGGGGAAAAACGCCGTTGCTTTATGAGGATCGACAAGAACAAGGGCCTGTTGTGGTGAAATTCAAAATGATAGAGTGGCTTCATGCGGCCTGGGATAGATTCCAGCAAAACTTCAAAGTCGCATTGAACAATTGAATGAAGGCCCCCGGCCGAAGCGAAAGCCGCGGGCCTTTAAACTCTTTTAACGGGCGTATAACCCCGGCATTCCCAATTAAACAAAATAGCGTGCATGTTATTCGTTTATAAAAAAATTTGTTCTTTTTTACACCATTTCTTAACAAAAAATTAACATTTTGTTCTGGTTTTCATATTGAATTTCAATGCATTCTGTGCTTTAATTAGTATGTTCGAAAATGAAGGGAGGGTGACTGTATGAGAATTGAAGAACAGCAAGAAACGCCGCTCTTTACCGCCCTCAAAAAGTACGTGGAAGACAGGACCATATCATTCCACGTGCCAGGGCACAAGGGCGGCAAGGGGATTCCCGAATTCAGGGAATTTGTGGGAGAAAATATCCTGGCCATTGATGTCACCGCAGGTCTCCTGGGCCTTGACAACGTTTGCAACCCCCTTGGAGTTATAAAAAGGGCGGAAGAACTGGCTGCTGACGCCTTCGGAGCAGACCATGCCCACTTCCTGGTAAACGGCACCACTTCCGGCATCCAGGCCATGATACTGTCGGTGGCCGGGCCCGGCGATGAGATAATAATCCCGCGCAACGCCCACCGTTCGGTGGTAGGAGGCCTGATATTGAGCGGTGCAAGGCCAGTTTATATAAAGCCCGTTATCGACGATTACATGGGAATTGCCATGGGTATTACTCCGGAAAGTGTGAGGCGGGCTCTGGTGGAGCACCCCAACGCTAAAGCTGTTTTCGTTATAAATCCGACCTATTATGGCGTGGCTTCGAACCTCAAGGAAATCGTGGAAATCGCCCATTCCTTCGACAAGCCCGTCATAGTGGACGAGGCCCACGGGGCTCACTTCGGCTTTCACCCGCAGCTTCCGCTTTCGGCGATGGAGGCTGGGGCCGACATGAGCGCCGCCAGCGTCCACAAGCTCGTGGGGTCCATGACCCAGAGCTCTATACTGCTCGTAAAGGGGAATCTCGTGGACGACAAAAAGGTGAAGGCGGCCATGAATCTGACCCAGACCACCAGTCCTTCCTATCCGTTGATGGCATCGCTGGACGTTGCGAGGAAGCAGATAGCGCTGAAGGGCAGGGAAATGCTGGACAGGACCATCAAACTTTGCGAAGAGGCACGGCGGGAACTCAACGCCGTCGATGGAATATACGTAATGGGAAGGGAAGTCGAAGGCACCGAAGGATGCCACGCCTACGACCCCACGAAACTCGCCATCAACGTGCGGGAGCTCGGACTTTCCGGGTTTGAGGTAGAAAGGATACTGAGGTACGAATACCACATCCAGGTGGAACTTTCCGACCTCTACAACGTACTGGCCGTAGGGGCCATAGGCGACAGCGAAGAGAGCATGTCGGCCTTGGTTGAGGCCATAAAAGAAATAGCGCAAAAATACGCGAGGAAAAACGTCATTAAAATAGCGGCCAGCCTCCCGGAAAACCAGGAACTGGTGGTTTCGCCCAGGTTTGCCTTTTACAGTGAAAAAAAGGTGGTGCACCTGGAGGACTCGGAGGGCGAGATAAGCGCCGAGATGCTGATGGCGTACCCGCCCGGCATTCCTATAATATGTCCTGGAGAGCGCATTACCCGGGAAGTCATAGAATACGCCAAGGCCCTCAAGGCAGAAGGCTGCCACCTGCAGGGCACCGAAGACCCCGAGGCCAATTTCATAAAGGTGCTGGCCGACAGGGAAAGCGTGGAAATGGAGTATTACCGGCACGCCGAACAGGTAGGATGAGGACCATAAAAGCCCCTGATTAAAAGGGGCTTTTATGGTCTGACTGTTGATGGACAAATTTTTTAATAAAATAATGGTAAAAAAAGCGGATACTATCAACATATTTTTCTGCTTATTACGCACCCTAATAATGTGCGAAAAAATTTAAGGAGGGAGCTTAATGGCCCGACGGCGCGGCGTTATGTCGGAAGCCCTCAAGTACGAACTTGCAAAAGAACTGGGGGTGGCGGATATCGTCGCGAGAGAGGGTTGGGGCAGCGTGTCTTCCAGGGACTGCGGCAACCTGGTAAGGCTTGCCATAGAGCGCGCTGAGCGGATGCTCATGGAAGACAACGCGAAAAATAAAAAGTAGGCTCCCGAAAGCGCACGGCCAGGGTTTTTAACAACCCTGGTTTTATATTTTTCACCAAAAAAAATTACGATGAATAGGCTAGGATTATGGGAGAAAACCGGGGGGAGGTGGTGAAAGTTGAAACTGCCTGCCTTTGCCCTGTCAAGCAGGGACCTACTTAAAAAAAGGCCCTACATAAGAGGTACCGATGTGAGGTACGTTCAGCAGGCTTTAAAGTGGTTCGGGCTTTACCACGGCAGGGTCGACGGTGTATTCGGCCCCGAAACGGAGCGCGCAGTGAGGCGGTTTCAAAGTTTTATAAAAATCAAACCGACCGGCGTTGCCGACGAAAAGTTCTTCGGGATTTTGCAAAAAATGATAAAAGGAGGTGCCGGAGAATGGGTGACGCTTAAGAAGGATTTTTGCCATACCGGTTATTCTCCGGTCCTTTTAGCTGCAGCCCTTGAGGTTTCGAAGCTCGTGAAGGTGAAAGGGCCGGTGGCGCTGACCGCAAAAAGAAACGCGGTTTTTGTTGCGGAAGAAAACTTTATCGGAGCCTTCGACCTTGGAAGCAAAAAATTTAGGTGGAGGGAAAAATTTTCGCCGAGCTCCATAAGCCTTGCCCCGGAAACGGTTTTAGTTTCGGCATCGGTGCTCGTGGCGCTGGATGCCTTTTCCGGGAAGACGGTAATTGAATTTAACCATGATAATTTTGAATCGCCAGCAGTAGCTAAAGAGGGTGTCGTATACGCCTCATCAAGGAGCGGCACTGTATACGCCCTGAACTGGAATGGAGAAATAATGTGGCGGTACAGGGCGAGTACAGATTACATCACCCCTTTGACTTTCGGCTCGGGTTTTTTGTATTTCGGCTCCCTTTCCAACGTTTACTGCCTGAATGATAAAGGCGCCCTATGCTGGAAGACAAGACTTTCCGGGCTCATAAAAGAGCCTGTTTCGGTTTTTGGAAACAGAGCGTTTGCGGTAAACGATGAAGGAAGCATATTTTGCCTGGATGCGAAGACGGGGAAGATGATCTGGAATAAAAATTTTGGAGAGGAAATTCTTGCGCCCTGTTTTTTGGAAAAAAGCGCAATTGCCGTTACCCTTAGCGGAAAAGTCGTCGCCCTTGATGCCGAAGACGGGAATCTGAAGTGGGAGGAGGATTTAAATGTGCCTCCTGCTGCCCCGACCCTTTCGTGCGCCGATGCGATATATATACCGACCGATGCCGGCCTTGTAGCGCTAAAGCCCGGCGGGGAAAGAATAAAAACGTATTTTGAAGGAAGGAGTATAAGCCAGGTCATACAGGCAAGACTTGGGCTGGTGGTCGCCGCGGATGGCTTTTTGTGGGAGCTTTCACCGCTGGAAAGATTATAAAAACTGATGTAAACTAAATAGTATTATTATTATCGCAAGGATGACGTTTTTATTCTCATAGGGGAGGTAGGATTATGGAAGCAAGGCGAAAACCGATAGGAATTTTCGATTCCGGCATCGGAGGACTTACCGTGGCGAAGGAAATCATGAATCTGCTGCCTCATGAAAATATCGTTTATTTCGGCGATACTGCAAGGGTGCCCTACGGTTCCAAATCAAAGGAGACCATCACCCGGTTTGCCAAAGAGGGAGTTAGTTTTCTCATGAAACAGGATGTAAAAATGATAGTGATTGCGTGCAACACCGTGAGCGCCACGTGCCTGGAAGAACTGCAGGAAATGCTGCCGGTACCGGTGGTAGGAGTTATAGAACCGGGCGCCAGGGCCGCTGTAAAGGCCACCAGAAACGGCAGGGTTGGGGTAATAGGCACCGAGCGCACCGTAAAAAGCGGGGCTTATGAAAAGGCCATACAGACCTTGAACGGGACCATTAAGATATTTTCCAAAGCCTGTCCCCTTTTCGTACCTCTGGTAGAAGAAGGATGGCTGGAAAACGAAGTCGCGTATCATACGGCGAAAATTTATCTGGACCCCCTTCAAAGGGAGGGCATCGACACGCTGGTGCTGGGCTGCACCCATTATCCTCTCTTAAAGCCGACACTAAAAAAGGTTGTGGGGGACGGTGTAATCCTGGTAGATTCGGCTTTAGAGACAGCAAGGGAAGTGGCGGGCATACTTTTTGAAAAGTGCTTGAACAGAGAAAAAAAAGACGCCCCTTCCTATCAATTTTTCGTGAGCGACGACCCGGACAGATTTGTAAAGGTGGGTGAGACGTTTTTAAAGCGCCCGATCGATCCGATAAACGTGATAGACCCTGAACGGTGGTGAAGTTTATGTTATATATGTTATAATTTTGGTAAATAATAAAAAATTGGAAAGGAGGAGTTGAATATGGGCTTTTTGTCGTGGTACGGCAGGATAAGCCTCACCAACAAGATAACCTTTGCCATGATTTTAGGCGCACTCATAGGGTTTATAGTAGGCCCTAGCGTAGCGGTCCTCGAACCTATCGGTACCGTCTTCATCAGGCTCTTAAAGATGGTGGCATTGCCCGTTATATTCTTTTCGATTACCACGGGGGCTTCCGGTGTGGTGGACCTGGCCCGGTTCAAGAAAATCGGTGCGTTTTTCCTCTTTTACTGGGCCTTTTCGACGATAATTTCATCCACCATAGGCCTGACGTGGGCTGCCATAATCAAGCCCGGAGAAGGAATAAGGCTCGCGGAAAAACAGGCCGAGCTCGGCCAGGTCAACATATTGGATGCGTTCGTGAAGTGGATTCCGGACAACATGGTGGGTGCGTTTGCCAATTACGAGATGGTTCAGGTCGTTGTGATCGCCATATTCGTTGGAATAGCCGCGGCTTTCCTGGGCGAGAGCGACACGGCAAAGCTCATGAGGAATTTCTTTAAAGCCGGTGCCGAACTGAGCATGAAACTGACGGAAATTATCATGGCCTTTACGCCTTACGGTGTTTTCGCCCTCATGGCTTCCATAACCGGGACCATGGGAGCCACTGTATTAGGGTCCCTTGCCAAAATGGTGCTCACCCAGTGGATTGCTTACGCAACGATAATGCTTGTAATATACCCGCTGATACTCCTTTTCTACCTGAGGCTGAACCCCATTCAGTATTTCAAAAACATCTACCCGGCGCTCGTCGTGGCCTTCACCACCTGTTCTTCGGCGGCGACGCTCCCCGTGGCCATGGATGTCAGTAAAAGGCGGCTGGGAATACCGGAGGACATGGTGAACCTCATCATGCCCATCGGAGCTGCCATCAACCAGCACGCCGTTGCGGCCGAGCTTCCCATATACGTGCTCTGGGTGGCCCAGATGTACGACATCCAGCTTTCGCCTGCTGCGCTGGTGACGACGATAATAATGGGAATGATACTGGGCTCCGGCGGCGCTTCGGTCCCCGGCGGAGCGGTCGTCCTGGCGGCCACGCTTTTGCAGACCATGGGCCTGCCCTTGACGGTTGTGCCGTGGATTGCGGGAATATATAGACTTATAGACATGCCCAATACCATGCTCAACGTGGTGGGAGACCCGCTGGGCGGCATGATAGCCGCAAGCGCCCTCGGCGAATTGGACAGGGACGTCTTCTACGGCAAAAAACAGGCCAGGACCAAGTAGGGGGAGATTTGCTTTATGCACAGAAAAAAGATAGCGTTTCTTGCAACAGGCGGTACCATCGCTTCGGTACCCGGTCCTGAAGGTTTAAGGCCTGCCTTTACTGAGAAAGAAATGCTCGCCCTTTTGCCGGAACTTTCGGACATTGCGCAAATAGAAGGGAAGCTTATAATGAACATAGACAGCTCCAACATGCAGCCCGAAGACTGGGTGACCATAGCCAGGGCAGTGAGCGACGCGCTTTTTGATTTTGACGGCGTGGTGGTTTCCCACGGCACTGACACCATGGCATATACCGCAGCGGCCCTTACATACATGCTCACCTATTTAAAAAAGCCGGTGGTGCTGACCGGCGCCCAAAAATCCATCGGCGAGGAAAAAAGCGACGCCAGAAAAAATCTGCTCGACAGCTTCAGGGTGGCCGCTTCGGCCCGGCCCGGTGTTTTCGTGGTCTTTGACGGAAAGGTTATTTTCGGCGACAGGGCGAGCAAGATGAAAACCTCGAGCTTTGATGCCTTCTGGAGCGTCAACGCTCCTTATGCCGGAAAGGTGTGCGAAGGGGCCATCGAATGGGATGAGGAGGCCTTGAAGGCCGAAGGGGGGCGGATTGCAAAAGTTTGGAACCTTATCGCCGAAAGAGGAGGAATAAACCCGGCGGAAAAAGAAGCTCGCCCCGCCGTCCTTTACGACAGGCTCGACCCCGGGGTGTTGCTTGTCAAACTCTACCCGGGCATCGAGCCAGAAGTGCTGCTTTTTGCCAAAGAAAAGGGTTACCGTTCGGTGCTGATAGAAAGTTTCGGGGCGGGGGGCGTAACGTTCCGTCCGCCGCGGAACCTTCTTCCGGCCATCAGGGAACTTGTGGAGTCGGGAATAACGGTGGCGGTCACCACCCAGGTGCCCTTCGAAGGGGTGGACCTGACTCTCTACGAGGTCGGAGTTAAGGCCCTGGAAGCCGGAGTCGTCTCTATGGGTGCGGACACCAGAGAGGCGGCCCTGGCAAAATTAATGCTAAAATGCGTTTAAATGTAAAACGAAATCTCTCAGCACTTCCTCCATCGGGTCGACGACTGCTACATCGAGCTTTTCTTCGAGTATTTTTTTCAAATAGGGGAAGTGCGTGCAGCCGAGCACCAGTCCCTCGGCTCCGAAACTTCTTGGCAAGAAATTGGCAAGGTCGAACTTCTCGAAGATGTCTTCCGGCGGCATTAAATTTTCAATGGCATTCACCACCGGGAGGAGGGTAACTCCGATGACCCGGATGGATGGGTTGCTCTCGTATAGAATCTGTTCTATGACCTTGAGGGACTGGGCGTTGGCGGCCCAGACGATAAGGCGGCTGTATTTTGACGCCAGGTTGCGGTACGATTGAAGTGGTGTTAAGATATTGGAAGAAGGATATTTGTTTTCTACGAGGTTAAAGTCTATGGCTGCCGAAAGGGAATTGCAGTATATCATAATGCTTTTTATGTTCTTTTTATGGAACTCCTCGATAATGTCGATGACTTTTTGAGTAAGGGTATCGGCTTTTTGGTACTGCAGCATGTTTTGCTCTTCGGGGCTTGAGGCGGTAGGAATTCCCACCGCATCAAACCCCTTTTTTCTCAAGAATTCCACGCCCATTTTTGTATCTACGGGCGTTCCGGCGATTACGCCAAAAGTTTTGGAAAAGTGTGCCATAAAATCACTCCGCTTTTAGAAGGCGGGCACGACGGCCCCTTGATATTTCTCTTCGATGAACTTTTTGACTTCGGGGGAATTCAATGCTTCGGCGAGTTTTTTGAGCTCCGGCCTTGATTCGTCGCCCTTTCGGACCACCAGCACGTTTACATAGGGCGAGTTGGCATCTTCAATGATGAGCGCGTCCTTTGTGGGAACGAGCCCTGCCTCCAAAGCATAGTTAGTATTGATTACCGCTAGGTCCACGTCCGGCAGTACCCGGGGGAGGGTTGCGGCCTCAAGTTCGGTTATCTTCAAACCTTTTGGATTTTCAACTATGTCGCCAACTGTGGCTTTTATCCCTGCCTCAGGCTTTAATTTAATGAGTCCCGCTGTCTGCAGGAGCAGAAGAGCCCTTCCGGCGTTGGTCGGGTCGTTGGGTATGGCGACGGTGGCTCCTTCCTTTAGTTCGTTGAGATTTTTAATCTTTTGGGAATAGGCCCCCATGGGCTCGATGTGGACCTTCGCGATGTAAGTCAAATCAAGGTTGTGCTCCTTCGAAAACTCCTCAAGGTACGGAATGTGCTGGAAATAGTTGGCATCGAGTTCCTTTTCTGCCAACTTCAAATTGGGCTGAACATAGTCGGTAAATTCTACAATTTCTAGATTAATCCCCTCTTTTTCCAGAATCGGCTTTACAACTTCCAGGATTTCTGCGTGGGGCACCGGAGAAGCTCCAACCTTGATAGTCACTTTTTCATTTTGCTCCTGCTGATTTGCGCTAATTTCGCTGGCAGATTGATTTTGCCCGCATCCCGAAAGCAGGAATGCAAGGATGCTGAGTGTTAAAAACAAAGCAAGAAATTTTTTCATTCAAGGTCCCTCCTTGTACAATATAGTTAGCTTTAACTAATAAAATTTTTTTAACAACCACACAGGAATTCTGATAAAACTTAGCTAAATATTTCTCGTAGCGGC
>NZ_LOED01000031.1 GCF_001562425.1 Fervidicola ferrireducens
GCCCCCATATTTTTGATTCTTTAAGGTGACATTTTCATACGATATTTAACCGCATTTTTGCCCATTTTTAGGTGACATTTTTAAAAGATATTGACAGCCCTTAAATTGAATTTATTCCAATCTTCCAATCCTTCCAGGCGGCCATATCCGGTAGACTGCTTTGCCCATAATGAGCTTTTTCGGAACATACATGTTTTCCCAAAAGCGGCTGTCTTTAGAATTGTTCCTGTTGTCTCCCATCATGAAATAGTGCCCTTCTGGAACTTTATAGGGGCCAAAATCACCTATCATCGGTTCTTTCAAATACGGCTCCACCAAAAGATTTCCATTGACGTAAAGTTGGCCATCTCTAATTTCGATCTCATCGCCGCCAAGCCCAATAACTCTTTTTACGAAAGTCTGCTTAGGATCATCCGGGTACTTAAATACCACTATGTCGCCTCTTTTAATCGGTTCAAATCGGTAAATGTATTTATTTACGAGAATCCTGTCACCAACCTGGATAGTCGGTATCATAGAACCGGTAGGTACTATCATAGGCTCGAATATATAAGTCCTGATGGCAAGGGCAATTATCAGCGCAAAGGCTATGGACTTTATCCAATCCAGTATTTCTTTTTTTAAATCGTATCTCATGCAATCACCCGATTTTAAGTTTTAACAGCACTTACTTATTATAACACAAAAAAATAAAGCCATCAAAAATATTCTCTCAAGGCTAGCACTATGGCATTGGCCAATTTGTTTTGAAAATCGGGATTCTGCAGAAGGCGCCGGTCATCCGCATTTGTCATAAATCCCAATTCTATTATGACTCCAGGAGACCTGGCATTGCAAAGAAGGAAAAGGGTGGAATTGGCATAGGGATTTCTCTTTCTTACGCTGTGGCCTGCCGATTTGTAAGCTTCTTCAAGGTGAGCCTGTATTAGCTCTGCAAGGCGCCGGCTTTCCGGACTGGACCTGTAATAAAAAACCATAGGACCGCGGGTGGCTGGAGAATTTTTCTCGGCGTTTACGTGAAGGCTGAGGTAAATGTCGGGATTTACTTCATTTATGATGTCAGCCCGCGCAATTAAATCCCTTTTGTGCCGGGATTTGCTTTTGTTGTTTCTGTAGTCCAAAGATTCGTCCTTAGCTCGAGTCAATACCACTTTCGCGCCGTTTTTTTCCAATACGCTTTTGAGTTTAAATGCTACCGAAAGGTTTATGTGCTTTTCTAAAGTACCGTCGCCGTGGTATGCACCGCCATCTATTCCACCATGCCCGGGATCGATAACTACAGTCCTGCCCGATAGGGGCGTAAAAAACCAAAAAACAGGGAGCGTCTGGCTCGATTTCAAAATTAACAAATTGCCGGCTGTGACCAGGACAAAAAGAAGGATTAAAACCTTAAAATCGGGAAATTTCCCCCGATTTTTTCCCATACATATCCCCCTTTTTTTGCGTTCTTTAATAAAAATATTTTTCAAAAGGGGGATATATGAGCGTTACGGCTAATTTTTATCAATTTCCGGACTTTTTGTCATTTGACCTGTTCTAAATGAAAAGTTATAATATTGACTGATTTATAAAATTTTAATAAAAGGCGGCGATTGAAATGTTGGCAAAGGACATCATGACAACCAACGTCATCACGGTCAATCCAGATACTTCGCTGAGTGAAGCCATAAACCTACTTTCAGAAAACAAGATAAACGCATTGCCAGTAGTGGATGAAGACATGAAAATATTGGGGATAGTAACGATAGGCGATATTATAAAAAAATGCCTGCCTTCGTACCTGGACACTCTTGAAGACGGTTTTTTCCTGCTGAATTCTCAGAAATTTAATAGCAAGACAAAGGACCTAAGAAATGTCAAGGTCAAGGAAGTTATGCAAAAGGCTTACTCAATAGATGAAGAGGACGAAATGGTTCATGCTGCCGCTATAATGGTTAAAAAAAATATAAGGCATATTCTGGTGCAGAAAAACGGAAAGCTGCGCGGAATAATAAGCAAAATAGATATTATAAGAGCAATTGCAAAAAATACTTAGTTTTAGCCTGTTATCGGCTTTTTTTATTTTTTAGGAAGAAAATCAATAATTGTTTTTTATGTCGCGCGTATTATAATTATTGAGTAAATGTAATTTTACTAGTATATTGTATTCATTATGTTAGATAGGAGAAGATAGCCATGCACTTTAAAGAAATCATATCGGTCGTCATATTCATCGCCGTGTATGCGGCGATAATAACCGAAAAAGTGCACCGAACGATTATAAGCCTGGTAGGTGCGCTTTTAATTGTGCTCCTGGGCATAATGTCCCAGAATGAAGCCCTTGGTTATGTAGACTTCAACACTCTAGGCCTCCTAATTGGCATGATGATTATAGTCGATGTGGTAAAAAGAAGCGGCCTATTCGAGTACCTGGCCATTAAAGGCGCCAAATGGGCAAAAGGCGACCCGGTCAAAATGATGGTGGTTTTTTCTGTAATAACGGCTCTCATTTCAGCCTTCCTGGACAACGTGACCACTGTTCTCCTGGTAACTCCCGTCATACTCCTTATTACCGATGCTCTCAATATAGAGCCCATTCCTCTTTTAATGGCCGAGATTTTCGCATCTAACATTGGCGGCACATCTACCCTCATCGGCGACCCCCCGAACGTGATGATAGGTTCTGAGGCCGGGCTTAGTTTCATGGATTTCGTTATTAATCTGGGCCCAGTAACATTAATCGTTCTTATTCTAACCATTATTATTATGAGAGTTTATTATTATCGCGGTAGCTATTCCATTGCAGATTTCCAAAGCAAATTAAAAAAATTCGATGAAAATAAGGCTATCCAGGACGCAGCTTTGCTAAAGTACAGCCTCGTTGTGCTTATTGCCGTTATAGCCGCCTTCATTTTCCACGAAAAATTGCACCTGGAACCTGCCACAATAGCTCTTTTTGGGGGTGCATCATTGCTTTTAGTAAGCCGAATACAACCAGAAGAAGTCCTGAGAGAGGTGGAGTGGACCACTATTTTCTTCTTTATAGGTCTATTCATCTTGGTGGGAGGCATCGAAAAAGCAGGCGTCATAGAGTGGATTGCGAAAGAAGTTCTCGCTTTAACTGGAGGGAACCCGATGATGACGGGGCTTACCATACTGTTTTCTTCCGCAATCCTTTCGGCTTTTATAGATAATATACCCTTTGTCGCAACCATGATACCCCTGATAAAAGCCCTCGGACAGTTGACCGGCGTGGACGTACACCCGTACTGGTGGGCCCTTTCGCTAGGTGCCTGTCTTGGCGGCAACGGCACTCTCATAGGTGCTTCCGCTAACGTAGTGGTAGCGGGTATAGCGAAAAAAAGTGGTTACGAAATAAATTTCAGGGATTATTTTAAAATTGGATTCCCGGCAATGCTGGTGGGAGTTTTTGCGTCCGCCCTATACCTTTTGGCGAGATACTTTAAGTAAAAAATACGCCAGAAAGAACACCGCTCCGAGGAACTCGAGAGCGGTGTTCTTTTCTCAATGAACTTCCATTTTTTCTTTGAACGACTCGTCTTTTTTCCCCCTTACTAATGAAGCCAGCATACAGAGAATATCTATGAACGCCGCTAAAAAATAAGCATCTTTCAAAGCCCTTATGAATGCTTCATCTATCAGCATACCGCCCGTGTAAGGCAGCACCGCTAAATAATAACTGTTGCGAAGCGTAAAAAAGCCGCTGCCAACCGCCACCCCTACCACCATGCCCACATTGCGCATGGTGGCCAAAACTCCAGATGCCACGCCCTGCATGTTCTTGGGGGCGCTGCCCATCACGGAACTGTTGTTGGGGGTTTGAAAAAGTCCGTTGCCCAAGCCGAAAAGCATCAGCCTCCATACCACATCAAAAATGCTGGAATCGTATCCCAGTTTTCCCATCAAAAATAGGGCTGCGGAACATATAAGGGCACCCGCACTGCTAAGCAAAAGTGAATCCAATTTATCGGATAGCATTCCGGTCAGCGGAGCGACGAAGAGCACCGTAAGTGGAAAAGCGGTCATTATTGCGCCCACCTGACCCGGCGAAAAACCCGCCTTTTCAAGATAAAAGGGTGTCAGAAACACCATTATATACTGGGCCGTGAAATTTAAAAGACAGCTTAAATTTCCGGAAGCAAAAGTCCGGTTGGAAAATAGTTTCAGGTCCAGCATCGGTGCCATGGATCTTTTTTCATTGATTATAAAGAGGATAAATGCCGCAATGGATACGGCAACGAGCAAACGTGCGGATACGGAATTCCATCCCAGTTCCTGGCCCTTGCTTATGTAAAAGAGCATCGTCATCAAAAATATAAAGCCCAGCAAGGCTCCTAAAACGTCGAATGTCGCTTTTTTTAGCACCTGCCCTTCGGGTAACACTTTTTTCGCCCAGAAGTATCCTGCAACGCCTATCGGTATATTTATAAAAAATATAGCCCTCCATCCAAAGGCATAAAGTAGAAAACCGCCGACCGAAGGACCTATGGATAAACCGGCAGCAACTGCAACTGCGTTAAACCCCAAGGCCCTCCCCATCTCATTCCTTGGAAAAGTTGTGGTTATTATGGCGGGCGCCACAGCCATCATCATCCCCGCGCCGGCTGCCTGAAGGGCCCTCGATGCTATCAGAAAACCTATAAAGGGCGAAATACCGCAAAGAGCAGATGCAACTGTAAAAAGCAGCATTCCCGACAAAAAAAGCTTTTTGTACCCTATCACATCGCCCAATTTACCGTAAGTTAAAAGAAGCCCGCTGAGAACCAGAAGGTAGGCCATCGAAACCCAGCTTACAGTCGTCATCCCGGCTTTGAAAAATTCAGAAAAGGTAGGCATAGCGACGTTAACCGCGCTGCCGTCCAACGGGCCCATAAGACTTCCTATCAGCACCGCGAGTAAAATTTTATATTTGTTTTGGAACTCCATTTACTTCACCTCTGTTATGTGTAAAAATGAACTATTGAAATTTATTGCAATTTATCAAATTGTGTAATAATACATATGTTACTGTGATTTAGGCGCGTGGGGGAAAAAGCCTCCCTGCAAAGACGAAGTAAAAAAGGCGTGCGAATCGGAACATTATCTCATGGTG
The DNA here is from genome assembly GCF_001562425.1 of Fervidicola ferrireducens. Lineage (GTDB taxonomy): Bacteria > Bacillota > Thermosediminibacteria > Thermosediminibacterales > Thermosediminibacteraceae > Fervidicola > Fervidicola ferrireducens. Next base: position 5,093 of record NZ_LOED01000031.1, read on the forward strand.
TGACCCTAAGGTTTTTTACCTAATTCTACGACGTACTTCATCCTCCCCTTTTCTTTGTACCTGTAAACCCACGTAGGTATTTCCTCCACGTCTACTACTGATATTGAATTGTCATTTATGTCTTTCTCGACGGTAACCTTCAGAATGACCCCTTCGTCCGTGTGAGGGAAGGTTTGGGCCGAAATAAAATTGCCCAGAGAAAAGGCTATATATTTTTTAGTCAACTTTCCAGAGGGGGTTTCTACTTCCACCCACTCACCAGGCTGTACTACGTGAGGATGACTTGCTACTATCAGATCAGCTCCCGCTAAAACGAGCTTTTGAGCCAAAATTCTCTGGTCTTTCGACGGTTCCCTAGAGTATTCCTGACCAAAATGCAGATACACCACCACTGCGTCGGCACTTTCCCTAGCCGCCTTTATGTCTTTAAGAATGACGTCTTCATCCATGAGGTTGACCAGAAAAGGTTTGTCCTTGGGAAGCGGTATACCATTGGTGCCGTAAGTATAGGCCAAAAAAGCTATCTTTATGCCGTTTACTTCTCTAATCAACACATTTTGCTGTCCTTCTTCAATTTCGTTCGTCCCTACTGGAACAAGCCCCCTCTCTTTCAACACCTTGATGGTCCTTAGAACACCCTTCTCTCCCCTGTCCAGCGAATGGTTGTTGGAAGTAAAGATAATGTCAAAGCCTGCGTATTTCAGGGCATCTGCTATTTCATCAGGGCTGTTGAACCGGGGATAGCCGGTAAAAATTTCTTCCGGTCCTGCTAGCGTCGTCTCCAGGTTAGCCATGGCTATGTCTGCCTCGGCTATTATATCCCTTACTTTCGCAAAAAATCCCGAATAGTCAAAGGATTTTCTCTTCTCGTCATAGCCGGACCAGATTTGACCTATGTGCATCATCACATCGCCGACGGCAACCAACGTGACTTGTTTACTTTTCTCAACCGCCGTCCTGTCAGGCTCCTTCAAACTTGTACTTTCAACTTCCACGGTCTTTATCACATAAGGACTATTCAGCCCAAAATACACTCCAAATACCGCGGCAGTCACCAAAACTACGGCCACCGCCGGCGATATCGCTTTTACTGATTTTTTCATCCATTCACTTCCTTATACGCTCTTAGGCCCCGTGGGGCCTATTATTTAAATAAGGTCCTTCCTTCCCATTTTTTTGAGATGTTCCACTACCTTTTTAACCTCCTGAGCTTTTTTCTTGGGACACACTAGTATGGCATCGGCGGTTTCTACGACGATCATCTCTTCGAGTCCTACGGCCGCTATGAGTCGACCGCTCGAATATATTATGCTGTTTTTCGTTTCAATATCCACGTAATCCCCTCTTATGATATTCCCGTTCTCATCCGGCGGAATCACGCTGCCCAAAGAATCCCAGCTGCCCACGTCGCTCCAGCCGAAATCGCCCGGAATGACCGCCACATCAACAGCCCTTTCCATTATGCCGTAGTCAATGGAAATGTCCGGAAGGGAAGGATAAACCTTTTCTATAATTTCTTTTTCTGCAGGTGTACCTATATGTTCTTCCACTTCGATTAACTTGCCGTAAAGTCTGGGGAGAAACCTTTCGAAGTTGGACAATATGACGGATGTTTTCCAAACGAACATGCCGCTGTTCCAGAGGTAGTTCCCGCTTTCTATATAAGCCTTAGCCTTGGGAACGTCCGGTTTTTCAACAAATTCTATCACCTCGTAAGCGACCTTATCCCCCACCTGTATGACCTTTTCCCGGTCAAAGTTTATGTAACCGTAACCGGTGGACGGAAAGGTGGGCGTAATACCCATCGTCACCAACTTGTTCGAGCCTTCCGCAAGGCTGAACGCCGCGTTTAAAACCTTCTGAAATTCCTGGGTGTTTTTTATATAATGGTCCGACGGAAAAACGCCCATCACCGCATCGCCGCTTCTCTTTCTTATCACCAGGGAAGCGTAGGCGATGCAGGCGGCGGTGTTCCTGCCCACGGGCTCCAGCAGGATATTCTCGCGGGGGATATCCTCGCATATTACCTTTTTCAACATCTTTTCCTGAGCCTTATTGGTAACTATCAAAATTCTTTCCGGCGGGATGATGTCCCTTATCCTTTTTATTGTGTCATTTATCATGGTATCGTCGCCCGTTATGTTCAGAAACTGCTTCGGGGTAGATGTCCGGCTCAAAGGCCAGAAGCGGGTTCCTCCCCCTCCGGCCATGATAACCCCATACTTATCCATACCATTCCCCCCATAGTACATTACAAATTTATTTTCCCCTTAATGAGCTGGTAATATCGCCCTTTATATTAATGTGACTTCCTCCCTACCCCTAAAGGGGTAGGGCTTCCATCGGTAGGCGCGTGCGCCTGCCGGGCTACACCGGTGCGAGCGGCCCTTTTTGACCCGTTGCCGGAGGGCCTCCCGGAGGGGACCGTCACCTCCGTCCCGACTACTCCAGGTGCCGCTTAAGCGGCCCTTGGAGATACTTGCTCGAATTTGTTGGACCTCTTGTCCCAGCGCCAGACTCTGGATTCACCAAAGGCAAAAGGCAGCTCCCTGCCCGTGCAGCTGCCAAAGAGGTACTGCTTTAAGAGGTTGGCCGCACCGTTTAAGTCGGCCTGCAGGATTAACCCGCACTTCCTGCACACCCACAGGCCACGGTGCTTCCTCCAGGCAGGGTTGCGGGTACCACAGAGGCAGCACGCGGAGGACGTGTTCTTCTCCGTCCAGGGGTCGGTTTGCACGCCCCGCATGAGGTTCTTGTAGCGCTGCTCCGCGTGCAGCCGGTCGTAGGCCATCTGGTTGATCTTCTGGGTAGCCTTCCTGCCTTTCATTCCAGTGCGGGCGGAGCGGCGCAGGTTAGTTAAGTCACCCACCACCGCAAAGGCCACACCCTCCGCTTCGTCCAGCTCCGCAAAGAGCTTCGTTAAAGCGTGTTCCATCTGCCTTATGCGGCGGTCGAGTTTTCTCAGCTTGCGGGCCTTAGCACGCGAAAGCTTCCTCCACCTGCGGGAGCCTTCTTTCAAGCGGCTCATCTTCTCCTGGAACTCTGCCAGGACCTTGTTTCTGTACTGCACCAGGGAGAGGAGTTCCCGGCAGACGAAGAGGTCCAATTGACCGCTTAATGCAGCCCGTGCTACCAGGCCGGAGTTGTAATCATAGGCCGAAACGGCGCCTGTGCGGTAAACGGGCACCACTCCCAGGTCGAAGGTCACGTGGAGAACCAGGTTTTCCACCTTGCGGCGGCGGACGACCGCCTTCACCTTGACCTCGACCGGGACGCCCTTCATTCCTATACCGTCCGGTAGGGTAACTACGTTCCATCCTTCAGGTAGTGCGACCTTGATGGGTTCCTTTTTCCGGGAAAGCTTCAGTACGAGGGTGTTATCCTCAACATCGAAGCCCTGCCTCTTCCAGGTGACGGTGCGAAGGTGGTTCTTCGGCTTGAAGTTTGGCGGATTCATCTCCAGGTGGCCGTTTTCCCTGTGCCTGCTGTAGCTCGATACGGCCTCAAAGTATTCTTCCACCACCGCCTGAGCCGACTGGGAGTGGAGTTCGTGCCACGCGGCGAAAGATTTAAACTTTGCCTTGAGCTCTGCTTCCGTGGGCCAGCGGTTCTCCTGCCTGAAAGCTTCCCGGCTGTGCCAGACGCAGGAGTTCCAGATGCGGTTGGCCGCCAGCATGGCGGGTTGGAAAACCGATAGCATTTCCAAGCCCAGCGGAAACTGTTTGGTCAAAAGGAGGCGGTGAGGATGTGACTTATCGCTCCAGGCCATGTATTCTCACCTACTCATCCTGGCACTCTGCGATGTAGTGCTGAATAGTTTCGGCAGATACCGTGCCAGCGGCGAATTAGCCGTTCCAGCTCCTCGGCAACCGGACCCACCAGAATTTTACGGCGGTACTTCGGTATCCAGACGAAGTGAGAGTTTATATTGTAGGGAGCATACCTGGTCTTCTTGGTTTTCATAGCAACTTCAGTATACTACACCTGGACAGAAAAAACAATCTGGTTTTTTCTTTTCCAACCTGGCCGCCACTTTCATCCCGCCCCCTAAAGGAGGCGGGTCTTCCCGCGGCGGTTTTATAACATATAAAAATCTGAAAAAAAAAAAAGACCTTCTATAGGTCTTTGACTACTTTTACCGATTTATCACATTCCTAATATTTTCTTCAAAAGGCGGATATATGATTCCCTTTTCGGTAATGAAGGCCGTTATGTTCTCGGCAGGAGTTACGTCAAAAGCCGGATTGTAAACCTTGACTCCCTCGGGGGCGGTTTTTCTTCCGAAGCTGCAAGTCACTTCTTCCGGGTTTCTCTGCTCTATCGGAATATCTTTTCCCGTCTTTGTTTCAAGGTCGATCGTCGGTGTCGGAGCGGCTACGTAAAAAGGTATGCCGTAATATTTCGCCAGGATGGAAAGGCCAAGAGTACCTATCTTGTTGGCGGTATCGCCGTTTGCTGCAACCCTGTCGCACCCCACGATTACCGCGTCGACCCAGCCCTTTGACATCACCATCGCGGCCATGTTATCACATATAAGGGTCACGTCTATGCCGGCTTGCATAAGTTCCAACGCCGTAAGGCGGGAACCCTGATTCACGGGTCTTGTTTCATCGGCAAATACCCTTACCTTCCACCCCTTTTCGTGGGCAAGATAAATCGGCGCCGTAGCCGTCCCATAGCGTGCGGTGGCAAGTTGTCCCGCATTGCAGTGGGTAAGAATTCCGACTCCGTCGCGTAAAAGCGTCAAACCGTATTCACCGATTTTGCGGCAAATCTCCTCATCTTCCCGGTGAATCGCCTCGGCTTCTTCTTTTACCAATCTTTTTATTTCCGAAATCGGAAGGTGCTTCGATTCTAGTACCTTTTTCTCCATCCGCTCGAGCGCCCAAAAGAGGTTTACAGCCGTGGGCCTGGAGGATGCCAGGTAATCCGACTTTTCCTTCAAATATTTCCAAAAAGACTCAAAGTCGGTATCCGGAGCTTCCCGGGCGGCAAAGTAAAATCCGTAAGCTGCCGCAATCCCGATGGCAGGAGCTCCCCTTACCTCCAGCGTCCTTATGCTCTCCCATATTTCTTGAACCGTCGTTTTTTTGCTGTATTTAATTTCAGAAGGCAAAAGTCTTTGATCTAGCATATTAAGGCTTTCTCCATCCCAAATCAACGACAAAAGTCCCGTTTTCGACATAGCAAAACCCCCCGGTATTTATTTTAACATTCCGGGGGGCAGGCAACAAGGGCACCCGAACCTTTTATGCGGTCTTTAGTTTCATCCGCTGGGCAATCTTGTCGACTATGAGGGCAATGGCGTTGTCGCCCGATACGTTGCACGCGGTACCGAAGCTGTCCTGAGTGAGGTATAGAGCTATCATCAAGGCAAGTTGCGCTTCGCCAAAGCCCAACATGCTCTGAAGGATACCCAAAGCCGCCATCACAGCGCCGCCGGGAACGCCAGGAGCTGCGACCATGGTGATTCCTAGCATGAATATGAATCCCGCCATCTTAGCCAGCGTAACCGGCATGCCATTGAGCATCATCACCGCAATCGAGCAGGTAGTTAGCGTAATAGTGCTGCCTGAAAGGTGTATGGTGGCGCACAAGGGTATAACAAATTCCCGGACTCCCTCTGATACGCCATTATTCTTTGCGCATTCGAGGTTAACCGGAATGGTGGCCGCTGAGGACTGAGTTCCTATCGCTGTAAGGTAGCCCGGTATCTGATTTTTCAGGGCCTTAATCAAACTCTTTCCGCTGTAGAGGCAGGCCACGCTGAACTGAAACAGTATTATGATAAGGTGTGATGCGATGATTATTACGAAAACTTTGCCGAATACCGACAGAATTCTAGCAACTTCTCCTGCATAAGTCATATTTGCAAAAATACCCGCTATGTGAACCGGCAGAAGCGGAATTATTACTTTAGAAATTACCATCTGGATGATTTGCTGGAATTCGGACATGAAGTTAAACATGGTCTTTTCCTTCAGCGCCGCCATGCCTATGCCAAGCGTAAAGGCCATCACCAGGGCCGACATGACGTCAAAGGTGGGCGGAATCGCTATTGTAAAAAACGGCTTTAGTAAAGCTTCCTCCGGATTTGTCGCAGCAAACTGACTGCTCTGCTGGATTATCCTCGGAAGCAGGTTTGTGGCAACCCCGTAAGCAAAAAACCCGCTTATCAGAGTTGAAATATAAGCTATAGCGGTCGTTATGAAAAGCAGCTTGCCGGCACCAGTGCCGAGTTCTGCAATACCAGGTGCCACGAATCCTATAATTATGAGCGGTATTACGAATGAAAGGAAATTCCCAAATATGGAGTTGAAAGTTGCAAGGATTCTAACAACCGGAGCTGGAGTAAAAGAACCTATGAGTATACCCAAAATAATCGCTATGATGAGCCTGGGAAGCAGCCCCAGATTAAAGCTTTTCATCAGAAAATACCTCCTCTAAAAATTGCGTATTTTTTCGCTCAATTTTTTCCCGGTCGGTGTTGCAGCAACGCCGCCCATAGCGGTTTCCTTTAATTTATCAGACATCATCCGTCCTACTTCCTTCATAGCCGAAATCACTTCATCTGCGGGAATGACGCTTTCAATCCCTGCCAAAGCCAAATCGGCAGCCAAAATAGCCTCTGCAGCACCCATGGCGTTGCGCTTAACGCAAGGCACTTCTACCAATCCTGCCACTGGATCGCATACAAGCCCCATCACTGCTTTAAGTGCTATAGCAACAGCATGCGATACTTGCCTTGGGCTTCCACTGGCCAGCTCGACTATAGCAGCGGCAGCCATAGCTGAAGCTGCCCCGCACTCCGCTTGACAACCGCCTTCGGCGCCGGCAAGTGTGGCATTGAGAGCTATTATCTTTCCAACTGCGGCAGCGGTAAAAAGACACTCTACAATTTCGTCGTCAGTTTTTGAAAGTTTTTCTCCCACCGTCAAAACAGCCCCGGGCACAATTCCGCACGAGCCGGCCGTAGGTGCAGCAACTATCCTGCCCATAGAGGCATTTACGTTCGACACAGCCATAGCCCTCGCTGCAGCCTTTGCCACTGTTTCCCCTGAAAGGGCCCTGCCTACAGCATCCCACAACTTTTTCCCCTCGCCGCCTGTAATGCCGCTTATGGAGCTGATTTCACTTTGCACCCCTTTATTTGCCGCCTGCTTCATAACTTCCAAATAGGACTTCATCTTAAGGAAGAGTTCTTCTTCGGTGCATCCCTTAGATTTCGCCTCCTGTTCTTTGACCAAAGTCGATATTCTGCAGCCTAGTTTTTCAGCCGTTACAACTAGTTCTTCAATCGTGTTTGTCATTTTTTTCACCTTTATTCGGAAAATGTTATTACGCGGTGGATGTCTTTAATGTTTTCTAAAACCTCTCTTATCATCTCTGGCAATTTCTCGTCCGTTTCAATTACCATCAGCGCCTCTTGTCCCCTTTTCTTTCGCGAAACTCGCATCTCAGCAATATTTATACCTTCTTGCGCCAGATGAGCAGTAACGCTGGCTACTATGCCTGGTCTATCCTTATGCACAGTAATAATCGTGGGATATTCTCCTGAAAATTCGACATCAAAGCCGTCGATCGCAGTAACCTTTACCCTGCCTCCACCGATTGAACAGCCGGTAACCTGGGTTTTTTTCGAGGTTCCTTCCAGTTCGAAAGTTACCGTGTTGGGATGGAGGCTTTCATCGATTTCCTCGGTAAATAATTGATATGCGAGTCCTCTCTTCCGGGCCTCTTCGAAGGCCGTCTTTATGCGCTCGTCATCGGGTGTAAATCCCAGAAGGCCTGCAATTACGGCCTTGTCCGTCCCATGGCCGCGGCCCGTCCTGGCAAAGGAATTAAAAAGAATTATCTTTGCTTTTTTTGGTTCCTCACCCAGGATTTTTCTTGCAAGATTTCCCAGCCTCACGGCACCCGCCGTATGGGAGCTGGAAGGTCCTATCATGACAGGTCCTATGATATCGAAGATGTCCAAATTATCACCTCCTGCCCTTTTCACCTCCCCGTGCTTGGAATTTTATTGAATATTTATACTGTAATTGTGCCTTATAAGCACATCCTTTAACCTTTGTACATGCTCTTCGTCGGCCGTCTCCAGTTCCAACTCCACTTTTGCAAAGCCGATAGGCACTTCTTTGGTGGAGCGGGCGTGCGTTACCGACAGGACATTTGCCCCCGTATCGGCAATCAGATTCAATAGCCTCCACAGTGTTCCGGGCCTGTCCGGAATGAAGGTATCCAAAAATATCTTGCGTCCGCTTTTTACAAGCCCCTTATCAATTACTCTCGACAGGATATTTACATCGATGTTGCCCCCGCTCACCACTGCCACTACTTTTTTGTTTTTCACGTGAGTCAAGTGGTTTAGCACAGCAGCGACGGATACCGCTCCCGCACCCTCCGTCACCACCTTGGCCCTTTCCAACAGTATCAAAATGGCGTTCGCAATTTCATCTTCATCAACCGTTACAATTTCATCCACGTATTTTTGCACCATTTCAAAAGTCAGATCACCCGGAGTTTTAACAGCTATCCCGTCGGCAATGGTGGGTATTCCTTCCACTGTGGTTACCTCATTTTTTGAAATAGACACGGCCATCGAGGGCATATTTTTGGTCTGGACCCCAATAATCTTGATTTCCGGCTTTACGCTTTTGGCCGCCAATGCCACTCCTGATATGAGACCACCACCGCCTATCGGCACCACTATTACATCGGTATCCGGTAGGTCTTCGAGAATCTCTAAGCCAATAGTACCCTGCCCGGCAATTACGTACGGGTCGTTAAAGGGATGTATGAATGTCGCTCCAGTTTCTTCCTGAATTTTTTTTGCCATGGCGTAGGCTTCATCGTATACATTGCCGTGCAGCACTACTTGGGCACCGTATTTTTTTGTGGCGGAAACCTTTGAAAGGGGTGCGTGTTTCGGCATCACGATCGTCGATTTTATGCCGTAAGATGTAGCTCCGAGGGCAACCCCTTGAGCATGGTTGCCAGCGGAAGAAGCAATTACTCCTCTTTTCTTCTCTTCCTCCGTGAGGTGGGCTATTTTATTGTAGGCCCCTCGAATCTTAAAGGAACCCGTCTTTTGAAGATTCTCCATTTTCAGGTACACATTGTTGCCGCTCATCTCGCTCAGAGTGGTATTGTGCACTAATCCCGTTTTATACACTACGTTCTTCAAAACTTCTCTTGCCTCTTTAATCTGTTCTAAAGTCAACATTGATTTGTTTCCGCCTCCTCATTTTTTAGCGCACAGGCTATACTACCTGTGCGCTATTACTTCAACTTCAATTAGGGCTCCCTTCGGCAACCTGCTTACCTCTACGCAAGAACGAGCCGGCGGATTTTCACCAAAGTAAGTAGCGTAAATTTCATTGACTTTCCCAAAGTCATCCATGTTGGTTATAAATACAGTCGTCTTTACCACATTGCTGAAATCCATTCCTGCAGCCTGGAGTATATTTTTTACGTTTTCCATAACCTGTCTTGTCTGGGCTTCGATGCCGCCTTCGACAATTTCACCGGTCGCCGGATTTATCGCTATCTGACCGGAAGCGAATAGGAAATCCCCCACCATAACGGCCTGAGAATATGGCCCTATCGCTTTAGGAGCCATGTCGGTTTTGATTACCTTTTTCATTGTTTACCTTCTCCTTTCTTTTTTTGTAATTTTTTATTTACACATCATCAATTTTTTTGTTTAAATAACGGTAAATGGTATTTTCCGAGGTCTTGAGGCACTTTGCCACTTCGGCTACTGCTCCCTTCAGCATAAATACGCCCTTCTCGCTCAATCTATGGACAACCCACATTTTTTCCTTAGGCGACATCCGCTCTGGTGGCACGTCGATCTCTGCCATCGTTTGTTCAATCAAAGAATGCATCAAATCCTCCAGTGATATAGTCAGGTGCTCCGGCAATTCTTTATTATCTGTATCTGTACTTTGTTCTTTAGAAGCCCCATTTATTCCCATTATGAAATCTTCAAGGAATCTCTTTGCGGCATAAGCTCCGCTTAGATCTATGTTAACGCATAGCATTCCCACTATGTCTCCATTATCATCTTTTATAAAAAAGGTGGAAGAACGAAGCACCTTGCCATCCTTAGTCTTAGCAGGATAATTTAAGAGGTAATCTTTTTCCTTATAAGCCTTTTCTTTCAGAAGTTTCAGCCCCAGGTCGGTTAGGGGTCCTCCCACTTGCCGGCCGCTTATATGATTGTTTTTTATGGCCACTATAGATGACTCCACATTGCTCACATCGTGCAGCACTACTTCACAAAATGGTCCTGCAATGCCTGCGATGAAATCAACAATAGGTATGAAATTTTTTAAAAGTTCTCCCTTCCCCTTTCCCATATTATTAACATCCTCTCGCAAATAATATTCTACACAAAATGATAAAATCCTTCTACCATAAAAAAATTTTTTTATAATGGTGTGTCTTCCTTATTATAAAAAATTTTACTACTCTTTCTGGAAAATTAACGATGCAGCACCTATTATACCAACATCCGGTCCCAACGTTGCTTTTACCACTTCAAGGCGTTCCACGTTAACTGGAAGGGCCCTTTTCCTCATAACTTCTATCATTCTTGGATAAAACATATCCCAAGCTTTGGTAAGCCCGCCACCAACGGCAATGCACCTGGGATTGTAGGCATTTACTACGCTTGCCAATCCCACTCCCAGGTAAAAACCCTCTTTTTCAACCAGTTCCATTGCATACTCATCCCCCTCTTTAGCTGCTGCAAAGATATGCTCGGCCTTTACCTCCTCCTTTTGATAGAAGTTGCCCAATATCGTCTTCCTGCCGGACAGTATCCCTTCCTTTGCAAATCTTGCCATTGCGGTCCCTGAAGCGTACGCTTCAAAGCACCCTTTGTTGCCGCAACCGCACACCGGCCCTTCAAAATTTATGGTGATGTGTCCTATTTCCGCAGCATTCCCGCCATCACCCTTCAATAGCCGGCCTCCCGCAATAACCCCTCCACCGATGCCGGTGCTTATAGTTATGTAAACGAAATTTTCTATACCTTTTCCTGCACCAAAAAGGTATTCTCCTAGAGCCGCGGCGTTGGCATCGTTTTCGAGACATATTCTTATATTAAATTCTTCCTGCATTATCGAAAGGAGCGGTACGTCGTCCCATCCCGGAAGGTTGGGCGGGTTTTTGACTACACCTCTTCGGGCATCCATGGGTCCCGGAACTCCTATGCCTATGCCTGCTATATCGGTTAATGACAGGCCCAACTTTTGAAGCACACCGTACACACTCTCTTTCATCCTCTGTATAACCCTTCCGGGACCCTCCCTGGCAAGGGTGGGCAATTCGGTCCTCGCAAGAAGAGTACCATTATCGTCTACGGCGCCAGTGGCTATTTTTGTGCCTCCCAAGTCTACGCCCACAGCTATCCTTGCCATACGATTTCACCCCTCAGGTTGCCCTTTAAATTTATCATATCTTCCCGCTACAACCGAGGACATTTCTGATTTTGTGCTGCACAACCTTCTTTACGGCATTCCTCGCTTCTCCCAAGTACTTCCTCGGGTCGAACTCCGCCGGGTTTTCAGCTAAATATTTGCGCAAGACCGCGGTTACCGCAAGGCGCAAGTCCGTATCGATGTTTATCTTGCAAATTCCCATGGTAGCCGCTTTTCTGAGCATTTCTTCAGGCACTCCCTTAGCGCCCGGTATATCCCCTCCATATTTATTACACATTTCAACATACTCAGGCAGGACCGACGATGCACCGTGAAGCACCAGTGGGAATCCCGGCAATTTTTCCGTTATTTTCTTCAGCCTTTCAAAGTCAAGATACGGTTCGCCTTTGAATTTGTAGGCTCCATGGCTGGTGCCTATCGCTATGGCGAGGGAATCCACTCCTGTTCTTTCAACAAACTCCACAGCCTGATCTGGATCTGTGAAGGTTGCTTCTCTTTCGTTCACTTTCACGTTATCTTCTACCCCTGCCAGTCTACCCAGTTCACCCTCCACTACAACTCCTCTTTCGTGGGCATACTCTACTACCCTTTTGGTAAGCGCTATGTTTTCTTCAAAGGGAAGCCGCGACCCATCGATCATCACCGAAGTAAACCCATCGTCGATGCAGGCCTTGCATATTTCAAAATCCTCGCCGTGGTCAAGGTGAAGTACTATGGGAAGTCCGGAGTCTTCCGCCGCCGCTTCCACCAGCTTCTTGAGATATACGGGCTTTGCGTATTTTCTCGCCCCTGCTGATACCTGCAAGATTAGCGGCGCTCTTTCTTCTTTTGCGGCTTCCACTATTCCCTGGATAATCTCCATGTTGTTGACGTTAAATGCTCCAATGGCATACCCACCTTCGTAGGCTTTTTTGAACATTTCTTTAGACGTAACAAGCGGCATTTTAAGTCCCTTCCTCCTAGTTTTTTTTAATTTCGACAAAATTATATAATAAATTTGGATAAATGTATATCGACGCAGCCCTAAAATGATATAATCTAAACGAGAATAAAATCCGGGGAGGCTGTCTAACACATGCCTCTAGAAACAAGAAAACCCGCAACAAGAGCCATCTTAGCTGGTTTGATATCGGGAGTTTCCGAGCAGCAAACCTTGGAGGAACTTGCACTTCTTGCTGAAACTGCCGGAGCCGAAGTACTTGCAAAAGTCACCCAAAAGCGTCCTAGCAAGGACCCGGCGTACTACCTTGGTCTGGGAAAGGTCCGCGAAATCGCACAAATGGCGGAATTTTTGGGGGCAAATGCGGTTATTTTCGACGACGACCTTACTCCTGTGCAGATTAGAAATCTCGAAGATATTATAGGTACACAAATAATTGACCGAACGACGCTGGTTTTGGACATTTTCGCCCAAAGAGCAAGGTCTTTGGAAGGCAAAATCCAGGTAGAACTTGCCCAGCTTCAGCACCTGCTGCCGAGGCTCACCGGAAAGGGCGTCGAACTTTCCCGGGAAGGCGGCGGTATAGGCACCCGGGGCCCCGGCGAAACGAAGCTGGAGACAGACCGGCGACATATACGCCGCAGAATTTCTTATTTAAAAAGGGAGCTGGAAAGGATAAGGAAAAACCGGGAACTTTTAAGGAGCTCGAGAAAATACCCGGTTGTAAGCCTTGTCGGTTACACCAATGCCGGAAAATCCACGCTGATGAACGCTCTCACCGGAGCCGGAGTATCTGCCAACGACCGGCTGTTCGATACCCTTGACACTACAACTAGAGCACTGGTACTTCCCGACGGGCGAAAGGTTCTGCTTTCGGATACCGTCGGGTTCATAAGAAAGCTTTCGCACGAAATAGTGGAAGCGTTTAAAGCTACTTTAGAAGAAGTAAAGGAATCGGACCTTCTCATCCTGGTGGCGGATGCATCAAATCCCGCGGTTGACGAGGAAATTGCAACTGTAAGGGCGGTCCTTAAAGAAATACAGGCTAGCGACATTCCGTCCATACTTGCGCTTAATAAAATAGATAAATTAGACTGCTCAAAGCCTTTAATTAACGACAAAAACGCAGTGGAGATTTCTGCCCTTAAAGGAACTAACCTGGACTTGCTGCTTAAAAAAATGTGCGTACTTTTGCCTCAAACCCGCGAACACGCTTCGCTTTTGATTCCATACGAATACGGGTTTTTACTCGACGACATATATGAAAACGGCAAGGTCGAGCGGGAGGAATACAGACCCGAGGGAATCGAAATCGAAGGAATGATCGATTCCATCTTGCTGAGGAAATTACGGAAATACCTTTTCGACAGAAGCTGTTTCTGAAACGAGATAGATTGCCGAAGTTTTATAGAATTAAGATACATTTAGGAGGGCATCGACAGACATGGCAAACTACAACACTACGAAAAACTTCATATATGACCTTGCGGCAACCGTATTTTTCCTGTCGACGTATTATCTAATGATGCCCGTATTCCCCATTTACATGATGGAACTGGGCATTGATAAACTTACCATAGGTATAATAATGGGACTTTTTTCTATAAGCTCAATGGTATCAAGGCCCCTTGGAGGAATCTGGGTGGACGCCATGGGGCGCAGAAAACTGATGTTTTTTTCGATAGCCTTGTTTTTCATAACTCCTTTATTTTTGAACTTTCCGGCAACCTCGATAGGCTTCAGCTTGGCCCAACTGGTGTACGGTTTTAGCATAGGAGCTTTCACCGTAGCAGCCACCACATTCGCCGCAGATATATCGTCTTCTGCCACCGTGGCTCAATTTATGGGATTTCACAGTATAGCATGCATTGCGGCCAAAGGACTTGCCCCCGCAATTGGTGTAAAATTAATGGAAATTTACGGTTTTTCAGGCCCCGTTATGACCACCGTTATACTGGCATTAGTCGCAGGACTTTTTGTATTTTTGCTCCACGATTTTGAAACAACAACTGAAAAAAGTCAGTCTTACAGATTCGTTGAAGTTTTATTAAAGAAAAACGTATATCTCCCTACATTAGTGCTTTTTTGCGGACTTGTTACTTTCGGTGCGATATCCGCAATGCTTCCCGTTTTCGCCAAAGAACGGGGTATTTCGGGGATTGAGTACTTTTTCGTAATAAATACCGCATCGGTCATAATAGCCAGACTGGCGTTGGGTTCCTGGAGCAAAAGTTATTTGGAAAGTCTGGTATCCACTTCCTTAATTCTTCTGACCGTTTCGTTTGTCTCGATGAGCCTTGTCGTTAACTTTCATCAGCTCATCGCCGTTTCCGTAATATACGGAGTGGGTTACGCCCTGTTGTTTCCCATGTTAAGCGCTATTTTGGTGCTCAATGTATCCCCCGAATACAAGGGAATGGCTCTTGGAATATATACCGCCGCCTTCGACCTGGGAGTGGCAGCAGGGACGGTGCTGGGCGGCCTCAGCCAGTACGTGGATTTCAAATACCTGTACCTTATTTTATCGCTTGTCCCGTTAGCAGGATTTTTTCTGTTCAACTACGCGTACCTTCCTCTCATCAACAGGACAAAAAAATATAACGGAGCTGTATCTTGACTTGCTGATAAAAATATGCTAATATATCTTTTGCTAGTCGCTGCGGGATGGTGTAACGGTAGCACCCATGACTCTGGATCATGTAGTCCAGGTTCGAATCCTGGTCCCGCAGCCATGGCCCTATCGTCTAGTGGTCCAGGACGCCGCCCTCTCACGGCGGAAACCGGGGTTCGAGTCCCCGTAGGGCTACCAAAGCTTATAAATCAAGGGTTCTACGGATTAACCCCCCTCAAAGAGTCCGGAAACTCTGAAAGGGGGTTTTTTCATGGCCAAAATTGCTAAACTCAACCCCAAAGTCATGGATTTGCAGTTAGCAAGGGACGAATTCCTGCTTTTTAAGTCAGCGAGTGGACTCGCACCCCGCACCCTCGAAGACTACACTTATCACATCAACCGTTTTCTTGAAAAATTCCCCGATGTGCACGATTACAATTCCCTCCGTAAAGCAATATTCAAATACTTTAGCGAAGAAGTCGCACCTGCTACAAGAAACACCCGCCTAAAATACCTCAGGGCCTTCTTTTCGTGGTGTGTAAGTCAAGGGTATCTCCCAGCCAATCCAACGGAAGGGATAAAGAAAGCCAAGGAAGATATAAACAATATCAGGCATATTTCACTGGAGGAAGTTAAAAAGCTACTCGAACAGCCCAATAAAAAGAGTTATGCAGGGTTAAGGGACTATTGCCTTATGTTAGTGCAGATAGATACCGGAGCAAGGCCCGGAGAGTTGTTTCAAGTCAAGGTGTCGGATTTAAACCTTGAATCGAGAGAAATACGGATAAGGCCCGAAGTATCAAAGACAAGGGTAGGACGCACGCTTGTAATTACTCCTTTCACCGTTCAACAGCTTGCAAGGTTCTTAAAGTTACGCCCCGATTGGTGGGATGATGATGTGCCTTTATTTGCAACAGAAAACGGTCTCCCGCTTTGTCGCCAGCATTGGGACAGAAGGATGAGGGATTACTGCAACAAAGCAGGAATAAAAGTCACTCCCTACGGTTTGCGTCATACTTTCGCCATCGAGTTCCTCAAAGCAGGCGGTGACCCGTTCAGCCTTCAAAGAATTTTAGGTCATACTGATTTGACTATGACAAGGCGTTACGTCAGGCTTTCGCAGGACGATATTAAGGAAATCCACGAGAAGGCTTCTCCCGTGCAGAAGTTACAGCAGATGGGCAAGAGAGCACCGAGAAAGCTGGTGTAAGTCAAGTGCCGGGGTGGTATAATTCATCCCGGCCCTTTTTTATCTATGGTTCGGTTCGTTAGGTTCGCTTGAAAAATTGACTTAAATTGACTTACAACGTCCGAAAATGTCCGTTTTTACGTGGGTTTTCTGTTCCCGTGTATTCCGCTATCAATCAGCTTTTTGTAAGCTTTTTATACGCTGTTTGGAGGTCATCAATGGCCTTATTCAATGCTTCTGTTCGCTATGTTTCGGTATCCTGCTTTTGCCTATGTTAAAACTTGTTTAGGCAATGGCCTTTCTTCAACCTCGCAAAAACCGCAAATTGCCTCTGTTTTGCCTTCTTTTTGCCTTCCTTAAGTTTTACATTTGTTTTCCACAGGCCCTTATGGGGTGTGAATCTTTGCGATATTTTGCGTTTTCCTCAAGCGAGCCATGAGCCTCGTGCCTTTAACGCAAGGCCCTACGAGTCCAATTTTGGGCCTGTTACTATGGCCTCGAGTTTCCCGAGGTCGTTTCAATTGCTTCCCTTTTGCTTCTCTCTTGCTTCGGTTTTTCTGTCGTTTCTCTGTCGTTTTGCTACCCTTTTGTGCCTGTTTTGTTCGTTTTGCAACCCTCTTGCAACCCTTTTGCTACCCTTCCCCTGAGGGTGTTATTTCCTCTCCCTTTTCTCTCTCGCTTTTCTCTCTTTTGCCTTCTTTTTGCCTTTCTTTTGCCTTCTTTCCCAACGCAAGAGTGCGGACGTTGCGGACAATGCGGACGCAAGTTTCCGCTTTTAGTCTAGTGACTAATGTCCCATCGTTTCATCTTGTCCCGCTTTGTCCCATTTATCCTAAGTTTTACTAAGCCACAAGGATGTTCCAAGTTGGAATACCCTTTGCAGTCTTAGTATTTCTTAGCAAATGACTTCCCGAGGCAGGAAGGCATCCGTAAAATGGGGATACCCTAAAAATGTGCTCCTTTTTCGCTCCTTTTGTGCTCCTTTCTGTCAAGGTGTCAAGCTAATCCCTGCCAATGTCACG
>NZ_LOED01000032.1 GCF_001562425.1 Fervidicola ferrireducens
GAAGATAGACATAGCACAATACCTACTCAGCATTCCCGGCATAGGGATAGTAACCGTAGCTGGATTTCTAGCGGAAGTAGGTGACCTAGCCAACTACACCCACTATAAGCAGATACAAAAGCTAGCAGGGCTCAACATAGCAGAAAACCAATCTGGGAAACACAAGGGGAAGGCTAAAATATCAAAGAGGGGCCGTCCGGAGCTGAGGAATCTCCTTTACAAAGCAAGCCTTGTGTTAGTAGCCAAAAACAAGGAATTCAAGGCACTCTACAACTACTTCTTAAAAAGGCCTCAAAATCCATTAAAATCCAAGCAGGCATTAATAGCAATTTCAATGAAGCTAATAAGGGTAATGTTCACCCTTGCCAAAAAGAGGGAAAATTACGATTCAGAGAAAGTTCTTGGAGAACATCGCATGAAGCAAATAAACCAGCTAGCGGCATAAAAGTGAGATAGCCAACAAGGCGGGGAAGCAATATTCCCCCCATAAGGGCAAGACCCTGCATGAAAGTAAAAAGCTCCCCGCCTAGCCCTCAAAGGCAGGACGAAGGAATGTAATAAGGGCGTAGGACCCCGGGAGACATGATAGGGTAGTCGAGGGCATGAGTGAAGGATTTGATAGGCAACTTTTAGTAAGTTGCCGCAGGTGGTCTTGTTTTGTCTAAAAAATCTATGGTTAAGCAGCAAAAGCAGCCTAAATTCAGAGAAAAACTAAGATTTTAAGAGTTTTATTTGGCTAATCAAAAAATATTGAGATAGGGGGGATAACTCCCCTATATTTTTATATGAAGCAGGAAAACTGTAAGTTGATGAAGAATATGTAAATAATACATCTTTTCCGGGAGGACCAGGAAATGTCGACACGCAGAATAGTAACACTACTTTTGATTTTTACTATAACATTGACGTTAGCAGGATGCGGAGATCAATTTAGAAAATTGTCGCCTAAAGACGCTGTGATAAAGGCTAACGAAAAGTTAAAAGAAGTTGCGGGGTACAGGATGAAAATAGATGCTCAGCTAACCATGAAGGACATAAAACAACAGGTTGTTTTAGCAGGAGAAGTAGTAAACCCGGATCAAGTTTACTTGAGCGGAAATTTAGCCGGGCTTGATATAGAAATTTACAAAAAAGAGAATAAAATCTTTATAAAAGACCCTTTAAATAATAAATGGATTGAAAGCGAAAATTTAGGTTTAGGAAATATGGATGGTATAATATCGACTCCAGAGAAAACACTGAATGATTTGAAGGATATGATCGTGGAGGCGGTATATCTTCCGGATGAAATAATAGAAGGAGTCAAGTGCAAAGTTATAGAATACATTCCCGATGAACAAAAGTTAAAGAGAATATTTTTCGAAGATGAAAAAATAGATGAGATAAAGGATCTGGAAGCTACATATAAAGTGTGGATAGGAGAAAAAGATTTTCTTATTCGCAAGTTAAGCATGGACCTTAAATTTAATTCTTATGAAAACGGAGAACAATCTATAAATATGGTAGTGCAGCTTTACGATTTCGGAAATAGTGATATAAAGATAGAATATCCGAAAGATTTGCCATTGCAATGAATAATATTAATTAGGGAGGGTCTTGAAAAATGAATCTTTCTAAAAAATCCAAGAGCATTAGTCCGTCACCAACCCTGGCTGTTGATGCGAAAGCGAAACAGCTTAAAAGCGAGGGACACGATGTTATAAGTTTTGGTGCAGGAGAGCCCGATTTCGATACGCCTGATTTTATAAAATCCGCAGCAGTTGAGGCGATAAATCAGGGCTTTACGAAATACACTCCCGTTGGTGGCATACCGGAGCTCAAAAAGGCGATTTCTGAGGCGTTGAGAGAGGAAATAGGAGTTGATTATGAAACCACCCAGATTATTGTTTCTAACGGAGCGAAACACTGCCTTTTTAATGCCTTATATTGCCTCTGCGATGAGGGAGATGAGGTCTTAATACCATCGCCATACTGGGTGAGTTATCCCGAAATTGTAAAACTGTGCGGGGGGACACCGGTTTTTGTACCCACGTTCGAGAGCCAGGATTTTAAATTAAAGGTGGATAATATAAAACCTCTCATTGATGAAAAGACGAAAGTTTTGATAATAAATAGTCCGAATAACCCGACGGGGAGCGTCTACACTCGCGAGGATTTGCTGGAGATTGCCGAGTTAGCTTTAAAATACAAGATATTTGTCATATCCGATGAAATTTATGATAAATTGGTTTACGATGGGGAAGAACATATAAGCATAGCTTCCCTAGGCAAAGAAATTTATAATAATACTCTCGTGGTGAACGGTGTTTCTAAAGCTTATTCGATGACCGGTTGGAGAATCGGATACGCGGCAGGTCCGAAGGAACTCATTAAGGCCATGACTGACTTTCAGAGCCATGCGACTTCTAACCCCAATTCGATAGCCCAAAAAGCTGCTTTGGAAGCTCTTAAAAACCCGGCTAAAAAGCAAGCTGTCGATACCATGGTAGAGGAATTTGCAAAGAGAAGGAAGTACATGGTCGAGAGAATAAACAACATAGAAGGACTTTCTTGCCGTATGCCAAAAGGGGCCTTTTACGTTATGATGAACGTTTCGAAGACTTTCGGCAAATACATAGAAGGTAAAGTCATTAAAGATTCTACAACTTTTGCCGAGGCTTTACTTGAAAAGTACAAAGTGGCGGTCGTGCCTGGAATAGCTTTTGGAGCTGATGAATATGTGAGGCTATCTTATGCCACTTCTATGAAAAATATAAAAGAAGGCTTGGACCGTATCGAGCAGTTTGTTAGAGAACTTTCATGAGCAGGGCCATTTTTCCTGCTTTTTATTTTAAAAAAGGGGTTGAAGTGACGCTATGGAATCGAAACAGTATTTTGAACATCCGTTGACGAAAAGGTATGCCAGTGAAGAAATGCTAATGAACTTTTCACCTTACAAGAAATATATGACCTGGAGAAAACTGTGGATAGCTTTGGCGGAAGCAGAAAAAGAGCTAGGGCTTCCCATTACAGATGAACAGATTGAAGAGATGAAAGCCCACGTAGACAAGATAAACTTCGAAGAAGCCGAAGAGTATGAAAAAGTCACAAGGCATGATGTTATGGCTCATATATGGGCTTTTGGAAAACAATGTCCTAAAGCTAAACCAATTATACACCTCGGGGCAACAAGTGCTTTTGTTGGAGATAATACAGATGTAATATTGATGAGGGATGGTCTTGCCATACTAAAGAAAAAATTGGTCAACATCATAGATAACCTGAAGAACTTTGCATTGCAATATAAGGATATGCCTACTTTAGGGTTTACTCATTTTCAACCGGCACAGCTCACTACTGTAGGCAAGAGGGCGTGCCTTTGGATTCAGGATCTTGTAATGGATCTATGGGACCTGGAACATGTAGAAGAGAATTTGAGATTAAGAGGTGTAAAGGGTACAACAGGGACGCAGGCTAGTTTCATGAAACTTTTTAACAATGATGAGGAAAAGGTAAAAAAGCTTGATATAATGGTAGCTAAAAAAATGGGTTTTGATAAAACTTTCCTAGTTACAGGCCAGACGTATCCGCGAAAACAAGATTCTCGAGTATTGAGGGTTCTGCAGTCGATAGCGGAAAGTGCTCATAAATTTGCGTGTGACATAAGATTGCTATCTAGCCTGAAAGAAATAGAAGAACCTTTTGAAGAAAATCAAATCGGTTCTTCGGCCATGGCATATAAAAGAAATCCAATGCGTTGTGAGCGCATGACCGCCTTGTGCCGCTATGTAATGATAAATGGACTGAATCCGTATTTTACAGCGGCCAATCAGTGGTTCGAAAGGACCCTTGATGATTCTGCCAACAGAAGACTGGTTATACCGGAGATGTTTTTGGCAACAGATGCAATTTTGAATATTTATATAAATGTGAGTCAGGGATTAGTAGTCAATTCTAAGGTAATAGAAAGGCACGTAATGGAAGAATTGCCGTTTATGGCCACTGAAAACATATTGATGGAGGCAGTAAAAAAGGGTGGAGATAGACAGGAACTCCACGAGGTTTTGAGAAAGTATTCCATTGAAGCTGCTGCAGAAGTGAAGGAGGGGAAACCTAATAATTTGATAGACAAAATTGCCGCCGACGCTAGGTTCAAGATGACCAAAGAGGATATTGTAAAGATGATGGATCCCTCGATTTTTGTTGGGAGAAGTCCGGGACAGGTGATAGAATTCGTCCGGGAAATAGTAGATCCGATATTGAAGAAGTACGAGAAATATTTAGGTATGAAAGTGGACCTGCAAGTATAGTATGATTTTACCGGGGCCCCTCGGTAATTGTGGACTTGTGTTTTCTTATAAATAAAAAGATAAAAAATAATAATTTTTAGGAGGGGTTTTTTTGCATACCTTGCCGGCTATAAAAGTCCAGTGCAAGCCCTCGTATATTGAAGGCGTTGAAACATGTGAGGACGCTATGAAAACACAGGAGTGGAGCGGCGAGATGCTGGGAGTCAGGTGTCCGAAGTGCGATGAGTTGTTCTTCCTATTTTGCACATACCAAAGAGATGACTTTGGAAATTTTAAAAAGATGTGGGGGTTTTGCACTAGCTGCGGGCACAGGTTTGAGGCTGTTGTTAATAAATAGCAATGGAAATATACCCACCAAAAGTGTTAAGGGTGGGTTTTCTTTTTTACAAAAAGATCTTATAATTTTAATTAAAGCTTTGAAGTAAAATTAAAAAACCACATTAAGAAAAGGAGAATCCATTATGCCCACTTACGATTTCATCTGCGAAAATTGTGGTCATAAGTTCAGCGAGTTTGTTTCCTTGCGAGAAAAGGATAGCGTAAAATGTCCGGTATGTAATGGCAAAGCAAAACAACGATTTACCGGTTTTATGTACATGGGGAAGGGAGGTACCGAGTCAGGAGGTTGTAGCGGTTCGTGTGGGAGCTGCAGCGGATGCGGATAGGAAATAAAGCCACCTCCATGATTATGTATACCGCCTCGTGGAATAATAACTCTAGGAGGTGGATTTATGAAAGGTAATACCACAGGTTGGGTAGTCGCAGGTATAGGAGCAGTCGTTGCTGGAGTAGGAACGATGGTAGGGGGAACTTTAGGTGCAGGTATAACCGGTTTCGGACTTGCGCATATAGTATTGGGTGTGCTAGATATGTTCAGGCCAACAGTCCGCCAATAATTAATAAACCCTGCATTTTCTGCAGGGTAATTTTTATTTTATTTATCAATTTATAAAATATAAAAGAATGGCAGGGGAGACAGGACTCGAACCTGCAACCGGCGGTTTTGGAGACCGCTACTCTGCCAATTGAGCTACTCCCCTGCACATTTCCTATTATATAAGATTTTTTGGTTAATGTCAATTGAAACTGAAACTTAATACCGAAAGCTTAAAACTACGGTAATTATAAGTTATTGTCTCTTTACTTGAGTCTAATATGCTTTCTAGCGGGCTATGTCTTGGCCTTTTGAAAAGCTACAATCTTTTAGCCAAAATAATAAGTTTACATAATATACATTATCGGACGTTATGGTACTCCTGAAATTAAATTTTTTTAGCGCTTTATCCTCTCCCCCGATGATTATCGTAAACATCAAATATCTGCAGATTATTTTTCAAACAAATGTTTAAAATCACATTTAGTTATGATATAATTAACCTAAAAAAATTATTCTTGTTGTATGGAGTGGTAATTGCGATGTATGAAAATTTATCGCCGAGACAAAAACAGATATTGGATTTCATACGTGATTTTTTAAAAAAGAGAGGTTATCCCCCTTCGGTGCGCGAAATATGCGCTGCTACTAATCTGAAATCCACCGCTACTGTTCATTCCTACTTGGTTCAATTGGAAAAAAAGGGTTTTATAACGCGAGATCCTCAGAAACCCCGGGCCATTATTGTATCGGACAACAAATATTTGTTCGACTCCAGTTTCGTTCCCGTACCGCTTGTAGGCAGAGTCACTGCGGGACAACCCATCCTGGCGGAAGAAAACATTCAGGGCGTGTTCCCGCTTCCTAAAGAGATGGTTCCCGAATCAGAAGCATTTATGTTGAAAGTTCAGGGAAACAGCATGATAGAAGCTGGTATCTTTGATGGCGATTACGTGATCGTAAAGGTATCCAATACGGCGGAAAACGGCGATATAGTAGTAGCACTGTTAGGAGACGAAGCTACCGTCAAGAGATTTTTTAAAGAAAGCGACCATATAAGGCTACAGCCGGAAAATCGATATATGGAGCCTATAATTGTAAAAGACGTTAAGATTTTAGGTAAGGTAATAGGCCTTTTTAGAAGGTTTTAAGTCAATTAAATTGACCTTTATATATTCCTTCGTCTATCATGTTCTGAAGTGCCTTCATGGCTCCTAATTTTATATGAAAGAAATTAATACCGCCTTGAATATATACTACAAACGGTTCCCTGATAGGTGCATCGGCACTCAATTCTATCGACGCGCCTTGGATGAAGCTGCCGCCTGCCATTATTACCTGGTGTGCATAGCCCGGCATTTCCCATGGTTCAGGTACAATATGAGCATCTACAGGTCCTACTTTCTGCAGCCCCCTACAAAAAGATATCAAGGATTCCTTGTCGCCCATCTCTATTGCTGTGACAATGTCGCTGCGCTTTTCGTTGTAAGAAGGATATACCTTAAACCCTGCCCTTTCAAAAAATCTTGAAATGAAAATGGAGCCTTTTAAGGCTTCCCCAACTATCATGGGAGAGTAAAATAATCCTTGAAGGGCTAGGCGGTTGAAATTCAAGGAGGGTCCACAATTTTTCCCCAGTCCGGGAGCATACAGGCGGTAAGCACATTGTTCTATTAACTCTCGTTTCCCTACTACATAACCTCCCGTGGGGGCAATGCCTCCTCCCGGGTTTTTTATAAGAGAGCCGGCGCATAAATCGGCACCGACTTCCGTCGGTTCTTTAGTTTCCGTAAATTCTCCGTAGCAGTTGTCAACAAGACACACAATATCTTCATTAATTCCTTTTATGTATTCAATCAGCTCTTTTATACTTTCTATATCCAGGGTGGGTCTCATGCTGTAACCCCTGGAACGCTGGATAAGTACCATCTTCGTCTTTTTACTAATTTTTTCTCTAATTTTCTCGAAATCGGGCTTGCCGTTTCTTAGTTCTACCTGGGAGTACTTTATATTATATTCTCTGAGCGAACCTACATTTTTTCCTAAAATGGCATCTTTTAGAGTATCATATGGTTCGCCTGTGACACACAATAATTCGTCCTGGGGTTTTAAAACGCCGAAAAGGCAAAGAATGATAGCATGAGTGCCGGAAATGATCTGCGGTCTTACTAGTGCATCTTCGGCACGAAATACACTGCTGTAAACAGCTTCGATAGTTTCACGTCCTAAATCGTTATAACCATATCCTGTTGAATCATTAAGATGAAAATCGCTCAAGCTATTTTCTACCATAGCCGCGGTTACTTTAAGCTGATTGCACTCTACTATTTCGTTTACCTTTTCAAATTCTTTGCCGACTTCCTTCACTACAGATTCTGCCAATGTTATTATTTCATCATTTATGGAAAATCTCGATTTTATAATTTCCCGGGCGATGCTGTGCATGTTATCCCTTCTTCTGCTTTTTTATTTAAGATTTTATCATATCAAATTTCTCGTTTCAATGCTCTCCGGCACAGAGGACATTCTGAATTGTTTAACATCTCTTTTTGTAAATGTAAGAAACTTTTTGAAAGCCCATCCTCAATTCCTTCTTTTTTCCCCATTCGTCTGCCTGTTGCGTACCCAGCCAGAAATATGAAAAGCATTACAACGATGTAAGGTATAAACTCTCTAAGGATTTTACGACACCCCCTCAGAATTTGACAATAAATATATTATGTAAACAATAGATATGGCTGAAATACTTACAGCAATAGTTTTAACAGTGTCTAAATACAAAGCAGATAAAAAGCATATAATGGAAAAAACAAGGCATTCTACTTTTCCCAGCATTTTTACGTAATTTTTGCCGCATGCTATCTCCTTTCTGTAGTCACAAAGGTCGTCCCATAATTGAATAGACCACATTATAAACAAAGAGGAAAGCATTTCGCTAGGACCTAGAAGTAAAATTCCTAAAATAAGAGTTATTAGCGACTCTTGATAACCATATAAACCTGAAGGCATTTTTGTGCCATAATCTGCGGTCATGCCTACAATATAGCTGGAAAAAAATAAGCTTATTGAAGTTCTCGGTTCGAGAAAACATGCCAGAGAAAAAATAAAGATAGCATACGGTAAAATTCCCGCTCCGAGGACATTCGAGAAATTTTGTCTTTCCAGCACGGTATCATATTCCAGGTCGATAAAATCATCCATCAGTTTTATAACGAAACCTGTTAGAAAAACTGCAAACAATTTTCTAACTAAAGGACTAGAGGTTATATGCCACAAAAGTTTTCACCTCTTTGAACCCTCTTTTGTTAATAGCGGATATAGGAATGACGATGTTTCCATGAAATTTTTCTTTGATAATTTTTAATCCTTCCTCAGCATCCGGCAAATCCATTTTATTAACGAGGATGACGTAACCTCTTTTTGAACGAGCAAGTTTGGATATTTGGTAATCCACTTCACTTGGTGAACTTAAAGAATCTTTCTTTATTACCGCCGCCCCGTCCATTATATGAATTATGATTTGAGAATTAAGGATTTCGGAGATGGTTTGAGATATGGATTTACGGACATTCTGGTCTTCATGAATACCATCTATTAACCCAGTAGTATCTATTATTTGTATTTTTTTTTTTTACCTTTCCCCACCGGTATTTCCAATGTAACAGATTGAAGAGCTAAGGTTTTATGGGGATTACTGTCTACCAGCTCATGAAATGCCGTTTTGCAGGAATATTTTTTTTTGAATTTTGTTCCATCAGGAAGTGCAAAATCGAATTCAATAATTCTGACTCCAAGATATTCTGCGAAATTTATAAGGAAAGCTGTTTTTCCAACGTTCGGTTTGCCTACTATTAAGCATTTTTTCAAATAAACGGCCACCCCCTCTTAAATTTCATCGATTTCTGCTATGTCTTCGCTTTTTATATATATCAGGTCTTCGCGGGATATTTGTTTCTGATTTATTAGCCTCAATGCCTGTCGCCTTATCGCTTTTTCGATGAGATTTCTTACCAGCCTCGCATTTCCCATTTTATCGTAGTGCAAATTTTTTTGGCTTTCTTTGATAATACGTTCAAGTTTATAAAGAGCTTCCGGAGTCAATTTATACTGTCTTTTTTCAACCATTAACTTTGCTATTTCCATCAATTCTTCCGTGGTATAATCGCTAAATTCTATTTGAATGGGGAATCTGGATCTCAATCCCGGATTTGTTCTCAAAAACCATTCCATTTCATCCTTATATCCCGCCAGTATTACAACGAGATTGTCTTTGTAGTCTTCCATTGCTTTAACTAACGTATCTATGGCCTCTTTGC
This sequence comes from Fervidicola ferrireducens, assembly GCF_001562425.1. Taxonomy (GTDB): domain Bacteria; phylum Bacillota; class Thermosediminibacteria; order Thermosediminibacterales; family Thermosediminibacteraceae; genus Fervidicola; species Fervidicola ferrireducens. Next base: position 9,480 of record NZ_LOED01000032.1, read on the forward strand.
CAAAATCCTTTTCTCCCCCTCTAGCAAGAGAATATGCTTCGTCAATGAATAATATGCCACCTAGAGCACGTCTTACTTGTTCCCTCGTCTTCTGAGCGGTGTGCCCGATATACTCTCCAACTAAGTCGGCCCTTTCTACTTCGACCAAATGCCCTTTTTGTAGCACTTCCATTTGTTTGAATATTTTGCCTAAAAGCCTCGCTACTGTTGTTTTTCCTGTGCCCGGATTGCCTTTGAAAATCATGTGAAGGACAAGAGGTTCAGAGAACAGTTGTTCTTTTTGTCTCCTTTTTTGAATTTCCACGTAAGCTTGTATTTCTCTAACTAATTGCTTTACTTTCGTAAGTCCAATCAAACTGTCGAGTTCTTTTAATACGTCTTCTATTTTTTCTTCTCCGTTAGGTTTTAGCGGAGATGTCTCCTTTTTTTCATCCATTTCTTTAAAATAAACGCTTCTACCGGAGTAATTGCTCCCCTGGCAATCATATCTATAATCTGGTCAGGATTTTCGACTTTACATTTCAAATTTAAATTGGCCATTTATTTACACCTCCGCCAAAGGCAAAACTATGCACCAATTTATTATATGCGCTTAAATATTTTCGGGTCACAAATTTAAAAACTCCCAAGACTTCTTGGGAGTTTTTTATTGGGTTTCTTCAGTTTTCTTTTCAGCAGAAGGACCTGTTAAATTCACCGGCTTTTGAGGAGCTATTGTAGATACAGCGTGCTTGTAAATCAGCAGCTGCTTTCCATCAGAATCAAGTACCACGGTAAAATTGTCAAATCCGCGCACATAACCTTTCATTTGAAATCCATTGATCAGATAAATAGTTACAGGAGTATTTTCCTTCCTAATTTGATTTAAAAATCCATCTTGAATGTTGATTTGAGTTTTGGTCATTCTTTGTCCCCCTTCTATTTTATGTATATAAAGTTATATTCTAGGAATTTTTTGATTTTCCTTCAACGGATTTAATAATATTTTCTATAATTTTTTCTTTGCCTTCTTTGGATACATCGAACCAAATAATATTTTTGTCTTTTCTAAACCAGGTGTACTGTCTTTTTGCATATCTTCGGGTATCTCTGGAAATTAGATGAATGGCTTCCTGTAATGTAATGCGTCCTTCTAAATAATCTATTATTTGTCGGTAACCAAGAGCCTGCATGGAGTTCAGTTCTTTCGTATATCCCATTTCAAGAAGTTTTTTCACTTCGTCCACCCAACCATTTTCAATCATCTTCTGTACTCTCTTGTTTATCCTTTCATAAAGTTCCTCTCTCGGTCTTGTGAGACCAAAAATTAACAATTCGTAAGGACTTCCCCGCTTTTTGGTTAACTCCTCAAAATGTGAAAAAGGCACGCCCGTTTTTATATAGACTTCCAAAGCTCTTATAACCCTTCTCAAATTGTTTGGATGGATTTTTTCTGCAGCCTTAGGATCGATTTGTTTTAATTTGTTGTATAAATATTCATTGCCGTATTTTTCGGCTTCAACTTTCAACTGCTTTCTTAGACTTTCATCTTTGTCAAAGCTGGAAAATGTATAACCGTAACAGACGGCGTTTACATAAAGTCCAGTCCCTCCTGTAAGAATAGGTATCTTGCCGCGGCTGTGGATATCGGCAATGCATTTTTCCGCTAGTGCCTTGAATTCTGCTACGCTGAATTCTTCATCCGGGTGGATAATATCTATCATGTGATGAGGAACACCTTTTCTTTCCTCGAGGGTTGGTTTTGCCGTACCGATATCCATATATTTGTAAATTTGCATTGAATCGGCAGAGATTATCTCTCCATCTAATTTTAGTGCTACTTCTATAGATACTTCGGTTTTCCCCACGGCAGTAGGACCTACGATGGCTACTAATATTTTTTTATCCATTTATCCGCTTAAATTTCTTTTCTAATTCATAAATTGTAATTGAAATCATCGTAGGTCTCCCGTGGGGACAGGAATATGGATTTTTTGTGTTCATAAGCTGATTCAAGAGCTCCTGCATTTCATCAAAAGAAAGATCATCGCCCGCCTTTATTGCAGTATGACATGCCATAGAAGCTAAGAATTTTTCGCGTGAGCGCCATCTTAGTTCGCCATTTTCTTTTAACTCATCAATTGCTTCTCGCAAGGATTCCGGTTGCACTGGTTTATTTAAAAGATAAGGTACCGATCTAATTAATAGCGTGTCTTTCCCAAATGTCTCGAAGTCAAATCCCATTTTTCTTATGAGGTCGCTGTTTTCCTCCACAAAATTTATTTCTTCAAAAGTAAGTTTTAAGGTTAACGGATATACTAGCTCTTGCGAAATGTCTTGTGAATTTAATCCTTCAGAATATCTTTCAAAAAGTATTCTTTCGTGGGCTGCATGCTGATCTATCAGGTAAAATTCTTTTTCTCCTTGGACTACAATATACGTCTTAAAAAGCTGCCCTAAAATCCGGGTAAAATGAACGTCGAAAATGGGGCTTTCTGTTCTCACATCCTTACCGGTATTCTCGTGCTGATCATTGGTTTTAATTTTGTTTTCTATTTTTCCATAAATTTTGGTAAAATATTCTTCCTTCAATAAGCTTTCATTTTCCGCCGTGCTGTATCGTTCAGAAAAGTTAATTTTAGAAAAGCTCAGTTTTTCTTTTGGTACCAGTGTGGTTCTAGATAGACCTTCCCTAACGGTCTCGTATAAAGATTGAAGCACTTCATTTTCACATTGAAATCTTATTTCAGTTTTAGCGGGGTGAACATTGACATCTATTAACGAGCTTTCTATATCTATTTTTATGAAAGCTATGGGAAATTTATCGTTGGGGGGAAATTTATCGTTGGGTATTAAGCTTCTATAAGCCTTTTCCAAGGAAATGCTCAAACTTTTGTCTTTTACAAGGCGTCCATTGACGAAAAACGTTTCCCAGGATCTATTTCCCCGTGTGTGCTTCGGAGGCGATGTGTAGCCGTATATACGGCCAAAATTGAATGTTTTGTCGACTAAGATCATGTCTTTGGCCATATCGAATCCGTAAATCCTGGCTATGACTTCCTGCAGATTTCCATTGCCGGGAGTGAAGAGCACTTCTTTCCCGTCTACGGATAACTTGAAAGATATGTCGGGGTGACCTATTGCATATTTAGATACAAGGTCCACAATTAGAGAGGATTCTCTCGACGACGACTGAAGAAACTTTAAGCGCGCAGGTGTATTGAAGAAAATATCCTTTACAATTACACAACAACCTTCTTTCACGGCTGCTTCTTCAAATTCTTCTATGATGCCTCCCCGCAGCGTGCATTTAGTTCCGATCGATGCTTCCCTTGTCTTCGTAAAAACGGTTAATACAGAAACCGATGCGATGCTGGGTAAAGCTTCACCCCTAAAACCGAGGGTATTTATTTTAAATATATCATCCAAACTTGATATTTTGCTGGTGGCATGTCTTTCGAAGGCGAGCCTGACGTCATCCGGATCCATGCCTTCGCCGTCGTCTGTAACTTTTATAAGGCTTTTTCCTCCTTTTTCGATTTCAACAAAAATATGCTTGCTTCCTGCGTCGATAGAATTTTCAATGAGTTCCTTTACGACGGAAACCGGTCTTTCTATGACTTCGCCGGCCGCTATTTTCGCCGCTATGCTATCATCCAATATTTTGATCTTCCCCATTGTACTTTCTCCTCAAATCAGCTTTTGTTTAATTGAATAAAGTAAATTGAGAGCTTCCAAAGGAGTTATAGTGTTTATATCCAAATCCTTAATTAATCTAATGACCTGTTCATTTTTTATGCTTTCTATATTAAGCTGGGTCTCACTTGAAGCAACATCTTCGGCTGCTGCTATTTGTTCGGTTTGAATGTTTGATTTGTCATGCTGTTCTAATTCCTCAAGAATTTGTTGAGCTCTGAGTATAACGCTTTTTGGTAATCCGGCAAGTTTTGCTACCTGAATGCCGTAGCTTTTGTCGGCTTCTCCATCTACAATTTTCCTTAAAAATATAATGTCTTCTCCTCGCTCTTTCACGAGAACTTTAAAATTTTTAACACCCTTTAGCTTCTTTAGCTGGGTTATCTCATGGTAATGGGTGGCAAAAAGGGTCTTCGCCCTTATATGTTTGTTGATATATTCTATTACGGCCCAAGCGATGCTTAGACCATCATAAGTACTGGTGCCCCGGCCAATTTCATCTAGAATGAGTAAGCTCTTAGAAGTGGCGTTCTTTAATATATTGGCCACTTCTACCATTTCCACCATAAAAGTGCTCTGGCCTGATGCGAGGTTATCAGAAGCGCCAATTCGAGTGAAGATGCGGTCAACTATTCCGATTTGAGCGCTTTTTGCTGGTACAAAACTACCTATGTGAGCCATGAGCACTATCAGGGCTACTTGTCTCATATAGGTAGATTTTCCTGCCATGTTGGGGCCTGTGATAATCGATATCATTGAATCTTTACAATCTATATGAGTATCGTTGGGGATAAACATTTCATCTTTGAGAGTCAGCTCTACAACGGGGTGACGTCCTTCTACTATATGTATTTCGTCGTTTAATGTGAGTTCAGGCTTTACGTAATTGTTACATGCTGCAACTTCGGCAAGCGATAATAATACATCCAGCACGGAAATTACTTGAGAGCTTTTTTTGAGCCTTGGTATTTCTGCAATGAGTTTTTCGCGGATTTGGCAGAAAACCTCATATTCCAGTTCTAAAAGTTTTTCTTCAGCACCTAGGATGAGTGATTCATATTCCTTTAACTCTTCGGTTACAAATCTTTCGCCATTTGCTAGAGTTTGTTTCCTAATATAATCTTTTGGGACTAATGGTAAGTTGGCTTTTGTTACTTCGATGTAATATCCGAATACTTTGTTGTAGCCTACTTTCAATGATTTTATACCAGTTCTTTCCCTCTCTTTTCTTTCGAGTTCTGCTATCCAGCTCTTGCCTTCAGTAGCCGCTTTTCTCAATTTATCGATGTCGGCATTAAAACCATCCTTTATTAATCCTCCTTCTTTAAGGGATAGCGGTGGGTCTTCGTTGATTGAGTTTTCCAGAATTTCATATACATCGTTTAATGGATCTAGATCGTTGTGAAGCGTTACCAACAATTTAGTCCTGCATCTAGCCAGCAATTCTTTTATTTTTGGGAAATATTTAACCGTGTTTTTTATAGCTAAAAGGTCTCTTGCATTGACGTTCCCACATACCAGCTTTCCTGTTAGCCTTTCAAGGTCGTATAGATTTTTAAGCTGTTCTTTTAATTCCTGACGAAGAAAATAGTCGTTATAAAGCTCTTCTACAGCATCCTGCCGTTCTTTTATCTTAATGATGTCTATTAAGGGTTGTTCTATCCATTTTCTCAAAGTTCGACCGCCCATAGATGTTTCTGTTTTGTCAAGCACCCAAAATAAGGTTCCGTATCGTTTTCCGTCGGCCAAGGATTCGGTTAGCTCCAAATTTTTACGGCAGGAAATATCAAGAACCATGTATTCGTTTCTTTCATAGTACTTAATGGAATTGATATGGTTTAAGGTAAGCTTTTGGGTTTCTCTCAAATAATTGAGACACGCTCCGGAAGCGATGACAGAGTAGGTTTTTTTAAAGATATCCGCGAGCTGTTCTTCGCCAAATTGTGATAGTAGGAGTTCTTTTGCCGATTCTAAATTGAAATAATCATCTTCCCTGGTGGTGAGCAGAAAATTAAAATTGGTCTTCAATATTTTTTGCAGTGCTTCGTCATTATAAAAAGAAATATTTACTAAACATTCCGGAGGTTCAAGCTTTGAAAGTTCATCGAGCAGTTCCTGATAGGGATACGGGCTTTGGATTTCGGTAGTCACAAATTCACCAGTCATCAAATCTGCCGCAGCAATTCCAAAATTATGTTTTTCCCTGTAAATGCAAACTAAATAATTATTCTTCTTTTCATCGAGGGCATTTATTTCTGTAATAGTGCCCGGCGTTATTATTTTTACGACTTCGCGCTTTACTATCCCCTTTGCTTTTTTGGGATCTTCCACCTGTTCGCATATTACAACTTTATAACCTTTGCTTATTAATTTGTATATATATTGGTCCGCTGCGTGGTAAGGAACACCGGCCATAGGAACCCGATTTTCCGGGTCTCGCGAAGTTAGCGCTATTTCGAGTTCCTTTGCAGCAATATGAGCGTCTTCAAAAAACATTTCGTAAAAATCACCGAGGCGAAAAAACACTATATAATCTTTGTATTTTTCTTTTATTTCTCTATATTGCTTTATCATCGGAGTATCCATTTAAAAATTTAAAACCCTCCTTAAGGAACTACTTTAACAATTCTCCTATTAACGACCACGTATGAGGTTCTGTTATTTTTACTTTTACTATTTTCCCAATATATTCCTCGGGGCCTTCAAAATTAACCACCTTGTTTGTCCTAGTCCTTCCGGTCAGTCTATGGGGATTGTTTCGGCTTATACCTTCAACAAGCACTTCCACCGTTTGATCTTTAAGCGATTTATTCTTTTTGGCACTGATAGAATCCTGAAGTTTCATCAATCGATTTAACCGGTCCTTCTTCACTTCTTCGTCCACCTGATTTTCCATTTCGGCAGCCGGTGTGCCTTTACGCTTGGAGTAAGCAAACATGAAGGCTTGGTCAAATTCAACTCTTTTTACAAGGTCCAATGTATCTTGAAAATCTTCTTCTGTTTCCCCGGGAAAACCAACTATTATATCGGTGGAAATCGCGATTCCAGGTATGGCATTTCTCAATTTTTCTACTAATTTCATATAGTGTTCTCTTGTATATCTTCTATTCATTGCCTCGAGTATCTTATTGCTCCCTGCCTGCACCGGCAAGTGAATATGCTCGCATACTTTTTCGCAATCCCTCATGGCTTCGATGAGTTCGTCGGAAAGATCTTTTGGGTGAGAAGTGGTGAACCTAATCCTTTCGATTCCGTCGATTTCGTTCAAACGCCTCAAAAGAGCCGGAAATGTAACTTCCCCACCTAGATCTTTGCCGTAAGAATTTACGTTCTGACCCAACAAATTGATTTCTTTAAAACCCTGTTTTGCCAATTCTTCTACTTCTTTAATTATATCTTGAGGGTTCCTGCTTTTTTCTCTACCTCTTACGTAGGGGACGATGCAATATGTGCAGAAGTTGTTGCACCCGTAATTTATGGTGACCCACGCCTTTACTTTATCTTCCCGCTCTATCGGTAAATTCTCCTCTACCGCAGAATAGTCTCCGCTCGTTTCAATTACGGTCATATTGGCCAGCCTGGCGTTTTCTATTAACTGGGGCAGTTTGTGTACATTGTGTATCCCGAATATTAAATCAACGTAGGGGAAATGTTCCGTTATATATTCAACTACATGGGGCTGTTGAACCATGCATCCGCATATTCCGATTATTAAATTAGGATTTCTCTGTTTAAATTGTTTTAAATGTCCGAGCCTGCCGTATACTTTTTTTTCGGCGTTTTCTCTTACACAGCAGGTATTGAGGATAATTATATCCGCTTCTTTGAGATTATCAGCCGGGCAATATCCAATTTTTTGGAGTACTCCTGAAATAACTTCCGTGTCATGAAGGTTCATTTGGCAGCCCCATGTCAATATATGGTATTTAAGCATGTTTATCCCTCCAAAATCAACGTAACTTTAGCCTTTAATATTATAGCCATTTTGTTCGGATAAAACAATAAAGCTCCGTTTAGTGAAAAAGTTTAATTGAATTTATAATCGCCATTTAATTCCTTTACTTTTGCTATCGCCCTAGTAAAATCGTGCCACACTTGCCATTTTACCCTTTTTAGAGTTTCTCCTCCCTGTCTTAGAATGTATGCGGGATGAAAGGTTGGCATAATCCAAAAACCTCTTTCATAAATCCACTGTCCCCTGCTTTGTACAATACTGCTTTTGGGTTTGAAATAATTGAGAGGGACCGAACCAAGGGTTATTATAACCTTCGGCGAAATAAATTCAAGCTCTAGTTCCAAAATTTTTGAGCAAGCTCTTACTTCGCTGGCAAGAGGCGTTCTATTTTTAGGAGGGCGACATTTTACTACATTAGTTATATAAACTTTTTTGCGGTCTATGTTGAGCTTGTTTAGAATTACCGTCAGTAATTCACCTGCCCTCCCTACAAAAGGTCTACCCAATCTATCTTCTTCAAAACCAGGAGCTTCTCCTATCAGCATCAAAGGGGAATTCCATTCACCTTCACCCGGCACCTTTTGAGTATGACAGTCGGCAAGGTGAAGCGGGCATTCTCTGCATTCGTAAAGCAGTTTGCGAACCTGGTTTTTTATAAACTCCCTTAGTTTTAATGACTGTTCGTCTTTTCCGTGTATCCTTTTTATCAGCTCGCTATAGTAAATTTCCTCTATACCGTATTCTTTTTTTAAATCCATTAATATTTTAATATTTTGGGGTAAATCAATTTCCCTGCCACCGAAAATAGAAATTATTTTATTTGCAAAGTTTTCCATAATTTTACGACCTCCGCTCGTCTATCTGTTATTATAACATAATTTAGACTTTAGCACACTAAACAAAAAGACCCCTTTTGGGGGTCAGAGATTAGTTTATTGGTTTTTTGTTTTATAGTTATGATTTTTGACTTTCGACGGGGTGGGTTTGTGTCTGCGGTTCTTTTTTACCTACATAAAGGATGGTGGTGGTGGGATTGTATATATCCGTTGATACCAGCTTTTTTTCCTGCCTGCCGTCATTATAAGTAGTAATTTTCCAAACTCTAACCTGATAGCCTGGCTTTCCCTCCTTGACGTGTATTTTCCCTTTTTCTAAACTGTAATCTTCTTTTATGTTGACAGGTGGCGGAATTCTTTTTACAACCTCTGAAACTATATTTATTTTTTTATCACTTTTTTTACTACCATAGAATTTCATCGTAAGAGTGTCACCTTTAATTTCGGTGTAAAGAAGCAAATATCCCCCCGTGGAGTTTTTGAATTTTAAGTCGATAACTCCGTAATTTACCGTTGCATCCCTGCCTAGGGGGACATAACTTACTGGCAAGGAATGGTTGGACCTTTCTATGATTTCAAGATCTGCAAGTAAAGCAAGATTATAAAGGGTAGTGGAAAGCTGACATACGCCCCCTCCTATACCGGCAGAAACTTTATTATTTAAAAAAATTGGAGCTTCTTTATATCCTTCTTCAATCGTCCGCTTCCCTACTACATTGTTAAAGGAAAAAATTTCCCCCGGGGGTATTATGTAATTTTTTAGCTTTTCCGCTGCCAGTCTTATATTAGTACTTCTCCCGGCTTGCGTTTTGTCGAATTTTGTTGAAAAGCTGGCGATTTCTTCTTTTATATTCATTTTAGAAAGAGTTTCTTGGGTTATTTCAGGTTTAATAGCGATTACTGGGACAGATATTTTTCTTTTTTCGCTCCATACAATTTTGAGGATTTCTTGTTTTAGATTTTCTTCATCGACTTTTATACCCTCTTTTTCTTTTTCGATTCTAATTATTCCATCTATTATTTTGAACTCAGCGTTTTTAGGCTCACAAGCTATTTCTCCAGAGATTATCTCGAGTATTTTTTGAAAAGGCTCATCTTTTATTTTAATTGCAAGCTCAATTTTTTTAGGATTAAAACTGAATTTTACTCGGTTGAAAAATCTAAATAGAAAGTTCTTACTCTTTCCTGCAGAAATTGCTTCATGTACGGTTTTTTCAATTTGTACTTCCACCAATTCTTCTGGAATGATATTCCAGGTTTTATCCGAATATTGCAGAATAAGAGGGTCCCTTAGGCGCGTATTAACAAAATTTGCCAATTTTTCTCTTGCTTTTGCTTCGGTGAGTCCCCCTACGTATACTTGCCCTATATATATTCCTTCAAAAACTTTTTTGCTGTTTCTTGCTTCAAAAATATATATACCTAACAAAAAAGTAGCTATCCATAAAAACAAGATCCCAAAAATAATGTATGATTTTCTGTTCATAGTAAAGATCACCTTTGTCGCGAAATTCTACTTTATGTATAATATCAGTGGTATAAAAAAATTCAAAAAACCTCCTTCCGGAGGTTTTAAGTTGGTACGTTCCGAAAAACTTTTTCTTTTTTCTTTTACTGAAAAAAGCTCTATTTCAGGATGATGGCATTTGATGGCATTGAAACGGCAGATCTCCTGGCAGGAACCACATTTTATGCATTTATCGGGATCAATGACGTGGGGTTTTTTAACTTCCCCGCGGATAGCTCCCACGGGACATACCCTGGCGCATGCTGGATAACCGCGGCACAAATCGGATTGAATGAAGTAAGTTTAAAATGGCTTGACATACTCCTGCCGGGCACCTCTTGTCCCTGATGTGTGCCTCATACTCTTCGCCCCCGCGCTCTCCATGATGTGAAGGGTAAAGCTAAAATCTGTGTCCAGAATGTTCTTACCTATCAGGCCTATTTCTTCCGCCTGTGCGAGGGCGATTTTCAACCTCTTGATAGCCAGTGGATACTGGCCCGGACGTAAATGTAACCCTCATCTGCACCAAGGCCCTCCCCAAGGGGCGAAAAGAATTAACAAAAAAGACTGTCGGCAACTATTTTGTCGACAGTCTTCAATCTCGCAACGTAGGTTTTTAAACTGGATAGTATTTAAATTTGTCATTTTCACCCGCTAGATTGTGATCAAACTGATATTTTTTCGCCTGCCTCTCTTGGAAGAATTTGATGGCTATCTGCGGGAATAATGCGTAGGTGAGCACATCTTCTTCTTTTTCCAAATAATATCCTGCTTCTTTGTATGCTTTTTCCAGCTCCGGTTCTAAAAGGTCCGCAGGGCGACATTCTATCATTTCTTCGTCTCCAATGATTTTTTTCTTTATTTCTGGATTTATCGGAGCAGGTGGCTTACCATAAAGTCCTCTTACGTAATTTTTTACTTCATTTATGACTACTTTATATCTTTCGCCGGTTATAACATTTATTACCGCTTGAGTTCCTACGATTTGGCTGGTAGGTGTGACTAAAGGCGGATAACCTAAATCCTCCCGCACCCGCGGTACTTCCTTTAAAACTTCGGGTAATTTATGCAGGGCGTTCTGTTCTTTTAATTGACTTGTAAGGTTGGACAGCATGCCGCCCGGAATCTGGTAATTGAGAACTGCTGTGTCTACCATTGTGACGACGCTATCTATTTTGTAGTTTGAACGTACTTTTTTGAAGTGCTCGGCTATTTCAGATAATAATTCCATATCCAGATTTGTATCGTAAGGAGTTCCTTTTAAAACCGCCACCATTGTCTCCGTCGGTGGCTGAGAAGTACCCAGCGCAAAAGGCGACATCGCCGTATCTATTACATCTGCCCCGGCTTCTATTGCTTTTAGATAAGTCATTGAAGCCATTCCACTGGTGTAATGGCTGTGTATTTGAATAGGAACGGAAATCTGCTCCTTCAATTTTGTCACAAGGTCAAAGGCGTTGTATGGTGTAAGTAACCCTGCCATGTCTTTTATGCACAGCGAGTCTATACCTAATTCAACTAAATCTTTGGCTAAGGAAACGAAATATTCATTATTGTGTACAGGACTTATTGTGTAGACAACCGTCCCCTGGACGTGAGCACCGCTTTTTTTTGCAACTTCTATGGATTTTTTCATGTTTCTTATATCATTAAGTGCATCAAATATCCTTATTATGTCTATCCCGTTTTCTACAGATTTTTTGACGAATAGTTCTACCACGTCATCGGGATAATGGCGGTATCCCAGCAGGTTTTGACCTCTTAAGAGCATCTGAAGGGGTGTCTTTTTAATTTTTTCTTTGAGCATTCTAAGCCTTATCCAAGGATCTTCATTGAGGTAGCGTATACAACTGTCAAAAGTCGCCCCACCCCATACTTCTAAAGAGTGAAATCCTACTTCGTCGAGTTTCTCTGCGATTGGAAGCATTTCATCAGTTTTCATGCGGGTTGCTATAAGAGACTGATGGGCGTCCCGCAAAATAGTATCCGTTATTCCTACTTTTCTGTTTTTTATCATAAAAACATCCCTCGCAATAAGTCATTTTTTTGTATATAAGTACGGCCTTATCCACTGTACAACGATAAAAGCACACCTGCTACTATTGCAGAACCTATGACGCCGGCTACGTTGGGTCCCATGGCGTGCATCAATATGAAGTTTCCTGGCATCTCTTCCTGCGCCACCTTCTGCGACACGCGCGCAGCCATCGGTACCGCTGATACTCCCGCAGACCCTATCAGCGGGTTCACTTTGCCTCCGCTCAATACATACATCAGTTTCCCAAACAGCACTCCGCCAGCAGTACCGCCTGCAAACGCTATCATACCCAGAATTATTACCTCTATCGTCTCAATCCTTAAAAAGTTTTCCGCACTCGCTGTCGCTCCTACAGTCAAACCTATGAATATCGTCACAATATTTATCAGTTCGTTCTGTGCCGTCTTCGACAGCCGGTCCACCACACCGCATTCCCTGAAAAGATTCCCAAGCATCAGACATCCGATCAGAGCCGTTGCCGGCGGCACCAAAAAGCTTGCCAGCACTGTTACTATTATCGGAAATATTATCTTTT
>NZ_LOED01000033.1 GCF_001562425.1 Fervidicola ferrireducens
AGCGTGGTCTTCCCGTGGTCTACGTGACCTATCGTTCCTACGTTGACGTGAGGCTTTTTCCTCTCAAACTTTTGCTTTGCCATCGTTTTTCCTCCTTAATATGTAGAATAAATAATAAAAAAATGCTCGTCCTCCTATATTATAACCGAATAAAAGTCAATTTTCAAATAGTTTCAACATAAAAATGGAGCCCACGACCGGGATCGAACCGGCGACCTCCGCCTTACCAAGGCGACGCTCTGCCGACTGAGCTACGTGGGCAAACATATGGTGGCGGGGGCTGGATTTGAACCAGCGACCTTCGGGTTATGAGCCCGACGAGCTACCGGACTGCTCCACCCCGCGACGTTAACTTTTGGAGCGGGAAACGGGATTCGAACCCGCGACACCCAGCTTGGAAGGCTGGTGCTCTGCCATCTGAGCTATTCCCGCACATGGTGGAGAGAGGTGGATTCGAACCACCGAAGGCGTGCGCCAGCAGATTTACAGTCTGCCCCCTTTGGCCAGCTCGGGCATCTCTCCACACCGTCATGCTCTTTATATTATAAAAGCAAAAATCGTTTTGGTCAATAGCTTTTTTATTCCTAAATATCCCTTACTTCCAAATATTTTTCCAGTTTTCTTTTTACTCTCTGCAGGGCGTTGTCGATAGATTTCACGTGCCGCTTAAGTTCTTTTGCTATCTCCTGGTAGGACTTCCCGTTTAAGTAGGATATCAGTACTTCCCATTCTAACTTACTTAATATTTCTCCCATCTTGCACTCTATATCCGCCACTTCTTCCCGGCTGATTATGAGCTCCTCCGGGTCAGTAATCTTCACCTCGGATAACACATCCATCAGCGTGCGTTCCGAATCTTCATCGTAAATAGGCTTATTTAAAGAAACGTAAGAATTGAGCGGTATATGCTTTTGGCGGGTAGCCGTTTTAATAGCCGTGATTATCTGCCTTGTGATGCACAGTTCCGCAAAGGCCCTGAAGGACGACAGTTTATCCGGGTTAAAATCCCTTATTGCCTTATAAAGGCCTATCATACCTTCCTGAATTATGTCTTCCCGGTCCGCACCTATCAAAAAGTAGGACCTCGCCTTGGATTTCACAAAATTCTTGTATTTGTTTATAAGGTACTCCAAAGCTTCACGGCTGCCGCTTCTTGCCTCGTATACTACCTCCTCGTCCTGCATGTCCTCGTAACAGGTGTAATCTTTTTTATGAAGCCCCGCCTTCACATTATCGCCCCCTGCAGAAATGGACCTATTTCATTATAGCTCATAGTAATTCAAGTAGTCAAGCTCCCTTGCCGCCTTTAAAGCGTTCGAGAATAAGCCTCCAGGTGCTTTTATCTACTCTTTCCCCCAATGTATTTCTTTCGAACTTCTGGATTTCTTCCCGTTTCCTCCTCTTTTCAACCAAAGCCATTATTTCATTCCTCAATTCCCTTGCGGACATGCGGACAGCGCCGCGACCCATTACAATCTGCTGTTCTATCCAGTCGGAAGTGGCCACTTTTACTTTGTCTCCCTTGCCCATGGAATCGACCGTTCTTTCTATGTATGCGTCAGCGGTTTCTCCTTCTTTAGTGAATACCACTTCTACCCCATTTATCAGGTAGCGGGCCCCGCGACCTCCTTCGACGTGATGGGCGTCGAAAACCACGACGATTTTCGTCCCCGTCTGGGCCGCATAGTCGCTCATGATATCCACCAACTTGTCCCTCGCCGTCTCAAGGCTTACGCTTTTTGCTTCGATAAGCTCCGGCCAGGCATTTATAATGTTATATCCATCTATAAACAGATATTCCTCGTGCTTTTCAACCATGCCTTCCTTCCCTTTGCCTCAGAATTTCGTACCCCAGAACTGCTGCGGCCACTGCGGCGTTAAGCGACGTGACGTGACCCCGCATGGGGAGGCTAACCAAAAAGTCGCATTTTTCCCTTACCAGCCTCCCCAACCCTTTATCCTCGCCTCCTACCACCAGGGCTATCGGTCCCGTCAAATCCGCCTCGTAGTAAGGTTTACCCTCTGGGTCGGCACCTACCACCCATATTCCCCTTTCCTTAAAGTATTCCAGGGTCGAAGCTATGTTGGCAACCCGCGCCACGTTTACATGCTCGGAAGTTCCCTCCGACACCTTGACCACAGTAGGCGTAACTGCGCAGGCCCTTCGTTTCGGAATTACAATCCCGTGGACACCCAAACAGTCGGCGGTGCGTATAATGCTTCCCAGGTTCTGGGGGTCGTTGATTTCGTTCAGCACAAAAATGAAAGGCTCCTCGTTCATTTTTTCAGCCGCTTCCAAAAGGTCCTCAACCGAAACGTATTCTTTTGGCGAAGTAACGGCGATTATCCCTTGAGGGCTCCTGGTCTGGGCCATCTTTACAAAACTTTCGCGGGGAAGCTCCACGACGGGTATGCCGGCGCTTTTTGCAAGCTCTATTATCTTCTTTATGTCGCCTTGCTGTTCCCCTTTTTTTATATAAATTTTATTCAAAGGCCGGCCTGCCTTCAAAGCTTCCAGAACCGCATTTTTTCCTTCTATCTGAAACTCCTTTTCTATATTCCACCACTCCCCATGATGGATTTTGCTAATCGCTGTTTTCGGTAAATGTTCTTAATGATATAATGGTGTAAACGAAGTTTGTAATCATGATATTTCAATTTGCTTTAAAAGTCAAGGAGGCGAATATCGTGAGGGTAACCGTTCTGACTTATACTCCCGAACCCGAAAAAACAGTGGCTGCGGCAGCCCGCCTTTGTTATTCCAGAATCGGCGCAATGGGAATTATGGAAAACTTAACCGACGAAAAGGTGGCTTCTTTCATACAAAAACTGATAAATTCGGGCCACATGTCGCCTTTGGAGCATGTAAGCTTTACCTTCGCCGTAGAAGGAGTCAGCCGAACTTTACTCGCCCAGCTCACCCGCCACCGGATAGCCTCATACTCGGTTCAAAGTTTGAGGTATAACAATCCTTTCGAAGAAGAACTGAGTAATCAGGATGAAGTACAAACAACCTGTTTGAAAGCCCAAAACAGGGCATACCTGCAGGGGTTTGCCTCAAGCGGAAAATACATAGCTCTCGTAGGGGGCGACATCAAAGAAGACGAACTGGAAGAAATAAGGAAAAATCCACCGGACAAAATCGACCGGGAATACCTTGGCCACTTTTTAAGAGGGCTATTTGACGCCGACGGCAAAATAACCGATGACGGCTTTTCCTTATCTTTCCCAGAAAAATTCCATTCGATTCTCTCTCAGACCCCTTTTGAGTTTGAGCAAAAGGGCGAAAGCCTGGTTTTATCCGGAAAGAAAGCGGTGGATTTTTGTCTTTTCATCTATAACGGACTTGATTTTGTCCGTTCATTATATTCCAGGGAAAAGCTGGCGAATCTTTGCAAAAGGGCTCCGGAATTTTTCAGCAAAATTAAAACACAGGCGAGAGATTATATCGCGCAGCGCTATTACTGCGTACTTCCGGCGGAAATAGAAAAAAATATTGATGCGATTTTGACTTATATAGCCGCCCTGGAAAATAGCAAAATGGCTTACCTCGAAATGGTGAAAATGGGAGTCGACAAGGAGGACGCCCGCTACATACTGCCGATGGGAACCTGCACAAACCTCGTGGTCACCATGAACGCGAGGAGCCTTTATAATTTCTTTAACCTCCGCTGTTGCGAAAGGGCCCAGTCGGAAATCCGCCAGCTTGCCCGGATGATGCTGAACGAAGTAAGAAAAATAGCCCCGAACCTTTTCAAAAAGGCCGGAGCTCCCTGCGAGGCCACGGGGTACTGCCCGGAAGGAGCCTTCAGCTGCGGGAAGTATCCTGTCCGGAATTGACCAATGCAAAGGAAGCCATGAGGATTTTGTTGAGTCTATCGTTTTTCCCCGAAAGGTAAAGGTAGCCCAAGAGCGCTTCAAAACCGGTGCTGTAATGGTAGTCCATTATATCAGCGTTCTTGGGCACCGAATTTACTTTTGCATTTCGGGCCTTTCGCACCACATCCCTCTCTTCAGGCGTCAGGTACTCTTCAATTTTTTTCAGGACTTCGGCTTGCGCTGAAGCCCTGACGTATTTTACCGTTTCCTGATGAAGGTCTTTGACTTTTTTCCCGCTTCCCACCACCATTGTTCTGACAAACAGGTTAAACACGGCGTCTCCGACAAAGGCCAATGCCAGCGAGGAAAGCTCCGATACGCTGCACTTTTTTTCGTTTTCCACCACTCACCACTCCGTTAAGCCCGCCGCCACCGGGTGCCGGTTGGCGTATCTTCAATTATTATTCCCCGAGCTTTGAGCTCATCTCTGATTTTATCGGCGAGCGCGTAATTTTTCGCTTTTCTCGCCTCCTGCCTCTCCTTTATCATCCGCTCGATTTCTTCATCGAGCAAGGTCGGCTGGAATTTGGAAAAGAGGCCGAGGACTCCTCCCAGTTCCAGTAGCAACGCCTTCGTCTTTTGCACAGCCTCCCTCGAGGAACTCTCGTTCAAGCTCACGTTGAACTCCCTCACGATGTCAAAAAGGGCAGCTGTGGCGCCGGCGGTGTTGAAATCGTCGTCCATGCTTTCGATGAATTTGTTCTTGTTCTCCATCTGCCTTTTCAGGTACTCTTCTTCCTCCCGATTCAAGGGCCTCTCCGGGGTCACCTTTTCCAGATGTTCCATGGCGTAGAGCGCCGTATAAAGTCGCTCCAGCGCGTTTTTGGATTGGTCCATGAGCTCCTTGCTGAAATTTATGGGGCTCCTGTAATGGGACGACAGCATCAAAAACCTCAGCACTTCCGCTTCGTATTCCTTAAGAATTTCCCGGACGGTAAAGAAGTTCCCCAGGGATTTTGACATTTTTTCGTTGTTGATATTAAGGTATCCTACGTGCATGAAGAATCTGGCAAAAGGTTTGCCGGTGACGGCTTCGCTCTGGGCGATTTCGTTTTCATGGTGGGGAAAAATGAGGTCCGGTCCACCGCCGTGGATGTCTATGGTCTCTCCCAGGTGCTTTACGGCCATAACCGAACATTCTATGTGCCAGCCGGGTCTTCCCTCTCCCCACGGGCTGGGCCAGGCAGGCTCGCCGGGTTTTTTCGCTTTCCACAGGGCAAAGTCCATCGGGTCCCTCTTTTTTTCTCCAGGCTCTACTCTCGCCCCGGCCTCGAGTTCCTCCAAATTCTGCCCGGAAAGCTTGCCGTACCCGGGAAAGCTCTTTGCCGAAAAATAAACGTCACCGTCCACCACGTAAGCATAGCCCTTTTCTATCAGCACCTTTATGAATTCTATGATATCCTGGATGTGTTCCGTAGCCCTCGGGTGAACGTCGGCCCTTTTTATGTTGAGGGCATCCGCGTCTTTGAAGTACTCCTCGATGAACCTGTCCCCTAATTCCTTGACGGTAATCCCTTCTTCGTTTGCCCTCTTTATCATCTTGTCATCAATGTCGGTGAAATTCTGAACGAATTTTACATCATAACCCTTGTATTTCAGGTAGTTTCTCACCACATCAAAGGTTATGAAAACCCTCGCGTTGCCTACGTGAAAATAGTCGTAAACCGTGGGGCCGCAGGCGTATATGGTAACTTTGTTGCCATTAAGCGGTCTGAATTCCTCTTTCCTTTTGGTCAGAGTATTGTATATCTTCACCTTCTTGCCTCCTTTCAAGCTGCTTTATCCTTTCCTCCAGCTCTTCGATTTTTCTTTGCAAACTCTTCATCATGTCCGCCACCGGGTCTGGCAGAAGGTGATGGTTCAGGTCCACTTTCGTGAAATCCGCTCTTGCAAAATCTATTTTCTTCCTCACAACGGCCTTGCCCGGCACACCCACCACCGTGCAGTTGGGCGGCACGTCCTTCAAAACCACCGCTCCCGCTCCTATTTTGCAGTTGTCTCCTATCTTTATCGGGCCGAGGATTTTGGCGCCGGCCCCCACGACTATATTGTTGCCGAGAGTCGGATGCCTTTTCCCCTTTTCCTTGCCTGTACCCCCTAAAGTCACTCCCTGATACAGGGTGACGTTATCTCCAATTTCGGTGGTCTCGCCAATCACCACTCCCATACCGTGGTCTATGAAAAAGCCCTTACCTATTTTGGCCCCCGGGTGTATCTCTATGCCCGTCAAAAACCTGGATATCTGGGATATAATCCTGGCTATCAGAAAGAACTTTTTCTGGTAAAAGAAATGGGCTATTCTATGCATCAAAATGGCATGAAACCCGGGATAGCACAGGATAACTTCCAGGATGCTTTTTGCCGCCGGGTCACGCTCGAATACGACTTTTATATCTTCCTTAATCGTTCTCAACAATGACATACCTTTCCCTCCCTGTAAATTATTGTTTGCGGGGATTAAAACAAAGGCCTTTCACCTCTCCAGAGGCGAAAGGCCCGCGGTCCCACTCTGATTTTTCACTCTTTTCCTTAACGGCCTAAGCCGCAGGCCTCTACTTTTAACTTCAAGGCCTGAACTCCGGGGCGCAACTTCGGTCCCGCCTTTCCTTGAAACCGCTCTCAGCCGCCGGCGGTTTCTCTCTGTAAGGGTATCGGGCCTACAATCCCCATCATAGTCTTTGCAATATCGATTTTTACTTCTTATGATAATAGAAATTCCGACTAAAGTCAAGGGGATTCTCGTTTATTCTGCAACTATAAGCTATATAACGTTTAACCCCATTTCTCTCAATATTGCCCTTGCCCTTTCCAGAATTTCTCGGGACGGCGGTTTTACGTCCTTCAAGGGGTATTTTAGTCCGAGAGCCTCCCACTTGTGGATTCCCAATTTGTGATAGGGCAAAAGTTCCACCAGCTCCAGCGAATTTAAGCTTTTCAAAAATTCGCCCAGTTTTTTAAGGTGCGTCACATCATCTGTAAACCCCGGCAGTAGAACATGTCTTATCCAAATCTTTTTACCAAGAGAATCTATAAACTTTAGATTTTCCAGGATTAATCGGTTATCCTTACCGGTAAGCTCCATGTGTACTTTCGGGTCCAAATGCTTTATGTCAAACAGGACGAGGTCGGTATAAGGGAGGATTTTTTCAAAAGCATTTCTTTTGCAATACCCCCCTGTATCGAGGGCCGTATTTATGCCTGCATCTTTGCACTTTTTCATGATGTGTGCCGCAAAATCCGGCTGAAGGGTGGGCTCACCCCCAGAAAGGGTTACTCCCCCTCCTGATGCATCCATATATGGCTTAAATGAAATTATCCTCTCCACCAAAAAATCCGCATCTTCTATCCTTCCTCCCGAAACAGACCAGGTGTCCGGATTGTGGCAATAAACGCACCTCAAGGGGCAGCCCTGCAAAAATATCACGAATCGTATCCCCGGACCATCTAATGTCCCCATACTCTCGACAGAATGCACCCTACCCTTTTGCCCCACTTTATCACCTCATGCTTTCGAAAAACGTCCGGGAAATCACTTCTAGCTGTTGCTCTCTTGAAAGCTTTACGAAGTGGACAGCATAACCCGACACCCTTATTGTGAGCTGCGGGTACTTGTGGGGGTTCTTCATGGCATCAATGAGAAGTTCCTTGTCCATAACATTTACGTTCATGTGATGCCCGCCTTTTGCAAAATACCCGTCCAAAAGGCCCACAAGGTTTTTTATCCTCACTTCCTCCGTTCTCCCAAGAGCCTTCGGCACAATCGAAAACGTATAGGATATACCGTCCCTGCAGTACTCATAAGGAATTTTGCAGACCGAATTAAAGGCCGCCAGCGGTCCATTTTCATCCCGCCCGTGCATGGGATTTGCTCCGGGAGCGAAAGGCTCTCCTGCCTTTCTGCCATCGGGAGTAGCACCGGTCTTTTTCCCGTAAACTACATTTGATGTGATTGTGAGTATGGACATGGTAGGTTTGGCATCCCTGTAAAGGGGTTTCCTGCTTAAAAATCCATAGAAAGTTTTAACAAGGGAAACGGCAATCGAATCAACCCTTTCATCGTCATTCCCGTACTTCGGGTAATCGCCCTCTACCTTAAAATCTACGCAAATCCCTCTGTCATCCCTTACCGGCGTAACTTTTGCATACTTTATGGCACTGAGCGAATCTACAGTTACAGAAAATCCCGCAATTCCAAAAGCCATAAGCCTTTCCACATCCGTATCGTGAAGGGCCATTTGAAGTTTTTCATAATCGTACTTGTCGTGCATGTAGTGTATGAGATTCATGGTATCGATGTAAAGATTTGCGAGCCACTCTAGGACTTTAATGTACCTTTCCCACACTCTGTCAAAGTTCAGAGGCCCTTCCGGCAAGGGCTCAAGCTTTGGGCCGATTTCCACACCGGTAATTTCATCCCTTCCCCCGTTTATGGCAAGGAGCAGCGCTTTTGCCAGATTTACCCTGGCGCCGAAAAACTGCATCTGCTTTCCCAGTTTCATGGCCGAAACGCAGCAGGCTATGCCGTAATCATCCCCGAAAATCGGCCTCATCAGATCATCGTTTTCGTATTGTATAGAGCTGGTCTTTATGGAAACTTCGGCACAAAAGCGCTTGAAATTATCCGGCAAATCTTTCGACCAAAGCACAGTAAGATTGGGTTCTGGTGCCGGCCCCAGGTTCAAAAGGGTGTTCAAAAAACGAAAAGTAGTCTTGGTGACAAGAGGACGCCCGTCGAGCCCCACGCCTCCTAAAGATTCCGTTATCCACATGGGGTCTCCCGCAAAAAGTTCGTTGTACTCCGGAGTTCTGAGCTGCCTCGCCATTCGAAGCTTTATCACGAACTGGTCCACCAGCTCCTGAGCTTCCTCTTCGGTGATAATACCCCTTTTGAGGTCCCTCTCGATATATACATCCAGGAAAGTGCTAACCCTGCCTAATGACATAGCCGCCCCGTTTTGCTCTTTAATAGCACCCAGGTATGCAAAATACACCCATTGTACCGCCTCGTGCGCGTTTTTCGCAGGAAGCGATATGTCAAATCCGTAACTTTCGGCCATACGCTTTAGGTCAGTCAGAGCCTCTATCTGACATGCCACTTCTTCCCTGAGCTGGACCAGCTCCGGAGTCATCGGGCCTTTAAGATTTTTTAGGTCCTTTTTCTTTTCTTCAATGAGCCTGTCCACACCGTAGAGCGCTACCCTGCGGTAATCCCCGATGATCCTTCCCCGCCCGTAGCTGTCCGGCAGTCCGGTAATTATGCCCAGCTTTCTCGCCATGCGCATTTCCTCGGTATAGGCCCTGTAAACGCCATCGTTATGTGTGGTGCGGTATTTGGTGAATATCTCCTTTATAGAATCGCTCAACTTGTAACCGTACGCCGAACACGCTTGCTCGGCCATCCTTATCCCGCCGAAGGGATTAACACCTCTTTTCAGAGGTTCATCGGTTTGAAGGCCTACTATTACCTCATCCTCCCTCTTGATGTATCCAGGGCCGTGACTGGTTATTGTGGATACTGTATTCGTGTCTATATTTAATACTCCTCCTTTTTTTATTTCTTCCGCAAGCAAATCCTTGCACTTTTCCCAGAGCCTTCTGGTTTTCTCCGAAGGCCCCTTTAAAAATTCACCACCTCCATAGTACGGAGTATAATTCTTCTGGATGAAATCCCTCACATCGATTTCCTCCACCCACCGTCCCGGGACAAAACCTTCCCAAGCTTCTTGCATCTTTCATGCCTCCTCCTTTCATTATTTAAAAGCAAAAGCCGCCTGAGCAAATTCCGCAATTTGCCCAGGCGGCCGGCATTCCTATTGGCCCCACTCCCCTGTGGTCAATTCCACATATAGCCGCCAGTCATGGGGCCCTTGCCTTTTTTACTTATATTAAACCAGATCAAAAATTTAAGTCAACACGGAAGAGAAGCCGTATTTTTACGAATTCAGGATTTTTAGCGCGATTTCCTCTCTTGTTTCTGTTATGAACGGAATTTTCGTCTCTCTTTCGGTTTCCCGATTGCAGGAAGCAATATCCTCCCTAGATATAGCCTCCAGTGAGAACTTCCTTGCACCTGCCATTAGCTGCTTTAGGCCTGCTGAAAGCTTATCAGCCAACGTCCAGAAGGCTATCGCGCCGTAAGGTATGTTCTTCATCTCATCTTCCCCGACCTTCTTTTTTACTTCGTGGTATCCCGCAAAAATCTCCTCCGCTTTCAGGCCTATCTGCGAAACGGTAGAAGGCAAACTATCCCAATTTCCGTTTACCTTGCTCTTTCTTTCGGGGTGAAGTACGCCTTCTATATTGGACCCTACGAAGGCCGGGATCATCAGGGCCCTTCCCATGCATACTACCTTGACAAAAGGTGCACCTAAAGCAAGGGCTTTAAAGATATGGTCCTCCCTCGCAAAACCTCCGGCGAAGGCCATGTCAACCACTTTATATCCCTTGTTTTTGAGAATTGAAGCGTACTCGTACGCCTTCGAATGGAGGAGGATTGACGGTATTCCCCACGTTTCCATCATGTTCCACGGGCTCATGCCAGTACCTCCACCGGAGCCATCGATAGTAAGCAGGTCTAAATTGGCTTCGGTGGCGTATTTTATCGCCATAGCCAAGCCGTCGACGCTGTACGAGCCGGTCTTCAAAGTTATCCTCTTATATCCCAATTTTCTCAGGTATTCGATTGTCTTCATAAATTCTTCCCTGACCTCTTCCGGCGAGGAGAGGTTTGTGTAGCCGAGTCTGCTGTGCCTTGCAAAAGATTTTATCGCTCCGCTTTTGTATCCTTCCACGACCTCGGGTTTTTCAGGGTCGGGGTCTACTACGTAGCCTCTCTTTTTTAAAAAGAGCGCATACTCTATATCCCTCACCTGAATCTCTCCGCCTATGCATTTTGCCCCCTGACCCCATTTAAGTTCCACAACTATCTGGTCGCCGTACTTCTCTATCACGTATTCCGCCACGCCGTTTCTTGAATCTTCCACGTTGAGCTGCACAAAAATTGCTCCGTATCCATCGTGATATCTTAGATAGGTCTCGATTCTCCTGTCAAGCTCAGGGGCAATCTTTATCCGCCCATTTTCTATCACGGCATTTCTGTCGACCCCAGCCACATTTTCGCCTATCACTATCGGTATCCCCACCAGGGCTGCTCCTATCGCAAGGGAATCCCAATATTTTGCCGCGATAAACGTCGAACCCAGCGCTCCCGTCATTATCGGCATACTGGCTTTTATCTTTTCACTACAACCGAATTCCGTTGTAATATCTACATTGGGGAAAATACAATCGTCCGGCGAATTGGAAAGGCCCTCTTTAAGTCCTGAAGCACCGTAGTTGTAACCCAATATCCTCAAGGAATTGTAGGAAATTCCCAAATGCGTGGTATTACCGCTTCCTGCCGTGACTGTGCCGAAATCCCTCGGATAGAGCATCTTCCTGCCTATGAGGCTTGAAAGCCAGGTCTCGCACCTGCCCTGGCAGTCAGCCCTGCACAGAGTACATAGCCCCGACTCTGCGGGATTCCCCCTATTCACAGTTCCCAGCACATCGTTGGATTTTGACCACGAAATCATCCATTATCCCCCCGACTGATTAATAAAAATAAAATTTTATAAAAAAATAAAAACCCACGGAAATTCCCCTTTCAGGGACCTTCCGAGGGTTTTTATCCCTACGGTGTGGCAGGACTTGCCTGCCTGGTGCCGCTTGGTCCTGACACCTTTCAGGCCGGAACCCTAGGCACCCTCCCTTAAAAGTGCGCTCTTGTATACTTGTGCTCAATTATTTTTTTATGATTATACAATTCACCTTATAATAATGTCAAGAGTTTTTTGCACAAAAAAAAGCGAGATAAGCCCGCTTTTTTACAGCTTTCAAAGTTTTTTAATGAGGCATACGGCCTGTGCCGAAATCCCCTCTCCTCTTCCCTCAAACCCCATTCCCTCGGTCGTAGTGGCCTTTACACTTACTTTATCCTTAGATATGTTCAACGCCTGCGCTATGTTTTCCCTCATCTTATCTATATAAGGGGAAAGCTTTGGCCTTTCGGCGCAAACTACCGAATCTATGTTTACCACCCCAAAACCCTCGCGTTTTAGCATCTCTCCTACCCTCTTCAAAAGGAGAATGCTTCGTATGTCCTTGTATTCCGGGTCAGTATCTGGAAAATGGACGCCTATATCACCCAGAGCAGCGGCCCCTAAAAGTGCGTCATTTATGGCGTGGACCAGGACATCCGCGTCGGAATGGCCCAGCAGCCCTTTTTCGTAAGGAATCTCAACCCCGCCCAATACCAGCTTTCTTCCCTTTACCAGCCGGTGGGCGTCGTATCCGATACCTATTCTCATTTTCTCACCTCTTGAAATCTCCGTATCCCATGTTTAAAAAGGCCTCAGCCACTATCATGTCTTCCGGAGTAGTTATTTTGATGTTTTCATAAGCTCCCTCTATCATTCTCACAGGAAATCCGAGCCTCTCTACTAGAACCGTATCATCAGTACCGTAAAATCCACTTTTCCTCGCTTCTTCGTGGGCTTTGAGTATCAACGAATACTCAAAGGTTTGTGGCGTCTGGATGGCCCACAGGGTTTTTCTGTCGGGGGTGTTCAGAATAAATCCCTTGTCCACAACTTTTATGGTATCCTTCACAGGCACTCCCACGCCGACGGCTCTGTACTTCTTTGCAGCTTCGATGCTATCCAAAATTATCTTTCTCGTGACGAACGGTCGCACCCCATCGTGTATAACAACAATATCGGTTTGAGGAGAGCAGCTCCTCAAACCGTTGTAAACAGAATCCTGGCGCTCCTTTCCGCCTTCCACGAGCTTTACCTTTCTAAATCGGTAGGGCTGGAGAATTTCTCTTTGAGCGTAAATAATATCGGAAGACCCCACGACCAGTATTATCTCATCGATTTCCTGCAGGCTTTCAAAGGTGTTCAAGGTGTAGTAAAGGATGGGGCGTCCTTTCAGCATTAAAAACTGCTTGCTCAGCGTGGAATTCATTCGTCTGCCCCTGCCGCCGGCCGCAATCACCGCTGCAACTTTCATTTGTTTCACCCCGGCTACATCGATTTAGGCTTTGCGAAAATCATCCTCCCGGCAGCGGTCTGCAGCACGCTGGTCACCATAACACCTATGGTCTCACCTATATGCTTTTTGCCACCATCTACCACAATCATGGTCCCGTCGTCCAAGTACGCGACCCCCTGTCCCGCCTCCTTGCCGTCTTTTATAACCTGCACCACCATTTCCTCACCCGGGAGAACTATCGGTTTTACCGCATTGGCAAGTTCGTTGATGTTCAAAACCGGAACTTTATGAAGCTCTGCCACCTTATTCAGGTTAAAATCGTTGGTTATTATCTTTCCGTCGAGCATCTGGGCGAGTTTCACCAATTTGCTGTCAACCTCGGCGATATCGTCGAAATCTTTCTCGCAAATCTGCACCTCGATGTTCATTTCCTTTTGCATTCTGTTCAGAATGTCGAGCCCCCGGCGACCGCGGTTCCTTTTGAGGACATCCGACGAGTCGGCTATGTGCCTCAGCTCTTCCAGCACGAAGCTCGGCACTATTATCGGCCCTTCGAGAAACCCGGTCTGACATATATCGGCGATTCGCCCATCTATTATCACGCTAGTATCGAGAATCTTCGGTTTTATCCTGTTTGAACTTGCAGATGAATTTGCGGAAGCGGTCTGCTGCTTTTTCTGCCCTACGGGGATGGGAATCAAGGCAGACAATTCTTCTCGCTTTTTGATGGCCACACTCGCTCCGATGTACCCCAGCACCAGATTTGCTACTATAAGCAGGTACGGCCCCATCCACGGAATGCTCAAAAGCGCCATGGAAAAAAGATTTGCTATCACAAGCCCCATAAAAAGTCCTATAAACCCGTAAAGTATATCCCTCATCGGCGTTTTCTGGAGCCTGTTTTCCAGCCATTCCTTGGTTCTGGTCCCCCACAAAAACACCTTCGGAGTTAGTAAATAAAATATCATTGCGAAAATTAAAGAGCTAACTATCTTACCAGCTATTACACTGGTTTCGTTCAGGGATAAAAGCCTCAAAAGTTCGTTTACGCGAAATACCATTGCAGAAATTTCATATCCCACAACGAGTCCCAAAAGCGATAGAGCGGCTTGAATGATTCTGTATATCATCGTTTTATCACCTCCTATATAAAGTATTGCCGATTTTTAGCACTTTTTTTCCTTTCTCCTCACTTCCATTATATAATATAATCGCCCTCCAATCTATATTCGGAGAGGGAAAAGCCGGAAATACAAAAAAAACGCCCTTACCCTAAAGCTCTTTCTATCATTCTGTGGGCGCTCATCTCATCAATATTTTTCGACAGGGCGATTTCGCTTGCAAGGATCTGCTTGGCGTTTTCAAACATTCTCCTTTCGCCGGTAGAAAGTCCCTTTTCCTTTTCCCGCAATCCCAGATTTCTCACAACTTCGGCTACCTGAAATATGTTTCCGCTTTTTATTTTTTCCATATTGGCCCTGTACCTGTGATTCCAGTTGGCCGGCATTTTGCTCTTCTCACCGCGAAGTATTTTGAAGACCTGTTCTATCTCTTCATCGCTCACGACCTGACGAACGCCTATAGCTTTAACGCTTTTTATGGGAATCATGACTTTCATGTTCTTGAAATGCATCCTCATAACGTAGTATTTTTGTTTTTCCCCCAGAATCTCCTTTTCCTCTATGGCTTCTATTATCCCAGCCCCGTGCATAGGATAGACAACCTTGTCCCCTATGTTGAACATGCCGAAGCCTCCTAAATCAATATATGCTGACTTGATTATTAAATAACATAAAATTCCTGAAATGTCAAGTTAAATTTTAATTATACTATACATAGCAGAATTATGTCAATCAGATTTTTTGCCTTCACATTTTTCTCTATATTCTAACTTAAGTTTGACAAACGCCCGAAGTCATGGATATAATAAGACTTGTAAGAAAATATAGGGGGAATAGCAATGAAGGACCTGACCTATGAAGAATTCCAAGCTACAGTCTCCCAGTGCCTTGTAAGGCATAAGAGCATCATAGACGTCCTGACAAAGCTTCAAGAAACCGTAAGCCGCATCAACCGGGCCATTGCGAAATCGGTCACCGTATGCGGATGTCTGGAAATCAACGCAAAAAAGCAGCAAATCCCCAGCAACATCAGCCTTCAGGACCTGAGTTCATACATGGAAACCCACCTGAAGGGCAATTTGTGCCCCAACTGCAGGGAGATCCTAAAGCAGGAGCTAGGCAATCATCTTTTTTATCTCACCGCTTTATGCAACCTGCTGAACGTGAGCCTCGAAGACGTTCTTCTGGAAGAAAACGAAAAACTCACGACTCTCGGTATTTATAATCTTTCCTGAACTCCTCAATCCAAGGCCAAGTCGATCGCCTCCTTCAACTCCCTTACCCCCATGACCTCGATAGAGCCGCCGGTCTTTAAATCCTTAAAATTATCGTAAGGTATTATAACTTCCTTAAAACCAAGCTTTGCGGCTTCATTGACCCTCTTTTCCACGTAGCTGACCGAACGTATTTCTCCTCCGAGGCCCACTTCACCGATTATCACCGCTTCCCTTACAGGTCTATTCTTAAAGCTCGAAACTATGGCGGTCGCCACAGCCAAGTCCACGGCCGGTTCGGAGAGTTTAATCCCGCCGGCCACATTAATGTACACATCCTCGTGGGTAAGGTTAAGCCCCAACTTCTTTTCCAAAACGGCAATGAGCAAAACAGCCCTGTTGTAATCTATCCCAGATGTTTGACGGCGGGGCAGGTTGAAGCCGGTAGGGCAGGTAAGCGCCTGAACTTCCACCAAAAGAGGTCTTGTGCCTTCCATGGTACACACCACGGCAGAACCGGGGGCAGCTTTCTGCCTTCCCATGAGCAAAAATTTGGAGGGAGCTTTTACTTCTATGAGACCCGTTTCATGCATTTCAAATATGCCTATTTCGTTGGTTGAGCCAAACCTGTTTTTTACAGCCCTTACCACGCGATACGACTGATATCTTTCGCCTTCAAAATAAAGCACGCAATCCACCATGTGCTCCAAAGTCCGGGGACCCGCAAGGCTCCCCTCCTTGGTCACGTGCCCAATGATAAATACGGCCGTACCGGTCTCTTTCGAAAGCTTGAGCAGCCTGTGGGTGACTTCCCTCACCTGGCTGATGCTCCCCGGGGGTGACTCCAGCGCCGGAAGATAGACGGTCTGCACGGAGTCCAGGATTACCACATGCGGCAGCAGTTCCCTCACGTGACCTTCTACGACCTCTATGTTGTTTTCCGCCGCTATGTAAAGCTTCCCTTCTACAACCCCGAGCCTTTCCGCTCTCAGTTTGACCTGTTTTTCCGACTCTTCACCTGTTACGTAGAGCACAACCTTCCCCCTGGCGCTGAGTTTCCCGCCCATCTGGAGCATCAGGGTAGACTTACCTATTCCGGGGTCACCCCCCAAAAGTACCAAACTTCCCGGGACTATGCCGCCCCCCAGGACCCTGTCGAGCTCGTCCAAATCCGTCTTTATCCGTTCCTCTTCCGAATAGTGTATTTCGCTTAAAAGCCTGGGTTTACGGTATCCACCCGGAGCTTTTTTTTCTTCTTCGAACGAAAGCTCCTCTACAAGGCTGTTCCAGCTTTCGCACTCGGGGCACTTTCCCATCCATTTCACCGACTCAAATCCGCATTGCTGGCAGACGTATTTTTTCTTGCCCTTCAAATCCTCCCTCTCCTCCCATTGAAATCTATCAAAGCTTTTAAAAATGATAAAACCCGGCCGCGAACCGAATTCGGGAGATCCCCGAAAACCGATCCCACAGCCGGGTGTCCTCATCATTCGCCGCTATTGGCCGTCAAAGACAGCTCTTTTTTCCGGAATGTCAGCTTGTCATCCTCTACATCCACCAGCACCACATCGCCCGGCGATACGCTGCCTTTCAAGATTTCCTCGGAAAGGCTGTCCTCCACCTCTTTTTGGATGACCCTTCTCAAAGGCCTTGCGCCGTACATGGGATCGAAACCTTTCTTGACCAGCCATTCTTTTGCCTTTTCCGAAACTTCTATGGTCAGGTTGTTTTCTTTCAGCCTCTCGTTGACCTGTTTCAGCATGAGGTCCACAATCTTCTTCATGTGTTCTTCATTGAGAGGATGGAAAACTATTATCTCGTCCACGCGGTTCAAAAATTCCGGTCTGAACGTGCGCCTGAGTTCTTCCATTACTCTCTCTTTCATCTCTTCATAATTCTTGGCATCATCTTCTTTAGGTGCGAAGCCTAAAGCCCTGGTTTTCTGTATGTGATTTGCCCCCACGTTGGAAGTCATTATTATGACAGTATTCTTGAAGTCAACAGTCCTGCCCTGGGCATCGGTGAGCCTGCCGTCTTCCAGAATCTGGAGAAGTATGTTGAACACATCGGGGTGGGCTTTTTCTATTTCGTCGAACAGCACAACCGAATAAGGTTTGCGGCGCACTTTTTCGGTAAGTTCTCCTCCTTCTTCATATCCCACGTATCCCGGAGGCGCACCAATCATGCGGGAAACTGCAAATTTCTCCATGTATTCGGACATGTCAAGCCTTATCATGGCATTCTCATCGCCGAACATGGCCTCGGCCAGAGCTCTTGCCAGCTCCGTTTTGCCCACACCGGTAGGTCCGAGGAAGATAAACGAGCCTACGGGACGCTTCGGGTCTTTCAGCCCGGCGCGGGCCCTCCTTATGGCCCTTGCAACAGCCCTCACCGCTTCGTCCTGACCTATAACCCTTTGGTGCAGAATCTCCTCCATCTTAAGCAGTCTTTCGGATTCTTCTTCGGTCAGACGCTCTACTGGTATGCCGGTCCAGCTGGAGACTATTTTTGCTATATCTTCTTCGGTAACCGTTGCATTGTCCAGCTTTTGCTCCTGCTGCCACCGGGCTTTCAAACTGTCGACCTTGGCCTTTATTTCCTGCTCTTTATCTCTAAGTCTTGCCGCCTTTTCAAATTCCTGAGCTTTAATCGCTGCGTCCTTTTCCTTTCTCACCGCTTCCAGCTCGTCTTCCAGTTCCTTCAGTTCGGGAGGAGCCGTAAGACTCTTGAGCCTCACCCGGGAAGCGGCCTCATCTATTAAGTCCACGGCCTTGTCCGGCAGGAACCGGTCGGTAATGTAGCGGGCCGAAAGTTTGGCAGCAGCAACCAGGGCCTCATCGGAAATTTTAACCCTATGATGCGCCTCGTACTTATCCCTAAGGCCTTCCAGTATCTTTATGGTGTCCTCCACCGTCGGTTCTTCTACGATTATGGGCTGGAATCTCCTTTCCAAAGCCGGGTCCTTTTCTATGTGCTTCCTGTATTCATCAAGGGTGGTTGCGCCTATGGTCTGCAGTTCCCCGCGCGCCAGCGAGGGTTTCAATATGTTGGATGCATCGATAGCGCCTTCGGCCGCTCCAGCTCCGATTATGGTGTGCATTTCGTCGATAAACAGGATAACGTTGCCCGCCTGCTTTACTTCATTTATAACCTTCTTTAACCTTTCTTCAAATTCTCCCCTGAACTTGGTCCCCGCCACCAGGGAAGCCAAATCCAGGCTTACTATCCTCTTATCTTTCAAAATCTCGGGCACTTCGCCCTCCACTATCCGCTGAGCGAGTCCTTCTACGATGGCGGTCTTGCCCACACCGGGTTCGCCTATGAGACACGGGTTGTTTTTGGTCCTCCGGGTCAAAACCTGAATGACCCGCTCTATCTCTTTCTGCCTGCCTATAACCGGGTCCAGCTTCCCTTCTGCCGCCAGTTCCGTCAGGTCCCTTCCGAACTGGTTCAGGGTCGGCGTATTGTTGGCTCTCCTGAAACTCGCCTGTCCTTTTACATCGGTGCCGAGGAGCGATAAGACCTCGTTTCGGGCCCTTTCCAGACTCACTCCCAGATTGGCCAGCACCTGCGCCGCCACGCCTTCCCCTTCCCGGATGAGCCCTAGGAGTATATGCTCGGTGCCCACATAATTGTGCTTAAGCCTGCGGGATTCATCCAGAGCCAGCTCCAGCACCCTCTTCGCCCTGGGCGTATATCCTATCGGACCCTGTACGGTGAAGGGGCCGACACCGATTAGTCTTTCCACCTGTTCCCTTACCTTGGAAAGCTCCACACCCAAATTCTGAAGGGCCTTTGCGGCCACTCCTTCGCCCTCTCTTATTAATCCCAAAAGAATATGTTCGGTTCCCACGACGTTGTGGTTCAATCGCCTTGCTTCTTCTTGAGCATAGGCTATAACTTTTTGGGCCCTTTCTGTAAATTTCCCGTTCATAATCCTCACCTCACCTCAATAATTTTTGTCTGAGCAAATTTGCCCTGTTTAAATCCCTTTCTAGCGGGGTCATGGTCTTTTTAAAAACTTCCTGGATATATGACGGTCCGGCGGTTATAAACAGGTTGTTGATTTCCTCGGGTTTCAAATTTTTTATGATGCCCATGTCCACCCCCAGCCTCACGTCGGATATATAACCCATGGCCTCCTGGGTGGACAGAAGCTTCGAATTCGTAAGTATTCCGTAGGACCTCGATATGCGGTCTTCGAGGCGAAGGCGATCTTCTCCCTTCAGATTTCTCCTGGCCTGTCTTTCGCTCGATATTATCTGACCCGCAACGCTCAGGAGATTTTGTATGATGTCCTCTTCAGATTTTCCCAGAGTTATCTGATTCGATATCTGATACAGGTTGCCCCAAGATTCGGTGCCCTCTCCGTAAAGCCCCCTCACCACCAATCCCAGCTGAGCCATGGTGGAAAACATGCGGTCCACCTGCTTCAACATGGTGAGCACGGGAAGGTGCATCATGACGGAGACCCGGATTCCGGTGCCCACATTGGTGGGACACGCGGTAAGATACCCCAGGCGTTCGTCAAAAGCAAAATCCAGCTGCTCCTCCAGCACGTCATCCACGCGGCTTGCGAGCTCATAAGCCCCTTGCGGGTCTAAGCCGGAAAAGATGCACTGAATCCTTAGGTGATCCTCTTCGTTGATCATTATGCTTATGCGCCGGTCGCCGCTTATTATAACCGCACCCCGGTCGTCTCTCGCCAAATCCGGGCTTATGAAGTGCATCTCCACCAGCAGATTCTTCTCGGTATCCGATAAGTCCTTCATAAGGTACAGCCTGGCATCTTTGGAAAGAACCGGGTTGGTCAAAAAAGCCCTGTACACCGAGTCAATTACTTCCTCCGCCTGGGTCCGGCTGAGGAGGTGCGGAAACGGCACATCTTTTAGATTTCGGGCGAGTCTGACCCTGCTCGTTATCACTATGTCGCTTTCGGGGCCCGTCGAATTAATCCACTCTATTTTTGTTGTATCCAAAAGCTCCTCAATAGACACATCCCGCACCCCCATCAACTCCGGCCCAGTTTTTGCTCAAGTTCTCTGATTTTATCCCTGAGCACGGCGGCTCTTTCATATTCTTCGGCATTAACCGCTTCCTGTAGCTCTCTTTTGAGCCTTTCTATTTCGCTCTTTATGCGAATCTTTCCGCCTCGTCTTTTTGGGACCTTGCCGACGTGATACGTCTTTCCGTGCAGGCGCCGGAGCATCGGATCCAGCTGCCCTTTGAAAGCTTCATAACAATGGCTGCAGCCAAACCTGCCTATCTGGGAAAACCGCGGGAAGGTTAATCCGCACCGGTCGCAGGAAAGCGGCTGGGACTTTTCCGGAAATTCCCTCATGAAGGGTTCGAAAAAGCCGGCCAAGAATTTCTGCATCGAAAACGGCTCTCCCTCTAAGTTGAAAGAAACGTCGAATATGCTTTTTTCCCTGGCGCACTGCTCACAAAGGTGGAGCAAAGTTTTTTCTCCATTTATTATCTTCGTTATATGCACTGTGGCCGGTCTTTTTTTGCATTCATCGCACATCATAATTATCATCCCCCTTTTCCTCTTCGTGGCCCAGCAAAGCAGCAATCATGGCTTTTAAAAGTCGGGCCCGCAACCTATCCCGCTCTGGAAGCGGTATCTCTAAATTTTTCCGGTTGATGGCGGCTTTGAAAAGTTCCGCCTCTCTATTAGAAATAATGCCTTCTTCCAGCATAAACTGCACAAGTCCACCGGCCTTAGAACTCGAGATGGAATCGCCCACCAGCTCTATTAATTCCCTCAAAAATTCATCATTTCTTATTTTTAACTTTTTTATCCTTATATATCCGCCGCCTCCCCTGCGGCTTTCTACAATGTATCCCCTTTCGACGGTAAACCTGGTGGTAAGCACGTAATTGATCTGAGAAGGAGCGCATCTGAACTTGCTGGCAAGTTCGTTTCTCTGAATTTCCAGGATATTCTTCCCTTCCTGAAACATTTCTTTTATAAAATTTTCTATGACGTCTGCAAGATTAGGCATAAGCGATTCCCTCCGGACGAGTCCAATGAATCAATTTTGACTTTGACTATCTTTGACTTTTGCTGTAAATATTATAACCAATATATGAAATTTTTTCAAGAGATAAAATCGGAGGGATGTGGTTATTTTATGATAATGTCACCTTGTAGACTATCGTGATAAAATGTCACTATGAGGAATGAGGTGCGTTATCTAATGTCACAAGAACAACTA
>NZ_LOED01000034.1 GCF_001562425.1 Fervidicola ferrireducens
CGTTCGGGTAAGTGATAACCTGAAACTCTCCCTCATACTTGCCCAGGTTGCCGGGGGAGGGAACGCTGAACCCTTCCGGCCACGGCTCCGGCTGGCCTGAGGCGTTTACATTGCATAAGGCCACGCCGTCAGGATTGATGTCCAGGGCTAAACAACCTTTAGTAAAATCGGGTTCCTTCATCCCGCCCAAATCGAACGTCAGATGCGCTATATAGCGGTCCTCCGGGGTGCGGACCAGCTCTACTGTGTAGGGCAGCTTCATAGCTAGCCATATCCGCACCAGGTCCCGGTGCTTCTCCGGAAGCCACAACATGCCCTCCACCCTCGGGCACGGCTCATCTTCGGGCGGCCAAGTTTATCCGTGCCTGTCTGTTGGGAAAGGTGGGATATGGAGACAGCCAAGCGGAATTCTTGCCCGTCAAAGGATACCTTAATGTTAGGGTTACCGCCCTTTGTCTCGTCTCCCCGGGAGTAAAGGCGGTTTTTGCGGGATGCTCGCCACTCCTCCAGCGTGGCCCGCCCCTTGCAGACCTTTTCCCATAGCTTTCTGCCGCCAAAGACTACCTTTGGTATCGTGCCATTCTCCCGGTAAGCCTCAAGCTCGGCCAGCTTCTTCTCTAGAGATGCTACCCGGTTGTTCCGTCCCTTGACCACCAGGCGGAGTTTTTCAACAACGTGTGGGACATAGCTTTTTTCTTCTGCCTTCGCTAGCTTCTTCATAGCAAGGCCGAGTTTCTTCCTCGCCCGGCGTAGCTTGTTTTCCGTCTCCTCAATCTCCAGCTGCAGCAGCTCTTTTTGGGAGTCCAGCACGGCCTGTGCCTTAAGCCTGGCGTCGTCCACATACCGGGAGTTGATTCCGAATAGTTTTTGCCCCAATTTCTCTATTTCATCTCGGGATGCACCCTCTAATAGCCGGTTGAAGGCCCAACGCTGGCAAGCGCAGAAAAGGCGCATCTCCGTCTCAAGAGGGTCTTCCTCTCCACGGCCCCATTTTTGTGAGCGGAAGGCCGGGTAAACTTCCGGAAAGAACTCTCCGCAAACTGTCATGCTAAATTTGTCCTTTTTGTGTTTCTTCGGCATCCATTATCAGCTCCCGAAAGCCTTGCAGGATTTTCCTGCCACCCCTCGCACCATACAGCCGGGCTGAAAAGGAAGTCACTACAGCCAGCAAATCTTGGACAAGTCTGGTATCTCCACTTACCGCTGGGCAGACGCACGGGTCTGAACAGACCCCATTCCCCATACTTGCAGCTTATTCGGGTGTAGTCGAATCTCTTACTTCTCTAATAGATAAGAGTTCCATACTTTTATGGTAGCAGAATAGTTAAGTACAGTTAATTATCAGGATAGTTTCTTAAAGCTGCTGCAAACCTCCCGTTCCTTTTTTATCAATATTATTAAAAAAATTAAGGATTAATTCTGTTGTCTAGACTACAATTCTTAATAAAATTGTCATGGAAGCAAAATATATTTTGAATAAATGACAAGATTTTAAGAATACAATTTATTGAAACCCCAAACAGGAGAGGTGTTTATGATTTCAAAAAATCAAAAAAGAGGAGTTACTTTAGGAATTATCTGGAGCTTGATTTCCTGGATTCCGTACTATACGGACTATTTACCTACTCTTCGGCCAATTATAGGAATTCCGGCTTCTCTTGGTCTTAATCTGGAACTTTTACTGAACAAGGGGGATTCCTTCGCTTATAGCATTTTGCTAGGTGCTGGGATAGGCTTCGTTATAAGTAGCTTGGTGGACTTTGCAAAAGACGGAATTAAAATAATAGGACTTTTCCCGCGAAAAAAGAAAAAACTTTACAACAGGGGTCTATGAAAACCCCTGATGATTTATTTTGATTTATGCGAATTTAGTTTTAAAAAGTCCGGCGGTGTGCTATAATTACTTTGGCAACAACATATAAAACGGGAGAGGATGTGTTTGAATTTAGAGAATTCATTTACACTTGTCGGGGGTCTTGGACTTTTCATTTACGGAATGAAGCTCATGGGAGAGGGCCTAGAAAGAGCGGCAGGAAACAGGCTACGGATTATATTAGAATACTTTACCAGAAACAGGTTGATAGGCGTTCTCACGGGAACCATAGTGACCGCAATCATACAAAGCAGCAGTGCCACCACAGTAATGGTAGTAGGACTTGTCAATGCAGGTATAATGGACCTCATGCAGGCCATCGGCGTTATCATGGGAGCCAATATAGGTACAACCATGACTGCTCAGCTCATCGCCTTTAAACTAACAAAAGTAGCCCTACCCGCCATCGGATTAGGGACCGCAGTTCATTTATTCTCTAAAAGCAAACGCCAAAAATTTATAGGACAAGTCATCCTCGGCTTCGGCCTGTTGTTCTTTGGAATGCAAACGATGGAAGTTGCGTTAAAGCCGCTATCCAAGATGCCCGAATTTGTGAATTTCATGACGAATTTTGGTAAAACCCCTATATTGGGCGTTCTTGCAGGATTCATAACAACGGGCATAATTCAAAGCAGCAGTGCTACCATAGGTATCCTCCAGGCTTTGGCCGCACAAGGTATAGTAGACATTTCCGTAGCTTTACCCATTCTGTTTGGGGATAACATCGGCACATGCGTAACGGCCTTGCTTTCAAGCATAGGAACTAATGTCACAGCTAAAAGAGCTGCACTTCTTCATTTGCTTTTCAACATAATAGGCACGATAATATTTATGCTGATATTACCCTTTTTCCAAATGTTTGTTGTTCACACTTCAACGGATCCTGTAAGACAGATTGCAAATGCCCACACCTTCTTTAACGTGATAAATACCGCAATACAGCTGCCTTTTGCGGCACTACTCGTAAAGATAGCAACGTACTTGATACCAGGAAAAGTTGAGGTCATAGAAAAGGGGACAAAATATATAGACGAAAGATTTTTGGAAACTCCTGTTTTTGCTTTAACGCAGGCAAAAAAGGAAATCGCTCGCATGGGCGAATTGGCGTTGAAAAACCTGCAAGAGGGCATTAAGCTCTTTATGAATTTCAGCGAGAAAGAAGCCAAGACCCTCAGGGAAAGGGAAGTAGTAATAAATGATTTAGCCCGGGAAATTACAAGATACGTTGCGCTGCTTTCGCAAAAGCCCCTTGCTTCAGACGAATCCAGAGCAATTGCAGATATGATCAACGCCATAAACGATATGGAGAGGGTTGGCGATCATGACGTGAATATACTGGAACTTGCCGAATACAAAGAAGAACACAGCCTTCCCTTTACCGATGAAGCTTTGAAAGAGCTCACGGAAATGGCAACCCAGGTGGAAGAAAGTTTCTCCAATGCGGTCAAAGCTTTTCTTGAATTTGACCCAAAACTTGCAGCCAAAGTAGTTCAAAACGAAGATAAAATAGACTCCATGGACCGGAAACTAAGAGAAAACCACATAAAAAGACTCAACGAAGGAAAATGCAATCCAAGTTCGGGAGTCATTTACCTGGATTTAATAAGCAATCTTGAACGCATCGGAGACCACGCCTTTAACGTAGCATCCTATGTTCTAAAAATGGACAAACATTATAAAAGGCCAACAGTATGGTAGAGAAGGGCGGCGTTTTAGAGCGCTGCCCTTTTGGTTATAATAAGAAAGAGCAAGGTCTTAACCTTGCTCTTCTTTTACATCTTCTATATCCCCTTTTTCGTTAGATATTTCCTTTTCCACTACTTCCCTGCCGCAATAAGGGCATATCCATACTCTTAGATCCGCTGCAGAATAAGACCTTTTTAAGCAGTAAGGACAGATAGAGTACGGCAAAACAAACCCCCCATATTTTTATATAACCTTTTTAATATGTCTAAAAATGCTCCGCTTCGCTTCTCATTATTAAATTCACCGTTTATCCTTTTAAATCCTCCATAGGAGGTGAGTTTTTATGGATATTTTTTTTAAGATTTTTTTATACAGCTCCCTCTCCGGCCTAGCAGTAATACTAGGCGGCTTTTTGGGGACGAAAAAAATTCCGGATAAAATCTTTGCCTTTGTACTTACTTTCGGTTCGGGGGTGCTAATTTCGGTATTATCTTATTCTCTAATGCACGAAGCATACCGCCATTCGGGGCCGGTACTCACATCTGCGGCTTTTCTCGCAGGAGGAATCGTGTTTTATGCTTTAGAAAGATTTCTCATAAAAAGAATTACCCCCGGAATGGGCTTTATCCTGGGAACTGCATTAGATGACCTCCCCGAAGCCCTCAGCATGGGCATAGGGTTCGCAAGCGATACAGGGAGGCTGGGCATAGTGCTTGCGCTTTCGATTTTTTTACACAATATCCCGGAGGGCATCTCATCCACTTCCGAACTAATAAGAGAAGGCAAATTTTCATCTAAGGCCGCGATGACTTTAGCCGGATTAATCGCTCTGCTTGACCCTTTCGCAGCTTTGAGCGGGTACTATTTGCTCAAGGGCATAGGACAAACCTGGCTCG
Organism: Fervidicola ferrireducens; assembly: GCF_001562425.1. GTDB lineage: Bacteria > Bacillota > Thermosediminibacteria > Thermosediminibacterales > Thermosediminibacteraceae > Fervidicola > Fervidicola ferrireducens. Next base: position 4,456 of record NZ_LOED01000034.1, read on the forward strand.
GAATGATAATGGCCTTTTCCGGCGGTTCAATCCTTTTTATGACGGGTACTGATATGATTCCAAAAGCTCACCAAATAGGCGATGAAATCGACAATATAGGACTACTTGCCGGATTTCTAGCTGCTTTTCTTCTGAGCAGGCTGATGTGAGAAAAAGAGCTTTCCGGCTACGGCTCAAATTTTGCATAACGGGTTTTTCTTTTATCGTAGAAAAAAATAATCCCGGTTTCCCTTTGGCTTAAATCTGTCGTCAAGTCGTGACCGAAAATTCCGTATGCAATTTTCTTCCACAGTTCCCTCCCGGATAAATTTTTGACTTCAGGTAAATTCCGTTCCAGCCAATGCCGGTCGCTCAAAATCAACCTCACTTTATCTTTAAGTTTCCGGTCCTCTTCTAGATCTACACAATCGGGAACGGAACCCTTACCGCCGGAATACAAAAAGTCAAATTTAATAAGGTCTCTTACGAGCTTTTCTTCCACGTTCAAGGTTTTTGAAAAATCCTCAAAGTAATCGTATAGCGATTTTAGCGAAAGTTCTTTTCTGAAAAGGCCTTTTCCCCGCCAGTACCTGTACATCTCATAATAAAAATCAAAAGGCCTTTTAAAGGTTTTCGCAAGGTAGCCTAATGTAAATTTAAAACGGCCGGTATTGTAGTACTTATCGACCAGCTTTGCGATACCTTTCAGCACACATAGTTCTTCATAACTAATCCACCGATTGTAGAGGATTTCATAAGGAGCGCAAGACCGATAAACTATGCCGTACTCGTCCGCCTTCTCCCTCAGAACAGTGCCTTTCAAAAGTTTCAAAAACCCCAATTGAATTTCATCGGGTTCAAGCCGGTACACATCATCAAAAGCCTCGCTGAAACTTTCAAAATCGTCATAAGGAAGGCCCGCAATTAAATCAACGTGGAGCTTTATCCCTGCTTTTTTTAAAAGTTCGACTCCCTTTAGAGCTTTCTTAAAATCGGGATTCCTGGAAATTTCCCTTAAGCTTACGGGATTGGTCGTTTGTATTCCGACTTCAAACCAGAGCCTTTCTTCAATCCCCTCAAGAGCTTCTAAAAATCTGTCGTTGACAAGCTCCGGATTTACTTCACAGTGAAAGACCGTATCACCGCCCAATCGTTTTATTATATTTAAAATTGCTACCGCTCTTTCGGTATTGCAGTTAAAGGAACGGTCCACCAATTTTACCAGAGGGACATTTTTACCTACAAAAAAAGCAAGGTCTTTTTCTACTTTATCGAGACTTGCCACCCTCACGGCTGAATCTAATGATGAAAGGCAAAAAGCGCATCTAAAAGGGCAGCCCCGGGACGTCTCGTAGTATACCATCCTGTTTTTTAAATCTTCACTTTCACCGTACGAAAAAGGTATTCCATCCAACGATACAAATGGACCTTTTTCATTGATATGTATTCCGCCATCCCTGCGGTAGGCTAATCCGGGAACCTCCTCAAAAGAAAGGCAACCGAGCATAGCATCTATAAGCTTTTTAAAGGAAAGTTCCCCTTCTCCGACGATGATGAAATCCACATAGTCGCATCCTTTTAAAACTTCACCGGCATCGTATGAAACCTCCGGGCCGCCGAAGACTACCACAACTCCCGGTTTTACCTTCTTCAGGTTTTCCGCCAAATAATGTACATCTTCAATATTCCAGATATAACATGAGAAAGCCACGAGGTCGGGCTGTCTTAAAATAATTTCGTCCAATATATCATCCATATTGTCGTTTATTGTGCCTTCGAAAATTTCGATGTCTCCACCGCCGAAGAAAGCAGCGATATTTCTAATCGCAAGGTTCGTATGGACGTATTTCGCATTTATACCCACCAACAATATCTTCATCCCTTTTTCCTCCTGTAGCTTTCCATCACCGCCCGTACTAATAAGACCCCGTTACTTCTATTACTTCAACATTATCCAAACTCATCCGGAGGAATCCTTCAATGTCGAACCTTTCTTCCGCCTTATGGACATCGTCCAGTTTCGGCCTAGTTTTTGGATGTTCGGGGACAAATATGGAACAACAGTCGGCATACGGCTCAATCGAAATGTCGTAGGTGCCGATTTTTTTGGCGAGTTCAATTATTTCCACTTTATCGAAGCCTATAAGGGGCCTGAATACCGGGAGTTTTGCCACCTCATTAGTAGCCACCAAAGCTTCCATGGTTTGGCTGGCCACCTGCCCTATGCTTTCGCCGGTTATCAAAGCCTTTGCACCGATTTTGGTTGCTATTTCCTGGGAAATTCTAACCATCATCCGTCTCATCAATATTGTCAAAAGTTCGTTGGGACCCTTTTCTCCCAATTCTTTGAGGACATCAGTAAAATTTACCACATGGAGGCGGATTTTGCCGCAATATCCTGCAAGAACCCGGCACAATTCAATAACCTTTTCTTTGGCCCTATCGCTGGTGAATGGAAAGCTGTGAAAGTAAACCGCTTCTATCGCAACTCCCCGTTTCATCACCATGTATCCCGCGACCGGGCTGTCAATTCCGCCGGACAGCAAAAGTAGAGCCTTCCCGTTCGACCCCACAGGAAGGCCTCCGGGACCCGGGATTCTTTTGCAATAGACAAACCCTTTTTCTCTTACTTCTACATTGACTTCAATGTCCGGATTATGGACATCTACGCTTAGTCCTTTTAAGTTTTTCAGAATATGAGCACCCACCATACGGCTTATATCCGGAGATTTAATCGGAAAAGACTTGTTGGTCCTTCTGCTTTCTACTTTAAAGGTCTTACCTTTGTAATCGACTTCTTTAACAGCTTCTAGGGCAGCACTTTTGATTGACTCTATGTCCAGGTCACAGCTTTTTGCAGGACTTATAGCTACAATCCCGAAAACCTTTTTTAGCCTTTCTATCACTTCATCCTGTGGTCCCGCTACCCTCACGTATATTCTCCCGTGGGTTTTCGTTACATCCAACCCTTCAAACCCTTCGAGGGCCTGTTTTATCCTTTTTATCAAAATGCGCTCGAAAAACGGGCGGTTCTCTCCCTTTAACCCAATTTCTCCGAAGCTCAAAAGGTAAATGCTTTCCATCGTCTACCTCCGAACGTATTTTCTTAATTCGTTCACTTCTTTTTTTAGAATTTCCACTGTATAATCAATATCTTCAATAGAAAGGAACGGCGATAAGCTAAAACGAATGGCACCTTCAATCTCTTCAGCGGTCTTGCCCATAGCTGCGAGCACATGACTTCTTGCGTTCTTATGCGACGAACAAGCCGACCCAGTAGATACATATATACCGTGCGATTCTAACGCGTGAAGAAGGACCTCCGCTTTCGTTCCGAGAAAGGATATATTAAGAATATGCGGCGCACCATCATCCGGCCCATTTAATACCGTATCCGGTATTTCTGAAAGAATCCCCGTCTTCAACCTCTCCTTTAATTCTCTCATCTTCGCCTGCCAAGCACCAAAATTTTTAAATACAAGTTCCGCCGCCGCCGAAAAACCTGCTATTCCCGGGACGTTTTCCGTCCCTGAACGCAACCCTTCTTCCTGACCTCCGCCGTTAAATAAGGGCGTTATTTTCGTCCCTTCCCTGACAAACAGCGCTCCCACTCCCTTGGGTCCGTATATCTTGTGGGCGCTCAACGACAAGAGATGTACGCCGGAAAGATTAGGGATTAGCGAAATCTTTCCAAAAGCCTGGACTGCGTCCACATGAAAAAGGGTATTTTTGTTTTGCGATATAATTTTTGCGGCGTCCTGGATTGGCTGTATTGATCCAACTTCGTTGTTTACGTACATAATGCTTACAACTACGGTATCGGGTTTTATCGCCTGTTTTAATTCTTCTAAATTTATATGCCCCTTTTCATCCACGTCAAGATAAGTAACGGAAAAACCCTCTTCTTCCAATTGTTTAAATACTTCCAGCACAGAAGGATGTTCTATCGATGTGGTTATAAGGTGCTTTCCATATCGCCTTCTGGCGTAAGCCGCTCCCTTTATCGCCAGATTGTTGGATTCAGTGCCGCCGGATGTAAAATAAATCTCCCTTGCTTTCACACCTAAAAACAAAGCCAATTTTTCCCTGGCCTTATTGACTATTTTTTCAGCTTCCATACCTTTTCGGTGAAGAGAAGAAGGATTCCCAAAAGCTACCGTCAAAGCATGCACCATCGCATCGACGGCTTCTTTCGCTACTTTTGTGGTAGCGCTATTATCCAGGTAAACCTCTTTCATTTCCACCGTGCGACCACTCCTTTATATGTTCGTCTATTTTGTCAACTAATTCCCCGTACCGTTTCATTATTTCTTTTGCCTTTTCCGTCAAAACCGCTCCGCCTCCGTATTCTCCTCCTTTGTGCCTCTCCAAAAGTTTGATCCCCAATCTTTTTTCTATAACCTTTATTTTCCCCCACGCTTGCCTGTAGGACATATTTTGAGCCTGAGCAGCCCGATTGATGGAACCGTATCTTTCCACTAGCTGCAAGAGCCTATAAATTCCTTCACCAAAAACCTGTTTTCCATCATGTTCTATCCACACTTTATATTTAACTTCCATTATTTTCACCCTAAGTCAATTTTATTAAATAAAAGATTACAATTCAACTTCAAAAGCTATTTTTACCCACGAATATAAAAAAATACGGGGGAAAAAATAAACGTGGAGGTGGTAGTCGTGCAATTGACTCAAAAAGAAAAGCTATACTTGCAAGATACGCTGAACCATGAAAGGGTAAGTGTTACAAAGTGCAATTTTTACGCCGGCCAGGTGCAGGACCCCCAAATAGCGAACATGCTCAGGAATCTAGCTACCAGGGGACAGCACCATATAGACACAATCACAAATCTCCTCAACCAAGCGGGAATTCAGCCCCCATCCTATTAAATTTAAAAGGAGGTGCGGTTTTTTATGCATCAAACAGTTACTATTGCGGACAAAGATGTTATGAACGACGTGCTCATGACTATGAAATACCTGTCGGGCGTCTACGAAACGGCAATTATGGAATGCACCAACGAAGCTGTCAGGAATGCCCTCCGCCAGATTCAGGACGAAGAGCAGCAGAATGCAAAAATGGTTTTTGATTACATGCTTCAAAAAGGATGGTATAAACCGCAGTAAAACGAGGCAGTCTTTTGACTGCCTTTTATCTTTTCAAGGCCCACATCGCGTGTTCCCTTATTACGGGCGAAGGGTCGGAGAGAAGTTTTTCGAAGTATTTTTTATACCCGACTCCGGTATTTGCCAAAGCAACCGTTGCATTTCTGCGCAACACGTTCCTGCCGCGCCAGGCGATGGGGGTCAGCTTAAAGTTTTTCTCGAATTCCACGTTATTCATAAAAATCAATTTAGTAAGACGCCTTTCTATTTGATAGTCCAGCATAAACTCTTCATGGTTAACAAGGATAATTTTTTTATTCTTGGGACATGCTTCCTGACAGGTATCGCAGCCAAACAGCCTCAAGCCCAAATTTCCTCGAAATTCTTCCGGAATCGCCCCTCTCATTTGGGTAATATAAGAAAGGCAGCGGAAAGGATTCAGTCGATACGGCTCTTCTAAAGCTCCCGTCGGACAGGCCTTTACACACTTGCCGCAGTTATCGCACAGGTTACGGCAAGGCATGTCCGGTTCTATTTCCAGGTTGGTTATCAACTCGCCTAAAAAAACCCAGGAACCGAACTCCTCGGTAAAAAGACACGTATTCTGACCAATCCAGCCTATCCCTGCCCGCCGGGCAGCCGCCCTTTCCAAAAGGCCTCCTGAATCGACGAATATTTTTGATTTGGCCCCCCACATGGAATAGATAAAATCGGCCATTAACTTCAATTTTTGAAAAAGCACATCGTGATAATCACGCAGTAAAGCATATTTTGATATTATTCCAAGAGGTTCTGACGAATTTTCTCCGGGAACATCCTCTTTTTCAAAAAAATAGCTCACAGCAAAGCAAATAATCGTCTTTGCCCCGGGAAGATGCTTTTCCGGATGGCACCTGAGCTCAATGTCACTCTCTTCGAAGGACGAAAAAAGTCCAGCCCTTTTCCTTTCCATCAATATCTCTTTCTCTTCCCAAAAAGGTTCGGCACTCGCAAAGCCTATTTTATCGAACCCTATTTTCCTCGCATAATCCTTGATTTTTTCTTTTTTGTTCAACATAATTATCACCATGACAAAGTTTAAAATGACCTCAAATAAAAAATAAAAAACGGTTTTCGAAAAATCCTCGAAAACCGTGACCTTCTTGGTGCAGGGAGCGGGATTTGAACCCGCACGGAGCGAACCTCCACTACCCCCTCAAAGTAGCGTGTCTGCCAGTTCCACCATCCCTGCAATTTAAAAATTGGCTCCTCGAGTAGGATTCGAACCTACGACCCTCCGGTTAACAGCCGGATGCTCTACCGCTGAGCTATCGAGGAACGCCATATTTTAAGATTTCGGCAGCGTCCTACTCTCCCGGGGAATACTCCCCAGTACCATCGGCGCTGGAGGGCTTAACCTGTGTGTTCGGAATGGGAACCGGTGTTTCCCCTCCGCCATGGCCACCGAAATCTTTTATTCTTCACTTTCCACTTATAAATTTTACATGCCTTTGCCCTCCCTGTCAATACCCCGAAGAGAAAAAGTTTTTTTCTTTTTGCTGGAAGGAAAAAGTCTGGCGTCCGTATGAGGCAGAAAACAAGCCGCCGTGAATTCTTCCATATAAGCCGGAAAGGCGCTGAGTTCCACATAAGTTATCGATTCTGCAATTTGTCTCGCTTTTTTCCTGGCGTCATCGCTTATAAGGCAAAGGTAAGCTCCTTTGAGGGAACTGTTGCCTATATAAGTGAATTTTTCCTCTTCCAATTCCGGCAATAGGCCTATAGCTATTGAATTCTTTATATCAAGCCTTCTGCCTATACCACCGGCTATTATTATTTTCTCGATGTCCCTTGTATCCATAGCCAGGGTATTGAGCAGGGTTTTTATTCCTGCGTACACCGCTCCCTTTGCCCTGATGAAGTTGTCCAGGTCGATTTCGTTTATCGTTATATCGCGCCCGTCTTCAGTTTCATCCTTAAAAGCTACAACGTACTCATAAACCTGTAAATTTTCATTAAATCTTATCCTTCCGGAGTTAAAATTGGCATTTATCTTGCCTCTCGGGCTTATTATTCCGCTTAAAAACATAGACGCTATAAGGTCTATAAAGCCCGAACCGCAAATTCCTCGGGGTTTGCCGCCTCCTATCACGCCGTAGGAGGGTTCCAACGTCCTTGCGTCTATCGTCACTTCATCTATGGCCCCCCGCATAGCTCTCATGCCGCAGCTCATCTCTCCCCCTTCAAAAGCAGGACCCGCAGAACACGCACAAGCCACCATAACTTCACGGTTTCCGAAAACCAGCTCGCCGTTGGTGCCAAGGTCAATAAAAAGCACCTTCTCATCGCTGTCCCAAATACCGGCCGCCAGCACTCCTGCAACAATATCTCCTCCGACATAACTTGCCACCCCCGGAACTATAAACACTGGCGCATCGGGATTTATACGAATTCCCACTTCCCTTGCTTTGAGCGGCGGGTGGTTTCTGAATGCCGGTATATAAGGTTCCAGCCGTATGTTTTCCGCTTCCACCCCGAGAAGAAGATGGGCCATCGTGGTGTTGCCGGCAAAAACTCCGAAAACTATATCTTCAGGATTTAAGCCGCTTCTTGCAGTCATTTCTTCAACAAGACGGTTTATCGTGCCGTCGATGATTGCACGTTTTAGAGTTGAAAGACCACCTTCTCTTGTCGAATAAATGATTCGACTGATGACGTCGGCCCCGTACTGAATCTGCAAATTGCCGGCACACGCCGACTCCTTTATTTTTCCCGTCTCGAGTTCCACCAGATTCGCCGCCACAGTAGTCGTCCCCACGTCAACGCATATTCCGTAAAGGGGTTTATCCTCGTCAGAACCTCTAATATCTATTATCTCATATTCGTCCTTTTCTCCTTGCAGTACAACGTTTATTTCAAAACCATTCCGCCTGAGAGTTCCCGGCAGCTTCTTTAGCAAATCTAGAGAACACTTATAAGATGCAAAGCCTAGTCTTTTTTCAAGTCCTCTGCAAAGGCGTTCCCAGTCCGGGATGTTGTCGTCTAGCGTCGGAGGGTTAAGAGTAAGCTTTATTTTTTCAAACCCGCTTTTGATTGTCATCCCCGAATCTTCGAGCGTCCTTCGGGCCTTTTTTATCCATCCCTCTTCCTCTTCGCCGGGAGCTAAATCCTCCACCAGCACATCGCTTGCCGCTTTAACTTCCTGAATTTCTACCACCATATCGCTCCGGACGTACGTAAGGCACGCCAGGCGTATGCCTCTTTCATAATCTTCATCGGACAGCGCGGGAGATTTTTCACACGAATAATTCCCCTCGAGTATCTTTATGCGGCACTTCCCGCAGTGACCACTCCCGCCGCAGGGCGCGTCGATGAAAATCCCAGCCCTGCGAGCAGCTTCCAGTACACTAGTACCTATTTTCACTTTTACGGTCCTGTTTTGGGGTTTGAACAGTATGTTGCATCCATCCATGTTTTCACCTTTTCTCAAATTTAGAATAGCGCCGGGGACGGACCCTGATCGGCAGAATTTTACAGGGCCTTTCCCCGGCGGTTACCTTTTTAACGGCTTACTTTAACAGCTTCGAGTATTCAACAGCATCCATCAGCCCTTCCAAATCGGCCGGGTCGCTCATTTTAACCTTAATCATCCATCCCTTTTCATAGGGGGATTCGTTGACAAGCTCCGGACTTTCGGCCAGAACTTCGTTTACCTCTACCACCTCTCCGCTCACCGGAGCATAGAGGTCTGATGCAACCTTACCAGATTCTATACTCCCGAAAACCTCATCCTTTTTGATTCTGTCGCCAACCTCCGGAAGATCCACGAATAGGACCTCCCCCAACTTTTCTTGGGCGTAATCGGTAATGCCGACAACGGCAATATCTCCTTCTACCCTTGCCCAGGTGTGTTCCTTGTGGTACCTGATGTCGGATGGTAAATTCATAGCCAAAACCTCCAATCTACATAATTGGGTCCATCGTTAAAGCAGGATGACCTACTTTGTTCAGGAATGCCACTACCGAATCGGGGTCGGTTCCCACGGTTTCGTCTGCTATCATATCGGCGAAATTTTCAAAACCTATTTCCTTGCCCCTTTGATTCAACTTTTCTCTTAAGGCCTCTTTCAATTCCTTAGGCATCCAAACCAGCCTCTTTATTCCGCCTTCTGCCAGGAGAAATTTCCTGCTGGTTATATACTGCCTGCCCATGCCCATAAAACCGGGGGTCTGGACGCCTCCTCCGGTGGTGGACGCCAGTTCTCCGAAGGTCATGCCGAGGGGAGTCATTCCCGCATATTCTCTGTTTACTATTATCACGCCGTTGGCTTCGGGCATTACTCCGCATATACACTCGAAACAACCGCAGGAAGTCATAGGATTTTCCATAATCGAATAGATATTCACTTCTTTAGTGGCTCCGTGGGAAAGTTCCTGCACCGCCTTATTTATCGAATCCCAGGAACCCTTTATCTCGTCCTTACACTCTCCCTTTACAATCGGCTGGCACGGGCCTGTAGGATTGATTTCTTTTGTGGCCTTGGCGTCAAGCCAGCTTACAGCACCGCAGAGCCCCAATCTTTCCGGCGTCACTATGCATACGTGTGCCGGTGCGAAGGACTGGCACAAAAGACAGGAGTAGAAGGTGTCCACGCTTTCATCGGTAAGTCCTGCAAGTCTTGCATCCCTGGCTTCGTATTTCGGCCTTGCAATTTCTTCGGCAAGTTTTATTACCTTTTCTTTGTCCGTGTAAATCTTGACCTGTACCTTATCAATAATGTTGCCAAACTCATCCAACATCTTGGCGTACAGCGCTTCTCCTATGTGGTGCAGCCTGAAACCGGCTTCGTACGTTGATTTGCTGATTCTAAGCCACATTATATCCCTCTGCCCTATATGCATTACGCCCTCTATATAGTTTAGGAAGTAATGTATCCGGCGTTCGATAACGGGTTCGAAATCTTCCTGCATGTTTTTGCCCGCAACTTCCACCAGAATCGCTAAAGGCAGCTTTCCGCCTTCGGGGGCGAGGGTATCTATGTCTGGACCTATCACCTCTATCCTATGGTCCTCCACATCCGCCATATCCCGCATCCTTACCAGTTCCCAGGCAGGAGTTCTTCCACCGCCGAATTCTGCGAACATATCTTCTTTCCTTACTCTCTCGCCTTCAAAGGCAGCCGCAAATCCTACGGGTATAGGCACTTCGGTTATTTTTATCTTTATGCCCCGGGCCTCCAAAGAAGTGGGTACTATTTTGTCGTAGTCCTTTTGCACTATAAGGTAATGGGGCACTTCCTGCACATCCTGGTCGGTAATCACTGGAAATCCGAGGGCTATGGCACCTGCACCGGCGGATACGACAAGTTCGCTCAAGCTCCCCAGGGCGTTTACGAAAGCCGGCACTCTTTCTCTGGTGTACTTTAATAGTTCCTCCAAATTGCCGGGAGGTACAGCGCCGAATATGAGGGCCGCCCTTATTGCAACAGTCACCACGTGGATTACGGAAGTCACATCATACCCCAGGGGCACAACGCGGAGTTCAAGCCCCATTTTTACTTTGGCCTCCAAGGCCTGGTCGATTATTTTCCCAACCAAGAAAACAAGAAGGCCTTTGTTCTGGTAATCTTTAATGACTTTAGCTGCTTCTTGTGCAGAAGGTGCTTCACCAATTACAACCGCTACACCAGGTATATCTCCGGTGACCAGCGGCACGCCCAGGGAACGGATTACCGCATCGGAAATGAACCCGACGCATGGCTCGCTGTAAGGTTTTTCTTCCACGGCATATTTGCACGCCTCAATTATTTCCGCAGAAAGCGCCGTAGCAAGTCCGGCGTTCAAAGCTTTTTCCAGGTTTTGTTCGGGCACTATCAGGCTTTCGACGATGGAAAGGGCATCCCGGAGTTCACCCAGAGTTCCTATCTTTTTTCCGGTCGCCGCATATATGGCAGGAAGGCCGTATGCAGTCTCGGGAAATGCCACCTTGGCGTCGCTTCCCTTTTTCTCGATTGCTGCTTCGACAGCAGCCTTCGCGGCTTCAAGGGCCTGCTTAGACCCCTCAAAAATAATGTCAAAAAGCGCCATATTGGCCACCCCTTTCTTTATTTTTATAAATCAAGATAAGAATCGCAGTACAGGTTCCATCCCTTTATAACTTCGGCCGTCTTAATAACATCCATCAATAATTTGTTTAGAGGGTTGATGATGGCGGAACTCAACCCGCACTGAATTGCCATCGAGCAAAATACCGCCTCGATAAGGCCCCTTATCTCTTTGGGGCATCCGTTGGATACATTGCTCAAACCGCCGGTGGTCTTCAGCCCCATTTCCGAAATCTGCCTTACGGCATCGAGCACTTCCTGCTGCTTTTCCTGCATTCCCTTTACCACGACGAACAGAGGGTCAAATAGTATATCTTCGGGATTCAATCCAACCGCTATCGCCTTATCGAGAATTTCGGTACAGTAAGCTATGCGCTCTTCGTTATCCCTCGGTATGCCTTCCTTGGCGCACAATCCTATTACCATCGCACCGTATTCGGCAGCCACTTCCAGCATGCCAATCCTCGAGCCGGCGTCGGCTGAATTTATAATTGCCTTGCCGGGCTTCGGGTCGTACACCTTGAGTCCTGCCTCGATGGCCTTGGTATTTGCAGTATCAAGGCAAAGCGGCGTATTTGGAAATTCGCTCTGCAGGAGCTTCACTACCCACGGCATGAGTTCCTCCCCGTCTTTCTCGGCAGGCCCTATGTTGACATCCAGGTAATGAGCTCCGGCTTCAATTTGCTCCCTAGCCCTTGCTATTATGGGCTCGGGGTCCCTTTCCTGGAGGGCCTTCCTTATCACTGGGGAAATGACGTGAATCCTCTCGCCTATCGTAAGAAATCTTGCCATACCTACACCTCCGCTAATTTAGGACACCTTTTTGTCCGCATAATCTCTGAGGAACTTGGGCAGCAATGCCGCTTCATCCGGGCCAACCACCACTTTCCAGCCGGGCAGTTCGTCTTCGATGTCGGCTTTCAGCACCGCCACCTTTCCCGGTATTACAATCTCCCTGGTCTTCAGTTTCTCTTCTACGGCAAAATCTTTTACCGCTTTTGCTATTGACTTGCCGCTGAGTTTGCCAGAAGCCCAGGCGGTAAGCACCGAATATCCGCCGGCATCTGGAATCAGCATCCAGCTAGGTATTTTTGACCTTTCAACTTCGCCTGAGACGATAAAGTACGTAAGCGCGAAATCAACCGTCACAAGAAGCGGCGAATTTTCATCGGCGGAACCTATCTTGTAAAGGCCCTGCTCGACCTTCATCGGCCTTTGCGGATCGGTATAGATGTTTTGCCTCAACGCAAAAAGCGGTAAGGCCAGGGAATAATCAATATCATCCAGCACTATCACTGATGCGTATTTTTCAACAAACAGCGTGGCCATCGCAAGCTGCATCATTTTATCCTTCGAAAGCTTATTTACGAAAACCAATGTTGGATAACCTAAGGTTCTGTCCTGGGACAGCAAAGCAGTCCGCCTTATATTGACCACGTCATCGAAAGTTTGCTTCAACGTGCCGCTTTCGGTGCTAAGCAGTAATTCACGGTAACCCAGGTTCTGGATTTTCTGAACGAGATTGTAGAGCTTTTCCTGGTCGGGTGCTGTAACGCCAAGCAAAAGGCCGTGTTGCTTCGCCAGTTCGACCATAGCTTCGCAGTTTTGTTCATCGGCGCCGAACAGAATCGGGCCTGACTCCTTGCATTCTTCAACGGCTGCCCTTGCAATTTCCGGGTCGGACGTTATTATCATGGGGACAGCCTTCTTGCAACCATCCTTGACTTTCTTTATAAGGGAAAGAAAGGTGTCTTTATTACCGCTTTCGCACTTCAAGGCCGCTATTTCGACGTACATTTCTTCGTTAATCCTGACGTAATTTACCTTGTTCATGCGAGCTATTTTACCCTGTATTTCCTCTTCGCTCATGGCATCGGAGAATAAAACGGCAAACCTGGGCCTATTGACGAAGGTTTTTTCGTGTCTGAAGAGGACCGTCTCTCCTCCAAGGTTATAGCACTTATCGCCCGCGCCGAATTTTACAGTCCTCATCGGAGGAGCTGTTGCTTCCGAAAGTCTTGCCTTAGCATCATCGGAGATGTAGGGGCACTTCCCTGCCTCAACAGCCCCTTGAGCCAGCTTCATCGCGAAAGCAAGACACGTTGGAAAACCGCATTCCTTACAATTTTTCTTAGGCAATAGCTTGTATATATCCATTCCGGTCAAAGCCATCTTCAATCTCTCCCTTTTTGTTTTCTAAATCAAGCAATTGATGAATTCCCTGAGAACTTGCAGGGACCTCGGATGCCTCAAAATCACTGCATTGGCCCCCGCTGCAAGAACACCCACGGCTGTAGAAATTTCAACGGCAATTCCTCTTTCTTCCTGATTGCCCCATTCGGGGACGTCGTCCTCCGTAGCCACAGATTCCTTTACCTTCCAGGTTTCGAAGGAGACCGGCATAATTATCGGTATCTGAAGGGTGGTGTCGTTCTGGTCCAGGGCGGCGAGCCTTATCCTGTCCAGGGTTGTTACCACGTACTCGAATCCGTACCCCACCGCGGAACATCCTGGATTCATCAGCATCTTTTCGGGTTTCACCCCTAGCTGCATTAACAGAATGTTGAGCTGTTTTGCCAGGTTAAGGTCCACCGAAGACTCCGCCACCACTATGTTGCCGTACGCCAGACCTACCGCCGCGCCTACTTCCTTGTAATTGCCCTCCACCGCCGAAAGAAAGGCGATATTTTTTTCAGGGAGCGCTTCCGCAACCTTAGTAAATATTTTTCCGTTTTTCTCGTTGGAGTCGCATCCCGCTATTACAAGAGGAAGATTTACAGCTTCGGCTACTTCTTTTGCAACTAAAGCGCATTCCTCAGGGCTTTTATCGCCCGCGTCCTGGTTCGCTCCGACTAATCTCAGGCAAATAAAGTCAGGGCTGTATTTTTCCTCCACGTACTTTGCCCATTCTGCGGGCTTTCGGGCCTTGTCGCCCAGCTCGTTTACGATTGTCGCAGGCCAGCTTTCGGGGTATACATCCCAAATCTCCATACCTAACGCGGGTTTATGACCAGTATCTCCGTCAAAACTATAAAAAGGAAGTACCGATTCACCTCCCAGCTTCAAGTTCTCCCCCAAGGTCACTTCCCTTATCTTACCTGTAAACTTTTGAACTGGTTTTTTGTACGCCATGCCATTCGCCTCCGTTTTAGGCCATCAGGGCCTTTTTTCTTGTTTCGATTCTGGGAAGAAGGATATTGTCGAGGATTTCACGGTAAGCCGATAAAGCTTTATTCTCTCTGGAGATCTTCACAAGAGGTATTCCCCTGTTGTCGAAATCGAAGATCTCTTCATCAAGAGGAACAGTTCCGGCAAGAGAAAGATTATAGCGTTTTACTGCATCCAAAATTTCCTCAGTAAATCCTTTTTCTGGAACCCGGTTTATTATCAGGAAAAGCTCGCCAACATCGAGTTTTAGTTCTTCTATGAGGCCTTTGATTCTATAAGCAGCTTCCACACCTCTTTTCGAGCATTCGCTGACCGCAAACATGAGGTCAACTTTTCTTGTCGTGCCCCTGCTCAAATGTTCCAGGCCCGCTTCGTTATCTATCACAATAAAATCGTAGGAATTAGAAAGTCTGTCGGTAGCTTCCCTCAGCACGCCATTGGCGAAACAGTAACACCCTTTCCCTTCCGGCCTCCCCATAACGAGAAGGTCATACCCCTTTGCCTCCACAATGGCCTGCTGCAGCCGGAAATTCATATATTCGGCCCTTGTCATTCCTCCGGGGAAAATTCCCTCTTGATTGTTTTTAACTTCTTCTTTTATATCGCCAAGCGTAGATTCCACTTCGACACCAAGGACCGAATTTAGATTGGAGTTAGGGTCTGCGTCCACCGCCAGCACAGTGCCCAGTTTTTTTTCAACCAGGTAAGCTACGGTAAATCCAGCCAGTGTTGTCTTTCCGGTGCCTCCCTTGCCCGCAAATCCTATGGTGTAAGCCATGACAACCATCTCCCATCATGCGCTGTGTATTGACATGCCGTGCACATCGTGCAGGGCTTCCATGACCGCCTCGCTGAAAGTCGGGTGTGAGTGGATAATTTTGCTCAATTCTTTTACAGGAATTCCAGAGCTTATGGCCGGTATTATCTCGTGCACCAGGTCCGTGGCGTTCGGACCCATAATTGCTGCCCCCAGGATTTTATCCGTGTCCTCGTCGGCGATTATCTTGGCAAAGC
>NZ_LOED01000035.1 GCF_001562425.1 Fervidicola ferrireducens
CCCCTGTCGCCCTGCCCCTCGGAGGGCAAATCAAATATCCGGGAAGGAGGCGAAAGCCTGGTCTGGGGGCCGGCTTGGCTGGAGATAAAAACAGTCAAGTTTTTTGAACCAGGTTCTTTGGTTGGATAAAAGAGAGGTCTTAAGGAAATTACCGAAGGTAAGCGAGCTTATGGAAGAAGATTCCATAAAAGTGCTCGAGCAGCAATACGGAAGACAGCTGGTTTTGAGCGCCGTAAGGGAAGGAATAGAGGAAGTCAGGCGTTTGATTGAAAGGTCCCTTGAAATGGGGTTTGAAATCCAGGCAGATGAAGAGGACTTCAAAAGAGAAGCTCTGGAAAGGACAGTGAAGCTCGCCTCCAGGTACGGTTCTTACAGCCTGAAAAAGGTTATAAACGCCACCGGTGTGGTGCTGCACACCAACCTGGGCAGGGCGCCGCTGCCGGAGGAAGCCTTGAAGAATATTGTCGATGTGGCTCGCGGATACTCGAACCTTGAGTTTGATCTGGAAGAGGGGAAAAGGGGGGAGCGATATGACCATGTCCGGGGGCTTTTGTGCGACATAACCGGCGCCGAAGATGCGATGGTCGTAAACAATAACGCCGGTGCGGTACTGCTGGCGCTTTCGGCCCTTGCTTCCGGCAGGGAAGTTGTAATATCCAGGGGGCAGCTGGTGGAAATAGGTGGCAGCTTCAGGGTACCCGATGTCATGGCCCAGAGCGGTGCCACTTTAGTGGAAGTGGGGACCACCAACAAAACGCGGATCGCCGATTACGAGAGGGCCATTAACGACAATACCGCATTGCTTTTGAAGGTCCACACCAGCAATTTTAAATTCGTAGGCTTCTGGTCCGAAGTGAAAATTGAGGATCTGAAATCTTTGGGGCTGAAGTACGGTATACCCGTGATGGAGGATTTGGGAAGCGGAGTTTTAATCGACCTTGCGAAATTCGGACTGCCTCCTGAACCCACGGTTCAGAGTTCGGTTAAGGCGGGAGCTGACATAGTTACCTTCAGCGGCGACAAACTCCTTGGCGGCCCTCAGGCTGGTATTATCCTGGGGAAGAAGGAATATATAGAAAAAATAAAGCGTCACCCCCTCACGCGGGCCCTTAGAATAGATAAGCTCACTTTAAGTGCCCTTGAGGCGGTTTTAAAAATTTACAGGAATGAGGATTACGAAAAGATTCCCGTTTTAAAGATGCTTTTAAAGTCCCCCGAAGAAATGGAAAAGACTGCCAAAAAACTGGCCGGAGAACTCAAAAAAGTAGTTCTCGACGAGGGGGCGATAGAGATTATGGATGACGCTTCTGCGGTGGGAGGAGGTTCCCTCCCGGGCGTTGAACTTCCGACGAAAGTCGTTGCGATAGCGATTCGAACATTAAGCCCCGATGACCTGGCAAAAAGGCTGAGGTCGGCCAGGATTCCGGTAATAGGCAGGATAAAAAAGGACAAATTCCTTTTGGATATCAGAACCCTATCGGAGGATGACTTAAAAGTTATACCAGAAATGGTGGGGAGCGTGCTATGAGTGGTGTGATAATCGGCACGGCAGGCCACATAGATCACGGAAAAACCACACTGATAAAGGCAATGACGGGCATAGATACCGACAGGTTGAAGGAAGAAAAAGAAAGGGGTATTACAATTGACCTGGGTTTTGCCCATCTTTTGCTGCCGAGCGGCCGGAAAGTAGGAATAGTCGACGTGCCCGGTCACGAGAAATTCGTGAAGAATATGCTGGCAGGGGCAGGCGGGATAGACCTGGTGCTGCTGGTTATTGCAGCCGACGAAGGTGTGATGCCCCAGACCAGGGAGCACCTTAATATTCTTCAGCTTCTCAATATAAAAAAGGGCATAGTTGTGGTGACCAAAAAGGACCTGGTGGACGAAGAATGGCTCGAAATGGTAAAAGAGGATATCCAGAAGGAACTGAAGGGAACCTTTTTGGAAAATTCACCCATGATCTTCGTATCAGCCGTAACGGGAGAGGGAATAAAGGAACTTGTTGAATTAATCGACAGGATGACCGCCGAAAGTTACGAAAGAGACTTAGATTCGCCCTTTCGCCTTCCAGTAGACAGGGCTTTTTCAATTCCGGGGATAGGTACCGTGGTGACCGGAAGCCTTATATGCGGCCGCATAAGTGTAGGGGAAACGGTGGAAATCTTCCCAAAAGGGCTCCTTTCGAAAGTCAGGTCCATAGAAGTCCACGGGGAGAGCAAAGAGTCGGCTTATGCCGGCCAGAGAACGGCGGTGAATTTAAGCGACGTGAAGCCGGAAGACATATCAAGAGGCGATGTGGTTTCGAAGGTAAAGGCTATGATGCCGGTAAACAGGGCCGCCGTCTGGTTTAAGCTCCTTAAAGACTCGCCGAAGGCCTTGAAAAACCGAGAAAGGGTCAGATTTCATGCGGGGACCGGCGAGGTTATGGCTAGGATAAGTCTCGTAGAGGGCGATGAGCTCCTCCCCGGGATGGAAACCTTTGCAATCGTTGATTTTGAAGAACCCGTTGCGGTCGTTTATGGAGATTACTATGTGGTCAGGAGTTATTCTCCCGTCTACACCATAGGAGGCGGACAGGTTCTCTTCGTCAACCCTCCAAGATTAAAGAGAGCGTTGAAGGATAAGGCCTTGGAGGCTTTGAAAAAGGCAAAAGAAGGAGGCCTTGAAGATTTTATCGTAGGGTTTGTATCGGTCTTCGGAAGTCCCAACATTCCGGTCAAAGATTTGGTGCCGTATACGGGGAAAAGCTTTGAAAGGTTGATGGAAGCTGCTAAAAGTCTTTCCGAAAAGGGAAAAGTTTTGGTGTTACATGTGGGCACGGAGGATGAAGTGTTTGACATAAAGTTTTACGAGGAAAAGAGGGCGCGGGCAAAAGAAATCCTGGAAAACTACCATCAAAAATTTCCTTTGAGCGAAGGTATGGCAAAAGAAGAGCTTAGGAGCCGCCTTGACCTTGCCGGAAAAGTTTTTGAAGCCTTGCTGGATATGTGGGCAAAGGAAGGAATAGTGGAAAGCAGGGGCAAGACGGTTCAACTTAAGGGATTTACCGTGAGGATGGACGAAAAACAAAAAAAGATAGCCGATATGCTGCTTCGTGAGTTTAAGGAAAAGGGATGGGCTCCTCCGAGCGTCGAAGAACTTCAGGCGTTATTCGGCGTCGAGGCAGGCGCTGTAAAGGAAGTGCTGAACTGGCTCGTATCTAAGGGAGATATAGTTAAGATCGGCGAGGAACTTTATATGGCGAGGGAATGGGTAGAAAGAGCCCGCGAACTTCTGCGGGAATTTTTTAGAGAAAACGGCGAACTTACCGTGGCGCAGTTCAGGGACATGCTGGGGACCACCCGGAAGTACGCCCTGCCCCTTTTGGAATACATGGACGGAATAAAAGCCACGAGGCGCTTGAAGGATACCAGGGTCGCCGGTATTAGATTATATGAATAAAACGTACAAGATTACAGCCGCTTCTTGAGGCCTCTTATTTTTTTGCGGAGGAGGCAGCACAATATGCTAACTGTTGATCATCTGACAAAGACATACCCTGGCGGGCGACGAGCACTTTGTGATGTCTCTTTTTCCCTTTCTGCGGGTGAACGGGTGATACTGTTGGGGCCAAATGGTGCCGGAAAGACAACTTTGATCAAATGTATACTTGGCCTGGTCAGGCCAGACAGAGGCCGTGTAATCTTAAATGGGCGTGACATTCTAAAGGATCCCAATTATGGCAAAGAACAGATAGCAGTTCTCTTCGAGGAGGCCGATAATTCGTATGCTTATTTGACCGTTTATGAAAATCTTGTGTATTTCGGCCTCCTTAACGGTATCGACCCCAAACACGTGCGTTCCCGAGCAGATTCAATACTGCAACTGGTGGGTTTGTCCGATAGAGCCCGTTGCTTGGCACAAAGTCTATCGCGCGGAATGAAGCAAAAACTTGGTGTCGCCATTGCCCTTATCAAGGATGCTCCGCTGCTCTTCCTAGACGAGCCGACCCTTGGTCTTGACGTGGAGTCGCAACATCACATGCGCCTTCTTTTGATAGATAAAAGCCTTTCGCGGCGTGCTATTCTCATTACTACTCATGACATCAATTTTGCTTACGCTGTAGGCACGCGTTTCCTTTTTATTAAGAACGGAACACTCATCGGAAATCTAATTAAAGCCGTAATCTCAAATGCATCAGATTTAGAAAAACTCTTCTTGACTGCAGTTGCAAGTTCCAAGTGACGGCAACATAGATGAAGAAGAGGAGTGCTTCATATGGCGCGTAACTTCGGCAACACGCTCTACGCATTTTTCATTAAAAAGAAAGCAGAATACAGGCGATATTGGCTTGACTTTGCAGTAGGGCTGGCGATTAAGTTCATTTTTTTCCTCGGAACTCTTTACGCCAGCCCGATTCATACAGGATCGGAGGCCGTGATTCGCCTGTTTGGATTTAGTATTTGGTATCTGTGCGCCCATGTCGTGTCGAAATTAGGGAATACCGTGATCGAAGAGGCCTACCTAGGCACCTTGGAGCAGGTGTTATCTACGAGAGCAAGACCCTGGCAATTAGTTTTTGGTCTCATTGTTGCAGAGATCTTATTCTCGTTCCTCTGGATTGCCATATTTTTTGTGATGGCAGTATTGATTGTAGGGGTGCACCACTTTTGGTCAGGCCTTGTGACGCACTCATCAAGTCTGCTGATATTCGGCATTATTAGCCTGATAGGAATGATCGGTGTTGGGTTAACCATATTGGGGCTTTCGCTGCGATTTAAACATGTTGGTTCCATAACGGAGGTGCTTTTATACTATCTGCTTGTCTTTTCGGGGTTTTTCTTACCGCCGCAATTTCTGCCTGATTTCTTACATGCTCTGAACGCACTATCTCCTCTGGCATGGGCCGTAAAGGGTATGAATGAAGGATGGTCTGCATTGCCCCCTGCGATCATGTCATCGACAGCCTGGATTCTTTTAGGGATGCTGATACTTATTACTCAATGGAATTGGGCCAGGCAAAGTGGACGCTTAGGCACATACGTTTAAGGCTGTGGAGAAAGCTAGCTTGAAAAAAGCATTATTTTCTGCTATTATAATTCTGTGTACGGGGGCAGATAGGTCCTGGTGGGCCTCCTGGTCTTCAAAACCAGCGTCGGGGGCAAAACCTCCGAGGTGGGTTCGATTCCCACATGCTCCCGCCAATTTGGAATTCCGGCTTTCAGATGACTCTGAAAGCCTTTTTTTAATATAAAAATATGTCTGGGGAGGGGGTAGATTTGCATAAAGTAGCTTGGAGCAGCTCCCACGGCGAATTCCTCATTAGCGATTCTTACTATTTTTCGATTCTGGAGAGGGAAACCAAAAAACACGGCATCGAAATAGTGGAAGTGGCGGATTTCGAGGAGTTGTTTTCTTATCCGGTGGTGGTCTTCAACTACAGCGAGCGCCCTTTTGACGAACGAGAGATTGAAATAATAGAGAGGGCGGTGAAGCAGGGAAAACGCGTTATATTTACCGGTCATTTCAACAACAAGGACAACGTGGCAAGGATATGCAATGAGGTCAGCGCAAGATTCGGCCTAAGGTTAAAAGAAGATGAAGTGGTGGACGATGAAAATTTCGCTTCGGACGACTGCAGAATGGTGATTACTTCGCAAGTCGAGGCTTTCAGCGATGGTGTAAAAAAAGTGGTCTTTCCGTACAGCGCTCCGGTCGAGATTTTGAGTTCGGAGGCTAGAGTTGTGCTAAGGGGAGAGGAGACTTCCCGCGATGGCGGCGGAGAAAGGGCGCCGGTACTTGCGGCTGAACGTCCGTACCCTTCCGGGGGAAGTCTGGTGCTGTGCGGAAGCTGCCTTTTCTGGGACAACTATTCCATCCTGAGAGAAGATAACCTGACCTTTTCGTTAAACCTGCTCAATTTTCGTTAGTCTTCACTAGGTTCGTTATCGGTCAGGTCATACGTGAATTCAACGAGCCTCGGTTTCATGAAAATCGGAGCGCCGCAGCGCAAGGCCAGGGCTATGGCGTCGCTGGGCCTCGAATCAATTACTAAATTTTTGCCGTCAAGGGTTATGTGAATTTCGGCATAGTAAGTGTTGTCCCTTATATCGGTTATAATTATTTTGTCAAGCTTTCCACCCATGCTTTCAATTACGGATTTTAAAAGGTCATGGGTCAAGGGGCGGGGAGGTTTTATTCCCTGGAGGGGCAGGGCTATGTTGTTCGCCTCTAGGGGTCCGATAGCAATGGGCAGCACCTTCTTTTCCTCTTGGTCTACTAATAGTATCAGATACTCTCCCATCGGGCTTGTGACGACGGACTTAACCTTCATTTCAAGCATTTTTACCACCTCTTACATTCTTCAAGATTAATTATAGCATTTATTCGGAAATAGTAAATTTGAGCGGAATGTGAAAAGGAAATTATGGCAAGATGCAAGAAAATTTGCACGAGATGCAATATTTTTTAGCATTTTTTTAAAGAGAAACGGGCTCAAAACCGTACTTTTATATGGCATGAAAATTGCTGAATTTGTCGTTGAAAAATTTTTATAAAGTGTTTAATATATATAATATGTATTGTATAATTATGCATAAGGAGAGGTGGTAAAATGCTTAAGCCCGAAGAGGTCATTCCGACCCTGGAAAAGTACATGCTGGTTGACGGTTTTCCCGTTGTCGTAGACATGGAAAAGTCGCATGGTTGCCGCATAGTGGATGCAAGGGACGGCAGCGAGTATCTGGACTTTTACACTTTTTTTGCATCATTGCCCTTGGGGGTCAATCATCCAAAACTGGCAAATGAAGAATTCAAGGAGAGGGTATTCAGAGCGGCCATAAATAAGGTCGCGAACTCGGACATTTATACAATTGAAATGGCTCAGTTTGTAAAAACCTTCATGGAATTTGCGGCACCAGATGGTTTTGACCATCTCTTTCTGATAGATACCGGCACCCTCGCCGTGGAAAATGCGCTGAAAGTCGCTATGGACTGGAAGGTCAGAAAAAATATAGAAAAGGGATACAAGGAGAGCGCGCAAAAAGGTACAAAGGTAATTCACTTTAAAGAGGCTTTCCACGGCCGAAGCGGTTACACTTTATCCCTTACGAATACCGCAGACCCGAGGAAGCACATGTATTTTACCAAATTCAACGACTGGCCGCGCATACTTAACCCCAAGATCATATGGCCGCTCGAAAAACACCTGGAAGAAGTCAAAAAGGCCGAACAAGAGGCATTGAAGCAGATAAAGGAAGCCATTGCGGAAAGTCCCGACGACATCTGCGCCATTATCATAGAACCTATTCAGGGAGAAGGCGGAGACAACCATTTTAGACCAGAATTTTTGAAAAGCTTGAGGGAAATTTGCGACGAACACGAGATTATGCTGGTATTTGATGAAGTGCAGTGCGGCATGGGTATAACCGGGAAAATGTGGGCTTTCCAGCACTTCGGAGTGGAGCCGGATATCTTTGCTTTCGGCAAAAAAGCCCAGGTTTGCGGAATCTTATCCAATCACCGGGTGGATGAGGTCGAGAGAAATTGTTTTGTGGAAAGCAGCCGGATAAACTCCACATGGGGCGGAAACATAGTCGATATGGTGAGGGCTACGAGAATTCTGGAAGTGATGATTGAAGACAGGGTGCTCGACCATGTAAACAGCGTATCACAAGTGCTCCACAAATACCTCCATGCGCTGGAAGATGAGTTCCCGAACCTCGTGAGCAACGTGAGGTACAAAGGGTTGATGGCGGCTTTCGACCTGCCTGATGCCGAATTGAGAAACAAATTCCACAGGCTGTGCTTTGAAGAAAAGATGCTGGTTTTGACTACCGGGGTAAAAGGAATACGATTGAGGCCTATCCTAACTGTTAGCGAGGAAGACTTAGAAGATGGGTACAACCGCCTGAGGAACGCATTGAGAAAACTTAGCTTGCAAAAAGGTTAATGTCCATATAAAGCCCGCTGAGAAAGCGGGCTTTTTGCTTTCTTGGCAAACCACTGATCGACAGGGTATAATATAATTCGGTCGTCAAAAATCGCATCAGCGGAGGATTCCCATGAAAGAAGTACAACAAGCCGTAAAAACGGTCTCACTTCGAAAAAAGATAATGAGGTTGGCGGTTCCGGCAATCCTTGAAATGATATTGGGCACCGTTGTGTGGGTGGCCGATACGGCTATGATAGGGCGTTTGAGTGCCGAAGCGTTGAGTGCTGTCGGGCTAGGAGGACAGCTAGCATTTAACGTAACCTATGTATTCGGTGCTTTAGGCGACGGAGCTTTGGCGATGGTATCGAGGTCCGTAGGTGCGGGCGATAGAAAAAGGGCCGATTACGTATCGGAGCAGGCCTTAATTATGTCCGCTTGCCTGGGGGTAATCCTCGCTTTAATATATTTTTTTGGTGCTGAATGGATTTTTGAGCTGCTGACCGATGACCCCGAAGTTATCGCCCTCGGAACGAAATACCTGAGAATCCTTGCTTTTGCTGTCACCTTCATGGTGCCCACCTATGTGGTTAATTGTGCATTGAGAGGGGCGGGAAACACGGTTGTACCCATGTTATCGGCTGCGATAGGTAACATCCTTAATATCGCAGGGGATTACGTTTTTATTTTCGGCAACTTCGGATTTCCGAGGATGGAAGTTGAGGGGGCGGCTCTTGCTACGACGATTTCACAAATCGTCGCGGCTCTGGTTACTTTGGGCTATGCCGGTTCCGGACGGGCTAATATAACTATAAACCTCAAAAAAGCCGGTCTTCCGGATTTAAAATTGATGCGCGGGTTGTTTTCGCTGAGTCTTCCTTCTTCCCTGGAAGAACTTTCCTTTGGTGCGAGCAGGCTGCTCTCCTCCGCTTGGATAAACAGGCTGGGAACGATGGCTTTTGCTGCCCATCAGGTGGCGGTAACCGGTGAATCCCTTTCTTTTATGCCGGGGTACGGTTTTTCTGTGGCGGCCTCGGCGATAGTTGGGCAAAGCCTGGGGGCAAAAGATTAAAAAGCCGCCGAAAAAGCCGCCTGGGAGGCTGCCAGGCTCTCGGCCATCCTCATGGGGATGACAGCTGTTTTGTTTTTCCTTGTACCGGAAAAGATAACAGGTATTTTTACGAACATACCGGAGGTGAGGGCCCTTGCGGCAAGATGCCTGAAGATCGGCGCATTGGAGCAGGTGAGCATCGCCTATTCTATGACGCTCGCAGGGGCGCTCAGGGGAGCGGGAGATACTAGAGGACCTTTTCAGGTTACCTTGATAACTTTGTGGCTTGTGAGGATACCCCTGATTTTTCTCGTCGTATTTGTGTTCAGGTCAAGCCTCGAATTCGTCTGGGTGACCACGGTTGTACAGTATTTTATAGAAGCCCTTTTGATGGGCAGGAAGTTCAAAAAAGGTGACTGGAAGAAAATAATGATTTGAATTGTGTATGTATTCGGACACTTGACATATAATATATAAAAAAATTAATATATAAATAGAGACTTTTTTGAGTCTCAATGGGGCACTATAAAGTAAGGAGGAGTTTTTTTGCAGACAAAAACTCGGCTATGGGTCATCACCCTGGTCGCCGCAGCGGGAATTTCGTTGGCCCTGTGGGGACACCATAGCAGGGAGAAAAATGTGACCATCGTAGATGCCGGGAAAAAAATCGAAGTTAAGACATATAAATCGACCGTCGAAGATTTGCTGAAAGAAAAGAATATTTCGGTTTCGGAAAATGACGTGGTCATACCCGATGCATCTTCGAAACTCACCGATGGGTGCGTAATTCAAATAAAGCGGGCTTTTGATGTGAAAATTACCGCAGACGGAAAAGAATTTGCAATCAAAACCCAGCCCGATACGGTGGAAAACATCGTAAAAAGAGCAGGAATAAAGCTCAACGAAAAAGACAGGGTTGAACCCTCCAAGGCTACATACGTGGAAAGCCCCGTGGCCATAAAGGTCGTCAGGGTGGAGGAAAAAGTCATAGAGGAATTGCGGAAAATCCCCTATAAGAGAGTTTCACGGGTAGATTATGACCTTCCCATAGGGCAAACAAAACTGGTGCAAAAAGGTCAGGATGGCCAGGAAAAGGTTGTGACGAAGATCAGGCTGGAAGATGGGAAGGTGGTGGAGAAAAGCACGGAAAAGGTCGCGATAAAACCGGCCGTGCCGGAAATCGTCGTAAAGGGAGGCCTAATGGTTGCATCCCGTGGAGGTGTGGAATTCGAATATACTAGAAAGCTCCGGATGCTGGCTACGGCTTATACCCATACCGGAAGCCGAACTGCGACCGGCACGGTGCCCCGGGTAGGAGTCGTTGCGGTGGACCCCGATGTGATACCGCTGGGGAGCAGACTATATGTAGAAGGTTACGGCTTTGTGAGAGCCGAAGATACGGGTTCCGCCATACAGGGCAACAGGATAGACATTTTCGTTGAAACCGAGGCTCTAGCGCGCCGGTTCGGACGCAGGTGGGTGGATGTATACATTTTGAAAAAATAGAAAATGGGCTTGTCCGGGTTTTTTCGGGCAAGCCCATTTTTTACATTCACTTTTTCTTCTTTTGGATGTACCTATACGAATTAAGGTAATGGTGGTTTCGACGGCGCCTGTACCTTTTTATGCCCACCGATATTCGAAAAGGCACATAAATTAGTCCGATCAGAAGGGACGGCCAGAACCACCAGCGGGTGTAAATTTTGCGGGGTACATCGGCAGCCGCTACGAGGGGTATGCTCCCGATTTTCGCTCCGTCCTGGTAAAATTCGAGGGTTCCCAGCACCTGGCCTTTGGCAACGGGTGCTTTAATGTCGCCAGGTATGTTTTTTTTGATTTCTATGGGGGCACTTCCTCTTTCGACTACGGCGGAAAAATCTGCCGAAGTAACTAAATCAACGGGAGTTCCGAACCTGACCGGAAGTTTTTCAACCACTTCGCCTTTTTTAATTAAGTCTTTTTTTTCAAAGTTGTTAAATCCGTACTCGAGTAAAGCTTTTGCGTCGGCATATATATTTCGGCCCTGGGATTTTAAGACTACTGCCAAAAGCTGCCAACCGTTTCTCGTCGCCGAGGCCACTATAGTCTGTCCGGCCGAACGGGTGTAACCGGTTTTCACCCCGTCGGCACCTTCAAAATTCCATAAAAGCTTGTTGTGATTTATCAGAGTTCTGTTCCATTCCTTGCCCTGCCATGGGATGTAAAAAGTTTTGGTGGCTACTATTTTCCTGAATTCAGGATGGTTTAACAGGGCATACCGGGCAATTAAAGCCAGGTCGTAAGCTGTAGTGTAATGGTTTTTATCTGGCAGCCCGCTTGGATTTACGAAATTGGTGTTTTCAGCCCCAAGGCTTTTTGCCTTTTCGTTCATCAATTTCGCAAAATCGGGCACGCTTCCCGCTATGTGCTCTGCTATGGCCACCGCGGCATCGTTTCCCGAATTCAGCATCATGCCGTAAAGCAGCTGCTCGAGAGTAAGCCTTTCCCCTTCTTCCAGGTATATGCGGCTTCCATCGACCAAAGTGGGCTCTTTTCCGATGGTGACGGTATCCGATAGATTCCCTCTTTCAAGAGCGAGTACTGCAGTCATAATTTTGGTGGTGCTGGCGGGTTCGAGCTTCTGATGGGCGTTTTTTTCGTAAAGAACCCGTCCGGTTTCTACGTCCATTAAAACTCCCGCAAGACCCACTATGGAAGGCGGTGAAGGTGAGGGTGCGGCGTCTGCCCTTTCCGCTGTGATGAGCATAAACAAAAGCAAAATTGCAATTAATTTACGGCATACTGACCTTATCATCTGGCACCTCTCAGCGGGTACTATTTATGACCTTTTTTAGTATAACAAAAAACTAAAGAAAAGCAAAGTCGGAATAAAAAACACGGAAAATCTCAAAATAAATAAGTACAAAGATAAAACGGGGGGCTTGAGATGGCGAGGACCAAGATAAAGACGGCCGGATTTATCGTAAACTTTCAGGATCTCCTGGACAATGTGACAAGTGGTTTGAAAGCCATAGAGGAAGATTTTGACGAGGCTTTGCAGAGACTCCTTGTAAAATCTTCCGGACATATACAATTGAGTAAAAAACTGGGAGAAATCGCATTAATCACCGACTTCATGAAAACCCAAGATTCAAGCGTAAGTGCGGCGGAAATAAAAAATCTTATAAAAGCCATGAAAAGAAGGGTTTATGAATGCATTGAACTCTTGATGTGTCAGGTTCAAAAAAGCATGATAAAAGCAGTGGAATCCCTCGGTGAAACTCAAGAGGGTATCGTGATGGTGGACAAACTACATAAGTTGCTGAAAAGTTTGGAAAGGCTGGAGAGGGTGATTGAAGAGTGAGCGGGCAATTAAAGGAATTCGCTCTGCTTTCCTTGCGCTCGGCGATTCTTTTTGCGGTCAGCCTGGTGCTCGTGCGAATTATGGGTAAAAGGACCATAGCTCAACTTTCGCCTTTCGACCTCATACTGATTATTATAATGGGGTCTGCTATCGCCATACCCCTGGAGGATTTTAAAATATCCTTGAGGTTCGGCATAGTGCCAGTAGTGGTGATGTCAGTTTTAAATTACATTTTAGCAATAATAATCACTAAAAACAGGAAATTGGAAAACGTTCTGCAGGGAACTTCGACTGTTCTCGTTAAAGACGGGGAGGTAATCACAAGGAACCTCAAAAAAGAACGCATTACCGTAGCGGACCTTTTAATTCTCCTCCGGGAAAAAAATATAACGGACATAAACGATGTCCAGGAAGCGACGATTGAGCCCAACGGAAAGCTCAGCATATTGAAAAAAAAGGAAAGGGAAGCCGTTACGCTCAAAGACTTGGGATTGACGCCTTCATCGGGGATTTTTCCTACAGTGGTTGTGCACCAGGGGCGGGTGGTGAAGGATAATCTCGAAATTCTGGGGGTGGGAGTCGAGGTGTTGCTTTCCGAATTGAGAAAAAAGGGAATAAGCCGCCTGTCGGAAGTCAAAGCCGCCTGGTTCGACGAGGAAGGCCAGCTTGAAACAGACATTGTGGGAAACGGCAGGTTTCGAAGGAGGGCGGAAAGACACGACGGCTTTTTCAGCAAACTGGGAGTAAGCGCCGATACTATAAAAAAAGAATTCGGCATCGACCCTTACTTATTTCTCGACGCCGTATCTTTGGGATTAAAAGATGAGGAAATATCCAATTTGCTGGGGTATGAGGTCAAAAAGGTTAAAGAACTCAGGGAAAGGTTAGGAAATGTTGGAAGCGAAATTGGACTGTATTACAAAAAAGACCTGCCCGAATGATCTTTTAAAAATTCGCGGCTTTTCTTTCATCACCGTTCACAATGTGAGAAAGGTCAACCTTTTCTCCTTTTTTTATTATAACGAAATTTTTCTCGTCGTACGGCCCCGTCAGAATTTTCTTCAAAAACTGCAAATCTCCTTCCTGGCTATCTACGTTCAGACCGATCTTTTCTGCAAACTCCTGAATTTCCTTTAAATACTTTTCGGTATCGTAAGTGCTGGTTTCAAGGAGCATGAATTTTGTGTAGTTTTTAAGCATCAGGCGGAACAATTTCTTTGTCCTCTCCTCACCGTAACGTTCCAAAGCGATTTTGTATTCTTGTACAATACTTGCCGGGCTTTCGATCCAGCGTCTTGTCAGGTAATACGCATCTTTTAGCCGTTCCGATTTTAACAGCATGGAAATGCAATCGTTTACCCTCGGGAAAATTAAATTGGCGGTGGTAGCCTTCAAGCCGAGGAGGGCGTTGCCGCAGTATCCGTAAACCAGGATTATGTTGTCGGTGCCTTCCAGGCCGTCTATAATTTCCTGAAGCTTCGCCTTTAAGCGTTCGGGTTCGGAGTGGTATCCAGAGTCCACCCAAATTACCGGATCTTGGGAGTTGATTTCGTCCATTGCCTGCTGCAATTCGTCGTGAATCATTCGGCAGGCTATAATTGTGTTTTTCATATTTATCCCCGCTTTCGTGTTTTTCTTTACAATATTATGAAATAAAAGATATTGAAAATCAAGTTTGATTTTTAGGAATATGATGTTTTCTAAAAGGTCAAAAACCTGTATAATAAAAATGAATTTTTAAAATATACCGAGGCGGGTGGGCATCCAATGGAAGACGCAAAGGTGCTGCAGCAGGAGAGGATAAGCATATATCACGATATATACGATGACAGGGTGCCGAAAAGAGTTCCGGTGAATATAAATCTTCCTTTCGAAGTTATAGCCCAGTTTGGCGGCCTTGACCTGAGGCAGGCTCACTGGAATCCGGCCATGCTGGAAGAAGCGGTTGATAGGATATGCGAGTTGGTTTACTCCGACGTATGCGTTTTTATGGGCTCTTTCAGATATCCGTCCTTTTATCATATCTTAAAGTCACAATCCTTTAAGATGGCATCAAACGGTTATATTCAGCATCCGGAAGTATCGGGAATGTATCCGGAGGACTACGATTACCTGATAAAAAACCCTTATGACTGCCTTGTAGAAAGGGTTATCCCTAGGCTATATAAAGCCTTTAATCCGGACGACCCTATAGGGTTTGCTTTGAATTTCGCAAAGAGCCTCCTGGCCTATAAAGAGGATTTCACCTTGTCGGCTGAGATAAGAAAGAAGATGATCGACAAGTACGGCTACTATCCGGAAGGTTTGTTTTCGGAAAATTGCGGTTTTACCGAAACCCCTTTTGATTTTTTGGCGGATCAGCTTAGAGGTTTCAAGGGGATAAGCAGGGATATAAGAAAAATGCCGGGCAAAGTCGCGGCGGCCTGTGAAGCCCTGTACCCGCTGGTATTCAAAAAAGGACTCCCCAAAAAAATATCCAAATATTCCCAGGTTTTTCTGCCCCTCCACATGCCGCCTTTTTTAAGAGAAGAAGACTTTGCAAAGCTATATTGGCCTACGTTTAAGAGAATGCTAGATGAATATGCCTCGATGGGGATTCGCTGTACGATTTTTTGCGAACATGATTGGATGAGACATCTGGATTATCTTTATGAGCTCCCCACGGATACCACTTTGTGGTTCGAATACGGCAATCCCAAACTTATAAAGGAAAAGTTGGGCAAAAAACACATAATAACCGGCCTTTATCCCATCATGAATTTAAAAACGAAGACCAAAAAAGAGTGCGTGGAGGAAGCGAAAAGGTACGTCGACATCCTGGCGCCGGGAGGAAAATATATATTTAATTTTGACAAAAGTCCGCTTCTTCTCAGCGATATAAAACTTGAGAACCTGTGTGCCGTCGCCGAAACGGTAAGGGATTATGCCGTTTATACCAACCCGGGAGAGGTAGCGGGGATGGTCTTTAAAAAAGAAGACTATAAAGCGTCGGCTTTGAAGAATTTTGAAAGCAGGTATTACATCAGCCGGGAAGAGTACGAAAAGCTTTATCCGGAGCTTTCAGATTTTGCCCGGGGCAAACTAGAGAGGCTCGATGACGAGATGTTCGATTATCTGATGTTCCTCCTCTTATAAAAAATTGATGAAAGCCAATTTAAGGTATATAATTTTGCAAGGAGGGATTTTATGAAGAATATCATAACTTTAAATGATCTGATAATAAAGGCTGTTGAGGAATTGGATGAGGAAAGGGTTATAAAGCTAGCAAGCAAGGCCTTGAAATCCGGAATGGACCCGCTCTTTTTGCTGGATCTCATTAAAGAGGGCGTGAAAAGGGTAGGGAAATTGTACGAGGAGCAGAAATATTTTATCGCAGATCTTATAATGGCCGGACTCATTTTTAAAGAAGTTCTTGAATTAGAAGAAATAAAAGCGCAGTTTCAAAGGAAAAGCGATGAGATAGAAGGGAAAATAGTGGTAGGGACGGTAAAGGGTGACCTGCACGACATCGGCAAGGACATTTTTAAGGGTTTGATGGAAGTGAACGGCTTCGAAGTTATAGACCTGGGGGTGGATGTGCCCGAGGATGCCTTCGTGAAAAGTGTAATTAAATATAAACCCGACATTGTAGGGCTCAGCGGGGTACTGACAACTACGGTAGAGTCAATGAAGGATGTGGTTGAAGCCCTGGTGCAGGCTGGAGTTAGAAACAGCGTTAAAATTATTTTGGGAGGAAACCACATCACCAGGGAGGCGTGCGAATATATTGGTGCCGACAGTTTTACCAATGATGCATCAGAAGGAGTAAAGATATGTAAGCAGCTCTTAAAATCAAAATGAAGCGGGGAGATGTGCCATGCGACTGCCGATATATTTAAAAATTGCTCAGGATATAAAAGAAAAAATAAACAGCGGAGAACTAAAACCCGGAGATCCCATTTACTCGGAAAACACCCTGTGCAAGACGTACAAAGCCAGCCGCATGACGGTAAGGAGAGGTTTAGCTTTGCTTGCCAGCGAAGGTTACATCTACTCCATTCCGGGAAA
This sequence comes from Fervidicola ferrireducens, assembly GCF_001562425.1. Taxonomy (GTDB): domain Bacteria; phylum Bacillota; class Thermosediminibacteria; order Thermosediminibacterales; family Thermosediminibacteraceae; genus Fervidicola; species Fervidicola ferrireducens. Next base: position 16,354 of record NZ_LOED01000035.1, read on the forward strand.
AGGCAGCTTCGTGAGGGAGCCTGACAACAACTCCTATACTCTTTACTACAACGAAATGAAAAACCTCGTTAACAGCGTTGATAAAACGAAGCTCCTGGAAGTAAGCATCACGCTGCCCAATCAAAGGTTGATAAACAGCCTGCAGGTCACCAGAAATAAAAAGATAATCCTGATAAGGAGGCTGTTTTTTACCGAAGGGGAACCGGTGGCCTACGACGTGAAATACCTGCCGTATTGCAAGGGAATGCCCATCGTGGAGAAGGAAATTCAATACGCGACTTTTCCGGAAATGGTCGCAAAGAAGATGTCGCTTTTTGCAATAAGAAAGGAATTGATCATCTACACTCAGATGCCGGACGAGGAAATCAAAAAGTATCTTAACATATATAGCGACCTTCCGCTCATGGTGGTAGAACAAAAACTCTACGATAGGGAGGAAAGACCGATAGGGCTTGGGATAACGTATTACAGGGGAGATTACTGCAAGCTGTATGCCGAATCGTATTTTTCGGATAGTTTATTGAATGAAAAATATAAAAATGGTGTGGAAACTTAAAGTATATTTTTTTATTTACGCAACATTTGAAAATGAACTACATTGACAAAAATTTTAAAATATGCTAACCTATAATAAGAAACACATACATGTATATACAAGATTTTTCAAGAGAAAGCAAAAAATCTGTTTAAAGGGGGAAGCCGGATGATAATAATTGGTGAAAAAATCAACGGGACAATTCCGCGAGTCCAAAAGGCCATTGAAGAAAGGGATGAGGCATTTATTCGCGATTTGGCCGTAAAACAGGCTGAAGCAGGGGCGGACTATATTGACGTGTGTGCGGGAACTTCTCCTGAACAGGAAGAAGAGACTTTGATATGGCTCATGGAGATAGTACAGGACGCTGTCGAAAAGCCGCTTTGCATCGACAGTCCCAACCCCAGGACTATCGAAAAGGTTTTCAAGTACGCCAGAAAGCCGGGGATCATAAATTCGGTTTCCGAAGAGAAGAATAAATGCGAAATCATATACCCGCTGATACAGGGAACCGAATGGCAGGTAATCGGGCTTACCTGCGATAACGACGGTATCCCCTCCGACGTGGAAAAAAGGATAAACATAGCAAAAATCCTTGTAGAAAAAGCAGAAAAATACGGGATAAGTCCTGACAGAATACACATAGACCCGCTGGTTATAGCACTTGCCACCGACAACCAGGCGGTGCACAAATTTGTGGAGGCCATGGAAGGCATAAAGAAGATGTTTCCGACTGTAAAGGTCACCTCCGGCTTAAGCAACGTTTCCTTCGGATTGCCTTACAGGAAGGCCATCAACCAGGCATTCTTGACAGTCGCTGTATTTGCCGGAATGGATTCTGCCATCATGGACCCCACTAACAGAGATGTAATGACGGCCCTTTTTGCAGCGGAGGCTATAGCCGGGCGGGATAAATTCTGCAGGAAGTACGTAAATGCTTACAGAAAAGGGCTCCTTGGGCCTGCTAAGGACGCGGTAAAATAAAAAATCTCGGGATGATTCGATGTTCGTAGATTGCCATATACACATTTCGTTAGATGGGAAGGATTCGAAAAAGTGGCGTTGCCTGATAACGGAGAAAAAATACGAGCCTATAAAAGATATCTTAAATTTATACAAAAAGAAAAATATTTTAGTGCTGCGCGACGGCGGCGATAATCTCGGGATTTCGCAGATCGCAAGGGATATTGCGGCATCCCTCGGAATAATATACAAGTCTCCGGGGTGGGCGATTTACAAAAAAGGGAAATACGGCAATTTTTTAGGGAAGCCCGTGAGCGGGATAGACGATTTTAAAGACGTGTTTGCCGAAATACGTAAGGTAAAAGCCGACCATTTAAAAGTCATTTTAACGGGCCTTGTAGACTTTGATTGCTACGGAAAAGTGGGGGAGATTGCCTTTACTGAAAATGAGCTGACCTACATGGTACAATCTGCTAAGGAAAAGGGTCTGCCGGTGATGGTGCATGCCAATTCCCCTATGGGAGTGAAAATGGCCATAGAAGCTGGTGCCGATACGATAGAGCACGGATATTTTTTAACGGAAGAGGAACTGCATATGATGGCCGAAAAAGGTGTGGTGTGGGTGCCGACTCTAGCGCCTCTTGGGAATATTCTGGAAAACGGAGAACTCCGCGCACTTTACAGCGATAAGATAGAAAACATCCGGAAGATTTTTGATGGACATTTGAAAGCAATAAAAAAGGCATTGAGTTTGGGGGTGAAAGTGGCTGTTGGAAGTGATTCCGGTTCTTTAGGAGTACATCACGTCCAGGGCTTTTTCGATGAAGTAAGGCACTTTAAAAAGTGCGGCATTTCCGAAAAAGAGATATACAAGATGGCGGTTGAAAATGGACTTAAGGCCTTGGGTATGGATGCCAAAAGCGAGTTTTTAAGGAGGACACCGATTTCATGAAAATGAGCACTAAAAGGATAACCTACATGGCGATGTTCGTGGTGCTGAACATAATACTTACCCGAATTGCCAGCAT
>NZ_LOED01000036.1 GCF_001562425.1 Fervidicola ferrireducens
AGTTGAAGGAAATAGTGGGGAAGACATACGTTAGCCCGAAAGAATGCAGACGTATACTCCACAACGAAGGAATGGTCGTCATATACAACAGCCTATACCATCAGAATTAGAAGTTGCGGACGCATTCATCTCCATCTTATAGAAGATGGAGTCTTCTGCGTATTGAGGTGATAATTTCACAAATTCATAAATAACAGGAGGTGTCTTCATTTATTTATGAAAATTCCAAAAGCAAAACTTCAAGGTTTTTCTTTTATAGTAATCGCAATTGCGTGCGCCACTTTAGCGGCGCTACTAGTCATTCAGGCCGGGCTTAAAGCCGCGCCAATGGTGCCGGTGCTGCAGGTAACTTCCGAAGTGATGCCGGGCGATTTCCTGCAGGATAAAGTCACCGTTGTGAAAATCGCTAAAGCAAGCGTTCCTAAAGGAGCGATAAAACCCGGTGCGGACCTCAGCAAGGCTATAGCAAAGCACGGCCTTTCGCCGGGCGACATTCTCAGGGTCGACCATATACTCGACGACAGCGTGGACGGCGGACTGTTAAGTGCAAGGCTTCGCGCATTGGGCGACAGCAACCTGAGAGCCGTAGAACTGCCTATCGACAGCGTGGCGGGTATGCTGCCCGGCATGAAAGCAGGAGATAAAGTGGATGTCATTGCGGTGTTCGATACTCCCGGCAGCAATGGGAACGAAAAGACAAGCAAAACTATCTTGATGGATAGAAAGGTGATAGGAGTGCGAATAACGGAGGACGGTTCGGGTGCTTCTCTCGTCATAGCCGTGACGCCTCAAGAAGCGGAAACCCTCGCATTGTACAGGGAAAAAGGGAAGATTTATGTCAGCTTGAAGCCTTTCGGAGGAGGGAATTAATTATTATGGAATTCAAGGCTGAAGGAATGCCTGTGAATATAGTGCTCGGCGACCCTGATGTAAATTGGATGATGCAGGTGTCGCAAGAGCTGTCCGTAAACCCCAAAATCAGGGTGGTCGGATTTGCAAGCATGGGCCAAATGCTTATAGATAGGGCAAGCATGATGGCGGCCGATGCCGTGCTCGTAAACTACTCAATGCCGGATATGACCGCTATTGAAATAACCAGAAAGTTGGCCGATGCATCTCCGGGTACGGCGGTTTTCGTAATGGCCCCCACGATGTCCACACAGATCGTGATGACGGCTAAATCGGCCGGTATAGTTGAGGTGTTCGACAGGGCGAACTACAGTCCGGCAGAGGTCGCAAGGCGTATAGTTGAACATGTCGACTCTTTAAGGCGTGAATGGGCCGAAGTTGCGAGAAAGCACGGCATAGTGGAAAAAGGGACGGGCCCAATGGGAATAACGAGAAGAGAAACGGAGACCATCGTAAGGCCCATTACTCAGAGCATTATATTTACTCACTCGCCAAAGGGAGGAGTTGGGAAATCTACAATAGCGGCAAATCTGGCAGCGGCAATTAAAAATTCTCCGGTATTGTCCGGTGCTAAAGTGGCACTGCTCGATTTCGATTGCGAGTTCGGAAACCTGTCCACGCTTTTTGCTCTGCCGCCTAATATGGTGCTCACCCGCAACATATCCCAGTGGGCCAACGTGCCGGAAAATATCTCCGCCGCAGAAGTGGACGAACTTTTGGTGCCGACCCCTTCCGGCTTAATGGTACTGCCCGCTCCTATCAACCCAGCTATCGCTGCAAAGGTAACATACGAAACGGGTGACAAAGTGTTGAAAATCCTTAAGCGTTACTACAGCATAATCGTCATAGACGGTGGCCCCAAAATACCGGCGGTCGTAGATGCCGCACTTCAGCACGCCACCCACGTGCTCCTTATCTCAACGCCGGAAGGCCAGGCGGCGGAAAACCTTAACCGTGTCGTCAGCTTCTTGAGACCGGCCCCCAATTACCCGAATAAAGACTTCAGCTATCTATTGAGCAAAATGTTCCTCGTGATAAACAGGGTGAAAAAGTCCAGAGGTGAATTAACGCCCGCTCAGGTGGCGGAGATAGTAGGCGTCCCCGTTATAGCCGAAATACCGGAGGATGAAGTGGTGCCGCTTGCACTGCACGAAGGCAACGGCAAACAGGCAGTAGAATATAAACCGGATGCGCCGTTCTCGATCGCAATTAAACAGTTAGCCAACGAAATTACAGGAGCATATCCTATGGTAACAGCCCAAGCTCAGAAAAATAGGGCGGTGGTTGAAGAATTCGCACCGCAGAGGAAAAAGAGAAGGCTGTTCGGGTTTTTGCCGTTTTAAACGGCCTGCTCTCTGGCAAAACAAGAGAGGGATTGAGGAATCCCTCTCTTGTCGTTTTGATGCAAAACTAGTATCGAGTGAGGGGTGGTGTTGATGCGGTTATATGAAGCAATGGAAATGAGACAAAACCTGCAGGAACTTACAAAGGATACCTGGCAGATGCTTCGTCAAAAAGCACAAGAAAAGGTGCTCCGAGATGCGCCTAAAGATATCCTCGGTAAATACAGGGACCCGGAAGCAAAAAGCATCGTCCGAAAATACATTCAAATGGTAGTAGACAACGAACTTCCGGCACTGCCATACCAGGCAAGGATAGATATAACCGATAAGCTTGTGGACGAAATACAGGGATATGGGCCACTTGAAAAATATCTTGACGACCCGAACGTCACCGAAATTATCGTGGAACGCTACGACAAAATAATGGTCGAAGAAAACGGGGAACTGAAGAACGTCGACACAAAATTCGATTCCGAAGAACACTTAAGACTGGTGGTGGAGCGGATAATAGCCCCGCTGGGAAGACGGCTGGACTGGTCCAGCCCTACCGTCGACGCAAGGTTGCCGGACGGCTCCAGGGTCTGTGCCGTAATTCCTCCTATATCACCCGAAGGGACGACGGTCACAATAAGGAAATTCCGCCCTAACGTCAGTATGGATGACCTGGTAAAATGGGGGATGCTGCCGGAAGACGTCAGGGCTGGGCTTGAAGCCTGCGTCCGCGGCAGGTTGAACATGATTATAAGCGGCGGTACCGGTTCGGGTAAAACTACGTTCCTCAACGCACTTTCGGAATATATATCGCCGAAACTCTCAGTAATAACAATAGAAAACCCGATTGAGATGCAGCTTAGACACCCCAACGTCCGCAGGTGGGAAGCAAGGCCGCCAAACATCGAAGGGAAAGGCGAAGTAGACATGATGTCGCTCGTCATCACGGCGCTCCGCTCAAGGCCAGACATAATAATAGTCGGTGAGGTTAGGGGACGTGAAGCATACGCAATGCTTCAGGCTATGAATACGGGCCACCTGGGAAGCATGACGACGCTCCACGCAAATAACACGGCACAAGCAATGGAAAGATTGGTAGCGATGGTGGCAAGCGCACAAGAGCTGCCTAAAGAACTCGTACCGGCGTATATAGCGGAAACAATAGATGTGGTCGTGCATCTGATGAGAATGGCTGATGGAAAGAGAAGGTTGGTGGAAATCTCGGAAGTCATGGGAGAAAAAGACGGTAAAATCATAATGAACCCCCTGGTGAAGTTCAAGGTCGAAAAATTCGAGGACAACAATATAGTCGGAAGATGGGTCAAGGTCGGTGAATTTTCAAGGGCGGAAGTTTTAAGAGACAGAGGGGTGAATTTCCCGGGGTTTGTCCAACAGCCAGACAAATAACCCCAAAAAAAGAGAGTACATTTTTCGTATATTTTGTAACGGAACAACAAAAAGAATTGAAGAAAATATCCGCACCGCATTCTTCTGACTTCAGTCTAGGAGTTAGGTGCGGGTTTGTCTCCAAAAGAGATAATCAAAAAATCCATCGAAAGCCAGAAAGTAGGTGACTAAAATGCCACACCTGCACGGGTTCACCAAAACTCTCCGGTACAACCTGCTCATGCCAGCCGATGTGGAAAAGCAAGCTCTTTACACCACTACACTATACCGACAGGTGGTCTCCTACTATCTCCAGGTCTTCCAGGAACATCAGGAAATAATCGGCCACAGCAGGTGGCTGAAGGAAGCCGAAAGGCTGACTCACCAGACGAAGGACAACCCGGATCCGGAGTATTCTTTTGACAGGGAGTTTCCCAATCTTCCTTCTGGCTTTCGGAGGAGTGCCATCGCCGAAGCCCACGGCAAAGCTTTGGCCTGGAAGACAAGCTATGAGAAGTGGCAGGAGAGAAAACGCAGGCACGAAGAGAAGAACCGGAAGCGTGCTGCTGAAGGTAAGAAACCCATCAAATTCAAGGAACGTCCGCCGCAATATCCAGAAGACAACAACTGTTGGCTGATCTACTACGATACCGAATACAAATGGCTAGACTCCAACCACGTTTTGCTGAAAATGTTCACCGGGAAGTCCTATGTTTACCGGAAAGTTACGCTCCTGCAGCCTTTCGCCGTCTCTCCCGGCTATGTTGCTGGCTCTCCCATGCTGGTTAAAAAGCCGACCGGCTGGGAGCTGCACGTGCCCATCGTACGGGTTGCGAAGTTGGGCTTGAGAAAGGTTGAGGAACTCGTCAAGGATCCTTCTCTAAAAATCTGTGCGGTCGACCTGGGCATGAACCGCCATGCAGTGATGACTATCCAGGATACCGAAGGCAGGGTCTACGCGGCAAAGTTCATCTCCGCCGCAAAGGACAACCACCTTAGGAAGCGGTACCTGGAGAAGATAGTCAATCTGCAGAAGGAGACCAGGATCATCCCGGAAGGAGAACGGTTTGCGAAGCACCTATGGAACAAGGTTTCCAACCTGAATGACGACATTGCCCACCGGGTATCCAGACAGATAGTGGAGTTCGCTAAGATTCATGGTGCCAAAATCATCGTCTTCGAATATTTGGACAGCCTTAAGCCTTCCAAGGGAACCAGGTCGCACCGGCTTAACCAGAAGTTCATCCTGTGGGTGAAGGGGCGGATCTTTCGGTATACAAGTTACAAGGCATTGCACGAAAGCATAATCACCTGCCGGGTATCACCGAAAGAGACGTCGTCGCACTGTCCCTACTGCGGGTTCCCGACCATTGTTCGTTATAACAAAGGTAAAGGCGGGGAGGAAACCGAAGGCGTTGACTTGGCGAAATGCACCAACTGCGGGATACGCGATGTCAATTCGGACTTTATCGGCTCCCTGGGAATAGGACGGAACTTCCGGCTTAAATACTGCTTATAAAACCGCCGCGGGAAGACCCGTCTCCTTTAGGGGACGGGATGGAAGCGGCTGTGCAAGTATCTCCAAGGGCCGCTTAAGCGGCACCTGGAGTAGTCGGGACGGAAGTGACGGTCCCCTCCGGGAGGCCCCCCGGCAACGGGTCAAAAGGGCCGCTCGCACCGGTGTAACCCGGCAGGTGCGCGCACCTGCCGCCAGGAAGCCCTACACCTTTAGGTGTAGGGAGGAAGTCACAAGACTTATCTTACATTTATTTCACGCCGGACGGGCTCCAGATCCCTCCGGAAGACCTCTCTGGCGACAGAGGGGCGTCCATGCCACCTATACGGTGGTATTGTGGATCAGGCACGAACCCGCTGGTTGCTTGCACCCGGTAAAATACGGCGTATGCCAGTACGAGTTCCGGGGCCCGTGCTGGTAAGGGGTCGGGCCTACGGCCCGGGGACTCTTACGGCCGCGTACCCGGGGCAGGTACGAAGTTCCGGGAAGTAAAACCCGGAATCCCCTGACTTCAGTCAGGGGAGGTTCAACAGCCAACCACAACCGAACTACCCGCAGAACATGCCGAATAAGGAATAAACAGGCAGGGCAAACCCCGCTTGCAAAAGGAAAAAGCAAAGCGGGGTCTTGTTTTTTCTTCATTGTAAAAAGTAACTTTTCTGTCTGGAGGGATTTTATGCATGATAGAAGTTAAGATTGCAGGTTTATTGGCAGGTTTTTCGGTTTTTATATTGCTCTACACTCTAAAAATGGCTAAAAGGACAAATGTCAAGCTATCACGTTTCCAAATGATAAGGTACGATGTCGAAGATGACAGCGAGTTTCTCCAAAAAGAACGGGAATTGCGGGAAATGCAGAGATTATATAAAGCAGACCCGGCGAAGAAAACCTTGCTGTTGATTGCAGGAATGGCGTTTTGCGGGCTTGTCGGATACTCGTTATCCGGCAGGTTATCCTTTGCATTGGTGGGTTCTCTGGTAGGTTTTGTGGTGCCTGCAGTATGGGAGAAGTGGCAGGAAGAGGGACAAAAAAGGCTTTTGGAGATGCAATTTGAACAGGCGGTCGAACAAATGGCTATGGTAGTGAAATCCGGCGGTAGCATTCTTTCGGCCGTAGAAAAAGCCGCTCTGGAAGCAAAGCCGCCGTTAAAAAAGATATTGGAACTTATGGCCGCACAACTGAAACTTAATGTCCCTGCCGCTCAGGTGTTTAGATGGGCGCTGGAAAGGATACCAGTCCCGGAACTTGAAATGATGGTGGTAGTTTCTTCGCTCCAGCAGGCAGGTATGGCCGTAAATATGGCGGCAGCACTCGGAAGGATACAAGAGGGTATTAGAGAAAGGAGGGCTTTCAGAGAACAGGTTTCGGCTATTACCGCAGAAGGCAGACTGGCCGGTAAAGTCGTGAGCGTACTGCCGTTCCTGGTTATCGGGTTCATCAGAAAAGCCGCACCTCAATTCGTGGAGCCTTTATTTACCACAGCGTGGGGAATAGCACTGTTGATACTGTCTATAGCAATGATAATCGGCGGCTCGATATGGATGAACAAGATTATGCAAATCGAAACATAGAAAGGGGGAAGGGGTGATACCGATTGCCTAAGAGCCTAATCGTGGCAGGATGGCTTGCATGGATATCGGTCATTTCAGCGTTTATCGGGCTGGACTTAATGAAGCAAAGGGAAAGAGGCGGATATGAAAAGCTGTTCAATATACCGGATAAAAACCCGCTGCTTGCTTTGGCGGAAAAGGTCGGCCCAATAGCGGCGACCTGGTTCCCACTCGCAAATATTGAAATACTTGAAAGACAGATAATATGGGCAGGGAAACCGTTCGGGATAAACCCGGAACTGTTCATAGGGTTAAAATTTGTAGCGGCATTCCTCGGCGTCATACTCGGTTCAGCCTTAATGCTGGCCGGATTCCCTTCGATATTCGTCATTGCTGTCGCAATGGTGGCGTATTTTATCCCGGACTATTTCTTGCGCGCCGCTATCGAGCAAAGGCAGAAAAGCATAAGGAAAGAACTCCCCATGATGCTGGATTTCTTGTCCACTTCACTCAGGGCTGGTGTCGAACTGGTACCTGCCCTTAATACCGTCGGCAACCAGCTCAGCGGTGCATTGGGTGAAGAACTTAGAAAGGCGTCAAGAGAAATAGCAACCGGTAAACCCAGGGCTCAGGCTTTAAAAGATATGGCAAAACGGACCGGTGTGGACGAAGTAGACCGCTTCGTCCAGACGTTGGTAGTAGCCGAGGAAAGGGGGGTGGAGAATTTTGCGGTAATCGTGGACGAACTAGCGAAGGATATAAGGACTAGCAGGTTGAGGAAGGCTGAAGAAGAAGCAAGAAAACTGTCTACAAAAATAGTGGCGCCACTTATATTATGCATTTTCTTGCCCATGATTATCTTGATTCTGGCGCCCATAGCATCTGTGTTGAAAAATGCATTGTTTTAATTCTTAAAATTTAAAATTCAAATGACTTAAAGGAGGTATCTATTGAATTATGATCAAGGATTTCTTGAAAGCTATTCGGGACTTTCACAGAGATGATTCCGGCGATGTGGTGCAGACGGCAATCCTGGTTGCAGTGTTCGCCGTGCTTGCTATCGGAGGTTATATGTTCCTGGCACCTATGGTTAAAAACCTCTTCAACAAAGCCGGTAACGAATTGCAGAGAGGCAATAGTTATACCTATTAATTGTGAGGTGCTCAGAATGCGCCTCTTTTTTTTTTTTTTTTTTAATTCCCCTTTTATCAAGACTTTAGAAAGAAACAACGGGGAGGAGGAATCTTTTTGCGCATAGCTGTGGTAAGTGCCGATTTAAAAAAGAGAAAGGCGGTTGCGGAAGAAATATCGCAGGAATATCGCCTTCCAATAATAGCAGAACAAGATGACGTTTTCAGGAAGAAGAATCCGGAAAAGATTGAAGCCCCGGAAATGATATTAAAAACAATTCTGGAAAGACAGATAAAAAAGCAAATCCTTTGTCGAGACGGTTTTGTGAGCAGCGGCAGCACTTTGGATTATGTTGCGCTTTATAAGACATTTATTGACTTGAAAGATAAAGAAAAGGCTAACATACCCGACCTTATAAAAGCGAGAATGCATGCATGGCGCCATTTAGATAAGATAATTTATCTTCCGCTTACCCAAAACAGGAATAAATTTTATATAAGGTATGACAGTTACCTAAAGGCAAAACTTGAACTTATTAGGGAGAACGGTTGCGTACAAATAATTGCATTAGAAGACCGGTCGCAACTCCCACTTTTGTTCCCGAAAGGGGTTGGTGTCAATGGGGCAGCAGCTATATGCGGCAAGGAAAGAGATCTGGAAACCGTTTGATATAGCTTACCAACCGATTATTTCCATTAGTAACGGAGCTATCTACGGTTACGAAGCTCTCTTTAGACCCCAAAATGGGACGCCAGAACAGATTATTGAAATCGCTGCAAGCAAAGGAAAGTTAGTTGAACTTGAGACGCAGATATGCGAGGAAGCGGTTAACCGGTTCATACGCGTGGAAACAAGATTAATGTTATTTCTAAATCTTACTCCGGCTTCATATTCCTTCGCAAACGGCAGGGTGATAATGGAATCTTTGGTTGGTATTCCTCCAGAAAGAGTAGTCCTGGAAATAACTGAATGCGTTAATCTTCCTAAAGATATACGCACTATAACAAGTCGATGGAGACGTTTTGGTTATAAATTGGCTGTAGATGATATAAGCAAGGGGTATGCAAGATTGACAGCAATAGCAGAATTAGAACCGGACTTTATAAAGATCGACAGGGAATGCATTGCAGGTGCTCTACAATCCAATTCATGGCTTAAAGTCCTAGAAGGTGTTATATATATGGCACGCAATATAAATGCAATGACTATCGGGGAAGGAATTGAAATGGAATCTGAAAAGAGATTGCTGGAAGAATTCGGGGTGGATTTTGGGCAGGGATATTACTTCGGCAAACCGGAAATTTGGTTTCCTTGTAAGGGGGATAAGGGGGGTGGTTGAAAATAAAAAGCAAAATAACCAATAGCAGAATCAAGAATATTGTTACTTCAGAAAAAGGACAGCTCCTGCCGTTCATAGCGGTAGTACTCCTGTTACTCATCCTATTCACCGCTTTTCAATTTGGGCTGGCTACTGCTTACCTTGCACGCATTAAGGTAAGAGATGCCCTGGATTCAGCCGTGCTTTCGGCCGCTTCTATAGCCGAAATAAAAGAAAAACCGACGTACTACGGCGAAAGAAAGAAGCGGGTAAGCGATGACCCTCCGGAATACGAATGGCGAAAGACTACCAGTGATTACGTAAAATATATCACGTTGTCCAACGGTGCGGCACGAGATATTGCAGAAGAATATTTTATAAAAAACCTTCAACTTGCAAGATTGAAAGATTGGCGGTTAATTTCCCTCGATATTGGAGTTACTGAAGAACAAAATATGCTGCAAGTGCATAAGCATAGGCCGCATACCGAGGGAGTAATAACCTCCTGGGAGGAAAACTTTCCTCGCTGGGTTGCCGTAGATGCAGTAGCGTTGGTAGAAGTGCCTGCACCTCTCGGGGGGGTCTTCGGTAGAGAAAAGATGATAGTAAAAGTGAGTGCCCAAGCCAAGAAAAATATACAGCTCGTTAATGTGGGGGGAGGGACGTGGAACTAGTTAAAAATAACAGAGGTTCGGCTACCATCGAAACCGCAACAATGTTTCTACTTATAATAGTCTTGGTAGTGGGGTTTATGTACCTCATGCAGACGGTAACTGCATACAGCGCCATCCAGACTGCAGCAAGAGAAGGAGCTAGAGAATACTCATTAACAGACGATAAAACAAAAGCTGTTAATAAAGCAGTCAGAGAACTAACACTGGCGGGGATCGACCCAAGTCGGGCAAAAATATCGGCAAAATCCGTCGGGCAGGAAAGAAGGGTGAGTATTACCTATCAATATGACTTTTACGTGCCGTTTCTCGGGGAGAAAGATATGACTATAGAAAGCGGAGCGGTGTTTCGTGTGGTAGGATCTCCCGATAAAAACTAAAGAGGGGGCAAGATTGAGATGTTCGGCAGGATGTGGAAGAAAAATAGCGGCTCGGTAATTGTAGAAACGGCAGTAATGTTTATGATAGTAACAATGCTGGCCGTCGGATACATCTACTTTACGCAGGCCATGAGAATTAATACTGTCGCCAAGATTGCGGCACGTGAAGGGGCACGCCAATATGCCGTCACAAATGATTCTTACGCAGCAAAGGAAAAGGTGCTGTCCGAGTTAGCTCTGGGCGGCGTCGACCCAGGTGCGGCTTACGTGGCAACAAAGGCTAGCGGTAATAAGAGAATGGTGACGGTCCAGATCCGGTATGCTTTCTATACGCCATTCGTCGGCGAATGCGACCTGGACTTAAGAGGAGCCGCTGAGTACAAACTGGAGCAGAATCCCGATTTCTATCAGAAAGAAGGGAAGGAATAGCAAGATGCGTTTAATTGTCCCTTATCTATTTCTTGCTCTGGCATGCTTCTTCGACTTGGAAGAAAGGCGAATACCTAACGAAATAACATATGGCATGTTTATCACCGGCTTGTTGTACCAGGCTCTAAAAGATGGGTTAGGGGCAATACCTGGCGTGTTGGGATGGACTGCTGTTTGTTTGGGGCTGGTGGCAATTCTTTCTAAAGCTTTTCGGCTCGGCGGAGGTGATATAAAACTTGCAATGGCATCGGCGGCCTGGTTGAGGGAATATACACCGGTTGCTCTTTTCATCGCTTTTTCGCTTATCATAGTATGGACCGTTGTATTAGCTGTAAAAAAATACGGGGTTAGAAATTTGTTAAACTCGATACTGTTGGAAGCACTTTATCATACAAAATTGAATCTAGGCGTTCAACTGCCTGGCGCTGTCTTCTTGGCTCTGGGATACGCAATCGCAGATTGCCTTTGGAATGAGACGGTCATAATATTAGCTTAGTCATCGAAAGGGGGTGTTGCATATAAAAATCGCAAAGAAAAACACATGGGTATTGTTTACCGTAATTGCAGTGATATTCGGCTTAATAGCTGCTTATACATCCGTATCCATCGTTAGAAAATACACTGATACGGATAAAGTAGTTATAGCTGCCGGAGATATACGAGCATACAGGAAAGTAACTCTCGATGACGTAAAAGTTGTGGAAATCCCTAAAGTGGCAATACCTTCAGACGCTGTTAAATCTTTAAATGACATCGTTGGTAAATACCTAATGTACCCGGTCTCCGCAGGGGACATAATAAGGGCTTCTAAAATAGCGGATATGAAAATAAGTTCGCTCCTTTCAGCACAACTAACTCATTTGAAAGACCCTAAAATGAGGGCGTTTGCCTTGCCATTTACAAAAGAGACAGGACTGGGAGGAAATATAGAGCCGGGCGATAGAGTAGATATAGTGGCCTCGGTAAAAATCGATACAAACACAGGCCCGGTAGGCGTCGGAAAAATAGTCGCTCAAAACGTACAGGTGTTGCAGGTAGAAAAACCATCAAGCGGCGGCACCGGCATAGTGATAGTAGCACTGACGCCGCAGCAGATCGAGGACATAGCTTTCGCACTGACTTCAGGACAACTCCGCTTCGCACTCAATCCGTATGAAACGGACGTAAATGCCGCCAAGACAGAAGGGGTTACCGGTAAGGCTTGGTTCGAAAAATACGGGTTTACATTGCCAGGAGAAGGTACAAGTGATACTATCAAAAATAAGCAATAAAAACGAAAATCCTATAGAGAAAGGAGGAAATAGTGGGCGCCGCATTAACCATCCCGATTGACGGGAAAAACTTCTGTTAATGCGGCGCTCTAAAAGAATAATTATGCAAAAAGTTTTTGTGGTTGGAAGCCCATCTTTTTGCGAAGATTGCGTGAAAAATATAGAAGGACAGTATGGATTCCGGGTATTGGGAGCGGCTTATTCCAAAGAGGAAGCTGCCCTCCTTATTGCCGACCTTTCTCCGGATATATTGATAGTGGATGCCGATGTTAATGAGGGTGGAATAAATGTAGGTGAGCAGCTTAAAAAACAAAGGGAAGATATAATTGTTTTCATCGCTTCGGACTATTCCAGCATTGACCTGTTGCAGAGGGCTATAGCTAAAGGGCTGAACGGCATAGTGAAAAAGCCCGTCAGCGCTGCGGCGCTTGCAGATGCGGTCGAAAAAGCCAAAAAATGCGGGACTTGCCAGATTACCGACGAAGGCCAGAGTAAAGAGATATTTGTCTTCTATGCCCCCAAAGGTGGCGTAGGGAAAACTACCCTGGCGGTAAATTTAAGCGGCCTTATAGCTTCCCAGAAAGGGAAGAATATGAAAATCGCTGTGGCAGACCTCGATGTATGGGCTAACGTACAGTCTATGCTGCAGTTAAAAGGAGGGCGGAGTATTGCCGACTGGGATCTATATCTTGACAACTTTAACCCCGAAGAACTGCGCAATTACGTCGTTACACATCCGCTAGGATTCGATATAATACCTGGGATTAAAAGAATAACAGAGGCAGGTATATTTACCGCCGAGTTTACCTCCAAGTTCTTTGAGGTTGTCCAGAACATTTATGACCTCATAATAGTGGATACCAACAGCACGATAAATGATGGCACAACCGTGGCGTTCGAAAAAGCCACAAGGATTTTCGTCATCGGCACTTTGGAAGTCCCCACATTAAAAGGGTTAAATGATTTAAAGGAAGTATTCGACTTATTGGGCGTAAGTATGCATAAAATACGGATGGTGTTAAACAGGATTCCTGAAAAACCGGATATTTCAATAAAGGAAGTCGCCCAGTTGATACCGTTCCCGTTGATTGCCAAGATAAAAGAAAATCCCGAAGTAAGAGTGGCGGTTAACAGAGGAGAAATATATGCTGTTACACATCCGGACTCGGAGTTCCGGTATGAAATTGCGAAACTGGCTGCGGGAATTATCGGGCTGGAACAGGAAATCTCACAAAGACAAAAAGGCTTTTTTAAGTTTGGGGCAAAACGCCTGAGGTAGTAGCCGCTGCGATGCGGCTTGCCTCAGGTTTTTGTTTTTTTAATGGAAAGTTTTTTGAAAATAAGGGGGAGTTTTAAGATATGATGCCTTCTAACATAAATACCGGTAACGGTTCCAACCCGCAAGCAACCTACCTGGAATGCATGAAAAATGAAAATGTGTTAAAGGCTTTTGAAAACGTGCGAAGGGAGATATACGCACAGGCCGATGCGAGTTTTTACACATTACTTCAATCCGGTAAGGACAAAAATGCCGCCAAGCAGCAGCTCAAAAAAGTCATAGTGGATGTAATGTCTAAGGAACCCAGTGCAATACCGCTCAACAGAGCCCAAAAAGATGCGATTGTAAATGCCCTTCTCGAAGACATGCTGGGGTATGGCCCTATACAGCCGCTCCTCGACGACCCCGAAGTGTCCGAAGTCATGGTCGTAAGAAAAGATCTTATCTACTACGAAAAGAACGGCATCATCTATAAGTCCGATATCACATTTAGAGATGAAGAACACGTCAGAACTATAATACAGAAAATAGTGAGTCCGCTGGGCAGGCGAATCGATGAATCGACGCCGCTTGTAGATGCAAGACTGCCTGATGGCTCAAGGGTGAATGCAGTTATACCGCCGGTCGCAATTGACGGCGCTTGCATTACCATAAGAAAGTTCGGCAAAAAATTTACCGCCGAAGAACTGGTTAAAAGCGGGAGCATCGATGAAGTCAGCCTGGAATTGCTCAAAAAGTTCGTGCAGGGGCGGCTGAACATCCTGATAATCGGAGGCACCGGGTCCGGGAAAACAACGCTGCTCAACGTGCTATCGTCCTTCATACCTCCTACCGAAAGGATAGTCACAATCGAAGATTCCGCGGAACTCCAGCTTCAGCAGGAACACGTGGTGAGGCTTGAAGCCAGGCCGCCAAACATAGAAGGAAAAGGTGAAATAACCATCCAGACATTGGTTAAAAACGCCCTCAGGATGAGGCCGGACAGGATAATAGTAGGCGAATGCAGGGGCGGCGAAGCATTAGACATGCTGCAGGCGATGAATACGGGCCATGAAGGCAGTATAACAACATTACACGCTAACAGCCCCCGTGATGCTATATCGAGACTCACCGTAATGGTCCTTATGTCAGGGCAAGAATTACCTCATAAAGCTATTAAGGAACAGATAGCGGCTGCGGTTGACCTTATCGTCCAGGTTGCAAGGATGAGGGACGGTAAGAGACGAGTGATAAAGATGAGCGAAGTTGTGGGATTAAATACGGAAGGTGACGTGGAAGTAGTAGATATCATGGATTTCAAAATACACGGGACTGACGAAAACGGGAAAATAATCGGGCGTTTGGAGCCTACCGGATATATCCCGAGCTTCCTGGAAAAATTGGCGTGGTACGGTATTGAAGTGCCGGTCGAAGTGTTCCAAAAGAAATACAAGAAATGAAAGCAGGGGGTTCTTTAAGCTATGCTTGAACTAAATCGTATAGTCGCCATAACCGTATTTTGTTTCGTATTTACTGTCTCACAAATGCTCTACTTTTACGTGTCAAATAGAAAAACCCTTAAGAAATTAATTTCGTCATCTTATTACATGGATTATAGAGAAGAAACTTCGAGTAAGAGAAGGACGTTTGTTCAAAGTAAGGCAAATCAACGAAACAACTTAAAGCAGGCTAGGACGATTACTACTTTGATAGCATTGATAGCTGCCGTATTTACGGCGGCACTTTTGCTTTTCAGCAACCCGATTATAGCCGGCCTTGCTGCCGCCGCAGTCTTATTGATGATGTTTTTGGGGCAGAAAGTACAAAAACTCCGATACTCGGAACTTTTTAATAAAAACCTGGGAGATGCTTTAATCCTTGGCGCCAATGCAATGAGGGCCGGTGCTTCCGTGGCTCAGGCAATAGAAAATATAGCCTTAAATGCAGCATATCCCGTTAATATAGAGTTTGCCAAAGTGAATAAGGCAATTAAGCTCGGGATGCCAGTTAGCGAAGCATTAGCAATAATTAAAGAGGATGTCAATTCAAGAGAAGCGGAAGTCCTTATAACAGCCGTCAATATTTTGCTCTACACCGGCGGAAATATGGCGGAAGTGTTCGAAAATATATCGAGAGTAATTAAAGAAAGAGTGGTCTTTAAAAGCACGGTAAGAGCTATGACGGCACAAACGAGATTGTCCGCTGCCGTCATAAGCGCAATGCCGTTTTTCATTGTGGGGGCGGTAAATTATATAAGCCCTGAATATTTTACGCCATTGATAGAGCTATACGGGCGGAAAGTCTTCGCATTCGCTTTCGGAATGGTCGGGGTGGGATGGCTGTTTATAAGAAAGCTGATGAATATCGATACGGACTAATAAATTGGGGGATCGAAAATGACAAATGAATTTTTGGTATTGGGAGCATTGTGTTTCATAAGCGGCATGCTATTTATATTCTCCATTGCAGCAGCAAGAAGTAGATCCGTAAAAGGTTTGCAAAGCCTGATATACGATAGGGAAACAGTCGTGGAGGACATCAAAGAAAGCGTAAATATCGAGTTCAATAAACAACGTCTGCTTGAAATTGTAAAAAAGTTACGGTTCATACCATTAAAATTTCTCCCTCAAAATGTTGTGGCCGATATCAGGCAGCGGTTGATATATGCAGGACTGGCCGGTAAAATAAAACCTGAAGAGTTTTATTCCCTTAAAGTCGTCGTCGCATTGATGTTTTTCGGGATTGTTTCTTCTTTGCTGTATGTGGGGCAAGGAATAGCGGGCTTAGGAATATCATTGATAGCTTTTGCGGTCGGCTACTTGCTGCCGGATAAATATTTGAACTATATCATTGCAAAGAAAAAAGCCGATATTGAAAAGAATATACTTTCTTTTGTAGACATACTATCCGTATCGTGTGAAGCAGGGTTGGGCTTAAACGAAGCAGTAAAGCGGGTCTGCGCAACATTTAAAGGGACGTTAAGCGAAGAGTTTATGAGAACATTCGGCGAAATCGAAACTGGAAAGCCTTACTCTGCGGCATTAAAGGATTTGGGAGAAAGAAACCCATCGGAAAGCCTCCGTTTTTTAACCGAAATGCTGGTGCAGGCAGAAAAATACGGGACGCCAGTGGCAAGAATTTTAAAAGATTTTACCGAACAAACGAGAATGCTAAGAAAACAGAAAGCGCAGGAAATCGCCCAAAAAGCAGTCATTAAAATGATGTTCCCAATACTAATATTCATTTTGGCACCAATACTCATATTAATAATGTCCCCTGCATTAATAAGCGTGTTGAGCTTGTTTTAATTTTGTTTTTTGGAACAAAGAATACAAAAATTTGTCAACCTGCCATTGACAAAAGATCGAATTTATAGTATCCTAAAAGCAGGGTCAGTTGAAAACTGGGGAACAAAAGTGGGGAACAACATAGCCCCGGATGGATAAGTCTGTGTCAAATACAGGGGTGGTACGCGCGTACCACTGACAGCAAAGCCAGCTAACAAGCTGGCTTTTATTTTTTTTTATTTTGTGAGAGCAAAATTAACTTCGCAGGAGGTTGGTTGCATGGAAAACTTTGGAAACATTCTAACCACTGCAAAAAAAGAAAGGGGGGAAACCGGATTGTTTCAGATGCTTAAAAAAGTCATCGCCTCTGAGGACGGCCAGGGTTTCATGGAATATGCCCTGATAGCTGCCCTTGTTGTAATCGGTGCCATCGTTGCTTTCAGAACCCTGGGCAGGGGTATCAGCAGCAAGATAAATCAAGTCAACAATGACCTCACTAATGCCAATCCGTAGTAATTCTCACCGCTGAACCTGCTTCCTAGAGTAGATAGGTATGCGAGGACTTCCAGCCACTTCGAATGCGTGGCTTTTAAAACCCTTGGCGAAGGCATCCGCAGCAAGATAGGTCAACTACCCCCGCTTGTAGAAGTGGGGGCTTGTCGGTAGGGGTGAACTGCTGACAGGTCTGCTGACAGGCAGGTAGTTGAACGCGGGTGTGCGGCAGCAGAACCTGACGTTCTGGGACGACACTCCCAGTCCCGGGAGACAGCGGTGAAATCCCGCGGCCTTACACGGGGTGCTGCCGCACACCTCAGGGAGACCCACCACCTTTCAAAAAGGTGCCCGGATCACAGGGCTCCTGCAAGAGGAGGAAAAAGATGGTATTGTTCACTGCCGACAAATACGGTAGGCCCGGCCACCCGACGAAAAGGTTCGACATGATAAGGAAACTGAGGAAGAAGGGTAAAGTAAGAATCGTTGGTGGAGGGACCTCCGGCAAGCCACCGGTAGCAGTGTTCCTGGACAGGGAATTTGATTGCTCCAAAACAGTACCAAGGAAACTCATCATAGCGCTCGACCCGGGATATAACTACATAGGGTTTGTTGTGTGCGAAACAAAAAATGGGAAACTGATCGCATACTGCCAGGGTGTTTTACAAACCAGAATTCCCGAGATTAAGGAGTTGATGACAGAAAGAAGAAGACACCGAAGGAACAGAAGATACTATTCGCGGTGCAAAAAGAGACATTTATCCGCCAGACATGGTAGGGTTTTAACAAAATTTAAGGCGCCAAGAATAGTAAGGGCTAGAGACAAGTCGAACGCCACCCTCAAACATGGTGTGGAAACGCACTTCAATCTTTACAAAAAGCTTTTAAGGCTCTTCCCCTTTCCAGCAGAGCAGGTTGTATTTGTCATGGAGGATAACGTCTTCGATGTCAGGGCAATGACATGGGGCAAAACATACGGCACGGGTTACCAGAGATCACCCAGAACGCCAGCAGAGAGGAAATGCATCCTTTGCGGGACAAAAGAGAATTTGCAAAAACACCACCTGATACAGCGGAAGAGCGGTGGTACGGACGTTCAGGAGAACCTGGTATACCTATGCAAAGACTGCCATGAAGATGTACATGCCGGGAGGGTATATATCCCCATAAAAGGCATCAAGCAGTGGCGTGCATTGGGGACGATGAACGCAATAATGGGGAAACTGCGGAAAATGCCGCGGCTGGAGTTTGTACCTGCATCGGACGTGGCACAGGCGA
>NZ_LOED01000037.1 GCF_001562425.1 Fervidicola ferrireducens
GCCTCCCGGAGGGGACCGTCACTTCCGTCCCGACTACTCCAGGTGCCGCTTAAGCGGCCCTTGGAGATACTTGCACAGCCGCTTCCATCCCGTCCCCTAAAGGAGGCGGGTCTTCCCGCGGCGGTTTTATAACCCTGTCCGACAATCACCTCCTTGAAAAGGGTTCTCCGTAAGGCATTTCAAGTGTTTATCCTTGTCGGACGTTTAGGTTCTCTTAACGCATTCAGGAAGAGGCTTTCTTATGAGATCTTCGAAAAAGAACGCATACTGCCCAGTGAATACCCTGTCGCCGTCGACTTCTATCTTGAACGCTTGCCCCCGGGGAAAGACTGCTATCCCATCAATAACCCTGCCTCCCGATTCAAGTAGCCGGGCGCAAAACCAGCTATAACTCAACTGCGATTTCATATCGAAAGCCTTATCCCCTGCCGTCCAAAACTCGACCCCTTCCCGCTGGATCGGGAACGCATATCCGGCCCTTTGCAGGTGTTTAAGGGCTTTCTGCGTTTTTGGCCCGAAAGCAATGATAAGTGCCTCTTCAGTAGAAGGGCCAACTTCCTCCAGAAAAGCAAGGACTTCTGCGGCCCTCTGTGAGGTTATCAGCCCCTTACTCATGAGACCACCTCCTTCTTGATAAATCCTTGCTTATCCACCCATATCCATATCTCTTTTCTTACACCCGAAGGGCAGGGGAGGGAGGCGAGGAGCTCTTTGGCGTCTTTTGTGGCCCTCTTCTTCTTGCCCCGCTTCACCTGCACCACAACAATTTCTTTTTCACTGAACGCCACCACATCGAAGGGCCCTTTGCTCCCCGCCGTGCGGAAGGCTTGAAAACCCCGTCTCCGCAGCTCCTCTATCGCTTTATATTCCGCCTTCCTGCCGCGTCCATAGTTCGTCATCAACTAACCCTCCTAACAATCCTGAACCGCAGTTTTTTCGCCGAAGGGTCGAACGTTGCAACGACGGCAATTACCCTGTCGCCACGTTCCAATGAACCCTTGACCGGCACAGGGGCTATACCCAGCAGGCCGGGGGTAAGCTCGGGCTCCAGCCAAACTATGCCGTCCTTGATTTTATAGACTATAGCTGAAACAAATTGCCCTCGCTTGTAATCTGCGTGCTCCCAGGGGTCAGGCAGTACCACCTCGCCGGTCGCCTTCCCTTCATCTACGCTAACGATTCTCACTTCTACCTGCTGCCCCGGCGAATACTGCTGATAGACCGGCAATGAGAGAAATTTTCGTGCTTTCTCTTTCGGTATTTCGACAAGCGCATCATCAGCAATTACCAACAAAGTCCCTCCCGGTGCTGTAGTTAACACCGTGCCCTCTAATATGTCACCAGTTTTCAGTTTTTGGGCGGCTTCTTCAAATACTTCTCTCACCGAGCAAGCTGCGAGCTTGTTCGCCCTGTCGATACCTTTAACTTTTACCTTGAGCTTTTGTCCCACCAGCCTTGACATCACCCTTGCATCCACCCCCGCTTCGGAAGCAGGCACAAGGCCCTTCACGCCGTCAAGGTTAGGGAAGGACAAAATCCATGTAGGCCCGTCAACCATGAAGTCGAGTGCGGCTATCGTGGCCGGTATAGACTCTCTTGTGAGCCTTGCTTGGAAGAGATATTCCATGACGTCCACGTTGTTTTTCACCCCTTTCTTCCAGTTTCTGTAATAATCCAAATAGAACACCTCTCCCATAGTGCTCCCTCCCTCTTTTAGATTGAGATTGATAAGATTTTGATTAACATGAACACTGCAAGCGCCGATATCACCCCCTCGGTCAGGATATTGCCGGTTGTAAAGGGCCCTCTGGGATGGAATGGGAGCGGCGGTATCGGCGTAGTGCCGGACCTTGTGAGAGAGTCAAGCATTATGTGACTGAAGCTCCCCAAAAACAATATCCAGAAGAAGCCTAAATTACTGAACAGTGCTGCCAGGGCCAGCGACGTCACGAGGCAAAACCAGATGGTGTGAGTTATGCTCCTATGCCCGCTAATAGCCTCCAGCACAACCGCAACCGGCCTCACCAGCTTTCCGACGATGCTCCCAGGGTGATCCACATCGGGCAGTAGGGCCGCAAACCCTCCAAGCGCCGCCCCTTCAAGGATATTGCCGGTCTTCATTCCCACCGTCGCCCCGACCACGGCCCCCGTGAGAAAGTGAGTGCTCCCCATCATAGAAAACCACCTCCCTCAAACAAGAATTTGCCCCTCAGACGCACAAAATTGGCTTTTAAACAGGGTTTTCAAGGTAGGGGGATATAATGATATCCCCCTACTTCAAAAAGTGCCCTTAAAAGCCAATTTTGAGGGCGTTTCAGAACAGCTCTTCAGCAGCTTCCATGTCTATGTCAAGCCCGTTTTCCTCAATCTCGACCGGCGGTTTAGGCAGCTCGATAGGCTCTTCATCACGGGCCGGGAATATCTCTGCAAGCGACTTCGCAGCAAGGGCTTGAATTTCTTTTGCTTGCTTAAGCTCTGTCCACCCCACCTTCTTGAAATATATCGGCAGCGCCCATCTCACCAGCGCAACGCCGTGAAGGGGGTCCATGCCCGCAAGTTCCTCGGGCATCATTAAGGGGCGTTTCGTCACTGATTCGGTTATCCTCCTGTCTTTCGTATATCGGTTCCACGGCAATGATACATCCTGCCGCTCCGATACCGCATAGACCGCAGCTTCGCCTAATCTCTGAGAGAAGTATTTTGTCGTCGTTGCATCGTCCCCACCTAGAAAGACTTGTATCGGGCAGTTCGATAATATCGCTTCAGCCTCAGCAGCTCCGTATACGTCCTGTAATTGTTTTAACCCTTGCAAGACGAACTGTATCCTAATCCCAAGAGACCGGGCGGTGCTGATAACCTCCACAAATCCCGGTATCTGGCCGACGTTGGTAAATTCATCCAGCAAGAACCTCACCGGGTTCGGCAGCCTACCACCATTCTCAGCAGCAAGGGCATAAAGTCTTCTGAAGAAGAAGTAGTAAAACGTCGCCAATACCGGCTTCAAATGGCCGCTCCCTATCGGCAATATGCAAAACAACGCCGCTTTCTCCCTGCCAAGGGCCGAGAGGTCTATCTCGTGCTTCGACAATAACCGCGCAATTGAAGCTGCCCTTACCACGCCTAATTTCGCCGTCAACCCCGATACTGCGTTCTGGTAGTTCTCACTGACAGCCCCCCGCCACTCTTCCCAGCCTTCAACCGGCAGCTTTCCGGTTTGATATGCTTTCGTGAAACGCTCGTTTAAAATTTCAATCGGCCAGGATAGCAGGCTCAAAGCACTCCGAAGGTGGGCCTGCTCCGGCGGGAAGTCGGCTTTGAGAAGATAGATGAGTGCTTTTAAGAGCTGAATCTCTTTCATAACAAAGTAGCCAGACTTGTCTTTTGCAGCATTCTGCACTATCGCAGTAGCAAAAGCCGTGATTTCTTCGTCATCCCGTGCCTCAAGAACGGGGTTCCAAAACGACGACCATTGGGGATGCGCAAGGTTGAAAACATACACTTTATAACCTCTTGATTGCAGCCACGGCCCTAAAATACAAGTCAGCTCTCCCTTCGGGTCGGTCACTACAATGCTTTCCCCCTCCATCGCAGCGCAAACCATATTCGGAATCACGAACGAAAACGTCTTACCAGCACCCGTGCCTGCCACAACCGCCGCATGCTGCGGTAAAGGGGGCTTGCATTTGTCCGGGTAAAGCCGGACTATCCTGCCATTCAACCTCCCAATCAGTGTTCCGCCCCCGAACCTCCCCTCCTTCGGCGGCCCAAACTCCGCCACATGGGCCAGGTCCGCATCCCCGGCCCACCTGCGTGTGCCCTTCGCAGCATTCCGAGCCACCGGCAGGCCGTGGACGTGGCGGGAATCGTGCTTCGATGAACTGAGGGCAAGTGAACTGAGTAAAAGCCCGATAAAAGCACCGATTAGCAAGCCATAACGCACCCATAAAGCCGATAGAGGCGCTTTCGAAAACGTAAGAACGTCCGTTAATTTTAATTGCTCTTGAGCCATTGATTTACCGAATAGCCCTATAACGGAAACATAAGCATTGAATAGATAGTAACCTGCAAGCCCGAACAAAACCGCGAAGACGAGAGGAAGAAAGGCTTTATCCCTCTGCCTATATCCCGCAACGATAGCAGCTCCAGCCACAATCGCTGCAACGGGATATTGCTTTACCATCACTGCCGCCACAATCGCAGCAACAATAACGACAAGATAGGTCATCACTCCCTCCCCCTTTCGAATAACCTCCTAAGGTGTCGATTAATCCTCTCTGCGCCCTTCATCACCGCCTTGAATACCAGCCCCCAAAACCATACGCTTATTCTGAAAGCTAACTCAAATAACTTCAAAGTAAGTTCCATCATCGCTTCAAAACTTTGCACTTCAGTTCCCTCCTTTCGTGTCTTCACTGCAAAGACAATCTAGAGGCTTTGTCTGCGGGTCTCATGGAAAAGCCTTCTTCACAATCAACGCCAGCCCGATAAACAGGAACATGAAAGCTGCTGCAACCCCGAAGAGCTCTCTCACAAATTCGAAATGTAGCATGTAACCGAGAGCAAGCATGAACGCGAGAAGAAACACGATAGCCAGCTTCTTCATCTCTCCCTCTCCCTCCCTTGTTTCGGTTTACGAAGCTTTAAACGGAGGACTTCGAAATCCTCCACATCGGGCCTAAAGCGCTTTGCCTTCAACGTCTCCCTATCACGCGCAAGGGCCTTTATGATGAGCCAAATCCTGCCGCTCTTCCGATACCCCGCCGCCCAGTCCAAAAGGACGCCGTGCCGGGCCTCAAGGATGCGGGCTGCTTCGCGGGCGGCCTGCACCCAGTCCTCCGGGTAAGGGTAGTCAATTATCAACAAATAGGCGTTCACGAAACGAGGGCCCGGGTGAAAACCATCTTTAGCAAACACTGAAGGACGTAAATCCGTTGTATACCTGTCCACCAAACGCCGCAAAGAACGCGCGACGTTGTAAATCTTTTTCGGATTCCTCAACGGCACGCCCTTAACCATCATTTCCACTCATCCTCATATCCACAAGAGCTTCGGCTAACATGCGTTTTTCGAATTCTCTAGCCTTTTCTTCGTCTTTCGCAACCGCCCTGCATATCGCCTTCAAGGCCGCCCTCGCAAAAGCCTCCGCCTTCTCTCCCTCAACCGCCTTTTGGACAGCCTCCTCCACGATGGCAGTAACCGTCGTATGCCTTAACCCCGCCTCACGCCTGAGCCACCTAGCCATGTCGGTGGGGAGGCGAAGGCTTAACCTCTCCCGACTTTGCCTCCGTGGCATCAAAATCCCTCCTTTTGTTTTTTTTTGTCTTTTTTTATTCCAGTCCCCCGGAGGGCGCCGGGGCGCCCTCTTAAGAGGCTATCTCCCTAACCCTTTTTAGGACGTATGCTACTGCGTTGCAGTAAAACTTCTTGCGCTAAGTGTGACTAGTATCGCACGTTGTTCAGCGTGTAATTGAGCACGTAGAACGCACGATTGAACATCTTTGTCGCTTCGATAGTAGCTACCCTGCCGATGAAGTACAACATGGCAAACAGAGCGAGATTGCCTAACAGCGAACCGAGAAGTCTTCCGAGCACGACACTCGCAACAATGTTGATTGCAAATGCTATCGCCACCGCAACGACCAGAAGCACGAGTAGAGTTTCGAAACTTTGATGCCCTTGAGAGAGTAATCCGTTAAGCATGTATTCAAAAGCCGACATAGATGCTCCCCTCCCTTCAGGGTTATCTTTGGTTTATTTTATGACGTTCAAGACAACGCTTTTATTAAACGGCCGCGCAAATGGAAGCTTCGCCATTCGAGCCTTTAGTGCATCTATTTTTGCCTCTAGCGCAACGTCCCTTGTGACTTTGTAGCCCCTCTCCGTAGCAAAGCTGATGAACGGTGCATATATCAAACCGTCTTCACCACCGAGAAGCTGATCCCTCGCAGGCAGCGGCAGCGCATCCTTTCGCAGCACCCTTATTACGGCCGTTAAAGGGATATAGACTTCATCATTCACGACGTAGCCGCGAGTGCTTATAGTGCCTATAGTGCCCCTATCGCCACGAATCAGGACATCTACGCGCTGGATAACCGGGTCGGCAAAGGCAACCCCCAGGGTCATTAGAATCGCAACAGCAATAGTAAGAGAAATGAGCTTTTTCATGAGACATCCTCCTCCTTTAATTTTTTGCCCGGGATTAACCCCCTTCCCCCTCGGCCCCCGGGCGCACCGAAGGGGAAGGTTGTAGAGGGACTTTGCGGACAATCACCTCCTTCTTGTTCACAATAGAGAGGCATCACCTCCTTACATATACCGCCCGGCCGTCCCAGTAGACCACAAGGCCCAACTGGGTAGCGGCCCTCCGAAGCGGGACATAAATTGTGTCTTTAATTGCATAGCTTTCCGGATAAATGCGTGGCAAGACGGCAAGCAGTTCATCACTGCTGAAGCCTAACTCACGAAAAAACTGCAACGGCACATAGACTTTCCCAAAAACCACCTCCCTTCCCTGAGCCTCTACCACTCCCTCGGCCGTGTAGGCATATACAGAGGTAGTTGCATCCCCGAGCACACGGTCGAACCACTTGAGGACCTCAGGGCTGCCGGTGCCGGGGATGTGGATGTACCTGTTAAGCCCAAGCTTACAGGCCACCCAATAAGCGAAGTCCTCGGCAAAGTATTCCGCTGCACGTTGGTCCCAATCCAACTTCGTTTGTGCTGATGCAGTAAGCCCGACGTTTTTGGGATAGCCCCGCAAACGCAGGTATTCTCTCCCAAGTAAGTTGATGTGACTGAAATCGTACCCTTCGGTGTTAAGCAGTGCATCGCAGACAGCGTGCCCAAGCTCGTGAAGCAGTGCATATGACGCAGAAACGCGCTGCCCAGCAAGGTAGATAAGATTTGGCGAGAAGTAAACTCCCGACGTGGATGAGGCGGTGCTGGTCCGGAATGCATAAAGCGGTAAAATCAAAATACGTTGTTTAGGGATGAGGTAGACGAGCGCAGGGATGGTTTGTTCGAGCTTCTCTAATGCAGTGAATATTTCTGTATCGCGCACCCATTGCTCAGCGCCAGCCCCCCAGCCCGAGGCCCAGTTTATAACGCCCTGACCAGAGTGCGTATACACGGCCTTGAGCGGCCAGATCTTGAGATTGTATTTTGCCTGGAAGGTTTGAGCCTGCTGCACCGCATCCGCACCCGTGTAGACAATCGCTAACTTTGTCTCGAGCACCTCAGCCCTCGCCTGGGGCGGCACGGCGGCAAGGGTAAAGGCAAGTACAAGTGTAAGGGCAAGGGCCTTGCGAAGAATGGACGGACGCACGTTCTTTTCACCTCCTTCCGTTTTTCTTCAGGTTGATGACGTTTTCTTCCAATGGCAGCTCCAGCACCAGCGGCCCCGGCGTGGTCGGAAGCTCTTCAATCCGCCCCGTAGCAGGGTCGAACCCCAGCGGAATGGTTTTACCGACGTTACCGTGCCATCTATTTTTCAATACCGAAACTTCAAGCAACGTTTTACCCCAGCTAGCGGCTAAAGCAAGAGCCGAATCCGCTTCAGGACTGTCGCCGTCTGGGGTCCAATACCACCCGTCTGACGGGGCCGCCGGAGTCGCCCCCGCAGCAACCTTCGCCGCCGCCATCGTCGAGTTCCATAGCCCGAGCACGGTAGTAGCGTAGTGCTCTATTCCGCCCGATTCCCTCAAGTCGGTTAGTTTCGGTCTTTCCTTATACTGGAAATTATTTCTAGATAGCTGCGCCGCCGCCACGACAGGAAATCCAAGTTCGGTCCCAAGCCGGTGTAGCGCCTGCGCAATTGCGGTCACTTCCTGTTCTCTTGTTGCATACTTCCCATCGTTTTTGCTCGGGGGGAGGAGCTGCTGTAGGTAGTCAACCATTATTGCTATAATTTTATGATGTTTCGCAACCGCTCTCACTTGCATGGCAAGCTCGTCAACAGTGAGGGGTTCGTCAGTGACATATAACTTCTCGTTTACCAAAGCCATTAGTTGCCTTGTACCTTCCCAAACATCAGCATCCATTGCGCCCTTGTTTAATTGAATCAATACCTCAGAAACACTTTTGTTCACTAGGATGGAAAGCATACGTGCAAGCATGATCTGCCTCACGACCTCACCAGACCAGAAGACTACAACGCCGGCGGCTTGAAGTAAATACAATGCTAGGTTATACAGAAATGTGCTCTTCCCCGCTGAAACCGCTGCGCCGACAACGGTCAAGCCAGGCATAAGTCTGACAAACCTAGTCAGCGCGGGCCAAGGCAACTCAATTCCTGAAGGGACTGACGCTAGCACCGCTTTTAAATCTTCCTCGTTGTCAAATTTTACCGGTTCTAATGTCCCCGTAGCGTCTGTTATAATTAAATTATTCAGCGCTTCAACTGCTTTCTCTACGTTCCCTCTCGCCAGCTCTGCCTGGGCCTGGCGGATTGCTTCTTCTCTAGTTTGCTCCCTGCGAATTCGGTCTATCTCTTCGGCTAGAGACGCAACCGAAATGCCAGCCCTTTTCGCAAGCTCCGCCCTGAACTCCGCCGCCAAAATCGGGTTGAGCTTGGCGGCTAGGTCCACCGCCCTCATCAGGGCACGGTCCTTTTCAACCGGGCTCCCCACCCCGGAAAACCACCGCCAGACCAGCCATTTGTGGCCGGGGACGGCATGCCGAAATGCCGCCTGCACCGTCTCAGGGCCAGCACTGCGCAGAAGTTCGTCCGGATCCTTCGCCCCCGCCAGGTCCGCTACATACGTGCGGACCCCCCGGATGGCCAGTTCCTGTACCAGCTTCTCTGTCCCAGCCTGACCGGCCTCATCGCCATCCAAACCTAATATAAGCTGCTTATACCCCGCCAGGGTTTGGATTTGGGCCGGAGAAGCCAGAGCCCCACCAAGCCCGATAACGCCTTCCACCCCGGCAGCAGCAAGAGCCTCTACGTCCAGTATGCCTTCCACTACCACCGGCACCACACCCGGGCGCAGGCGGTGCTGGCCGAAAAGGATTTCCGAACGATTTAGCCCTTTCGAATACATGTATTTCGGCTTTGTATTGTCCGGCCGCCGCCCCACGAAGCCGATTATCCGCCCTCCTGGCACCCGGATCGGGATTAAGAGACGGTACTCCTTACGGGGTAGGGGTAGATTCCCGGGCGCAAGCCTAGTACCTGAGTGGACGCCCACGTCCATGCGGCGGATAAGGTCATCGGTGTACCCCCTAGACCGGAGGTACCCCAGGACATCTTCGCCCTCCTTCGCCCACAATGCGGCCCTGCGCCCCTCCCACCACTCTTCCAGTTTTTCCCGAGCCCTGACCGCCGTGGTAAATTTCTCTTCCCGCCACGCCTCCGGCATCGGAACGCCCGACAGCCGGGACAATTCCTTAATCACCGCCATGCCTTTCAACCCACGATTTTCCAACTCTTTCCACCAAGTGGTGAAGTGGCCACAAGCGAAACATTTCCCCCATGGTCGCCCAATCGGCATCCAGAAACTGGGATGGCGGTCGTCGTGGTTCGGGCAGCAAGCCACATAGCCGTTGCCGGCTCGTCTAAACCCTCGCAAGTGCCCGAAAAAGACTGCATGGTCCAGCCTTGTGTACACTTTATCCAACCACCTACCCAATTCGTCCATTTCCCTTTCCTCCTTTCTTTCTTTGTTTTCTTTCGCCAAGTGGTGTCGTGACTGACTTTCCTTTCCGGTTAGGCAGGGCCTTTGGGAAAGGGTAGGGGTATCACGACCGCTTGGCGAATGTGAAAGTAGGGGGGGGTATAGCCTCGCAGCCCTCTTTGAGAGGGCTGCGAGGCTATATATCTATAAAGTCTATAAAGTCTATATAAGGCCTTCGGTGCCCGCAAACCCAGTCCTGATGCGGGTTTGCGGGTTCGGGGTATGTCCGTTTAGGTCCCACTTTTGGTCCGTTTAGGTCCCACTTTTGGTCCGTTTAGGTCCCACTTTTTGGTCCGTTTAGGTCCCACTTTATTGTTATACCCCTTGGGGGTATAGCCATATGTGGTATTTGTCACCCTGTTTTTCCCATTTTTTTACAAACACACCCTGGAGGGCGGTGAGGCATTTTTGTATCGTTTTGCTTGCCTTGTCCCTGCGGGTTGTTATCCCCGCTATTCCCCGCAATTTACTCGCAGATATGGTGACGTATTCTAGCGGTTGCAGGGAAGCAAGGTAAAACACTATGTTTTTTGCCGCCACCCTACAGCGCGCCGGGGCCCTCCGGGCGGCCTGGATCGCAGCCAATGGGATATGAATCACGAACCCATTTCGCAGTGCCGAGGCGAATTCGGGGGATAGCTGTATCAATATTGGCTGCGAGTTCGCCGGGATAGCTCTGCCATCCCGGACCTGGATTCGTGTCCAGGAATCCAGGAATCCGTATATTTCCGTTCGTTCATACCAGATTTTTCCTTTCTGTATTTTTCTTCGTGTGTTGCGGATGGTTAGCAGGCGGGCCAGTGTCAGGGCGTCTTCAATTTTCCCTGCGAGGTCCCCCTTCCACTGTAGGCCGAGGGTTGCTGCGATTTCTCTTGCAGTTGTTTTGATTTTCCCGTCAGGTGGGCAACCTTGCTGGAGGTATATGTGCCCAACCGCTAGAATGACGTCTCGTGTAAAGGGTAACTCCATGAGGGTATCTGTGAACTCCCTGGGCAGTAGGAACACCCGTGTTTCCCCTTCCCATCGCCATTCAACCACCTTTTTTGTTTCACCCGTTTTTACGCGTGCAGTTTTCTCAATCCCCGAAGTGGGAATTTGCGCCAGTTTTATGTCTCTGGCAACGTTTCTTTCTGTGTTAAGAAATTTTTTCATTCCCATCCCTCCTTTGGCTTGGCGGGGAACAAAAGTCTGGATGGGGAGCCTTATAGTAACGATGGAAGAACGGGCGAACAAAAGCAAAAGGGGGGCAGGGTAGTTCGTGCTTTTTGTTCCTATCCTAGCCCACCACATCCCGTGCAGCGGGCACTACACGAACAACCCTGCCCCCCCGAAGGGGCGCGGGACGCTCACCGTCCCGCATTAAAAAACACAAAAGGACAGCTCTGAAAGCGACAATTCTAAATTTTCGCTTTGAGACTGCCCTTCTATAGGCGCACAAAAGTGCGCATTATTTCCTTTTTTGAAATCTTGCCCTCGGCCGGGCAAGAACACTCGTAGTTTTTTCAATCTCCGCAGCCCGAAAGCCCCGAAAGCTGCGAAGATACTCCTGTTTTTCCCTGTCCTCCTCCGGTCATGCCGGTGGAGGAAAACACCAATACTTACCCCTTACTTTCACTTACTTTGACCTTCTATTTTTAAAATATCCAAAAATGTCATCCGTGTCAAGTCCTTTACCCCAAAATTTTATATTTGTTTTGGCCCGCATTTTATCTTGCACCTCCGCCGCCGCCTCGGCACATTGTGCCGAGGTAACTTCGGACACCGTGTCCGAAGTGCAGCAGTGCGGCAGGATTTTAATGTATTACGTCGAATATATCCTTTGAGGGCGAGTCCGAAGTCTCTAAAGAAGGTGAAAAAATCGCCCCCTGAAAGCTAGAAAAATCAAGGGTTGCGGGCGGAAGTAGCTCAGGGGTAGAGCATCGGCTTCCCAAGCCGAGTGCCGCGGGTTCGAATCCCGTCTTCCGCTCCAATTTTATTTTGTAAAGGAAAACTCCGGTAGTTTCGGCCGGAGTTTTTTTGTTTTTTACTTTTTTTGTTGTATACACCTGTGGATAATCCTGTGGATTGTGTGTACATCCTGGCAGCAAATTAAAAATTTTGGTAGAATAATGGGAGAATATTCAGCAGCCGCTCGAAAATATAATTATTAGTAAAATCCAGAAAACCGGGGCGATGAAAGTGAATAAAAGGAGATTATTGATTTATTCTGCTCTTATTTTTGTTACAGCTTTTGCAATAGTTTACGGCTTTATTCGGAGAGATTTGGAATTTAAATACTATTACGATTCCAGAGTTGAAAAGGTCATAAAAACCGCCCCACGATATGTTATCGATGCGACGTTTGACCCTAAAAAAGAAATGGTCTTCGCAGTCCAAACCGTTGTATTTCAAAACCGCACCCCGAATGAACTTTCAGAAATTATTTTTCACATTTATCCAGAGGCTTTTAAATCCCTAAAGACCGCTCCATTTCCCACGGAAGAGCTGAAATACGCTTACCCAGAGGGGTTTTCGGAAGGGTTCATAAATATTACCAATGTAACTAGCAAAGAGAGGAAACTGAATTTCAAAAAAGAAGGTACGCTCCTCAAGGTAAACGTTCCAGAACCGCTGAAACCCGGTGAAGAGATTGAAATAAAAATAGAATTTCAAGAAAAAGTGCCCTTTTCTCTAGGGAGGTTCGGACACGGCAAAAACACCTACAATTTCGGGAATTGGTATCCTATACTGAGCGTCTATGACGAAAACGGATGGAAGTTAGACCCTTATTATTCAATAGGAGACCCATTTTACAGCGATACAGCAAGCTTTAAAGTAAGCATAACTGCTCCGGACGGCTTTACAATAGCCGCCACCGGAAAACCGGTAAAAAAGATTATTAAAAGTGGCAGCACCACGTGGGTCTTTGAAGCCGAACTGGTTAGGGATTTTGCCTGGGTCGCGGGCTCCGATCTAAAGGCGATTTCGGGAAAGGTTGACGGAACGAAAATCAATGTCTACTATTTTGGCAACGATGAGGATGCGGCAAAAAAAGCATTGGAATACGGAAAGCAGGCCCTCAGGTTTTTCAATCGATATTTCGGACCCTACCCCTACGATGAATATTCCATAGTTATGTCCGACTTTTACATGGGAGGCATGGAATATCCGAACTTGGTGCTCATAGACCATCATATGCTGGACGACGAGGTGCTTTTGGAATATGTGATTGTCCACGAGACCGCCCACCAGTGGTGGTACGGTCTGGTGGGGAATAACCAGGTAAAAGAGCCCTGGTTGGACGAGGCGATGACGGAGTACTCCACGGTCCTCTATTATGAGGGGGTTTACGGCATGGCCAAAGGAATGGAGGTATATCAGGACTTTATACTGTACCCCTACCGATTTTTCGAATTGGGCAACAGCTCAGGTCCGATACTCAGGCCGGTTTCTCAGTTTAAAAGCTGGGGCGAGTACGACGCTACTGTCTACAAAAAGGGAGCTATAATGCTTAAGGAGCTGGAAAGCCGCATTGGGAAAAGTAAAATGCGCGAAGCATTGAGGTTTTACCTTAAACAGAATGTTTTTGGCAACGCCACCACCGACGATTTCGTAAATGCCGTAAGCGGCACGATGGGAACGGATTTTGGAGAGGTGATTTACGAAATGCTCAAGAAACCCGGAAGGATGGGAGTGGACGGTGTTGAAGGAAGAAACAAAAGGACTTATTCTTTCCGCTT
The DNA here is from genome assembly GCF_001562425.1 of Fervidicola ferrireducens. Classification (GTDB taxonomy): domain Bacteria; phylum Bacillota; class Thermosediminibacteria; order Thermosediminibacterales; family Thermosediminibacteraceae; genus Fervidicola; species Fervidicola ferrireducens. The sequence continues at coordinate 13,394 of NZ_LOED01000037.1, forward strand.
TGGGAACACTGTTTTTCAGTACAAGCCCGATACTCACCAGGTTTGCCGAGGGACTGCCGGTGGCGGAAATAGCCTTTTTCAGGATGCTCATTGGCAGTTTTTTTATATTTATCGCGGCTAAAGCCGTAAAGGTCGACCTTTCGATTAACAAAAGAGAGCTTGCTAGATTTCTGCTGTACGGCCTCGTAACTTCGTTTCACTTTTTCTTTTATATAGGTTCGGTGCTTTACACTACTATAGCCCATTCCCTGAGTCTGGTTTATACCGCCCCGATTATGATTACGGTGCTGACGTCATTTTTATTGAAAGAAAAAATCCCGAGGTACAAGTACATAGGTATATTTTTGGTGATTTTGGGAATTATTATCCTGACGGGATTTGAAGTAAAGCTCACGCCGCGAATGATTTTGGGGGACGTAATGGCGCTCTTATCTGCTCTCGCCCTTGCAATATATTCGGTGGTGGGCCGAAGCGAGAGGAAAAACTTCCCCCTTTTGAAATACGTGTTCTGGGTGTACTTTACTTCTGCCTTATTTTTGCTGGTATGGGCTTTGCCTTCGTTTACGATGCCTTCCTCCTGGACTAGCTGGCTTGTACTCGTGCTTCTCGGTTTGCTGCCCACCACGTTAGGGCACACGCTGTACAATGCGGGTATCAGGTACATCCACCCGACATACGCCAATTTAATCTCGACGCAGGAAGTAACCGGCGGGGTACTTCTGGGGGCCATAATTTTCGGTGAGGTTCCCGGCATGTCTACGGTAGCGGGCATTTTGGTCATGCTTGTGGGATTAGGAGTGGTTTTGCTAGAAAATACCAAATGAAAAATTGAGGGAAAGTAGAAGGAAAAATAAAAAATTCGTAGAATAGAATTAGAGTATGTTACAATTTTATTACAAAGGAGTTACAATTTGATAAAATTTATAATATTGAAAAAATAACCAGGAAAGGAGTGGGGGGATGAATTTACCGGACCTGAAAGGCCTGAAGGACAAAAGACTTCTGGCCACTGCCGGTGCCCTGGCTGCAGTAGTTTTGATAATCTTGTTTACTACGTTGAATGCGAGGGTCTACGCGGTAAGCGTCGACGGCAGATTTTTGGGTAATGTCAAGAACAAGAAGATTGTGGAAAGGGCAAGGCAAAAGCTAATCGAAAAATACAGGGAAAAATTAGGCTCAGAAATCCAGTTGGTTCAGGACATAAAAGTGAGTATTGGGGAACCGGCAAAGGACGGTTTGCTCGACGAGGACGAGCTTTTGAGGAAGCTGGAAGAATCGATTGCGATAGAGGTCAAGGCGGTTGTCGTAAAGATAAATGACGCCGAAGTGCTCGCAGTCAAGGACAAAAGCACAGCTGAATCGGTCCTGCAGGCCGTAAAAGACCATTACATCAGCGGGGCGCCGGGAGAATTGGTCCGGGTGGAAGTCCCCGATAGAATCAAACTGGTAGAAAAATTTGTCAAGGCAAACGAAGTCCTCTCGCCCGATGAAGCGAAAAATTTAATTTTGAAAGGTACCCTTGAAACGAAGACCCACACCGTCCGTGAAGGGGAAACGCTTTGGGATATAGCCAAAAAGAATAATATTCCTCTTGCAGAGTTAATTGAGGCCAATTCCCAGCTAAAATCAGCTGACAAGCTTTCGCCGGGAGATGTAGTCTACCTTCAGGAGATAAAACCGCTGCTTAACGTGACCGTTGTAAAAAAGGTCACAAGGCAAGAAACCATACCTTATGAAACCAAAGTAGTAAAGGACAATTCAATTTTGCAGGGGAAAAGGGTTGTAAAGCAGGAAGGCCAAAACGGGTTGAAGCAGGTTTCGGCGGAAGTGGTGTACAAAAACGGCGTAAGGATGTCCGAGAAGACTTTAGAGGAAAAGGTCATGAAGGAACCCGTCGCCAGGATAGTCGCCCAGGGGACGAAGACGGATGTTACATACCGCGGAAGCGGAAGGTTTTACTGGCCGGTGAGCGGCAGGATAACATCCCGCTTTGGAAATAGGGGAGGCGAATTCCATACAGGGGTTGATATAGCCAACGCTACCGGCACGCTTGTGAGGGCTGCCAATGCGGGAATCGTGACCTTCGCCGGCAGAAGCGGTGGATACGGAAAACTGGTGATAGTAAATCATGGAGGCGGATTCGAAACCTATTATGCCCACCTGAGCACCATAAATGTTTCGGTGGGCCAGAAGGTGTCCAAGGGGCAGGTTATAGGTAGTGTCGGCACGACAGGAAGGACTACGGGTCCGCATCTTCACTTTGAAGTAAGAGTTAACGGCACTCCCAAAAATCCGCTGCTCTATCTGGGAAACTAGGTTGACTTCCTCCCGCCCCCTAAAGGAGGCGGGATTCCTTCAGGCGACTCAGGTCGCCAACCGGCTACCGCTCGCCGCATGCAGCGTACCGGCGGTAGATTCGAAGCAGCTTACCCACCGGTGGTAGTTCCACCGGAGGGCAAGCGGCTTCAGGGGCGTGGCCTCCGCCCCGTGCCCCTTCGAGGAGCCCAAAAGCAGTATGTTTAAGGCCGCGTTGGCGTCGGCGTGCCAGACGCAGCCGCATCTTTCGCACACCGCCTTGTGCCGGACCAAACGCCTGATGGGAGAGCCACAAACGGCGCACTTCGAAGACGTGCCGCCTGGTTCGATGGGAACGACTTTTATCCCAGCTCGGGCACAGGCGGCCTCGACAAGATTCCTCAACATCCTGAAGGCCCAGAAGTTGTGCACCAAAATGTTTTTCGGCCCGAAGTCCATGTCCTCCCGGATGCCGGTCAGATCTTTGATGAAAAGCGTGGTCACGTGGTGTTGCTTGAGGATACATGCGATTTCCGCGGCCAGAGCGATAAAGGCGTGTTTGAGCCTGCAGGTACGTGTCCGGTAGAGCTTCCGGAGTTGCCGGGAGGTTTTTCGCCCAGCCCGGGCAAGCCTTGCCTGCTCTTCAGCGATTCGCTTCGTCCAGTACAGGAAGTCTTTCCAAACTTTGCGACCGGACAAGAGAATCTGGCGGCTTA
>NZ_LOED01000038.1 GCF_001562425.1 Fervidicola ferrireducens
TGCGTGGCGGCTCCTCCAGTTTGCCTTTCCGGTACAGCCGCAGGCAGGCAAAGAAGGAGTCCCACGCCTTCCTTGCCTTTTTGATGACCTCCTGCCCACATGTGCGGGCAGGGCACGATATGCCTGGTGTTCCTTGAACTCGGCGCACAGGGTTTCGTAGGAAGGCACGGGTTCACCCTTGAAGAACGCCTGCCTGCACCTGTACTGGACGGCGTTCCAGAGGGCAGCGCAGCAATCCCCGATTATCTCAAGTATTTGCTTTTGCTGTTTATCGGGCAAGACCCTGACAACGTTTGTTCGCTTCATACTTCTATTTTAGCACAATTGACCGCCGCTTTCATCCCTACCCTTGAAAGGGTAGGGCTTTCTCGCGGCGGTTCTGTAACTGTGGAAATAGAACACGGCACGCTTCCCGTCAATTGTCACAGTCTGTCTGTAAAACCAGAATCCCCCCACAGGTTTGGTAATGTAATCGGGAACGCCCTCTATGACTTCAAAGCGCCCCTTCTGTAAATCTGGTATGTCGCGGACCATAGGAATGACCACAAAGACCAGCAGCGCCACGCCGAGTGCCTTGAAAAACAACCTGACCGCAATAGTAAACCGTCGCTGCGCAGTTTCCGACCACTTCTTTGCCTTTCCACCTTTTCTTATCACCTCAAAGTTTTTCCCGCCGAAGTAAAAGAAATATAAAACACTCAGCAAAGCAAAAAACGATAGAACCGTTAAAAACTTAACCATGAAACCAACCCCTTTTATCTGGAAGATACCCCGCTTCGAATTTGCTGCTGGTACCAACGAAATTAGACGTATTTTTTAACCCTGAACTCCGTCCGACATTTGCTGCACTTAACAATAAACAAAAATTTGCCTTCTTCTGCACAATCGTAGTCTACGATCTTCAGATACTCCCGGGACAGACACTTGGGGCAAGCATACTTGCCGCCTTCTATATACGCAGGTTCCATTAGTTTTCGTTTCTCAGACTGATTGTCGCTGCTACTAGATTTACCTTTCCTCTGCGGCATGTCCTTTCTTATCCCCCTTTTGATTTTAGTTGCCCATAAAACAAAAGCCGCCAGGAAATACAGCTACACTCTCCAGTCGGCCAACCTTGCTTTAATCCTGAATGCCCCTTTCCAACCTTTCACGCCTCTGTACTATCCATCCAGCTCATATCGCTGCTCTCCTGCGTATTTTCTGCCATAAGGGGCGCTTCAAACGCTCGTCCGTGTTCTCCCGCCCGCCTTTCTCCGCACCCATAACGTCATCTTTCATCTGAGCCATCAAACCTTCCTGATAATACTTAACCGGATCTTCTCCTTTCAGATACCCTATAAAAGTCCTGAAATGTGCTTCCCGACCTGCAGCGCGCTTCCAGTCTTCTTCACTAATAAATTCCGCCCGCCCTTCTTCCACATCAATTTCGTAATAGACAGCATCCAACACGGCTTCGAACATTTCCAGAAATTCTTTCCTGCAGCCAAGTCTCTCCGCCCGCTTTAAAGCCTTCGTTGTGAGTATCACCGCCTCCGCCAGCGCTTCTACCGGCGACGTCTCAACCCATCGCGCTGGTTTCCCCCACCTGGTGTCGTGCTCGTCCAGTATGTCGTCGATAAACCTAAACGCCGTTGCTACTTCCTGCACCATCTTCGCCGCTTCGCCCCTTAACCCGTATTTCTCTACATATCGATGATGGTAGTTTATGGTTCTGCACTTCGCATCCAATTCCGCGTTGGACATCCGTCCTTCCAGCACATACCTCTTATACACGTCCAACCAGATTCGCTTCGTCCCAAACACGTCCCATCCCCATATCCGAAGCGGGCAGGCATAACCGAATCGTTTAAGAACTTCCGCAAGCGGCTTCAGCGTTGTAAAGTCGGATGTCGTTATCTCCGTAAAGCTGCGCCTCAATTCTTCCAACCCTTCCTTAAACAGCTTCGTCCGTTCTACGGCATACGCATCGTCTTCGTCCTGCCGCCATTTAATCATGCGTTCCTTAAAATCAGCGTCAACATAAAAACCGATTAACGGGCGTTTTAGTACATACGACAAAAACATCGCCGACTTCATGTTCTTTAAACCGTCCACTATCACCAAAGGGTCATTGCTGCTGCAGCGTTGCATGTCATCGGCCATCAGTTTAACCAAGATAAATGGGTCTTCCGATTCGATCTCCGCAAGTCTTTCGCCGTATCTGCCAGCCCCAAAAATTCTAGCATATCTCCCAACCCTGTAATACGGTATGCCTCGATAGTGCGCTATCCCTTTTGCAAGAAAACTTTTGGCCGCACCTGCAGGTCCCGAAAAGGACAAAATGTAGCCGCTTAGCCCGTCCCTGTCCAGTTCTATGTCCACAACTTTCCTGCCGTAATCACCAACAACAGAACCCGCTTTTATGCATTTTTCTTCAGGTATGTTCAGCTTGAGCCTCGCGCGTTCGAGCGTCCTGCCGGTCGTTACGTTGCGGTCCACCAGCATCACTTCGTCCCAGTCGGATGCGCAAAATTCGGGATATATCCGTCCTTCGTCGGGGCAGTACACAAACTTCCTGTCGGCTTCTATGTCAAACCAATAGACCAAACCGCCGCGATATATAAATACAGCCGCTCGTTTAACTGGCATGCTTCGATCGTCTCCCCCTCAAAAGACTATAGTTTCGAAAAAGTTATTAACCCTCTCTCAAAATAAAGCTTAAGGTCTTCCATCGTCGGCGCGGGACGGTATCCGTCAAACAAAACGCAAGTGTTGAATTCCGCGCCAACGGTCATCGCTATGTCTTCCGTCGCGCAATACTCGTCTTTAAGCCGGACAAAATAACCTTCCGGCGTCTCGTCAATACCTTTCACCGGCAATCCCAGCGATTCAATATACCCTGCCAGAGCATCAACGTCTGCTTTTTTAAACATACCTAGTTCCTTCCTCCAGCGATTGTTCCTGTTGTATGCCACGTCCATACCAAATTCATCTCTATACAACGTCCCCGTGAACCGGTGTAGCCTGAGCCGTTGGACGGACGTTCTTATCTTCTCCTCCAACCGCTCGGCCAGGACGTTCTTTATCTTGTAGTACGCATGTCCTCCAGGTGCTTTGCGCTTCTGCGTCGTCAAAAAACCAATGCCTTTCAGCCCATCTTCCGGCGAAGGCAACCCGAACGTCCCAACGGATACGCCCCGATACGTCGCAAATTCTAATCCAAGCTTCTCGAGTTCCTTCAGTATATCCACCGCCCGGTCCACATTGTGTTCGTTTATCGGCCCCACTTCCACGCTTATCCTGCGGGGTAAAATGCCTTTCTTCAACAAATATTCAATCCCTTTTAACTGCTTTCTCTCATCAATGGGCGTCCAATCAAGTTCCCTGCCTCTCGGCGTTAAGGTCGTACTAAACACTACACGCTCGTCCCAACTAAAAGCGTCCAGTTGCCTCGGACCAAAATATCCCCTGTGCAGGATGAATATGGGATTTTTATATCTGTATGCCTTTAGAAACGCTTCGATTTTTCTCACCTGTACGCTCCCATCGCTGCGAGCGCAGAGCATTATACCGTCCTTGTCCTTCCTCACCAGCTTGCTCGCTTCCAAAATTTCCGCTAATCCATTCGGCAAGCACAGCGCTTTCGTCCGTCCGGTGCCTATCAAGTCATCCGTTCCCCCTACCCAGCGGTAGTAACAAAATTTGCACCCTATCATACAGCCCATCACTATGTCGCAATCTATCGTATACCTGCGTTTGAATATGGGGGAGTTGACAAGCAACCAGTGCTCGCCGTTATCGTAACCAAGATGATTTTGAATGCTGATTTTCATTCCCCTCAGTCCTCCTTCTTATATTTGACGCTCTTAATAAAACTAAAAAGGCCATCCTTGATGTTGGGTGCCTCAAGAACGGCCTTTTAATCTTCTCGTTTATGAGTTTTAAATCAGTAGTATTTTCAGATTGCAGTTTCATGTATAAAAAGCCAAGCTATTCCTAGAATTCCGAGCATTACAAGCACAGGATGCGGCTCTATAACTGGGATGATGCAGCAAGCCAGGACGATATTTTTGAGATGTGTATAGTTTGGGGACAATACTCCGTATTTGAGAGGATAGACTTCATATTCCCTGTATTCTCCGCCCCATCCCAGATAATCTGCTATCTCTTCGACAATCTTCTTCGTCGACCAGCTCTGTAATTCTACCGCATAAACCAGTTTATGGTTTCCATTTTCATGTTTGATGAAAACCAGCCAGTCCGTATCCGTCATACGTATGTATCCAAACCAGCCTTTAACGTATCCGAAATCAATAAACCCGTCTATGGTCGTTGTCTCCCAGGAAAGTAGCTTCCTCCGTGTTACCACGCATCTGTTGGGATTTTGAGATATTTCAAGTTTCCAGAACAGCGGAACATCTACCATACTCCGTAGACTGATAGCAAAAACGATTAGGCAAGATATAGATTGCCAGATTGCAAGTTGCTTATGGTATATCATAATTGCCATCCCGATATAACATGCAAACACCAAGGCAAATGTGTAAAATACAACATTAGCATAATTGGAATCACTTTTGATAATAAGCGTTTCTTTGTCTTGCTCCGCCTGCACCGCCATCTCCCCTTAAGTTTCGTTATTTCCCTGCTGCGACATCAATTTTATTACCCTGCGAAGAATATCGCCACGATATATCTCGAAAGCCTCTACCTTCCTCTCATCCCTCTGCTCAACTACAGGTAAACGACACCGATATCTCCTTTGCTTTTTGTGAAAATAAACTCTCGGATTAATTTCAACCCCGTTGTTGAATTTGACCTTCAAGACCGCTATCGCCGATGGCACTTTGGGCGGATTCAGAGCCACTTCAAAACGCTCAATTTTGACATAAATTCTCTTAATCAGTCGCTCTATAAGGCTTGATATCTCTAACAATCCGGCAAGGATCAAAAAGACCGCAAGGGTAAAAAACAGGAACAACACTGCTCCTACTACCGAAATCCCTACAGCCGCAAGAAGCGGCACGCCACGTTGAATCAAAACACTGCTTATACTTATAAAGGCAAACAAAAAATAAAGAAATATCGTGAATTCCATTTTATTCCCCTTTTTTTTTTGTTTGATTTTATACATCCAATCTCGCCTCTGCTTCCCTTATAACCTTCTTTATTTCCAGTATCTTAAACATGATTTCGTCCCGCACCGATTCGTATGCCGCAAAGTCAACATGAAACCTGCACGCTACCCGCACTTCCATCTTATCCCCCTTCGGCATCAGCGAAAACGTTACTATATCCCCCTCCGGCAGTTTGTCGTTTGCCTCCAAATCCCCTTCAGGCAGTCTGTCCAAAATGTTTAATTGTTCCCCTTGCATCTAAATCCTACCTCCCGTAACCCCCAAATCCCTTGTCCCCAGGCATAAAATACAAAAGGGATGGCATCTACAATACCATCCCCTTAACTACAATAAAACCGCCCCGTATTTCCTGAACGTCTCCGATTCCAGTAGGTTTCTGCGGCCATTAGTATTTGCCGCCCTGCTCAACCCTAATTCCGCAAATATATCCCGTATATTGCCGTCGTTTACATGAGTACCATTTTTCCATTTCGCATAAACGTTCAACAAATATTCCCTCGTGTATACACGCTCCCTCACTTCATGTACCCTCAGCATCACTTCCCTGCCGCCGTTGTATTCGTTCACCTGAGGCGTTACCGCGGCATATATCGTCTTTCCTTCGTCAATTCCTATCCCGTCATCCGTAAAAAACTTTAAACCGCCCGTCCTTACCAGCTTCCAGCCTTCACCAATCCTTACCTGCTCCACTACACCCTTATACAAAAACACCGGCTCGGGATTCGATTCGCCGCTCGGCTCAAGTTCGTCCAGCTCTTCCACCTCGTCGGGCGTTACTGCCGAAGTTATAACCCCTTCTATGTCCAGCCATTCCGTCATGTCCTCCAATGTGAGCCTCTCTCTTGCTATTTCCTCCAATACCGCCTGAAGCCTGCCGACATCCTTTATGCTCACCTCAAGACCGCACGCTTTCCGGTGGCCGCCGTATACTTCAGGCAATCCGCACCTCGCCTTCGCTTCGTGCAAAGCGTCAAGTATCGAAAATTCACCAACACTCCGTCCCGATGCCTTCACCACTCCGCCCTGCTCGCTCCCTACTAATACCGGCCGCTTTATAATCCCCGCTACCTGACCGGCCACAACTCCCGCTACACCCTGCGGATAGCCTACCACAAAAAACGGAAACATCGAACCGTCATACTTTGACATGCACTCTTCTACCGCTTTCTCTATTATCTCCTGCCGCTCCCTGTTCATCCGCTCCAGCACTCCCGCCAGCTTTGCCGCCTCATAATAGTCATCCGTTGCAAGCAATTTATACGCTATCCTCGGGTCGGACATCCGCCCGGCAGCGTTTATCCTCGGCCCTAACTGCCAGCCAAATGAATAGCCGTTCAATATTTTCGTCCCCGCTGCGTCCATCAATGCCTTTATCCCTACGGGCGGCGATTCCCTCATTATCAGCAACCCTTCCCTCGCAAGCCGGTGGTTCGGGCCCACTACCGGCATCATGTCAACTACCGTGGCAAGAGAGGCATAAACCTTCAGGCGCCCGTCCATGCTTAGTCCCATCGAATCCAATAATGCTTCCCCTACCTTATACGCTACCACTGCACCGGCATAGTCACGAAATACGTCGTCCGAATGCAGTTTCGGGTCCACAACTATGCACTGCGGAAGGGTGTTTTTCGGCTCGTGGTGGTCCGTCACCACCATCCTTATCCCCAGTTCCTTCGCCGCCTCCGCAGCTTCATACGCCGCTACCCCATTGTCTACCGTGATTATCGTCCTTATCCCCCGTTCCTTCAGTTCCTTCACATGCCTAGCCTTTATCCCGTATCCCTCCCTGCGTGTGGGAAGGACGACCGTTACATCAGCCCCAGCCTTCTTCAGCGCTTCCTTCATTATCAGCGCACCGCAGATGCCGTCACAGTCATAGTCGCCAAAGACGGCTATCCGTTCCTTCGCTTCTATGCTTTCCTTTATCGCCGCTACAGCCTCCTTTAAGTTCGGCAGTTCGGCTTCCTTATAGCTTATATCATCATAGCCTCTTGTTTTCCTTACCTGCTCCAAAAGGCTGAGACGCCCGTTTAACCCGCCTCTTATGCGCCATACCGCCACATTATCACCCCTTTCTCGCCATAACCGCAATAGCAATAATACCAGAGCATGAAGAATGGAGAGAAGGAGGAAGAGGACGAGCTCCCCTGATCCCTCCATGCCCCGGTTACATGCCTATCATCTTGCCCGTCAAAGAAACAAGCAAAATAACCGCGCTGGGAAATATTACCAGGTTTTCTAGAATGCCGCCCATCCTCACTAGTGGCACCTTTACTCTACCACGATAAAAGGGCCATAACAGCCCTACCCCAGTTATATTAAACATGTCTAACAGAACGTGCGTTGCATAACCTAACGCTGCATATACCGCCAGGCCCGGCAACACCGCCCGGCATATAAGACTGATTAGCATAACCGCCACCAATGAATGGCTCGCGCCCCTGTGGCCTATCAGGGGCTTTAACAGCTTTCCCGTCATCCCTACAGTATCAAAGTCCGGCATAATCGCCGCTATACCGCTTACCGCACCGCCTATTACCGCCGATACAACATCCGCTCCACATGTCTCCGCATAGGCCAGACCCGCCGCTATCCCTACCACTATGTGAGTCCTTTGCTTCATCTCTTTTCCCAACCAGTATTACAAGAGATCTCGTCCCTACGAAGTTAATCCAGCTTTCTTTTTATATTCGGCATTAGCATTTCTTATATTCTCATCATCCAGTTCTGCTATGTATATTTCCTTCCCGCATCCGTTGCAATAAGCCAACTTCGCGACAAAACTATACTCTACCCCTTCTATGTTATCATGAATTAACTCTTCCTTAACAGTATATTCGACATCTTTGTCGCAATAATAGCAGTACCTTTTCATATCCTACTCTCCTTTCCTTACTAGTACTATACCGTGTTGTATTATCATCTCTAACTATTGCTATCCCCCTTTTCCTTCTATCTCACTACAGTTAATTGTAACTGCCCCGACATTAACCCTTTTAATCGCTCGGCCAACGTCGTATATCTTTTCTCAGCATCTATCGTGTTCACCGCTATCCAGATCGCCTTCTTCTGCCCAACTATTATGACTTTGTTTACTGCCCTGGTTATCGCCGTGTATAAAAGGTTCCGCTTCAACATGATGTAGTGGCTTGTTATCAGCGGCACTATCACCGTGTCATACTGGCTCCCCTGGCTCTTATGCACCGTTATTGCATACGCCAGCTCCAGCATCCCCACTTCATCATCAATATACGTAACCTCTTTATGAGGATACTCTACCACCATCCTTATACAGCCATCCTGTGTATCCTTGTATATATCCTTCACTATCCCAACATCTCCGTTGAAGCATTCCTTCCCGTAGTCGTTCGTTTGCTGCATTACCCTGTCCCCTACCCTGAATACCTTGTCCCTGAATACTACCTGCGGCTTCCCCGGGTCTGCCGGGTTCACCCTTTCCTGAATCAGCCTGTTCAAATTTGCCGTCCCCGCTTCGGTCCGCTTGACGGGCGTTAATACCTGTACCTCAGCTCCAGTCTTCACTTCCGCTTCGTAAAGGTTCACTATCTGCTCCGGCGATTCGTATTCGTAAAAGCAAAAATCCTTCCCGTTAAAATACGGATACTGGCCCCGGTTAATACGGCCAGCATTCAATACTATACCCGATAACTCTGCCTGCCGAAATATCACGTCCAGCTTCGTCGTCGGCAAATACTCCATCATGTCCGTTAATACGTCCCCCGGACCTATCGACGGTAACTGGTCGCCGTCACCTACAAATACTATCCCGCTCCCTTCCTTCACCGCCATCACTAAATGATACATCAGCACAGTGTCTATCATGCTGGCTTCGTCCACAATGATCAGGTCGGCGTCTATCGGGTTAGTCTCGTCCCTGCCAAACCTAAGGTCCATCCTTAATTCGCCTTCCAGTTCATCTTCCGTGCCGTCGGGCTGATACTCCAACAGCCGGTGTATCGTCTTCGCAGGATGTCCCGTCACTTCCTCCATTCGCTTCGCCGCCCGTCCCGTCGGTGCCGCTAGCTCCACAACTAGCCTGTTCGCCTTCGCTACCTCAATTATCGCCTTTATCACCGTCGTCTTGCCCGTGCCGGGACCTCCGGTGATTATACTCGCTCCATACTGAAACGCCCGCTCCACTGCCATCCGCTGCTTCGACGTATACTTCATCCCCTGCTCCCTCTCCATCCCGTCCATCACTGCTCCTGCATGAGCCTTGATTTCCGCCGCTATCCCGGCTTCGTTTAGCTTCGCCAGCTTCCTCGCTACCGCCGTTTCATAGTGGTATAGGTATTTCAAATACACCCTGTCCGCTTCTTCTTCCGTTTCCCGATTGTTCCTCATACATTCCAGTATCCTCGGCGTCGCTATCGCCTGCTTCGTCTCCTCCAATACCTTCGCCACCAGCTCCTTCTTCGGCAAATACACATGCCCCTGCGCCGCAGCCTTGCTCAATACATACCTGACGCACGCCGTCACTCGTTCCTCCGACTTCGGATCCATCCCCAGCTTCAACGCTATCTCGTCCGCTTTCTTATACCCTATACCCTTCACATCCTCGGCTAATTTGTACGGATTCTTCTCCAATACCTCAAACGCCCGCTCTCCATACCTGCGGTATATCTTCCTCACCATGTTGGGGGTGATGCCAAGCGGCACCAACTTTGACTTCAGTGCGTTCAATACACTGTCTGCCCTGAACTCTTCCCTGATGTTCTCTATCACGCTCTCCGGTACAAGCCCCCTAAACTGCTCAGGATCTTGCTGCGCTACCTCCAATGCCCTTACGCCATATCTCGATACTATCGCCTCCGCCCTGGCCGGGCCTATTCCCTTTATCCCCTGCAATAGCTTCATCACATCCGCTTCCGTCAATTCCCGCGAGCGCTCCACATGGCTCGCCTTAAACTGCTTCCCGTATTTCGGATGTTCTACCCAGCTACCTACTACGTCCAGCTTCTCACCTTCATAACATCGCTCAAAGAGCACCACAACCACGTCGTCCTGCCCGTGCTTCACACGTGCTACGGTATACTGCGTATCGGGATTGCTGTATATCACCTTCTCCACCCGACAGCCGTTCAATACCTGCAAAGAATCCCCTCCTTCCTAAGCTACCGCATCGCCAGCAGCAGCTATTCTAAACCATATAAGCCTCCCTCCACTCGCGGCGGGGGGAGGAATTCATGTTTTGCATGCTTCCCAAATATACATAAAAAAAGAGGGGAGGATGACACCAACACCCTCCCCCAACAGAACAGATATGTCCGTCCGTTCTATATCTAAAAAGGCAGGCGGTATATTTTTGCGGGCTACTATCCCCTAGCCCGTCACCACTTGATCGCTATCACCTCCCTTCCGCATTAAAACCACCTTGCCACCCAACGCCCTGTATAAGTCCCCTTCGTCCTTAGCCAAAAAATAATGGAATTCCTTATACCCCAAAAGCCTCCCCCATACCCTTGCTTCCTTAACGCCCCTCACAAAAAACACTACACCCTCCGCTCCCCACCTCTCCTTCAATTCCTCCTTCGTCCGCTTCATTAGCATCGCAGGCTCATGCACGTTACCGTCCGTTACGTCGCTCAATAACATCCGCTTCCCGTTCTTCTCCCACGCATACCTCACCGGCGCATCCTTCAACTTTACCAACTCCCCGCTCCCTACATGCACCTTCAGCTTCCCCACATTCTCTCTCCACACTACCTCTTGTTCCTTTAACATCCTTAGCATTTCCCCCATCTCTTCAATCATCACCAGATAAAGTTTCGCTGCCGGCATGTTCGTTAACCAGTCTCGCCTGTCTGCATTGTAATATTCCCGCTTCTCGTATACCACAATATGCCCCATGTCTTTCCCCATACTGTTTAACATCCCCTTTTCAGCCATCTCTTTCCCCCATTTATCCCTTATGTATATCGCATATCTTCTCCCACATACGTCTACCATCCACTTCACAGAACTCTTATTAGCAGGTATCTTCAGCTCTTCCAATGCCTCCCGCCTGCCTATTATCTCGTCTACCCCCACCTTCTTGGTTATCCTGAATATCTCATTCGCTTTCAATATTTCTTCCAGTTCCTCTCTTTTCACATAATACTCGTGCGTCTTTATATTCGACCTCCCTTTTACCTCTTCCGCTCCTCGCCTCGTCAACACCGCATACTTCTTCTTTGCATCCCATGGCACCCTCTCCACCCTCACCATCTTCTCCTTCCTCAACCTGTCTACCAAATAATATCCCCGCCTCGCTTCTCCCCCCAGTATCACGTCTATTACTTGTTCTATCGTCATCGCTTTGTATCTCTCTAATCCCTTTAATATCTCTTCTTTCTCCATTGCCATCTCTCCCATTTCCCTCTCGCCACCCCTGTCGTTGCTGCAAATTTATAAAATTTCTCCGTTGTTTTTCAGAGGATTCCCTTAAGGTTTTTCTTTGGTTGACATCTTGCGGGTTTCATGCCCTCGACCTAAAAACCGCCCCTGGTAAGGTGGCTTAAAGTCCAGTTAAATCAAGGCCTAAGGGGATGGGGCGGAGAGTGTAGAAAGGCGTATTAATCATAAAATTTTTCGCTTTGAAGTTGTTTCCCCCTGATATCTTCCGTATTTGGACGACCTTTTGATAATTGTTCTCATTACGCCTTTAAAGATGAAGATAACATCCGTTTATCGGGCACAAATAAGTGCATATTTATACATTTAGATGTTATTTTATACACCTTTAAAAAATTCCACTGCACCATCATTGTTCTCTCCTGTATTTTGGGCCTTTGTGGGCTTTATTACATACTCAGGAATTAACTCCAACCATTCTTTGTATATCTTTGCAATAAAGTCGCTTACTCTCTCGTCTTCGACGACAAAGATTTCCATTTTGGATTCTTCGGAATCTCCGACCTCGCTTTGGGCGAGGAAGGTATGAAATATTTGCGCATTGTCGTCTTTGATGATGCTGTTCTTTTTTAAGGAATCCACAATGGCCTTAACGGCGTAGTTATCCAAATCACCGGTTCTCTGAGGGGGGAAGGTCACTTTTACGAACACAATTGCTTTTGAGAAAGGCGGTACAAAGCCTTTAAATTGTTCAAACCGAGGGTTTTCGAGGTTTTCGAGGGCGTTTTTAATCTTGGTATCCCACCAGGCGAAGACAGCGCTGTATGCGTATCGATGCTTGGGCATTTTTAATCTAAGGGTATGGTTTAGCGACGGAGGGATAGTAGGGACAAGAATATAGAGCAATTTGGGCGGCCCTAAATTAAAGTAGGCTCTTTCCAGGGAAGTGATGCCGTTTTTTTCACGGTAATCCAGACGGGATATTAATTCCCGTCTGTATTTCTCCAAGTCCGTCAAACAGAGGATCAGACTGCAGATAGAATCCTCTATTTTATACACTGACATTTCCAGTTCTTTTCGTAATTCTCCCATTTTATTCATCCCTTCCAGTTTTCTTTTGCCTTTGAATTGAATTTATATTAAGCTGAACCTACAGGTTAAACATTTTTTCTATAAAGTCTTCGCTAAAGAGCCTGTTGTCAACAGGTTCTTCTTTTTGGGCGGGCTGCTCCCGGTCGTTTGCTGCTTCAGGAGTTGGTGAAGATGCCAATTTGATTTCTTTCAAGTAATTGCTGAAGTCATAATAGAGCCTGAGGGCTTCTTTTACAATTCCGCTTCTTTTGCCCGGTTTTTCTTGCCATATTGGGTGATCAGAGGGTAGCCTTACACTTAGCCTTTTATCCTTCATACCGTCATCCCCTTTGTCCGACAGTGCTTAATTTAGGTTTTGCCCGCTCGCCCCTCTTGATAAAAAGAAAATGTCCGACATTTTTGTCGGACTGCTTTCACTGCTTATTTTATCTCATTCTTCCGGCTTTCTATTTTAGTTTTGTCCGACATTTCCCCTTTATTACTGTATATACTTCGGATTTATTCCTCCGGGCATGTCGGACATTATTCATTATAACATTCTAGTTTTCTTTTATTTTTAAAGATCTCCGTCATGTCAGACATACTTGTATGACTTTTCTGCCTTGAACCCTCATCATTTTGTATAGGTTTGTGGATATATGGGTGAACGTGACCTGGTTCGAAAAACTTGACTTTTTTATCTTTAGTCAAGCCGACCCCAGACAGGGCTTCCGCCTCTTTCCGGATATTTGATTTGCACTTCGAGGTGCAGGGCGACAAGGAGTCTCGCCCCGGGAGTTCCACCCGGACGGGAGTACTGCACCGGAAGGGCACAACCGGCACGGACCGCTTAACATCAGGAAAGCTTCAAGCTTCTGCCGGATTGTGTAGAACTTCGGGCTGGGAATTGCTCCCGCCCCCACGTCCTGTTAGGACGCCTACCGTTTTGTCCGACGCGGGGTGACGTCCTCCCCTCAATAAATTGAGGGGCATCCTCAAGCGGATGCGCGCAAGGTTTTACTCCTGCGCTTCGGTTCGGCGACGCCGTGCCATACCAAGTAGCATGACACGACCGCGGGCCGCGCCACACAGCCACTACTCCCCTTCACGGGAGATACCTGATATGCCTTCTCGTAGATGTTCAGTGCACCGTTTACATCTCTAGGTGCCGCTTAAGCGGTTCTTGGAGATACTTGCCAGACCGCCGCTTTCATCCCGCCCCCTAAAGGAGGCGGGTCTTCCCGCTGCGGGTTCATAAGGATCTGGTTGCCAGGTTTTACAAAAATCCCCAGCTTGTTTCACTTCGGCTGCGCCTTCCCGCGCTTTAGGAGCAGCCTCGCCTTCGCCGGGTGGCAGAGTATGAGGCACCTTCCCCTCGCGTCGACGACAGAAACACACATTCCAACTACCCCTTTTCCGCTCGTGCGGGAGAGCCACTCTCTCTCCACCGGGTCAATGCCCGGGTGAAATTCCCCTTCGGCAATGCCAGGCGGGCTTAGCACGGTTCTGGCCGTGCGCGGCATTGAGCAGTTCTGCCGGAAGAAACCGGACTAGGGGAACATCCGGCCTCCCTTAGTAGCCCGCCAGGCGTAGGGCTAACTGAGGGCCGCTACGGCTTGTCTTGTTGCCCTGAGCCTAGTGTACGGGTTTCCCTCAGGCCCGCCAACCCAAGCCCTACGCATTGAGGTGTAGGGTCCGTGACCCTTCGTTAGAGCCCATTTGAGCCTGTCGGACATTATTCTTCTGCCTTTTCAGGAAGGCCATATATCCCAGTGCGTTAGCGAACTGCGGCAAAGGAGGCACTTCCGCCTGAGGTATCATTTCGAGTAAGAACTCGCTCAGTTCCATTGCCCCGCCGCCGATTAAGAATATCTTCCCGGCAAAATCTACCTTATCCGACCATATCGAAAGCACGGCGTCTTTTATTATTTTCCCGACCTTGTTTAATGCATCTCTTTTCGCATTTCTGAAGTCCAGCAATTGCCCTTTGAAGGTTATCCTTTCCTCTTCCCAGATATTTTGCGCTTCGGACATCGTGAGCGGCCTTCCTGTCTTCTGAGTGAATTCGTCAGCTACTATCTTTACGGCAGTTGAGATACCTATCTGAATCGAACCGGAATATGTCCTTAGCGGATTAATACCATCCCTCCTGCATTCGAACAGGGTGTAGTCGGTAGTAAAGTAACCTATGTCGATGATGCCCAAAAGTCCGGTTTCAGGGAGTTTACCGCTCATGGAGAATATAGCTCCGAATCCCTGCGGGAAAACATATATTTCACTGAACCTGATAGTCCTTTTGGGTTTACCTTCGATTTGGATGTTGGCAGAAATGCCGGTCAGTTTTGACTTAATGTCCTCTTTAAGCGAGGAATAAAAGGATAAGGGCACTCCTATACCTAAGGTTATATCCCCTTGAGCACCTACGAGATAAGCTCCCGAGAACAGCAGTATCTGTCCTATTTCATCGACGTATCTATCGGGAGTAAAGGACATCAAAACCGCCCTGGATTCTTTCCGGGCAGCCTCTCCTACTGCCACCAGTTCACGCCTACCCATAATTTCGATTCCCAGTATGAAATTATCATCCCAACCAAAGTCGATAGTTTTATTACCAATATATGATATTATTGACGGGAAAATAGTCATTTGGCCGTCCTCGGAAACGGCCTTTGTATAGCCATTGCCGACATCTACCGAGACTAACATTTTCACTCATCCCCTCCTGCTTTCTTGGAATTACCAATTGTATAGGCAGAGAGTTCAATAACTTTAGAAGATAAGTTCGGGATACTAATCACCCCAAAATTATGCCAAAACTTTTCAAGGTTATCGACAATAACCTTCCCTGTCTTTATATCCACTTTTATTAAAATTTGGTCCGCTTTAAGCTCATCTGCATGAGTGTCTTCGCCAATATCCTTGTTTCTATCACTTATTTCGTTTATATTCTTGACGTTATAACTTTTGACCTTATTTCCTTTCTTGTTTTTCCTTTTCTTGCCTTTCATTTTACAGAGCACCACGGGATTTCATATCCCCGTGTTCACGTTATCGCTCCCCTCCTTTCTCTATTCTGATACACCAAGAGATGCTTGCATTTCTTATGCCTCACTTTGTTAATTCGAAAAAACTTTTGAACTCAAAAAATAAAACCCCACAAGGGATACTCCCTGAATTGTGGGGTTATTCCAGGATAAGCTATCCTTGTGACGTCCTCCCCTCAATAAATTGAGGGGCATCCACAAGCGGATGCACGCAAGAAACCCTTGCGCTTCGGTTCAGTGACACCATGCCATCCCAGGAGGAACG
>NZ_LOED01000039.1 GCF_001562425.1 Fervidicola ferrireducens
TGGCCATCCCTTCATCTTTAGCTCCATTTAGAAAAAGGTGGTGCAAAATTTCAGAATCGATGGTAATATTATATTGAGCCATTTCTCATCCCTCCAGCTAGGTTTTTGTGTTGGCAATTTAATTCTAACCAGAGGGATGGGGGTGGCTCAATCCCTTTTTACACAATTATATGGACTTAACTTTATTCTCTTTGGCAAATCCGCTAGTTGATAAAACTAATATTAAAACTAATAAAATTGACATGATTTTTTTCCACATAGTTAACCCTCCCAACTTTCTTGTAAAGCATCAAGTCTTATAAAGGTAAGCTATTTTTTTCAAATGGCTCATCCAACGGAACCACCCTCTCTCCGTTAATTTAATATATAAAAGACATTAAAAATCGTCACTCCCTTTGAAAAATTTCTTTATTTTTAGAAGGATTTATGTAGTTTCGATTGAGCTAAAAGTTATTGGTATAATATTCTTGGTATTTATCACCAGATCCTATTAAAACTTTTGTATTACTTAGAATATACAAAAACAGTTTGTTTAAAATGAGACACAATATAACACTTGAAGAATTAATGGTAAGTTCAATTTTAAATTGTTATTCATGTATGTAATATTTCTAGTTTTAATATACTTAATTTAGACCTTAACTTTACAACTACAGCATTATCTGAAGAACATATTTAAATGAAATTACATCATTGGCATCACTTTCCTTTTCTATAAAATTTACTCCTATACATATAAAAGGACATTTGAAAATCAAAAACGCAACCCCAAAATATAACATTTTCAAAAATTATTTGTTCCCGAATTCACTGTTTTCTAATAGATTGATATTGTTTTATAATCTTTATCAACCACTCAATTAAATCCCGACTTGCCTCATCTAAATCATACCCCATTGACTTACTGTATTTAGCCACCAGCGGATATATCTGTAATATCAGTTTTTCTTCTGCTTCCTGGTCCCCTTCTTGAGTTTTTTTACCAGGCTTATCATCATGTTCTTCTCATAAACAGTCATAATAATCCCCCTCATCTAAAGCTCTCTTCATTTTTTCGAGCGCTCTGGGTTTTAATTTACTGACAGCCTGGCGGGATATTCCTAGTTTCCTGGCAATTTCGGTTTCCGTAACCCTTGTAATACCTCATATTTTATCACCACTCGCTGTTTTTCGGTGAGAGGCAATAAAAGCTCTTCAATAAAAAGATTGCTGCAGACTGTATCTGCTACATCTATATTTTTATCTTCTATACGGTCGATTACATCCTCTTCACTATCATCATTAACCGGTGAATTCAGAATTAATAATTCTTTTTGTCGGCTTTTTCTGTGTTTGATGGAGAGGCGCAGAGCAGCGTATTTTAGAGATTTTTCAAGCCACTTTATAAAGTAGGCTTCTTGTTGTTCAATGTTACATTTTGCCCCTTTATTAAACCCCCCAGGGTTGAACGTTCTCAAAGTGCTGGAGTAGTTTGCAGGCACTTACAAAGATCGAACATATTCGTGTGCCGCAGTTATATGCTTTGGATTAAGACTGCTCACCATGTATCTAAACTTTTTAAAGTTGCATCATCAAGTTTGTTACGTCTGTATAACTCCGCAGCATAATCAAAGTTTCTAATTTTGTCAATGACCTAAAGGGAAACCCCATTTTTTGTAATTCTGAATCAGATCTATTTTTTAATTGTTTTAGCATTAAAAAAATATTCGTTTATAGATCATTGGATCCCTTTATCAGGTTTATTGCTTTCTGGTATGTAAAAGCGTTACAAAAAACTTTACTATCATCATTGAATATTATATTTCTACAACTTTTTATACACTTTCACTTTAGCTTACCAAGATCTTCCATGATTTTTTAAAATTCTAATTCTTTTATTGCCAATCTATCTTACATAGCTTATCCGACACCTCTCCTAAATCTACCGAAAGTTAAATTTTTCTTTGCTATTATTTTACCATATTTTTTATCTATATTCAAATTTCTGGGAATTTAAATTACTTTTTTGAGAATGAAAATACAGTTGGTATGAAATTTTGTAATATTATATCTAATATAGTTCGCAGCATAATAAAAAACATTTTTTCTATTAAGCTCTTGAGGTAAGTAGCAATTATAAAAAGATATCCTAATATACAAAAAAATGCAATACACAACTCTAATTTGGGATTTTTTATCTTATAAAGCTAAGGAGAATCTTCTGTCATAATTTTGATTATTAAGCCCAAATTAGTAGTAAGAACAGGTTTTTCAAGGTTCCAAACAATCCCTGAAGACCATATAAACCAAAGGTTACTGCTAACACAACAATTAGCTCGCCATATCAATCCGCCCTCAGGACGAACGTATTGCCGGTTTCGAAGTATTTAAGGCCCCGTGAAAAGACGACGCAACCGATGACGTTCAGGAGTATCCCGAATCCCAGACTCCCCAGTATCCATAAGTAAGCCCGGTTATATATCACCTGAACGGGAACG
The DNA here is from genome assembly GCF_001562425.1 of Fervidicola ferrireducens. Classification (GTDB taxonomy): domain Bacteria; phylum Bacillota; class Thermosediminibacteria; order Thermosediminibacterales; family Thermosediminibacteraceae; genus Fervidicola; species Fervidicola ferrireducens. The sequence continues at coordinate 2,478 of NZ_LOED01000039.1, forward strand.
TAAGAGATGAAACCCGCCGGGATTACAGTAAATATTATCCATTTGGCCGCTCCTCTGAATATCCAGTTCGGGTACGTGCTGAAGGTGATAAGGGCGTTGTATAATTCCGTGCCGATACCATCGGCGGACTTGAGGAAAAAGCCAAGAGAACCCAGGATGAGGAGAAAGCCGTGGATGATTGCAGCCGAGATCACCGACATCAGCAAGAATAATAAAATCGCCGGCAATTCAGGTTTCAGTATTATAAAGCTGATAAACCATATGGCGGCTTCCAGCAAATCTATAAGCTGCATTCTGGCGACCAGGAGGTGAAAGAGTGCATTTTTAGGTCTTACAAGGTAGTACTCCAGCTTGCCCTCATTGATAATTGCAGGGATCTTGTAAACATTATAGAAAACGCTGACCAACGTCAGAGCAACGTTCAGAACGGCCCAAATGGTGAATAAATGGACGAACTGCCATTCGGAAATATTGGGGAACCTCTTGAAAAACACCCACCAGAAGACCAGCCAGATGGCACTGTTTAAGAGGGAGCCAAAAAGGGCTATAAGGCTGCTCACCTTGTATTCCAGAAGCCCTTTCGCGTTAATGTATAAGTAGCCCAGGAACAGCCCCAAGTATTTACCCACCGTTGACATCCAGGCGTTTCACCCCCATCCGGTATATCGACATCCCGATAAGGAACAGCAAAACGCATATAAAAATTTGTCCCGCCATAAGGCTCAAAGCTTGACTAATGTCACAATTTACAAATAATTTTGCAGGAGCATATACCATAAACCGGAACGGAAGCCACTCCGACAGTTTACGGAGAAAAGGCGGAAACAAAGTAATGGGTACTATCATTCCCCCAAGCAGCATCTGCAGCCTGGAATACACCAGGAAAAAGGGCGATACATCCTCCACCCAGAAAGCTAGGAACCCGATGGTAATCATTCCAATAAGATCTGCCATCATCGCGAGGGCTACTGTTACCGTAAGAAAAGGTAGTATGGACAAGTCGGGAAAGTAAGGTCTTACCATAACCGTCATCACGGCATAACCCACCGTAAGGGTTGATATAAACCGCACCATCCGCTCCCCGAAGCTAACGCTCAACTGAAACAAAAGATAATTGTAAGGCCGGGCGAGGGCGTAGCTGACGGCCCCTGTTCTTATATCCTCTTCCACTTTTAGATGCACCCTGGGGCGCGAAATAACGATGGACTCGGTGAAAACAAGGTACCAAAGCATTTGTCTGAGGTCAAATCCGGCGATAATTTCAGCGCCGGAGCGGCTGTAGGTGACCGTCCATAAATTGACGAAAACGAACAGGATAACCACCAGAAACCCCGACCTGAAGATCACCTCGGAAGCATAACCCAGATAATTCTTTGCGCTCAAAGCGGCGGCAGCTAAGTATTTATCCATCGATTTGAGCATTCTGCTCCGCCTCCCGCCCCGCCGGATCACCCGAAAGGTAGATATGCTGGATTATCGATTCCAGGGGTGGATCCTGAATGGTTATGTCCCGGACCGAATTTTGCGCAACTATCCGGCTCACCACTTCGTTTGCGTCCTGTACCTTTAAATTGACCTCCAGTTTGACCACCGGCCCGCTTCGTTCGATCACACTGACCCCCGGCGGCAGGTCCAGATCGGCGTGTTGTCCGGCAAATTCGATTTCGATGATCTTGGTGTGGAAAAAGTTCTTCCTCATCTCCCTGATATTCGACTCCAGCACGATTCTGCCCTCGTTTAGAACTATGACATCCTCGCATAGGCGCTCGATGTCGCCGGTGTCGTGGGATGTTAGAATTATGGTCACGTTTTTACGCTGGTTAAGGTCCTTTAAAATATCTATCACCATGGACCTAGCCACCACGTCCAGGCCGATAGTCGGTTCGTCCAGAAACAGTATCTTGGGATTATGGATGAGAGCTGCGGCAATCTCGCAGCGCATGCGCTGCCCCAGGGAAAGCTTGCGCACCGGTTGGTAGAGGAAGGAGCTAAGATCGAAAAGCTCGACCAGCTCCTTCATTCGCTTTTTCAGCTCTACCCGGTCTATGTCGTATATCCTTCCCAGCAAAAGAAAGGTATCGATGGGAGGCAGGTGGTACCATAATTGGGACCTCTGCCCGAATACGGAGGAAATATGGTACGCTAATTTGCTTCGGTCTTTAAAAGGGTCCATGCCGAGAACCCTTATGCTGCCTCGGGTGGGGCTTAAAATTCCGCAAAGCAGCTTTATCAACGTGGATTTACCCGCCCCATTCGGCCCGATCAGCGCGAGAGCCCGCCCGGGCTCCACTCGGAATGAGACGTCTTTTACCGCCTCTATCACCTGCCGCTCTCGACGCGTCCATCCCTTTATCTTCCAGAGGGTATACTGTTTTGAAACGTGATTGACATCGATACACAAGTGTCCTCACCTATCCTTATGCGTAAGAGCATGTGGGAAGATTACGGAAAATGACCAACCTGAAATGAAATTTTACATTATTTTATCGCAAGGTAATTTTCTGTCAATATTAAATTTTAATATCCGTTTCTTTTAATTTCTTCGCCTTTAAAAGAGAAATAACGGCAATCAGGCATAAGAAACTCAGCGACATTACTAGATATGTAAAATATATACCCCATCTATCCGTCAAAAAACCCAGCAGAGGGGCGAAAGCAGCGATAAAAAGGCCCATCAACAAATTGTGAAAAGAGAGTATTGTGGCACGTATTTCAGAAATAATGTACTCATTCAAGCGTCTGAAGATATAAGGGGAGGATATACCTCTAATTGCATGGAATGCTAAAAGCAAAGGCAAGCCGAAATACAAAGATTTAATTTGACTCATCAATATTAGAAACAGGAATAATGCTATAGATATATAAAGCTGGCCTTCATTTTTAAATAAATCAGTCACCCGCCTGCTTTTTCTGGAAAAGAATCCTGTAATCAAATTGAAGATACATACCAGCACTCCGAAGTACTGCGGCGGCACTTTATTGAAATATAAATATGTTTGTTCGATGCCTCTGGCTAGATATATAAAGGATAGAACCACACTAGAAAAGAGGAATAGGAATAATATGTCGGTGTTTTTAAATATAAATTTTCCGCTCTCTTTGATAATTTGAGAATAGGACAATTTCCCTTCTGGCTTTTTCGTATCTATATTTATATTTGTCAGGCTAAGCGCCAACAATGATGCGAATATTAGGAATATAAAGGTTAGATATAAAGGATAATAGATGCTTTTCGTATATATAAAACCGGCTGTCAGATAAATAATCGCCATAGAATAAAGAATCCAGGACCTTATGCTGCCGTCAATTTGTTGAAACTTATCTCTCATATTATTTTCATTTAAAAAGTCATACAAATAAGCATTATCCGCACCCGATATAAAAGTAGCTCCAATCGAAAATATCACTATCCCGGCAACAAAGAATAGATAATTTTGACCGATTATAAGAAATATGACTGCAATTGCTTGCAAAAATGCTCCAAAAAATAAACTGTATTTTCTGCCAAACTTATCCGCTACAGCGCCACCCGGAACCTCGAAGAAAGTTATGGTTAGAGCTGAAAAGGTCTCCAAGAACATTATTTGGGTAACGTTCAAACCGTGTGCGAACAAATAAAGTGTAATAATAGCATCCATAAATAACGCCTTCGTAAAAACACTGTACATGGTGAATTTCATTATGTTTCTTTCAATCCTCATTTAATACCCCCTTATGTTAAAGATTGGTTTTTTAATTTCGGCACAAATCTGTAAATTCCTTTTTTAGGTAAGGGAAATTTTATCACAGATTGTTTTTTTCACGTAAATACGTGATATACTGAAATCGAGGAGGTGGGCTTCTTGGAAAGAAAAAAAGAAGATCCTTACGCCGAAGCAAAGTTAATGCACACCGCGCTGCTCGAAAAAGGTTTTGATATGGGTAGCCGTGGCCAGATCAAATGGCAGAGGGATGAGCTTCATGAAAGATAATCGAAAATGGCAGTTTGTCGATACAAATGTCCTAGTAATGCCCACGACATTTCGGCCGGCCTGAAGCACGAGCGGGCTAAAAACCTTATCAAGGAGATTTAAATCACGGTCATGTATGCGAAGGGATTAAAATTTTAAACCCGTTTATAACAGATTAAATGTGCCCATAAAATACTAGTTCGAAGGTTTTTTTTTGAGCGCACTAAATTAATAGAGCTAAGTCCAATTTTTTTGTGTGTTTTTATCACCACCTATTGGCCTATTTTACCTCCTCCGGTCCTTTAGGTGTCAATGATACACTATCACCGGGCTTTCCCGCCCTTGACAGCAGTGGCCTCAGACGGTGCGGCTAGCTGATTCACGGTTAGAGAATAGCAATAGGGTCCAGGTTGTTGCAAAGCTCAGAAATTGGAGATTTTGAAAATTCGATAACGTAAGGCTTACGTTCTACGGAGCTTGGGAACTCTCAATGTAATGGTGTCGTCTCGGGTAACTAAATTTTTTTTAAATAGTAGCCGTTACGGTAGGCTTGTAGTCCACTATTATACATCTATATTAACACTTGAACAATTATTTATATTTATATTGACATCATTAAATTTGCAGCATATAATAAAAATGTAATATATAAATAGTTATTCAATTGTTTATTTAATATACGAAAGGGGTGAAAAAATGAAAGAAAGAGACGAATTGGATAGATGTGACTGCAACGTTATCCATGAGGATGTTGTAAATGCCGTAAGGGAAAAAATGCCGTCGGAAGAAAACCTTTACGACCTTGCAGAGCTTTTTAAGGTTTTTGGTGATACCACCAGGGTCAAGATACTTTGGGCTTTAGATGAAGCAGAAATGTGTGTTTGTGATTTAGCAGTCCTCCTGAATATGACTCAATCTGCAATATCCCATCAGTTACGGGTATTAAAGCAGGCAAGGCTGGTGAAATATAGAAAAGAGGGTAAAATCGTGTATTACTCGCTGGACGATGAACATATAAAGAACATATTCGACCAGGGGTTAATCCACATAAACGAAAAGCATTGGAGGGGGGTATAAAATGAGTAAAGAGACAACAATGGAGCTAATCCTTGAAGGATTGGAATGTGCAAACTGTGCTATGAAAATTGAAGCGAAGGTGAATGAACTAAAGGGTGTGAAGCAAGCAAGCCTAAACTTTGCTACGAAAGTATTATCCATTGAAGTGGATAATACAATTGACGCCAACGATATTTTTTCTTTGGTGAACAAAATAGTGAAAGATATTGAGCCAGACGTCATCGTTAAGGAAAAGAATATTACACGCTCAACCGAAAAAACGCTTATACTAATGGGGTTAGACTGTGTAAACTGTGCAGGAAAGATTGAAGCTGAAACGAGGAAAATTGCAGGGGTAAAGTCGGCAAGCCTGGATTTTATATCTAAAAAACTGCGATTGGAAGTTGAAAACAAGCATGAGTTAGACAGGATTATAAGCCATATAAAAAGGCTTGTCAAAGAAATTGAGCCAGAGGTTGAGGTTGTAGACGAAGAGGAACATGACATAAAGTGCGCCTGTGAGGATGATAGAAGTAACGCAGCTTCAAACATTGAAGCAAATAACAAGAAGTGGGCCGTGCGATTGGGAATATCGGCAGCATTTTTTGCCGCTGCCCTTCTGATTGAATTTCCTTACTGGGTTGAATTTTCGCTCTTTCTAATCAGCTATATCCTATCAGGCGGCGAAGTAGTGCTAAGAGCCGTTAAAAACATTACAAAAGGACAGGTGTTCGACGAAAATTTCTTACTGACCATTGCTACGATAGGTGCATTTATCATTCAGGAATTCCCCGAAGGTGTAGCTGTTATGCTGTTCTTCCAAGTCGGTATGTTCTTACAGAATATAGCTGTAAATCGTTCCAGAAAGTCTATTGCAGCACTTTTGGATATTCGTCCCGATTTTGCTAACCTAAAAGTGGGCGATGAAATTAAGAAAGTATCGCCCAAAGATGTTAAAGTTGGCGATATTATAGTAGTTAAGCCTGGTGAAAAAATACCTCTGGACGGTAAGATCATTGATGGAAGGTCAATGGTAGATACCTCCGCATTAACTGGCGAGTCTGTACCAAGAGAGGTCGAAGTCGGAAATGACGTTTTAGCAGGCTTTATCAATATAAACGGTCTTTTGACGATTGAAGTTTCCAAAGAGTTTGGTGAGTCTACCGTATCAAAAATACTTGATTTGGTACAGAATGCAAGCAGCAGGAAAGCCCCGACCGAAAACTTCATTACTAAATTTGCAAGGCGCTATACTCCTGTTGTGACGATGGCAGCAGCACTTATCGCTATCGTCCCCCCTCTTATTGTCCCAGGTGCTACCTTTACAGATTGGCTTTACAGGGCATTGGTATTTTTGGTAATCTCCTGCCCTTGTGCGTTGGTCGTTTCAATCCCGCTGGGTTTCTTTGGGGGTATCGGTGGAGCATCGAAAAATGGTGTGCTTGTGAAGGGCAGTAATTATCTTGAAGCGTTAAATGATGTTGACACGGTTGTATTTGATAAAACTGGTACTTTGACAAAGGGTGTGTTTAAGGTAACACAGATAAACCCGCAAGGCAATGTTTCAAAGGACGAACTATTGGAATACGCCGCTTTTGCCGAAAGCTTTTCAAACCACCCTATCGCCCTTTCGATTTTGAAGGCCTATGGTAAGGAAGTAGATAAAAATGAGATTGAAAATTATGAAGAAATTTCAGGTCACGGAATAAAGGCTAAGGTAAAAGGAAAGACAGTCCTTGTAGGAAATGCAAAGCTTATGGCAAGGGAAAATATCGCCTATGTTAATACCGACGCTGTAGGAACAACCGTACACGTAGCGATAGACGGAGTATATGCTGGATTTATAGTAATTTCCGATGAAGTAAAAGAGGATTCTGCCAATGCCGTGAAAGGCTTAAAAAGTATCGGAGTAAGAAGGCTTGTCATGCTTACGGGTGACAGTAAAGCAGTAGCAGAAAAAATTGGCAAGCAGTTAGGGCTTGATGAAGTCTATGCCGAACTTCTCCCAGACCAAAAGGTCGAAAAGCTTGAAATGCTGGAAAAGCAAAAGTCGCCTAAAGGAAAGCTTGTATTCGTTGGGGATGGCATCAACGACGCCCCCGTGTTAGCCCGTGCGGATGTCGGCGTAGCAATGGGCGGTTTAGGCTCTGACGCAGCAATTGAAGCTGCCGACGTCGTACTAATGACCGACGAACCTTCAAAGCTTGTAACTGCTATAAAGATTGCCAAAAGGACACGCCGTATTGTATGGCAGAACATTATATTTTCATTGGGTGTAAAGATTATCGTACTGGCGTTAGGTGCTGGTGGTATCGCAACCATGTGGGAAGCGGTATTTGCCGATGTAGGCGTTGCACTTATTGCAATAGTCAATGCAATGCGTGCAATGAAAGTAGATAGAATTTGATATTATTTTTTGATTTTATCAAGCCCATATTTTTTTCGCAACATCTCCAGAGTCAGACTGCTGCATAGTTTTGGAATTCAGGCACTTTACAAATACCTTCCTCTTCCTTGGTCCGTCGAATTCGCAGAAAAGCACGCCCTGCCAGGTGCCCAAAACGAGCCTTCCGTCTTCGATGGCCAGCAACACCGAGCTTCCCACGAGTGATGCCTTTATGTGGGCATCGGAATTTCCTTCCACGTGCCTGTAGTCGCCTTTTTGCGGGACCAGCAGGTTCATGGAGTTTATTATATCTGTTTTCACATCGTCATCGGCGTTTTCGTTAATTGTCACCCCTGCCGTGGTATGGGTACGAATGTTTTTTGCAAGATGAAATTCCCCGTTTTTGCAAAGATTTTTCCCCAGACACCGGTGGGGAATTTTTATGTTAACTTAATTGCCTCATGAGTGATTGCCTCATCCAGTAGCTTTGACCATCAAAGATCAACAGGTAACTGTGATGTATCAGCCGGTCAATCATTGCTGCTGTCATCTGCTCATCGTAGAAAATGCTCGCCCAGCGGCTGAATTCCAGGTTAGTGGTAATTACTACACTGCGACGTTCATAGCAGTCTGAAATCACCTGAAACAGTAGCTGCGCCCCTTCGCGGTCCAAAGGAACATAGCCCCATTCGTCGCAGATCAGAAGATCTGGTTTGGAAAGCTGTTTTAGTAACCCGGAAAGTTCACCTCCCTTCCGGGCTTCTACCAGCCGGTTTACCAGTGCTGCAGTGCGGAAAAATTTTACGTTGAATCCCTTTTTACAGGCCTCCACACCGATAGCTGTGGCAAGATGGGTTTTGCCGGTCCCCACGTTGCCGTAAAGGATCAGGTTTTTCTTTTCTTCGAGAAATTTGCAATCTTTTAGGTCCTGCGGTGTAAGCCCCTGCGGGAGTTTGATTTCATCGAATATGTAGCCGGCAAAGGTCTTTATCGTGTAAGAACCTGCATTTTTCAAAAGCCTGTCCTTTCGGCTTGCGTCTCTATGCTCCAGTTCTAATCTTAGCAGCTTCAGCAGGTATTCTTCATGGCTTTGAGCCTCGATCTTGTCGCAGTTTTCCACTAGATTGCGGCTGAGTTTTAATGCTTTACAGCAGGCGGCGATTTCGTCCTTCAGCATAAATTGGCACCGCCTTTCAGAAAGGCTTTGTCATAGTCCGCTGTCTAAATCCTGCACTCCGTAAAGGAGAGCTTCGGCTACGGCATTCACGGCCTGTTCAAAACTGCTTTTGGCACAAAGCAAAGCAATAGCCTTGAGCGCTTTGCCGCGCTCGCTTTTGCTTAAGCCGTCGAGGTATTCCCGGAGTGGGTCCGGCAGCATGCTGTATATTCCCGAATACTTAAGGGCTCCAGGACAGCGGGAAAGCTGAGTGAGGTAGGGTAGCCAATCCATGCTTTCTTGCTTGTTGTCCTCGTAAAGCCGCTGGTGGCGTACGATTTCCCGGTGGCTTTCATCCAGCGGTATGACCTCATGGGCTGTTATCTTTACCAGCACCCGGCTGTTGGCGTATTTGGGGGCGGTAGAGTAGAGGTGCTTTCCACCGTTCAAGCTGAATTTGGCGTAGGCGTTGGTTTTGACTGTTATGTAACCGGCTACCTCGTAAGGAACGGTAGGCAGATCAAGCAGAGCCTTACGGTCTTCATTAAAAAGTTCGGCTTCAAAACCATAGTGCTGCTTGAACCTTAGGAAGGCGTCGGTTAGTTTGCGCTCACCATTCTTCAAGAATTTCACAATAGTGCTGGCGTTATCAAACCATAGCTTACGGGGTACTCCACCAATATGTTCAAATATGTCCTTCAGTCCCTGAAACAGGCATTCCTGGTTTTCTCCCTTGAAAAGCTGGGTATATCCTACGTTACTAAAGGGAAACGACAGGTTCAGATAAAAGCCGCGATATAGCGTCCCGTTTTCGTAAAAGTCTGCCTCACAGAAATCCACCTGCGCTTCACCCGGGATATGTTCCAGCGGGAAACGGCAGGAGTTGTCCTGGTACAATTCTTTTTTTCTCATGGCTACGTAGCCTGCTACGGTGCGGTAAGAACAGTTAAACTTATCTTGATATTTTTCACAGAGCCTGTCGTAAATCCTTTTCGCGGTATGCCTCTGCTTTTTGCGAGCTTTTTTATCTTCTTCAAGCCACTGATCTATATCCGCCTTGAAAGGGTCGAGTTTTGGGAAGGTATGTTTAACTTCTTCAACTTTAACCCTGGTGTTCCAGTCTTCTTGATAGATATACTTGCGTATTGTTTTTCGGTCTTTTTGGAACTCCCGGGCTATCTCGCTGATATTTTGCCCTTTCATAAAGAATGCTTTTCTTATATCATCAATTTGGGTCATTGTGAGCATCCTCCATTCCTCCCTTGCAGTTAAGTTGTCCCTAACTACAAGGGTAAAGGTTTTTAGGGGTGCCTGCAATGACCTTTGCAAATTTGGGGATTTTTGAGTTGCAAAAGTGGGGATTTTATTTTGCAACTCTGTCCATTTTAATTATGCAATAAACACGATAATTCCTTGATAGCTGTTCCCTTAGGAATTAACCGCCTGATTAGGCCATTGTGCCGCTCATTGGTGGCCCGTTCCCAGGCAGAGTAGGGATGAGTATAATAAATATCAATTCCGTGGACATTCAAATTAGCAAACTCGCTACCGTTATCCGCAGTAATGCTTTTAAACACTCGGGAAAAGATAGAGCCATACTGAGTTTTTAGGCGTTTTAACGCTTCATCCACTGCCTCATCAGTTTTGTTTGCCAATGGGAAAAGCAGGTGATAGCAAGTTTTTCTTTCCGTTAGGGGTCAGCAGAACATGGTCGCTAGAGCGTTTCCCAAGGACAGTATCGATTTCCCAGTGGCCGAATTCCTCACGCTTTTCGATGCTGTCAGGCCGTTCGCTAATACTCTTGCCGTAAAGACGCTTGTGATTTCGAGAAGCGTTCTTCTTTGGTTTACGTCTGGTTTTTATGAAAAGGGATATTGCGAACTTTAAGCAAGCAGCGGTCGATGTAATTGTAGAGGGTTTTGGTGCAAACCATGGATGAAGGGTCAAAGATTTTTTCCCGGCGAGCAGTTCCTACCACAGCATCAGGTGACCATTTATCCTTTAGTATCTTTTGTTCGGCATATCGGAGAAAGGAATCGACTTGGAGAACTTTGCTTTTCCTGCCGCAGGCAGAGCGGTTCTTTTCATACACCGCCTGACCGGTTTCCGGGAAGTAAGCACTGTATGTAGTTAGATCTGTGCGGAGTTGAGTCGTTGTACCACGCTTGATTTCGCGGTAAATAGTACTGCGATGACGTCCGAGTTTTTTAGCGATTTGAGTTGGCGAGAAACCTTCTTTAAGCAGGGCACAAATTTTACCTCTTTCATAGGGTGTAAGGTGTTTAAAAGTGCGTGGTGATGTGGTATACTCTTTAGTAAGAACCATAGCTGAAACCCTCCATATGTGTTAGTTTTTTGCCAACCAACATCATATCGGGTTTCACGCTATGGTTCAACTTTTTTTTACTGTCGCATTTAATTTTACAATTAACCGGGGAAAAATCTTTGCAAAAATGGGGAATTTCCTCTTGCAAAAAACAGCTTTTTGATCCCTCTTCCGAATGATTATTCGATACATGCCAACTTTTTCCTTTAACTTTCGTGAAAAAGATATAGCCCCGGGAAAATTCCAGGGCTAAATTGTTGCCCGCATAAAAAGCAAAGGGCCGCCTTCTAAGTATCGTTGTTCAGCTGAAGCTCTCTATACTTCTACTCCTTTTCGAACTGTACTATGAGCTTCCCTTTACGTTCGGAAACCTGCACGTCGAAAAGCTTCAGCGCGCAGAGCTCCGATACCTGGATGCCGGTGTTGGAGAGCAGCTCTGGTCAATTTCTTTTTTTGGCTCTGGAATATTTATCAGCGGTGACATTTTGCAATTTTAATCATGAAAAAGCCCCCTTATTCAGACCACCAGAGTCTTTTAGGGGGGTAATCAGTAAAATTCTTTAATTTTCATATTTTATTTAAACAATTTTTCATTATTAAAGCCGTTTAATTTTTCTTTGTAATTTTGGTTGATTTGTATGTTGGCTCTTTCCATTAAATTATTTTTGAAGTCTTTTACGTATTTTATATGTTTTTGGTAAATGTTCTCATCATACTTATCGGACATTTTAGGTATTTCACCTTTTTGTATTCCTTGCTCTATTATAAAGTCTTCGAGCTTTTTCAATGTTAATAAAAGCTTAACTTTTTCATACTCATACTCATTCCAGTATTCTTCTAGAGTCATTCCAGCATTTTCACAGAATATCTTCACATACTTATTTAGGTCTTCATCTTCTTTTTCTCTTTTTATAAAATCAAAGATTTCCTCGTCGCTTACATATATGTTATTTTTCTCGGCAAAATCTAATAATATTTTTTTCCGAACAATTTCAGTAAAGGAATTTAAAAATTCATTCTCTCTGTTTCCATAGGCTATTTCTTTTAAACCTTTTCTATATTCTACCTCATTTTTATAAATTGGAATATCACCATTGACTAATGCTATTACCTCTTTACCTTGTAGCATTCTCAACTCTTTATTTTCTTTCTCATAACTCCCAACTTTTTTAAGTAATGCTGCTAATTCATCTTCTTTAGCCATAGTATTAGTGGTACTATCATAAGTAATACTGAAAGCTGCTAATACTATCAACAATATTACAACTAGAATTAGAGATTTTTTCTTTTTCATAAAAAATCACCTCATTTTAGTTTCAACTTAATATTTATTAATATTCAAATGAAACATAGTAGGTCCCTGACCCAGGAATCCAATCTTCAAGAAGAAAGAGCGTTACATGAGTTGCAGTTGCACTATCAGACTTGTCCACCCAACCCATATTCATGTCAGATTCTAAACCATAATACCAAATTGTATCGGGACTAATAATAGCAGTATATTGATCAAAATATTCTGGTGAAAGACTATCGATTTCCTCACCATCCACCTCTGCATTTACTTCCATAAATATTGCCATACCATTACCAACCTCATCTGGAAATACATATGGTGACGGTCTCCAAGCTGATACTCGGTGATATGGCAGCCACTTCAAACTTTCACCATAATAAACGTCTGCTACGTATTCAGTATAAAAAACATGCGGTTTTAACCCCCAATCTGCATGCCAAGCTGTGTGGCGATGTAACTTTTGAACCTCATAATCATATGCAAAAACTGTATTCGTCAAAATCAAAAGAAACACTATAGTTAATAAAAAAATCCTTTTTTTTATCACAACATTCTACCCCCTATCTTACTTTTTTGAGTTAACTAAACAAATTTCATAAAATCCTTATTTTTCGCTGAAATTGGGTTGTTTCAATGTTATTTCTAGAAGAAAGATTATTGAGGCGAAACAAGACTGCCTAGCACAACTGAGGAATTAAGTTGTCCACAAATGCTTTATGGATACTTTCGACTATCCTATCATGTCTCTCGGGGTCAAAGCCCCTCATTACATCCCTTCGTTCTGCCTTTGGGGGTAAACCGGAGAGCTTTTTCAGTATGCTTACTTTTATGGGAATGGTAGAGCTTCCTCACCTCATTAGCTAACTCACTTTGAGCTTTCTAGCTGGTTTATTTGCATCATGCGATATTCCTCAAGGATTGGATCATAAATTTTGGCAGTGTAAAATTTAAGTAGGTAGGAAAAGAAGGGAAAAGGCATAGAAACGTAGAAAAAAAGACCTCGCCACCCCAAACAACACCAAATCATAAAA
>NZ_LOED01000040.1 GCF_001562425.1 Fervidicola ferrireducens
TCTTGAATACTTCTTCGAATTCGGGGAAGTATTCGTCTAAGATAGAAATTAGCTTGTTTTTTGCGCTGTTGAGCTTGTTTATTAGCTGCTTTCTTGCTACCGAAAGGTTCCTTAAGTCTGCGTAAATCCCTTCGGGTAAGAGGCAGTTTAGAAACTTACCCTCTTTTACGAGTTTTGCAATTATTAGTGCGTCCTTTCGGTCGTTTTTGGTGGGGCTGTTGTCTTCCTCTTCTTTCCTTTTCTTTACGTGATATGGGTTTACCAGGACTACCTGATATCCCTGTTCTTTTAGAAACCAAGTTAGGGGCTTCCAGTAATGGCCGCTGGGTTCAAGGCCTATTATTACCCTTGTCGCTTTCGATTTTTCTTTGGCTTCGAGTATTTTTGAGACTAGACGAAAGTACCCATCTTTGCTATTATTAAACTTGAAAGGTTTTACCGGTTCGAGGCCGATGTGGTCTATGATTCTTGCGTAGTGGCTCTTCTTAGCTACATCAATACCGATAAAAATTAAATCTGAACCATGGACTAAAAGGAGTTTTTCAATTTTGTTCATGTCTTTCACCCTCCTGGTTGATTGGTGTCTTCAATTACTTTTTTACCAGGAGGGTTTTTAGTTTGCAAAGGCTATTTCAATTTATTACAGGAATGCTTTTGTAATTATAATTTCATTTTAATATCTATAGTAAGTAACTTCACTTCATCATGCTTTAAAAAAATAATTATTATAAAAATCAATACTTCCTTGGTGCGACGGCTTCGCTGGTATTTTCCAGATACTTTATAATATCGTCGTACTTTTTGCAGGCCACTATGGTAAAAAGTATATCGATGACGTTGAGTTGAGCCATGCGGGAGGCCATAGCCCCGCTCCTGAAAAGCGCCTCGGAGGAAGTAACAAAAAGCTTTATATCGGAGACCTTAGTTATCGGAGAATGGCCGAACTTCGTTATGCATATAGTCGTCGCTCCGGCATTTTTGGCAAGCCTCAAGGCATCGACGGTGTCCATGGTCTGTCCGGAATAGGATATTCCCACGGCCACGTCTTCCGGGGAAAGATTTGCCGCCGACGTAAGCTGCATGTGGGTGTCGGTATAGGCGGTGCAGGCCTTGTTTATCCTCATGAATTTGTGCATGGCGTCTTGTGCTACGATACCCGACGCCCCAACTCCGTAAAAATCTATCTTCTTTGCCCTCAAAAGTGCCTCCGCCGCTTTAAGGACCTCGCTGCGGTCAAGAATATCCATGGTGTTTTCCACAGCCAGCATGTTGTTTTTTGACACTTTAGTTATTATGGCATCCACATCGTCATCTATGCTGACGACGCCCTGAACCTTTTTGCTCTTTACGGCCACATCTGCCGAAACTTTAATTTTCAAGTCCTGATAGCCCTTGTATCCTAAGGTCCTGCAAAACCTAACAACGCTTGCTTCGCTGGTGCCGCACCTTTTGGCAAGCTCCGCTATGGGAAGGTCCGAAATCTCCTCGGGGTTTCTCAGAATATATTGGGCTATCTTTTTTTCCGAAGGTTTCAGGTTGTTCATAATAGCCTGGATTTTTTCCAAATTCCCCGGCATAACCTCACCTCTTTTTATAATAATATATTTAATATATTCTACACTTTTTGTAATAATCCTTCATGCAAAAATAAAATTTTTGTAATCTCATTTCATATTTTTTCAACACGGTAGCCTTTATGTTTTATATGTAATCGACCGGAGTAATTTTGCGCGGCGAACTCTTCACACTCTACCATGCGGCCGGTGCTGTAATGATACTTTTAGGCGTTTGGGGCACCAACCGTTTTTCCCTTTCCTTGGAAAATGAAAAAATCCCCCGAAACCGGGGATCAAATTGAAAAATGATGTATTTATAGATTAAAAAGAAGATTATAACCTGCGAAAAATCAAGCTTTCCCTCTTTGTACATCCGAACGAGATTTTTAGGTTCAATGGGGTGTAGCAATCAGCGGCCATTGAAAAGGAAGGTAAGGTATAAAATTTGCATTTTTCAACGGTCACTACTTAAATTTTACACTGCCAATTAACACCCCGTCAGCATTTTATTCCGTATTCCTTTATTTTTCTATATAAGGTGGAGCGGGGGATACCCAGAATTTCCGCAACCTTCGTTTTATTTTTAAAAACCCTTATACTCTCTTCTATAACGCTTTTTTCTACTTCATAAAGCTTCGGCCATCGCTCTTTAAGCAAATCAAAATATTTATAAGTGTTTCCCTTTAGAAGGTACTCGGGCAGGTCCTCTACGGTTATCGAGCCGTCATCATCGATGATGAGGCTGTTTTCCAGGATATTTTCAAGTTCCCTGATGTTCCCCGGATAATCATAATTCAAAAGCAATTTCATTGCAGCCGATGCGACCTTCGGCTTTTCCTTCCCGAGCCTTGACGACAGTTTGTTCAAAAAATAGGAAATATAAAGGGGGAGGTCTTCCTTTCGTTCCTTTAAAGGCGGAAGGTCTATTTTTATTACGTTCAAACGGTAATACAGGTCTTCTCTGAACTTCTTTTCTTTTACCATCGCTTCTATATCCCTGTTGGTAGCTGCTATAACCCTTACATCCAGTTTTATTTTCTGTGTGCCCCCTACCCTCATAATCTCCTTTTCCTGCAGAACCCTTAAGAGTTTTACCTGCAAGGGGTAAGGCATATCTCCTATTTCATCGAGGAAAATCGTCCCGCCGTTTGCCTGTTCAAAAAGACCGGGCTTGCCTCTAGACGATGCTCCTGTGAAGGCACCCGCTTCGTATCCAAAAAGTTCGCTCTCCAAAAGGTTTTCTGGAATCGCCCCGCAGTTTACCGCAACGAAGGGTTTGTTTTTCCTCGTGCCTTTTTCGTGGATGAATTTTGCCACCACTTCCTTGCCGGTGCCGCTTTCCCCTGTTATCAGCACGTTGGAATTTACATTGGCCGCTTTTAACGCGAGGGAAAAAGCCTTTTGCATTTTTGCGTTCTTGCCAATTATTGGCTCTTCATTCCCCATAAAGCTAGAAAGCTGAAGGGAAAGCTTATTTATCTTCTCTTGCGCTTTTATGAGCTTTGCGTTTAAAGTTTCAAGTTCCGTGATGTCCAGAAATACCGAGATAGCCCCTATTAATTCGCCGCTCTCCTTTTCCTTAATTGGCACTATATTGGAAATTACGTACCGGTCATTCACACGGGTCTTAACCCCGAGCTTTTCCTTGCCGGTTTTTATCACTTCCGGGATGGAGGATTCCGGCGCCACATCTTTGACATATTTCCCCAAAATCTTGCTGTTTTCAAGGCCGGTAATCCTTTCATTTGCTTCGTTCACATAGAGCACTTTTCCATCCCTGTCGGCGATTACGATTCCCTCATGGACGTGGTTTAGAATAATTTCAATGCTATTTATCATTTCGGAAAGGATTTTCACTGGCGCACCCCCTTCCGCCCCCAATATCAGGCTCAGGTATTTTTATTTTATCACATTTATATACCCGCCCTCTTTTCCTTTTATTTCCATAAATTATCTACTCAAAAAAGAGCCTCTAGAGCCAGCAGCCGGACTCCAGAGGCTTTTTATTCCAAACAAATTTATCTTTTTTTTTCCTTTCTTAAAGCTATGGAGATGAATAAGGCAAGACCTCCATAGAGCAGCGTAACGCCGAAAATAAGCATTGCTATCGCGCCGGGTTCCATTCCCCCGTTAGTCATTTTCAGACACCACCTTTTTGTCCGTTTGCAAGTAGGGGTCCATTTTGGTCCACGGCCTTGACGAAAGGTATAGAGCCGCAACCAGCATTCCTATCGCCGCACCCCAGCCGAGAATTACCACAGCGCTCATCGGATATCCGCCATAAGGAGCTTTGAATTCATTGATGATGTTTTGGATAAACATATAACCCAATATAGCAGGGGTGAGGTATTTTACGCAGAAGTCCAACCACCAGCCTATCCTGAAATCCGAATATCTGTTGGCGTGTTCTTTTATTTTATCAGTTCCGTATACGTACCCGAGCAAAACAGCCTCAATTAACCCCAAGAGGGCTATGCCGTAGTTTCCAACGAAATGGTCTACGATATCAAGGATGTGAACGCCTGCACCGGTAGCGATAAACATGCTTCCTAAAAATCCGCCGATGGATATCCTTGTTATTATACTTTCTCTCGACATATTGTATTTATCAAGGGCAGCGGTAGCAAAGGATTCCAGCATGGAGATACTGGAAGAAATTCCTGCTATGAATAGTGCAAAGAAGAACATAATTCCGAAAATGCTCTGCAAGAACTTAGGCATTGGCAGCATACTTATGGCTTTCGGGAATGCTACAAAAGCCACACCTGCACCGCTCGTCGCTACCTCTTCAAAGGGCACTCCCGAAGCCACTGAGACATAGCCGAGGATGCTGAATACGGCAAGTCCCGCCATGAAATCGAAGCTGGAGTTTGAAAATACGGTAATAAATGAGTTGTTGACAATATCAGATTTTTCCGACAAGTAGCTGGCATAAGCTATCATAACGCCGACAGCCAAGGTGGTTGAAAAGAACACCTGAGCGTAAGCAGCGATCCATACCTTCGCGTTCATTATCTTTGAAAAGTCGGGCTTCAAAAACCAGTTGAGGCCGTAAGCAGCACCGGGCAAGGTTAAGCCTCTTATTGTAATGATTACCATCAAAATTGCCAATAGCGGAGTCATCACCTTGCAGGCTTTTTCAATTCCACCGGATATTCCTTTTTTGGTAATGGTGTAATTCAAAAGCCATACGATTATAACCCCTGCAGCTATATTCCACCTGAATCCTCCCAGGTCCCACGGGCCGCTGGATACTCCTAAGAATTTTCCTCCGAAGAAGGCGTTTGGATCGGCGCCCCACGCCTGCGTGATGGCAAATACCAGATAGTTCAAGCTCCATGCAATTATAGTCGAATAATAGCACATTACTATGAGGGGCACCATAGTCTGCCACCAGCCGATAAATTCGTACTTCTTTCCGAGTTTTGCAAAAGAAAGGGTGGCTCCGCCTCTCATCTTGTGCCCGAAGGAAAACTCCATTATCATAAGGGGCACTCCGGCTGTAAGGAGCGCGAAGAAATAAGGGAGGATGAAGGCGCCTCCTCCGTTTTGATAGGCCATGAAGGGGAAGCGCCAGAAATTCCCGAGGCCGACTGCAGCGCCTACTGTCGAAAAGATAAATCCCGCCCTCGACTTCCACTGATCCCTTTCATAATTTTCCATAACCTCACCCCTAGATTTTTTATTTTATTCAACCGGCTCTAACCTCGCGAGGAAGTGCCTGAGCACCGGCGGCTCGTAGACCAACCTTAGGCCTTTTAAAGACTCGCGCCTCGCGTAGACCCTTTTTACTGCTTCTGCGATTACATCCATGTGGCTGTTGGTGTAAACCCTCCTCGGTATGGTAAGCCTGACGAAATCCATTGCCGGAAGTATTTCCTCTTTCGTTATCGGGTCTCTGCCTGCCAGGAGGGTTCCCACTTCTACCGCCCTAATACCCGCCTCAATGTAAAGTTCCACACATATCACCTGGGAAGGATACTGGGTCTGTGGAATGTGCGGCAGGAACTTTTTGCCGTCTATGAATACTGCGTGTCCACCCGTGGGGTACTGTATGGGTATGCCTGCTTCCCTGAGTTTGTCTCCCAGGTATTTAACCTGGTTAACCCGCCAGTATAGATAATTTTCGTCTAACACTTCTTCCAAACCGCGAGCCATCGCTTCCATGTCTCTTCCCGCAAGGCCGCCGTAAGTTACAAAACCTTCCATGGGAACTACCATCTGCTGTACTTTCTTGTAAAGTTCTTCATCGTCTTTAATCGCTATCATACCTCCGATATTCACGAGGGCATCCTTTTTCGCCGACATGGTGAAGCCTTCAGCGTAGGAGAACATCTCCCTTACGATCTCTTTTATAGTCTTATTCTCATATCCCTTTTCTCTTTCCTTTATAAAATACGCGTTTTCTGCAAACCTCGCAGCATCTATAAAGAACCTTATGCCGTATTTATCCGCTACCTTTTTGACTTCCTTGATATTCTCCATGGATACCGGCTGGCCGCCTGCGCTGTTGCACGTTACCGTTGCAAGGATGAAGGCTACATTTTCGGGGCCGACTTCTTTAATGAAGGCTTCCATTCTTTCTATGTCAAAATTTCCTTTAAAGGGGTGGTAATTTTCCGTATCCTCTGCTTCCTTTATCACAAAATTTTTGGCAATACCCCCTGCCAATTCAATATGCGCTTTCGTTGTATCAAAGTGCATGTTGCCCAAAACGTACTGACCCTTTTTTATAAGAAGGGGGAACAAGACCTTTTCTGCCCCCCTGCCCTGATGGGTAGGGACGGTATAATTGTAGCCAAATACGTCCTTTACCACTTCACAAAGGTGGATGTAGTTCCTGCTTCCGGCATAAGCCTCATCGCCGAGCATCATACCAGCCCATTGGTAGTCGCTCATTGCAGATGTGCCGCTGTCGGTCAAAAGGTCGATGTATACATCCTCGGACTTTAGCATGAAGGGGTTGTATCCAGCTTCTTTTATTTTTTCAATCCTCTCCTCTCTCGACAGTATCTTTAAAGGTTCTACCATCTTTATCCTGTAAGGTTCTGCCATTCTTGTAAGGTCGTCCAGCATCTTTATGCCTCCTTCTTGTTTAATCGATTATTTTTGTCTACAGCTCCAATTCTCATTGCAATCTTTATGCCACCATTTCAATATTTTGCGAAGGCTAAAACCCCAGATTTTTTTGCTTTCGCTTAACAAAAATAAATGCAAAATATTGGTTTGTTTCAATTTGGAACAATAACAAAAATAATGTTTCATTATGGGAGATTTTGGGCAAAAAATAAAAGATAAAAATTGTCTTAGATTGATACAATATTGTTCGATTTTTAATTATTGCTCGCATTTTTAACTATTCATTATTGTTGCACGAGCATTACAATTGTTCTCCGGCTATAGAGAAGCTTATCCTGTGAATGTGCAGCGCAAGATATCCAATTTCATCTTCGGGAACTCTTTTCCCCATGCGTTCGTAAATGAAATCACCCAACTTTTTGGCTATGGCGTAGCTTCCCCGGAATTCCTTTTTTATGTTGGAAAGCAGGGGATTTTTTATGGGGATGTTTTTGTCTATTCTCTCCAATGTAAACCTCAGATGAACCAGTAGTCTTGCGTAATTTATGCCATCCCTTTCGATTTTTTTGCCCAGTTCACCCTCGATTATCTCGACCATTTTATTTATCATAGATGCGTACTTTACGGTCTTTGAGACTTCCCTGTTTGCCCTGGCGGAGTGAAGGTGCATCGCAATAAAGCCCTTTTCCCCATCGGGAATTTTTACATCAAATCTCTCCTCTATTAACCTCGCCGCTTTGCAGGCGAGCTCGTAGTCCTCGGGATACAGCACCTTTATCTCTTCGAGAAAAGGGTTATTTATTTCAAGACCTCCGGCGAGGCGCTCCAGCGTGAAATTTATGTGGTCCGCCAAGGCCACGTGGATGTGCTCGTTGAGGGGAGTTTTAAATTCCGCACAGGCCATGGCGATGATTTCTTCGGCAACTCCGATTACACGCTTATCTATGCGGCTTACGACAGTTTCATACTGCCTGAACTGGTCCCTGTCGAAAAAATAAAATACCTTTTCTATTTTCGTTTCTTCCACCTTATCTCCGGGGCGGACGTTAAAGCCTATGCCCTTTCCGACCAGCACCGCCTCTTCTTTGGTTTTTTCGTCTTTTGCGAGCACCACGTTGTTGTTGAAGGGTCTTATTACACTATAAACTGCCAATGTCGACTCCTCCGCAACTTTTTCTAGCGGTTGTCCGCTCAAATAATAATTATAACTTCTAATCTCAAACAATTCAGTGATTTTCTCAATCAAATTTTATCCAGCTTGAGCACAGTATTTATCATTACATCGATTCCTTTTTTCAGCCACTCGAAGTCAGTAAATTCATCGGGACAATGGCTCCTCCCGTCTTTACTCGGAACAAAAATCATACCCACCGGGCATATATTCGACAGTATCATTGCATCGTGTCCGGCACCACTTACCATCGTCTTATAAGAAAGGTTGAGGGATTTGGCCGTATCCTTGATTACGTTTTTTATTTTTTCATCCATAAATACGGGGTCCACAAATATCACATTATCAATTTCCCCGATGAAACCGTCTTTTCGCAAGCCCTCCAAAAAGTCCTTCATTTTCTCTTCCATTCGCACCATTATGCCTTTGTCTTTGGAGCGAACGTCCACCGAAAATTGTACTTCCCTTGGGACTATATTGGCAGCTCCCGGAAGAACCTTTATCTTTCCCACGGTCGCCACGGTGCCTTCACCTTCCCGCAACGCCCAACGATTTATTTCTAGTATCATTTCCGAAGCCTTCACCAGAGCGTCCAGCCTTACATTCATGGGTGTCGTCCCGGCATGGTCAGCCCTGCCTTTTATCCTGACAACGTACTCTGCAATGCCCACGATGGCATCTACCACGCCTATATTCTTATTTTCCCTTTCCAGGACCGGCCCCTGTTCTATGTGGAGCTCCAGAAAGCATTTAAACGACCCCTTAGGACGCACTGCATCTTTTATATTTTCCGGGTTTAACCCGAAACCCTTCATTGCATCGTAAAGGCTTACACCGCCGTCATCTGTCAGGCTTTTTAAATCTTCCTCATTTACCAGCCCGGCGACGGCCCGGCTCCCGAACAGCCCTCCTCCGAACCTACCCCCTTCTTCTTCCACTAACGCCACTATTTCTATGGGTGTTTCAAGTTCTACCCGGTTTTCTTTAAGAACCCTGGAAAGCTCAAGTCCTGCTACAATACCCGCAGCGCCGTCAAACGCACCGCCATTTTTTACCGAATCGATGTGGGAACCAACCAATATAGGCGGCAGTTCACTTTTCCCCTTTCTTCTCCCGACGATGTTTCCGACGCCGTCTTCCTTCACTTCGAGTCCCGCTTTTTCCATTTCGGACATTATGTAATCCCTCGCCTTTTCATGCTCCCGGGTATAGCTAAAGCGTGTGATCCCCTGCCCTGGAGTCGAGGTAAAAGATGCCATCTTTTCGATATCCTTTTTTATCCTCTCCAATTTGGAAAAAAGCAAATCATACACCCCCGATTTCATGAAGGATAAGAATAATATACCATAAAATTAGGCAAAAATGAGCCAACGATGCACAAAGAGCAATTTTTGTGTTATTATATTGCAAGGTGATGTTATGAGAGCAGAAAAAATCAAAGGGTATCTTGCGGGAATAGGATTTTCTTCAATTTTCGGATTTTCGTTCCTCTTTACAAAAAGCGCTCTTGAGAAAGTCGACCCCTTCAGGTTGATGGGTTTCAGGTTCGCCATAGCCGCTTTGGCCGTGACGTTAATTGCTGTATCGGGGATGGTGCGCATTTCTTTTAAAGGAAAAAGCCTCCTGCCGCTTTTTTTTGTTTCGTTTTTGGAACCGGTGTGCTATTTCATCTTCGAAACCCTAGGAGTGAAGTACACCACGTCTTCGCAGGCGGGCATAATGATAGCCCTCATTCCCATATTCGTCGCGGTTTTGGGTACCGTAATATTGAAGGAACGGCTGAGCCCCCTTCAGGTGTTGTTTACTTTGTTGTCGGTGGCGGGGGTCATAATCATCACAGCATCGCAGGGGATGAACGGCACCTATGACGGCAAAATAGGACTTCTTTTTCTTTTCGGCGCAGTGATATCCGCGGCATTCTTCAATATTTTCAGCAGAAAATTCTCGTTTAACTACTCGCCCTTTGAAATCACCTTCGTCATGATGTGGGTGGGTGCGGCTTTCTTCAACCTGATTGCCTTTATCCTTCACCTGAAATCGGGAAAACTTGAAGGTTTTTTCGCCCCGCTTTCCGATTTTCAGGTGGTTTTCGCCCTTTTGTACCTGGGCATAGGTTCGTCGGTGATAGCCTTTTTCCTCGTAAATTACTCGCTTTCGAGGCTCCCGGCCTCTCGTTCGGCTGTCTTTTCCAATCTCACCACGGTCATCTCGGTCCTCGCGGGGGTAGTCTTCCGCCACGAACCCTTCGCTCTGACCCATGCGGCAGGGGCCTTTATGATTCTTCTCGGCGTCTGGGGCACGAACCGCTTTTCACCTGAAGGAGAAAAAAAGTCCCCGGAATTCGGGGGCCGCATGTTAAACGAATCGGGCGGACACTTTTAAGTTCCGCCTTCAACTCCGAAAATCAAAAACTTCTCCTCCCACTATGACAGTTTTTATATCCAGGTTGTCGTCGAATATCACCATGTCGGCGTCTTTCCCCACCTCTATGCTGCCCTTTCTGCCTGCAAGCCCGCAGGCTCTGGCAGGATTCAAACTCGCCATCCGGAGCGCATCTTTCAGCGGCAACCCTAACGTCTTCACGAGGTACCTTACCGCCCTATCAAGGGTGAGGGTAGAACCGGCGATAGTGCCATCGGCCAAAGCCGCCCTGCCGCCTTTCACGAAAACCCTTTGCCCTCCCAGGGTGTATTCGCCATCGGAAAGCCCGGCCGCCATCATGGCGTCCGACACCAGCACAACCTTTTCCCTGCCTTTGGCGCGGATTATAAGGTCTACGGCGGCCTTGCTGAGATGTATCCCGTCGCATATTATCTCGCAGTATACCCTGTCGTCGGTTAGGCATGCCCCAACCGCACCTGGCTCCCGGTGTTCAAACCCCCTCATACCGTTGAAGGTATGAGTGGCAAGGGTTATACCGAGATTTATACCCCTTTTTGCCTCTTCATACGTGGCATCGGTATGCCCCATGGCAACGGTAATCCCCTTTTCTTTCAAAAACTTAATCGCGTTTTCTGCCCCCTCCACCTCAGGGGCAAGGGATACGACTCTTACGGTACCGCAGGAAGCTTCTACCAATTCTTTCAGCTCTTTTACGTCCGGTTTTCTTATATGTTCGGGGGGTTGGGCCCCCTTTTTTTTCGGTGAAAAATAGGGCCCCTCCAGATATATCCCGAGCATCCTCGCTTTTTTCCCGCCGCTTTGTTCTCTCATGTACCTTGCCGCCGCAGAAAGGGCTCTTTTCATTTCGTCGAAAGAAGCGGTCATTACGGTGGCTAAAAACCCGGTAACACCATGGGTCAAATGGAACCTTGCCATGGTCTCATAAGCCTCGAATGAGGCGTCCATGAAGTCCTTGCCGCAGTTTCCGTGGTTGTGGATGTCGATAAAGCCCGGCCCCAGGTAATATCCCCTTGCGTCCACTACAGCATCGGCGCCTTCTTCGGGCAAGTCCTTCTTGATATCGAAGATTATGCCATTTCTTACCAGAACCGCATGGCCTTCTAAAATCTCGTACGGCGTTATTACTCTCGCATTTTTCACAACCAGATTCATATTTTCACCTACCTTCCGGCGGTGCCCGGTGCGCCGCCCTTTTTCCCGCGGTAGACTTCCGCGGCCTCTTCATCCATTATGATGGTGACGTCCCGGTGCAGTAGCAAAAACGAGGCCGGCACTTTCGTTGAAACGGCGTCCTCATCCAAAAGCTCCGCCATTATTTTTGCCTTTTCCCTTCCGCTTGCAAGGAGAATTATCTTCTTTGCCTTCATTATGGTCCCGAGTCCCACGGTTATGGCCTTCTTTGGGACTTCGTCTATGCTTTCAAAAAACCGGGCATTGGCCTTAATGGTATCGGGCGCGAGATTGGTGACATGGGTGGCCGTCAAAAGCTCATCCCCCGGCTCGTTGAACCCGATGTGGCCGTTGACGCCTATTCCCAAGAGCTGAAGGTCTATACCCCCGGCCTTTTCTATAGCTTCGTCGTAGCGACGGCATTCTTCATCTATGTCCTCTGCAACACCGTTCGGTATGTGAATGTTTTCCGGCTTTACGTTGACGTGGTTGAAGAAATTGGAGTACATGTAGTAATGATAGCTGCGTTCGTCATCGGGAGAAAGGCCCAGGTATTCGTCGAGGTTGAAGGTTATTACCCGGGAAAAGTCGACCTCGCCGTTTTTGTACATCTTTACAAGTTCCCGATAAGTTCCCACCGGCGTGCCACCCGTCGCAAGGCCGAGCACGAGATTCGGCTTTTTCTTTATTTCCTCCGCTATTATTTGCGCGGCCTTTTTGCTCATTTCTTCGTAATCTCTGGCTATAATCAATTTCACTTAGAATCCCTCCTACCTGCTTAGATTTACCGTTATTTTGAACTGGTCCGACCGGTAGTACGAGATTTCGTAAAAAACCGGCTTTGTATGGAAGTTAAGGCTCTCCACTTTTAAAAGAGGCGCTGTCCCCCGCAGCATTAGCAGCTCTTCCAGTTCCGGCGTAGACAAAATGGCCGAAAAACTGGTCTTTGATTTCCTGATTTCTATGCCGTAGCGCTCGCTCAACGTCGAAAAGAGCGAACCGGAAAGGTCGACCGACTCAATGCCGGGCACTAAAAGCACAGGGATGAACACCGTTTCCACCGCCACCGGTACGCCGCTCGCTTTCCTCAGCCGGGTTATCTTATATATTTCTTCTTTCGGGTCGATCTCGAGCAAATCCCCCAGTTCCCCCGCGGGGATTCTTTTGAATTCCAACACTTTAGTCTCGGGTATCATGCCTCTTGCTTTGACCATTTCGGTAAAGCTCATTATGCCTTCCTGCTCTATCGGGGGAATTGCGACGAAGCTTCCCCTTCCCCTTTCCCTCACTATAACTCCCTCGTGCTCGAGTTCCTTTAAAGCCTGCCTCACCGTCATCCTGCTGAGCCCGAAGCGCTCGCAGTATTCCCTCTCCGAAGGTAGCGGGTCCCCGGGCTTCATCCTCAGGTTTTTTATGTCGTCCATTATTATCTGCTTCAGCCTGAAATAGGCCGGAATCGGCCCTTTTTTAATCGGCATCAGAATCCCCCCAACATCAATATACCATCGTTCGGTCTATATGTCTAGATGTATATACATTATAAATTAAAAAAATTAAATTTTGTAAGCGGTTTTCGCGATGTCAAGAGCCGCCTGCATGGCGGTCCTGAAGGCACCGTTCGCCCAGGAATGGGTGCTGCGAGGCAAGCAGCACCCCCGGCTCCTCAGGAGAAGCCCCGGGGCGAAAATCCCACCTGGTTTATTCTCCGGTTTTTACGAGGCGGGCGTGGTCGGACGGGTACCAAATCTGGGATATCAAAAGGTCCGTGTAGCTTCCGCCGCCTATTATCCGCTCCTCGGGTCCGCCCTTTTCCCAGAACCGGAATCTGCAAAACATAAGGCTTTTTTGAGCCTGGGCGTAGCCCAATTCCCGTATGGCCTGCATTTTTCTCGTGGAAAAAAGCGGGTCTATTTTGGCATTCCGCAGCGTAGAAAATGGGATGGCGCACACCACGAAGTCGAAGTCTTCCTGCAGGTGGTCCCCCGAGCCCGGAAGTTTATACCTTACGGTGACCCTGCCGTCGGGCCTCTGGCTGAATATCCCGTCCACGTAAGCACCGCTCTTTAAGGTGACCTTTCCTAGAAGGTTTTTGGGGATGCCGCCGTATTCAGAAGGACTTTCGTCCATAAGGGACCTGTAAAAAGCCCTGGGAAGCCTTACCGCACCTGGTTACTCAAACTGTGCAAAACTGAACAGTTTGAGCAGCTGGGCTATTTATAGTCCGCCCTTTCAGAGAGTGCCCATTCCCAGCAGGCGGTATTTAAGCACTCCCATAGCCCCTGTCCCAAGAAACAGGAACTCGCGCCCTTATCCGGGTCTCCCCACTTGCCCTGAAAAGATTACCCTCTTCAGGACAGAGATGTCTCGCAAGACCTTCTCAGGAGAGAGTGGCGTTACCACCGCTACCTTGAGAACTCGCCAGAGATTGTAGCTTCCGCTACCAGCACCAAAGCTTGTTCCACCCAGAGGCCTTGATGCCTTCCCAGGCTCACTCCCAAGGCTTTGTATCAGTTTTATCATCTTTTCTATCTCTTTTAGTTGCCTTTTCTTTAATTGTTTGTTTTTTACTGTCTTCTTTACGTGCTCTTTTATTTCTTCCAATTCGTCAATATCCAATTCTTTTAGAATCGCCATATATCCTTCGGGAATTTGCTCTTTTAATCCAAGTCCTCTTCTTGCTATGACATACGCTGCTGCAACGTCCTTGCTTATCATATACTGCGGTGCATATTTCAGCATACCTATTATTGATGTGTATGCGGGATTGACCTCTATTACTTGTATGCCCTTCCTCTTAGCTAAAACCTTGATTTTCTCTATAATCGACCTGTAGCTGAAGCTGTGCCTTATCCTCCTTACCTTCCTCCCTGAAAAGTCTCCTCTTCTTCCTTTGTCCTTTATGTCCAATCTCTCGATTGCTATCGCTTTTTTCTTTTCTTCTGCCAGCCTTACTATCTCATGGGCATACTGCCATCTGTAATATTCCCTCTTATCTGAACTGTCCTTTGCAAGATGCGGCATCGGTATCTTGCCGTAAATTGCAAGCTGCCCATTTCCAATTCTGAGTACAGCACCATTTTCATCTACCTCAATCCTTGTGTTGAGATTCCCTTTCTTGCTCCTGTCACCTCTATCTCAATATTTTTTGATTAGCTAAATAAAACTCTTAAAATCTTAGTTTTTCTCTGAATTTAGGCTGCTTTTGTTGCTTAACCATAGATTTTTTAGACAAAACAAGACCACCTCCGACAACTTACATAAAGTTGCCTATCATATCCTTCACTCATGCCCCCGACTACCCTATCATGTCTCCCGGGGTCCTACGCCCTTATTACATTCCTTCGTCCTGCCTTCGAGGGCAAGGCGGGGAGCTCCTTGCTTGAATGCAGGGTCTTGCCCTTATGAGGTGACAGAGCTTCCCCGCCTTGTTGGCTATCTCACTTTTATGCCGCTAGCTGGTTTATTTGCTTCATACGGTGTTCTCCAAGAACTTTCTTCGAATCGTAATTTTCTCTCTTTTTAGCAAGCGTGAACATTACCCTTATTAGCTTCACTGATATTGCTATTAATGCCTGCTTGGATTTTAATGGATTTTGGGGCCTTTTCAGGAAATAGTCGTAAAGGGCTTTGAATTCCTTGTTTTTGGCTACTAACACAAGGCTTGCTTTGTAAAGGAGATTCCGCAATTCCGGACGGCCCCTCTTGGAAATCTTGGCCTTCCCTTTGTGTTTCCCCGATTGGTTTTCTGCTATGTTGAGCCCCGCTAGTTTTTGTATCTGCTTAAAGTGTGCGTAGTTGGCTAGGTCACCTACTTCCGCTAGAAATCCAGCTACGGTTACTATCCCTATGCCGGGAATGCTGAGTAGGTATTGTGCTATGTCTATCTTC
>NZ_LOED01000041.1 GCF_001562425.1 Fervidicola ferrireducens
TGACTGTTTTTATCTCCAGCCAAGCCGGCCCCCAGACCAGGCTTTCGCCTCCTTCCCGGATATTTGATTTGCCCTCCGAGGGGCAGGGCGACAGGGGACCTCGGCCCGGGAGTCCCACCCGGACGGGAGTGCTGCACCGGAAGGACAAAACCGATACGGACCGCTTGCTAACCTTCCGATGGGGATGGGTAACCAGTCCCGCCTCCCGCGTCCTGTTAGGACGCCTACCGGTTTGTCCGACACCGGCTAAACGGGGTCACCGTAAGGACAGGGCGAGCTTCTTGAGGTCATGCCAGACGGAGTAATATGCCTCCTGCTGCCACCGGGCAAGCCCGTTGTGCTGCAGGAGCTTCTCCTCTAGCCGCCTCAAGCAGGCCCTGACCCTGCGGGTCATCCCTCTTCCTTCCCTCGGTGTATAAGGATCGACCTTACAGGTCAGGTTTTGCTTGATTTGGGCTACTAGTTGTTTAAGTTCTTTTGTTACCCATTCCTTAAAGCCCATCGCACGGCGGCCAATAACCAATGCCGCCGTGCAGTGCACCGGGACGGCGTAACGCTTCGTATACTTCCAGTAACCTATGGTGGACGTATGCCGGGCAGGTACGAGTTTAAAGGGCATTCCTTCCTTGACAGCCCTCCGGCACACCGCCTCCACCATTTTGGCAAAGGGAAAGTTTGAAGCCATGCGGTTAAACTTTTTGTTGGTATCCAGCCTGTCTTTGCTAAAATTGAGTTCCTCCAGCGCGATGGGCTTGCCCAGGAAGAAGGCTATGTCTACCACTGCTTTGGCTAAAACGCCTATCAGATAGTCCCTCCGGAAGCTGGAAGCATAGGCTAAGTCGGGTATCCTGATGTAGAGAAAGCCGTTCGGGTAAGTGATAACTTGAAACTCTCCCTCATACTTGCCCAGGTTGCCGGGGCAAGGGATATTAAAACCTTCCGGCCACGGCTCCGGCTGGCCCAAAGCACTTACATTGCATAAGACCACGCCGTCAGGGTTGGTGTCCAGGGCTAAACAACCTTTGGCAAAGTCGGGTTCCTTCATCCCGCCCAAATCGAACGTCAGATGCACTATATAACGGCCCTCCGGGGTACGGACCAGCTCTATTGTGTAGGGCAGTTTCATAGCTAGCCATATGCGCACCAGGTCCCGCTGCTTCTCCGGCAGCCACAACATTCCCTCCACCCTGGGGGCTCGGCTCATCTTCGGGCGGCCAAGTTTATCCGTGCCTGTCTGTTGGGAAAGGTGGGATATGGAGACAGCCAAGCGGAACTCTTGCCCGTCAAAGGATACCTTCATGTTCGGATTACCGCCCTTTGTCTCGTCTCCCCGGGAGTAGAGGCGGTTTTTGCGGGATGCTTGCCACTCCTCCCGCGTGGCCCGCCCCTTGCAGACCTTTTCCCAAAGTTTTCTGCCGCCAAAGACTACCTTTGGTATTGTGCCATTCTCCCGGTGGATCTCAAGCTCGGCCAACTTCTTCTCTAGAGATGCTAACCGGTTGTTCCGTCCCTTGACTGCCAGGCGGAGTTTTTCAACAATGTCCGGGGCATCACCTCTTTCTTCTGCCTTCGCCAGCTTCTTCATGGCTGTGCTTAGTTTCTTCCTCGCCCGGCTCAGCTTGTTTCCAGTTTCCTCAATCTCCAGCTCCAGCAGCTCTTTTTGGGAGTCCAGCACGGCCTGTGCCTTAAGCCTGGCATCGTCCACATAGCGGGAGTTGATTCCGAAGAGTTCTTGCCCCAGCTTCTTGATTTCATCTCGGGATGCACCCTCTAGTAGCCGGTTGAAGGCCCAACGCATGCAGGCAGAAAAAAGGCGCATCTCCGTCACAAGAGGATCTTCCTCTCCACGGCTCCACTTTCCTGACCGAAAGGCCGGGTAGACCTCCGGAAAGAACTCTCCGCACACAGTCATGCTAAATTTGTCCTTCTTGTGTTTCTTCGGCATCCCTTATCAGCTCCCGAAAACCCTGCTGGATTTTCCTGCCACCCCTCGCACCATACAGCTGGGCTGAAAAGGAAGTCACTACAGCCAGCAAATCCTGGACAAGTCGGGTATCTCCGTGGACCGCTGGGCAGCCGCACAGGCTTGATCAGGCCTTGTTTTTCCCATGCCCGAAGTCTGTTCGGGTGTACGCCTAATTTCTTTGCTGCTTCTCCAATGGATAAGAGTTCCATATTCTTATGGTAGCAAAGTAGTTAAGTGCAGTCAATTACAGTATAGTTTCTCGAAGCTGTTGCAAACCTCCCTACACCTAAAGGTGTAGGGCTTCCTGGCGGCAGGTGCGCGCACCTGCCGGGTTACACCGGTGCGAGCGGCCCTTTTTGACCCGTTGCCGGAGGGCCTCCCGGAGGGGACCGTCACTTCCGTCCCGACTACTCCAGGTGCCGCTTAAGCGGCCCTTGGAGATACTTGCACAGCCGCTTCCATCCCGTCCCCTACTTTTCTAATCCTCTTTTCCTTTTTAGTTCAAACATCGAGGGTGACGACCCTACCGAAGGGTGGGTTTTGATGATTTCGGGTCATCACCCAGAGGACGGGGTATTCCGGTTCTTTTTCGGGATAATCTCCGTAACCATCGCTGAGATATATCAGAACGGCCGGTTGCATCCCCTTTTCTGCCACTGCATCAAATACGGGCCTGAAGTCCGTCCCGCCGCCCCCCTTGATTTTGAAAGGCGGTACTTCGTCCTGCGCCGACATCGTATACCATCCCTGCACTTTTGCATCACAGAAAACAACATGCAGTGTATTCGCACCTATACTTGCTATAGACATAACCTCTCCTATAAACTGCTTTATTTCGACATCCGAAATGGATCCTGAGGTGTCTATTGCCACGACTATTTCGTCGAACCCTTCGGAATTTGTGGATGGTAAATACTCTCCTGCGTGGACGAACCGCCGGTCGAACGGCCCCCAGGCGTATTCGTTTTCTATCCGCTGCATGTACTCCGCAAGGACGTAGCGGTAGGGTATCTGGGGCTGCGCTATTTCTTCAACGATTCTCTCAAGAGAAGCTGGTAATTTGCCTTGGCTCTTGAGTGCGCTTGCCACGCTGACTAAACGGTTTTTCCATTCATTTTCCAAGGTGCCAGCTATATCCCCCTTTGCTGTGCCTGAACCTGCGATTATATCTTTCGCAGCATCTTTATCTCCAGTGTCTCCGTTTCCGCCGGGATGGGCGTTCCCCCATAAGTCGTGATTATCCAGCAAAATAATTGTTGTACCGCCTTTTGAAATCCCATTTTTCTGTAACAAGGCGTATATATCCTCCGCTGTTTTCCCGGAATACGCTTCATTTACAAGGGCTCCTTGTGGGAGTTTAAAGCCGGATTCTCTAAGTATGAGGTTTGCCGCACAGTCGCATGCAATATTCCATAATAGTGGCTCTCTTGTACCGCGACGCCAGACATGGCCTAAAGCGCAGTGTAAGACTTCATGGGCGATAATGGTTATGACTGCTTCAAGCCCGTATTTTTGTTTTACCTCTTCTAACCACTCTTCGTTGTATTTTAGCACCCTGCCATCGGTTGCAGCCGTTCCTATTTTTTTATCTGGTTCCGGCTGCAGGTACAAAGCGAGGGTGCCGAAGAATTGGTTTTTGAGGACCAGCTTTGAGCGAGCCAGTCCAAAAGTGTCCATAAAACACGGCACCGCAATGGCCTTGCGGTGCCAATCCCTCCTTTCCTTGAAATAAGTACACGGATGAGCAGCTCTTGATAGAGCTGCTCAAATTTCGGATAGGAATATTTTAAGCACGTCCACTATAATGTCACGGAGTTCGGCGTCTTTTTCGGCGATTTCTCTGAGGGCTTTGACGTGCTTTTGAATTTCCTGGATTTTCTTCTCTTTTTCATCTATTACCTGTTCTATTCGCCCTTGAGCAATATCTATTGCTTTTTTCATTTCCCTGGTGCTCCACTGCCTTTCGGCAGCCAGAGCTATCCAGGCCTGCGGGTTGTCTGTATTCGCTGCAAGCCGGTGATGATACCATGATAGTTCGGGCACTCTTGAATCTTCGGTTGGAAACGCCTTATAAGTCTTGATAAGTTCTCTTATTTTGGCAGGGCTATCGCCTAACTGGGACGACAGCCACTTTATCTTCGCTCCTAACGCTATCATTTCATCTAACAATTGCCCCATTATGAATTTATTTTCTTCTGCTTGTTCTTTCAGTGATATATAAGCACTGATATACTCTTCTAAGCTGTGTTTTTCTAAGACAGTATTGTTCAATGCCATAACAATGCCTGGCAAGAGCACGAAATTCACTCCTGCCGGGCATTCACCTCCTTGCCAGGATTTTTAAACTTTTTCAACGTTCTTGTTCCCATCAGAGGGAACGGGGATTAATTCCCCTTTATCATTGATCTTGTATTCCATACCATAAGAGAGTTCCATCTGGCAAAGCAGCTTTGCATCAAACCAGTGAGTGTCCTCTCCATCGCTCTTAACCACGATTTTGTCTCCGAGATAGTGTTTGGCTATTATTAAGAACGCGGTCACAGCCAAGTCGTATGGCCTAAAAGCAGTTTTGCAAAAGTCAAAGTAGAGTCCATTCTCTCTTGGTACATCCCAGTCCCCATATGGTATCCTTTTTCTTTCAAAAACGAATGATTCGTATGAACAATCACCATTGCACATACGGGTGTTAACCATTACACCGGCGTACCATTTGCCGCTTATGCCGCCACCTTCTATCATTACGCCGCCCGCATCATCTGAAGGCCAGGGAATATGCAACTCGTAGTTCTTCTGATGGCCGCAGTGAATCGGGCCATTGAACGATACTTCGTCATCATTGATTATAGGATCACCTTCGCCGCCCGGCCCCGCAAGTCGGACGCCGTACTTTTCCTCAAGCACGGGCACAAGCTTCTTAAAGTCCGCAACAATTTTACGAAAGGTGGCCGGATGGATGGTTTTCGGCCTATACCAGTAATGCGTGTATCCCATGGCACAAACCGAAGGGAGGAAACCCTCCCTCGGTACTCACCTCCTTCTCGCTTATTCTTCTACATAAGGCGAAGCCGAGGATGCACCATCCTCTTGCTTCGCCACAAGGCGACACACTAGGCCAGGAACACTTCTCTGTGTTCCTTGACCCATTCTGAAAACTCCGGCAGTCCCCAGAACAAGTTGCTTGCTCCACCGCCGAACATGTCTTTTAGCAATAGTACTTGGAATTCGGCAGGGAGTTTCGTGAGATAACGCATGACGTTTTGTGCGTATCTAGGAGCTTCTTTCTTCTTCGATTTATTGGCATTGATTACTCGGACCGCCAGGGCACCGCAGAGGGCATACGTAACATCGGGTCTGACCGGTGCGGCTACGTCCTCACCACGCAGTATAGCATCCGGGTCGGGCATTTCCTTCCTTAGTTTGCAGAACGCCATGAATTCTGCCGCAGGCCCTTCACCGATGCATCCGGCAATTGCAAGTTGGTTTAGTCCCGCGTGTTTTATTATTTTGTTCACGTAATCTCCCCACATCCTCGGCGTAGGAAATGCTACCTGACCCGTGGGACGCCACAAAAGATTGGGCCGGTAGTTTATAAATGCCACGATTTCTTCAGCAACGTCGTTCTGCAGCGCCCACTTTTTCCAATCCTCTGCGTTTACTTCAACCCCCGTATCACTTATATCCAGCGATGGCATGGAACAAGCGACGGGAATGTGTACGAAGCGGTTAGCAAGGCTGGAAATAATTTGGTATGTTCCCGCTTTGTCGCTTACCCTGTTAGAAGCTGCAACCACTCGCCATTCAGGAGGGAGTTTGTATTCGCCCAACCGCCTGTCTAGAACCAACTGAAGAGCGGCGGATTGGACGTCCCTCGGTGCCTGCAGTAATTCGTCCAGAAACAGTATTCCGCATTTGCCGTCCCGTTTTTCATCAGGTAATTCGCTTGGCGGATACCAAGTTGTCCGCTTGGTATTATGGTCCGGCACTGGTACGCCTCTTAGGTCAACTGGACTCATTTGCCCTAATCTCATATCGATCAATGCCCAGCGGCGTTTCTCCGCGAGGGCATTCATCGTAGAGCTTTTCCCCACTCCCGGCGGCCCCCAGAGGAGCACCGGTAAATTAAGATCAATTAACACTTCCAGCGTTTCCATTACACTGGCACTAATGCTCATAAAAACGGCCATCCTTTTGACCTTTGCTTAAGAGAGAGGGAAGGATGGCCTTACACCTCCTTCTTTTTGTTTTTAAAGAGGGAGAACGGTTGTACTCCCTATTAAGCCAATTATCTCTCAGGCCACACCTGCGTTCCTCGTGATAGGCGTGGCACCTTTAACCATTTTCGCAAATACTGTCGGAATTCTCTTTCCGACTTAGGCAGGTTAAACCTGAAGGGTCCGATCGCGTACGGATAATTAGGAAATAATACGCCCCATGCCATGGATTTCATCGAAGATCCCTCCAGCTTATTAACTATGCCATATTCTCGTCGACCGTTGGAATGTAACAAAATTCAGCGGGATAAATGAAAAGACGTTCACCCGCTTCTGTCTTTACTAAAGCTGTAACTGTTTTTGTGTTAGGATCGTAGTTCATCAATCTCCCGGGACCACCCGGCGTTTCAATATACTTCGGTGGCTTTCTGTAATCGTAAATCATCCAAAACACCCCTCCGTTTAAATTTTTGTAATAAATTAAGCCCTGCCGATAACTTCGGCGGGGCATTCTCTGATATAGGTTCACCTCACGGTCATGCCGGAGGTGAAATTGAAATTATAAAAGACAAAGCACAAAAGATGAATGCATGCGGATGGAGCTGGTTAAGAAATGAGGAAAGGGATATGGGTTAAGCGCCTCGCACAACGGCGTTAACGACAGCAGCTATCTTTTTCACCATTTCTGGTGGCCACGGTGCCATATCTTGCAACGCCGGGTCTATAAGGGTATTTGTAACTCTAAACTGCTGAAGTACATATCTTTCTTTTGGAATCATTTCCCGAATTTCAAATATATCGCCCTCTGTCAGTAAGGGCACCAAAGTTGTCCTGAATTCGTGTTCGATTCCCGAACCGGCTAAAATTTCTATGCTCTTTTGGATTTTGCCCGCTTCACATCTCACCCCAGCAACGAGATAGTATCTATGCAAAGGGGCTTTTATATCCATCGCCACATAATCCAACAGTTTTAACGCGATTAATTCTTCGAGTTTTTCAGGGTTCGTACCGTTTGTATCCAGTTTAACTTTTAATCCGAGAGCTTTTATCTGCTTTATAAATGGTGTCAAGTCTTTCTGCAAAGTGGGTTCACCGCCGGTTATGCATACACCATCTATTTTGCCAGTGCACTTGACCAAATATTGAAGTATCTCACTTTTGTCATATTTCGGAAGATTTCCGGGGTTCAGCACGAGTTCTCTGTTGTGGCAATATCCGCAACGAAAGTTACAACCGCCGGTAAACACTGTCGTGCAGATAACGCCTGGAAAATCAACCAAGCTCACCTTTTGGAACCCGCGGATATTCATGCGGACCTCCTCCATTTTTTCTAAAATAAAGGGCGGCAGCAGCCGAGTATCGAAGTCGGTTGCCCCAAAAAATCTCGGCCGCTGCCCCTTCCCCGCCCTATTGTATCCGGTAAGTTTTCCTTTGCCGGTACTCTTCCTGCTTGCCTCGATTCCAGTTTTGGACGGGGCGGTAATACCCCACTATCCGGCTCCACACTTCTGTTGGTTTTTCGCAATGCGGGCAGTTAAAGTGCTCACCGGAGATATATCCGTGGTCTTTACAGACTGAAAACGTAGGCGTTATTGAAATGTAAGGCAGTTTATAGTTATGGCATATCTTCCTCAATAGAGCTTTCAACGTCCTTATATCGTCCACTTTTTCGCCCAAAAACACGTGGAACACCGTCCCGCCCGTATACCTGGACTGCAGTTCATCCTGGAGGTCCAATGCTTCAAAGATGTCGTCGGTGTAATTGACGGGCAATTGTGTGGAATTGGTGTAATAAGGCACGTCTTCACCAGCAGTTATGATTGATGGATACAGTTCTTTGTCTATCATGGCAAGTCTATAGCTTGTACCTTCGGCTGGTGTCGCTTCAAGGTTGAACATTTGTCCTGTTTCTTCTTGGAACTTAACCAACAAATTGCGCAGGTAATCGAGAACTTTCAGCGCAAATTTACGCCCTTCTGGCGTGCCGATGTCTTTACCCATAAAGTTCAGCAGCGCTTCGTTCATTCCTATTATGCCGATTGTATTGAAATGGTTTGCCCAGTATTTGCCAAAGCGTGCATGAACGTTGCGAAGGTAGAACTTTGAATATGGATATAATCCTCTCTCCGTCAGCTGTTCGATGATGCCTCGTTTTATCAGAAGTGCGTCCCTTGCCAGTTCCGCCAGCCCCGTCAGCTTTGCGAAAAATTCTTCTTCACTCTTCGCTTTATAACCTATTCTGGGTAGGTTAATTGTTACCACGCCTATGGAGCCGGTCAGTGGATTAGCACCGAACAGGCCGCCTCCGCGCTTCCTGAGTTCCCGGTTGTCCAAACGAAGCCTGCAGCACATTGACCTGGCATCTTCCGGCTTCATGTCGCTATTAACGAAATTTGAAAAGTACGGCAATCCGTACTTTGCCGTCATCTCCATGATTTTATCTACAACGGGACTGTCCCAGTTAAATTCCTTGGTTATATTGTAAGTTGGTATAGGGAATGTAAAGACTCTGCCGTTAGCATCGCCTTCCATCATAACCTCTGCAAATGCCATATTCAGCATATCCATTTCTTTTTGGAATTCGCCGTACGTCCTATCCATAAACTGTCCGCCGATAATTACGGGCTCCTTTGCCATATACTGCGGTGGTGTTAAGTCTAGTGTAATATTAGTGAAAGGCGTTTGAAATCCCACCCTGGTTGGGACGTTCAGGTTAAATATGAATTCTTGTATTGCCTGTTTGACTTCTTTATAGCTCAGTCTGTCGTAGTAAATAAACGGCGCAAGATAAGTATCGAAGTTGCTAAGGGCCTGAGCTCCAGCAGCTTCTCCCTGTAAGGTGTAGAAGAAGTTTACTATCTGTCCCAGTGCTGACCTGAAGTGCTTTGGCGGCTTACTGCTGATTTTCCCCTCTACTCCTGTAAAACCGGACAATAAGATGTCCATTAAGTCCCATCCGCAGCAATAGCTACCGATAATTCCTAAGTCGTGGATGTGCAAGTCTCCGTATTCGTGCGCCTCTTTAATCCTTGGAGGATATATCTTTTCCAACCAATATTTTTTTGAAACTGCGGATATAATATAGTTGTTCATTCCTTGCAGAGAAAAGTTCATATTGCTGTTTTCCTTGACTTCCCATGTATCTTCGTTGACGTAGTCCTGAATCAGCTTAATGCTGTTTATAAGTAAGTTTTGGAAGTTCCTGATTTCCGTCCTCTGCTGCCTGTAGAGTATATATGCCTTTGCCGTCTTTGAATGGCCGTTCTCTATTAGGACTTTCTCCACTTCGTCCTGGACATCTTCGACGCTTGGTATTGCTGCAGTAAATTTCCTTTCTAGATTTTCGACGACTTTCCTGGCCAGGAATTTTGCTCTCTCATAATCATTTCCCCCTACGGCACGTGCCGCCTTGAATATGGCATTCGCAATCCTTTCTCCGTCGAACGGGACGATCCTGCCGTCCCTCTTCCTTATTTTTGTTATCATCTTTATCTCCTCCTTTCGGCTTCTATTTTCTTATACCAGCAGCGCCTGCACAGGGCTATATAGTCGTTACCGAGAACAATATCGGATTTCTTGTCGAACGTCGGCCAGCTGCGGACTGCCGGGTCGCCGCACTCTGCGCAGACGCCGTAGACTTGCGTGATTATGTCTGCCCGGGCCAAGAGTTCCGGCATCGGTCCGAATGGCCTGCCGTCAGCCAAAAGCGTAAGCCCGGCACCTATAACGATCCGCCCACTTCTCACAAGCTCTTCTACCACCTCGACGATTTCCGGAGAAAAGAGCTGGATTTCGTCGATGCCTACTACTTCGGTGGCTGGGGAGAGTTTCTCCAGTATTTCTTTTGCGTCCCGGACTTCTATGCCGGTCATCCTCGCGCCATTATGCGCCACGACCATGTTTTTAGCACCGTATCTGTCCTGCGAATGAACGGGATAGAAAAGTTGGACTTTTCGTCCGGCGAGGATGAACGTTTCAAGGCGGGAAAGCAAGGTGCTGGTCTTTCCAGCAAACATCGAACCCGAAGCGATAAGTTCGAATATACTGTTATCCCGACGGCGGTAATACACCACAGCAACTCCCCCCTCCAACAAAATTCAAAGTTTTGCCCGGGGCTTATCCTTCCCCGGGCAAAACTAAATTCCCATTCCTGCCGCTATTTCAGCGGCAAGGGTATGTTTGCACTTTATACCGCGCTTCCGATAATCAGGGCAGTTGCAGGTGCCGGAAATTATATCTACCTCATATTCTTTCGTACTGCTCTGGGAAGGGACGATGTACCGTCCATTGCCGATGGGACGCACCAATGGAGCCAATTTCATAGCCTTCTCCAACCTTGCTGGATCTACCGGCAACGCTTGTCTGTATGCTTTTCTCGACAGCGCATCTGCTTCTTCGTTTTTCTCTCGCGGCACCCACCGAAAGCGCAGATCTTTAAACTTTCTTATCAATTCACAAGCCTTTCGATACAGCGGCCTTATCCTGGGAGAATGTACGCCGTATATCCCCTGGAGTTGATATATGCATAGTTGGCTATCCGTCCGGACTTCTATCGTTTCTTTTTCGAACCCGTTTGCCAGCAGCCATTCTAATGCTTTGATAACGGCGGTGTATTCTGCAATGTTGTTTGTTGCTTCGGGACCCGAGCAAATCACGCCGCAATCTTCTGCTATCTTTTCTTTGTCTTTGTAGGCAATCCATCCATAGCATGCAGTTCCCCCAGGGTTGACCGGTTCGCACAGGCCATCACAATTTACTTGTATCAATTGTATCCCCCCTTCTGCACTATATACCACTAAGTCGGCTCCTTCAATGGAACACTTAAACAGAAATTGCAGTTCTTCTACTGTTTTCAATACATATCCGGGCAGAGTAATCCTCGTGCCGAAGCCCAGCTCGCTGGTTATAGAAACCTCCGCCACCGTACCGCAAATAGTGGTATGCAGGATGTAGTGGTAGTTTTTGCTGCAGCGTTTCCATGCCTTGCTGTCTAAGCAATGCATCTTCCCGCAGGCGAGGCAGCGGAATTTAAAACGCCCGCCCATTTGGGCGAGCGCTATTATGGTCTCGATAGGAGTGGTTTGGTCTACCACCGGATAAGACATTGTACCATCCTTTCTTTCTTTTTTTAAGAAGATTTGCAAGGCGGATCTAACGGGCGGCGTACACGATGCTCAAAAGAGAATCAAACGCCGCATCTTTGCTGCTTATGTCGCCTGAAAACAAAGCACGATACAAACCATCCGTGATTTCATTAGCTTCGATAGTTGCAATTAAAATCGGATCCGGAGTAAAAATTATCTCGCTGCCTTGAATCTTATAAGGTACGTCGTAGATCAGTATTTCTTCCGGAATTCTCTTCCCAATAGCGTAGAGTTTTTTTGAATTATGAGCTTTGCAAAGTGCTACTAATACCGGATTGTCTATATCACATCCGCAGACAGTGCACCTTATCTGCCCGTTATAGATGGGTTGTTCAATTAGCTGCCCGTTAAGACGTACTCCTTCGACCTTCGTTCCCCGGGCACCATACTCAAGAAGTAGGGACCCGCAGAGCGGACACATATCAACATAAGACAGGAGCTTTAACATTGGGAGACACCTGCCTCTGAACTTTGATTGGTTTTTCTAACAGTTCAACTTTGCAGATGGTTATTATCCCCGGTTCTACTCCGCAAAGTTGGAGAATAGCATCGAGTTGAAATTGAACATCCTCAATATCCTTCGCGTCAAATCCCGGTAGAAAGACACGAATGCTACTCAAAAGTTCATCAAACGAAGAGAAATAGGTTTCCGACGAGTCGAAGAGAGTTAGGAGCGGATGGTCGAAATCTGAGTTTCCCAATTCTGAATGGCTAAAGACAACTATCTGCTCTGGGAAATAATTCCCCTGTGCGTCCGTCTTGACCGCTACGCAACATCCTGGTTCGGTAGAAAAGAGGTCGAAGTCAACATTAAAAGCATCGGCCAGTGCTGCATACCCTTCAACATCAGGTTCCCAGGCATCGTTGTGGCAGGCATATAGCACATCTTTCGATAGGTAGCAATCATAAGGTGAAGAACGCATATTGACTACGGCATCGGGAACCGGAAACCCTATCACATCGAACAGCTCATCTACCCATATCTCACCACGCTTATGAATAGCTTTGTTGTAAGCATGATAAAGCCGCTCCAGATTGGAGCGGTCTCCATAGTAAACAACACGGGTATCGGCCCAGTTGGGCATTTCCTTATTCCCCCTTACGTAATTCCTGTATTTTGACAGATTAAGCCCTACCGATAATTCCGGCAGGATGTTCCTTGCATAAATCCCCCTCCTGACTCGGTCATGCCGGAGGGGGATTTAATCATAAAATAATGTAATATTTTTGGGTATAGCCCCTGTTCCACAAGATTAACAACAGATCCAATTACTCTTATTTTTGTACTGTTATTAGGTTACTTTTAAACGGGGAATAAAAATTCTGCTTCCCGACACTAGGAATATCCTTACCCTACCTGAAGGGTTTCTATCTCGACAATCTCCTCAGAGCCGCAATCCGGGCAAACGATTGGTTCTCCCGTATAAGGATTGACATAACAAGCAATACGTGACGTGGCCGCAAATTTGCGGCCACACTTGACGCACTTAAAGGTCAACAAGACTATAGGGGTCATAAGAATCCCTCCTTCTCAGTTTACTACTGGAACCTGCTAGTACCGCTTATCTACCGGGAATAGTTTTGCAAGGATGTCATAGCGTTCATTTATCTCGAAATATTCCTTCCAGTATTCTATGTCTTCGAACTGCTTCATTAATTCAGATGCATACTGTTCAAACAGTCTGCAGGTATGGCGAATAGCATCGTAGCACTTCGAATAATATTCCACTGCTTGCGGCAGGTACCGCTTGAGTATCAGGAGCGGTTTCAAGATAGAGTTTTTGAGCTTATCGTGCATTTCAGCGGCTACGTCCTCCATAAATTCCTCCACATCGTCGTAAACTTTAAACGACAAAACCAGATCGGGGCAGAGTGAGAGAATCTTCTTCCTTAATTCCTTAATCTCTTCCGGCTTGACTTCGGTAAGGTTAAGTGCCAGTAGCATCGTGGCAACATCTATCATCTTTTGAACATCCGAGCGCCGCCGGTGGTTTATAATCCCTTCCACAACGTACTCTAACGCCTGCCAAATACCGTCGTCATGATAAGCATCTTTTACTACCTCGGCTATGCCCGGTAAGGTAAAGCACATCCGGTAGTAGTTTCTTATACCATAAGTGTCCACATAGTCTACTGAATTGAATATTTCACATGCTACTTTCTCTATCTCATTGTTTTCATCGAAATACTCACAGTTGTTGAATGACCTGAAGAAGTCCCGGTAGTCCCAGTTAACAATGTCCCAGAACAAATCCGAGAGCTCATCTGCAAGCCCGGTATCGTAAAACTCGTTTGGCATTATTGGATCGTCGAAGGACACGGTTTCTTGAACGGTGAAGCCGCCCTCGAGGTTTACGTCTTCAGGGAGCTTATTGACTAACGATACTACTTCATCCAAAAGTTCGTCAAAGTTCATCAGGACGCCGAGATACTCAAAAGAGAGCGGCGCACCGTACTTTTCGAGGAACTCGACCAAAACAGAGACGTCAGCATTAGTAAGCTGACGCATCGGCATTTTCCTCCACCCCCGCCTCATTGGTTCCTGCAATCTGCAGGAGCGCCTGCAAAGCTGAACGTTTTTCATCTTCGGAAGCATTTTTATCACCTCAATACGCGGAAGGCTCCATCTTCTATAAGATGGAGATGAATGCGTCCGCAACTTCTAATTCTGATGATATAGGCTGTTGTATATGACGACCATTCCTTCGTTGTGGAGTATACGTCTGCATTCTTTCGGGCTAACGTATGTCTTCCCCACTATTTCCTTCAACT
>NZ_LOED01000042.1 GCF_001562425.1 Fervidicola ferrireducens
TCATTTCCTGCACTTTCGGGGCGAGCTTCTCCCGGAGTTCCAGAACTTTACTCATATCAACTTCCAGTGTGAGGTAAAAGTGCGGAATTTCTTTCTTCGCCTTCGTCATCTTCTCCGAAATTACCTTCCTCATTCCGGTCCACGGGATCACGCTGCATTCCTGATTCTGCCCGACTTGTACCGCCGTAGCGGCTTCCATGACATCACGCTTCGTAATCCTTTCCCCTTCGGGCTTTTCTATAATGGAAAGGTCGATACCCTTTTCCTGCGCGATCTTTTTTGCAACGGGCGTCGCCCTAACCTTTCTGGACTCCACAAATGCGAGCACGTCTTTTTCAACGATGCGGCCGTCGGGCCCTGTGGGAGTCACCATCCTCAGGTCCACTCCGTGCTCCCTGGCCACCCTTTTGGCCGCCGGCGATGCCTTTACCTTCCCACCTATCCCGTCTTTTGCCGTCTCGGCCTCGGCCGGTACCGGCTCGGAACCCGCCCCGGCTCCTTCGAACTCCGCATTTGCCTTATCAACTTCTCCCAGTTCGGGAAGCGGTTCGTCCTCCCTTCCTATTATGGCTATTTCCTTCCCCACTTCCACCACCGAGCCTTCCGGGGCCAGGATCTTTTTCAATATCCCCGAAGCGGGGGCTTCCTCCTCCAAGTTCACTTTATCAGTCTCTATTTCCAGCAAGGGTTCCCCCTGCTTGACCTCTTCACCCTCTTTCTTCAGCCACCTTATTATGGTGCCTTCAGTCATCGTAAGTCCCAGTTTCGGCATCCGAACTATTTGGGCCATGCTATCACTCCCTTAAATTTTTTGCCCTCAAATTATCTCAATAAGTCCTTGACGGCTTTTACGATATCTTCCACCTGAGGTACCGCATGCCTTTCGAGGTTTGGATTATAAGGTATGGGGATATCTAGACCCCCAAGCCTCTTCACCGGAGCATCCAGATAATCGAACGCCTCGCTCCCGGCTATTCCCGCGGCTACTTCCGCTCCCCAGCCGAAGCTCACCGGGTCGTCCTCCACTATTAAAACTCGCCCGGTCTTTTTGACGGAATCGATGATGGTCTTCATATCCAGA
This sequence comes from Fervidicola ferrireducens, assembly GCF_001562425.1. GTDB lineage: Bacteria > Bacillota > Thermosediminibacteria > Thermosediminibacterales > Thermosediminibacteraceae > Fervidicola > Fervidicola ferrireducens. Next base: position 1,082 of record NZ_LOED01000042.1, read on the forward strand.
GGCTTCAACGTCCTGGGATCTATGACCTCCACGTCTATTCCTTCTTTCTCCAGCTCCTTTGCGGCTTCCAGGGCCCTGATGACCATTATGGAGCCCGCAACAACGGTGACGTCCTTCCCCTTTCTCTTTATATCAGCCTTACCTAACGGCAGCACGTATTCTTCATCGGGCACTTCTCCCTTTACCCTGTAGAGCAGTTTGTGCTCGGCAAATAATACCGGATTGTCATCCCTGATCGCCGCTTTTATGAGCCCCTTTACGTCGTAAGGAGTGGAGGGCATCACCACTTTGAGGCCTGGGAAATGGGCGAAAACGCCGGGAAAGCTCTGGGAGTGCTGGGCCGCCGCACCGGTGCCGCAGCCCATTGGTGCGCGCACTACCATAGGGACTTTCGCTTTTCCTCCGAACATATACCTTATCTTTGCCCCCTGGTTTATAAACTGGTCCATGGCCAGGGTCAGAAAGTCGAAAAACATTATCTCGACTACCGGCCTCATGCCGGCCATGGCGGCTCCCACCGCTATCCCCGTAATCGCCTGTTCTGAAATCGGGGTATCTATAATCTTCTCCTCTCCGAACTCTTGGACCAAGCCCTTCGTAACCCCAAAAGCCCCTCCATATATGCCGATATCTTCGCCGAGTAAAAAGACTTTCTCGTCTCTCAAAAGCTCCTCCCTCAAGCCTTCCCGCAGGGCTTCTATATATAACTTTTCAGCCATGGTTATTTCCCCCTTTTATTGAAGAAAATCTCTATGCATATACGCCATCGGCGATATCTTCTACGGAAGGTTCCGGGCTATTTTTGGCATACTCTATAGCTTCTTGAATCTCCCTTTCGACTTCTTTTTCGATTTTCTCCAGCTCTTCTTCGGTGGCGACTCCCTCTTCTACAAGTTTTGCCCTGTACCGCTTTATCGGACATCTCTTCTTCCATTCTTCTATCTCTTCCTTCGTCCTGTAAACGTTGGCGTCGCTCTTGGAGTGCCCCAGCCACCGGTAAGTCTTGGCTTCAATAAGCGAGGGCCCTTCTCCCCTTCTTGCCCTGTCCACTGCTTTTTTCACCGCAAAGTAAACCGCCTCCACGTCATTTCCGTCGACTATCTCGCCGGGCATGTTGTACGCCGCTGCTCTGTCGGCGACGTTCTCCGCCGCGGTGGACTTTTTGAAAGCCACGGACATGCCGTACTGGTTGTTTTCGCAAACGTAGACCACCGGCAGCTTCCAAAGGGACGCAATGTTCAAGGACTCGTGGAAGACTCCCTGGTTGTTCGCCCCGTCGCCGAAAAAGCATAGAGTGACTTTGCCGTCCTTTTTCATCTTGGACGCCAGGGCGGCGCCCGTAGCTATGGGTATGCCGCCGCCTACTATGCCGTTGGCCCCGAGGTTGCCCGTCTCGATATCGGCGATGTGCATCGACCCTCCTCTGCCCCTGCAGTAGCCGGTTTCCTTGCCCAGAAGCTCTGCAAACATCTGGGGGAGCTTCCCGCCCTTCGCTATGCAGTGGCCGTGCCCCCGGTGAGTGCTGGTAATCATATCGTCCTTTTCCAGGGCCGCAATCGCCCCAACGGCAGTGGCCTCCTCGCCCACCGAGAGGTGGCAGGTCCCCCATATCATGTTGGCCTTGAAGAGCCTATCGACTTCAAGTTCGAAACACCTTATCTCGTACATCTTCCTGTACATCCAAAGCTTTTTCTCCGCAGTCAATTCCACAGCCACATCACCCCTGTCTCTAATCCAAAACTTACCTGCCAAAAAGTAAAATGGTAATGTTACAAAGTTGCATTATAGTATCATTTGTTTATTAAAAGCAATTTTCATGCCATTTTACACTTTCTTCTTTCAATTGTTTTCATTGCACCGGGTTCATCTCTAGCGGATACAGTATATACCACCATGTCATTATCTGCCATCTTCTTCGATATTGATCCCACTGTTACATCCGTCTCTTTGATCAGACGTTAAAGCATTTGCAGGTTTTTCATCGGTTTTCGGAGCAATTCTAGTTCTTCCTTCTTTATAATATAGTCTATATTATTAGGATTAGTCTATATTGTTAGAAAATGTTTAATTTATTATAACCCATTTACCATTAATCATGTCAACAATGGTAGCATGCCTGGCATAAATTGTGGTATTGTATAATCGAAACTGTCTAAAAATAATGATGGCATGTTAATTGCATAAAATGTAGTGCAAGAGAGGTGGATGGGATGACCGTAAAAGAGCGCCTGTTAGAAATCATTAAAAACGAAGACAAGAAAAATCCTTATACTGATGAGCAACTGGCGGCCATGTTGGGAATGAGGCGCGATGAAATTACCATTTTAAGGGGAAAGCTTCAAATACCCGATTCCCGGGAAAGGCGAAAACCGTACCTTTTGAAGGCAATTGAAGAAGAAATCGCAAAAAACCCAGGCATATCCGACCGGAAGCTGACAAAGCTAGTACAAAAGAAAGGGTTTAATGTATCAAGGTTCATAATTTCTCAGCTCAGAAAAGAACTTCCCGGCAAAACGAAAGTTGAAGGACATGATGCGCCCGACAAAAAACTAAAGACGGGATCAGAAAATTCCACTGCTTTTTGCGGAATCATTGGAGCAGAGGGCAGCTTAAAGACTCAAATCCAGCAGGCTAAAGCGGCGGTACTTTATCCCCCTCATGGGCTGCACACCCTCATATTAGGCCCAACAGGTGTGGGAAAGAGCATTCTTGCAGAAGCCATGTATCACTATGCTGTCGAGATAGGCAGGCTTCCAAAAAATGCACCTTTTGTAGTATTCAATTGCGCGGATTATGCCGAAAATCCCCAGCTTCTCCTCTCCCAGCTTTTCGGGCACATTAAAGGAGCATATACAGGAGCGGATTCGGCAAAAGAGGGGCTAGTAGAAAAGGCAAACGGAGGAATACTTTTTTTGGACGAAGTACACCGCCTTCCACCGGAAGGGCAGGAAATCCTTTACCACCTCATAGATAAAGGAAAGTTCAGGAGACTCGGTGAGACGGAAAATTACCGCACTGCTAACGTCATGATAATAGCCGCAACTACAGAAGATATAGAATCTTCACTGCTCTTAACCTTCAGGCGACGAATACCTATGATAATAGAACTGCCGCCACTTTCTGCGCGGCCAATATCCGAAAGATACGAAATAATTAAAGACTTCTTCAGAAAAGAAGCAGACCGCATAGGAGCTAAAATAAAAGTTAAGCAAGAAGCGCTGAGAGCCCTCCTCATGTATGACTGCCCTGGAAATTTAGGGCAATTGAGGAGCGACATCCAGGTAGCTTGCGCCAGGGGATTTTTGTCATATATAGGAAATCAAAAGGATTTCATAGAAGTCGATTTGATAGATTTACCGGTACACGCAAGGCGCGGGATGCTAAAAGTGCAAAATCGCATCCCGGAAATAGAAACGCTCCTTCAAGGAGACCTCATGGTAAATCCTGGCGAATCCAGCATCATCCATTTACTAAAAGAGGATATCTATATTTTCCCGGAAGAGATTTACAGGTATATAGAAGAAAAATATCAGGAACTGCAAAGCCAGGGTTTGAGCCAGGAAGTCATAAACAGAGTTATAGGTGGAGAGCTGGAAATAAAATTTCAACAATTGGTGAGACAGTTTGAGACCGAACACAAGTCTCTAGAAAAAAAAGACTTGGAGGGCATCGTCGGCTCACATATTGTTGAACTGGCAGAACGCATGATAAAAGTAGCCGAAAGGAAATTGGGAAAAGTGGACAACCACCTGTTTTACTGCCTCGCCATTCACCTGAGCGCAACTCTGGACCGCATCAGGCAGGGAAAGCCAATAATAAACCCGCAGCTCGAAAAGGTTAAAAGAGAATACAAACTGGAATATAAGGTTGCAAAAGAAATGGTTGAAGTGGTTGAGGACTTAACGGGGTGGAAAATGCCCGAAGATGAGATAGCTTTTGTAGCAATGTACTTAAGGACAATGACTCAGCCCGGTGATTTCAAAGGTGGCAGGGTAGGGGTTATAGTATTAACCCACGGCCATGTAGCAAAGGGAATGGCAGAAGTCGCAAACAGACTCCTGGGGGTTAACCATGCCATCGGCATAGAAATGAGCCTGGATGAAGAACCAGAGGCGGTACTCCAAAAGACCATCGAAGTTGTAAAGGAAGTAAATGAGGGTAAGGGTGTCCTGCTTTTGGTGGATATGGGTTCTCTTTTGACTTTTGGAGAAATAATCACTCAGAAAACGGGAATACCAACGGTCACTATCGGGCGTGTTGACACTGTAATGGTGCTCGAAGCAATAAGAAGAGCCATCTTGCCGGACACGAATTTGGAAGACATAGCAAAGAACATAGAAAAGCACGTGATCGGAATAGGTAGGATACCTTACGAAAAAAGGCCCAAAGTCGAGGGCAAACCCGTTATTTTGACGGTTTGCATCACCGGAGAAGGAGCAGCGGTAAAGATAAAAGAACTCATCGAAAAGCTCATTCCTGACATTTACGACAGAGCAGACATAATTTCCCTAGGCGCCATGACCGGCGAAGATTTGAAGATACAAATAAAAAGGATAAAAGAAGCAAAAAAATTAGCCGCAATCGTCGGAACCATAGATCCAAAATTCGAGGATATCCTGTTTATTCCGCTATACGAACTACTTTCTGGAAGAGGAGTCATCAGATTAAGAAGTGCCTTAGGATTAAAAGATGAACTAGATTTATTAAATGAAGAAGTTTCCAAAGTTCTTCCCCAAGCCGGTATTCTTGGTGAGAACATATTGATAATAAATGATGAATTTAAAAGCAAAGATGAAGTATTAGATGCCCTCGGGAATCTGCTGATAAAAGAAAAATATGTGAATGAAAGATTTCTTCTCGATGTATACAAGAGGGAAGTAATAGGACTAACCCTGTTTAAAAACAAGGTAGCAATACCTCACGGCACTCCCCAAAATGTCATAAAACCAGCCTTAGCAATGGCGATTTTGAAACACCCCATAGAATGGGTCCCGGAAAAAGAGGCAGAAATTGTTTTAATGTTGGCATTAAAAGAAGACTCAGCGGACTTTCTAAGGAGTCTTTATAAAATAGTGGAACACCCAACTTTTGTGGCTAACATCAAATCTCTAGGTGATCCTGCAATGATTAAAGAAATGTTTTTAGAATACATGCTAAACGTAAATTGAATCCGTTGGAATGGAATTTGCTTTGAGATATTTTGGACGGATTTGTTGCCAAGTTAATTCTGAGGGGGCAAAATACATGCCGGAATTCAATTTATTAAATGAGGATTTAATTGAGACAGAGCTGGAAGCTAAAAATAAGGAAGAAGTGCTTGAAGTGCTTGCAAAATTATTAATTGTCAAAGGTTATGTGAAGGACAGCTACTTGAAAGCAATTCTGGAAAGGGAAAAAGTTTTCCCCACAGGACTTCCTACCGACGGCGTCGGGGTTGCAATACCACATGCCGACATAGATCACGTTTTAACCTCGGGGATCGCACTTGCAGTATTAAAAAGTCCTGTAAAATTCAACGTTATGGGAAATCCTACAGAAGAAGTAGACGTAAGACTGGTTTTTATGCTAGCCATAAACGAACCTAAAATGCAGGTGAACCTCTTAAAAAACCTCATCTCACTCTTCCAGGACAAAAACTTGCTCATTAAGCTCTCCGATATGGCGGATAAGAAAAAGATAATAGCGCTTTTGACACCATTAATAAATGCTAACTCTTCCACCTAAAGCAAAACCGGAAAAAGGAGGTGGGCGCAAAAAAATCGTCTCTCGAAATTTGAAATTTATCCAAATCAAAAAGGAGGAAGCAAGATGAATGCCAAGAAAGTAATCGTTGCCTGCGGTACCGGTATTGCTACATCTACGGTAGTCGCTGATAAAATCTCCGAGGCCTGCAAAAAAGAAGGAATAAGTGTAAACATCATCCAGTGCAAGGTAACGGAACTCAGAAGCTACGCCGACGGAGCCGACCTCATAGTTTCCACTACAATATTAAAGGATAAGTTCGATGTACCAGTTATCAACGGACTTCCCTTCATAACTGGCATAGGTGAGGAAAGGGCAATTCAGGACATCATAAATGTTTTAAAAAAATAAATAATTAAAAAAAGGAGGTCTTCAAATGTCAATAATTAAGTTTATCCTGGATCTAGGGGCCGTGGTAATGCTCCCCATCATAATCTTTGTCCTGGCCGTAATTCTCGGGGAGAAACCCGGCAAGGCCTTTAGGGCAGGTCTTACCATCGGTATTGGCTTCATAGGAATAAACCTGGTCATAGGACTTTTGAGCAACAACTTGGGACCTGCCGCAAAGGCCATGGTTGAAAATATGGGTATCAAGCTGGACGTAATAGACGTAGGCTGGCCCGCTGCGGCAGCCATTGCCTTTGCCTCCAAAGTCGGAGCATTCGTTATACCCATCGGCCTTCTGGTAAACATTATAATGCTCGCCACCAGAACCACCAAAACCGTCAACGTGGACTTATGGAACTACTGGCATTTCGCCTTCACCGGAGCGCTGGTCACCGCCGCCACAGGAAGCCTTACCTTAGGCATGATAGCTGCGGCCATCAACTGCGCCATAGTCTTGAAATTAGGCGACTGGACAGCTCGGATGGTGCAGGAGTTCTACGGATTGCCCGGAGTTTCCTTGCCTCACGGCTTTTCTGCGGCATACGTTCCAATTGCCATCCCGCTAAATAAATTGATCGACAACATACCAGGCATAAACAAAATAGAAGCTGACCCGGAGCAAATAAGCAAAAAATTCGGTGTATTCGGTGAACCTGTTGTCGTTGGCCTAGTTTTGGGCATAATTCTGGGACTTCTCGCAAAATACGATGCCAAAGCCACGTTAAACCTTGGCATGTCCATGGCAGGCGTTATGTTCCTTATGCCTAGAATGGTTAAAATACTGATGGAAGGACTCATGCCGGTTTCCGAAGCTGCAAAGGACTTCATGCAAAAGAGGTTCGCCGGCCAGGAATTCTATATAGGCTTAGATTCAGCCGTCGCCATAGGGCATCCCGCCGCTATAGCTACAGCGCTGATACTCGTGCCCGTTACGATCTTCTTAGCTTTGATAATACCGGGCAACAGGGTTCTGCCTTTCGGTGATCTGGCTACAATTCCGTTCATGGTAGCCATGGTGGCACCTATCTGCCGGGGTAACGTATTTAGATCTGTCATAATCGGCGCCATCGTCATCGCGGTCGGCCTATTAATCGCCACCAATGTTTCACCTCTGCACACCCAGGCAGCAATTGACGCAGCCTTCAAGTTCCCCGAAGGCGCTACAAACATTTCGAGCATCTGTGACGGTGCAAACCCCTTGACCTGGATCTTGCTAAAGATCATGCAGATATTCGGATAAACTCCAACATTTGTATTAAAATAAGCCCTGGGAACATCGCCCAGGGCTCTATTTATAGGCCTTATAGGCCCATTGGCCGTATCAATTTGTAAATCATTTTTTTAACTTCAGCAATTCCTTTGCCTGTGTTCGAAGATACCGCAAAAATATTTTCCTTTATCACTCCGATTTCGATTAGAAATTTCTCTACCCGATTTATGCTAGCCTCTTTTAAGTCGATTTTGTTTATAATACCGATAACAGGTTTTTGAAAAGCTGTACAAAAACCGGCAGGCAATGAAGGTCTATCAGACGTTCGAAAAATGCTCTGAGGAAGCGCCTATATAAAGGGGCAAAGATGCCCAAACTTCGTACAGATAATGGTCCTCTGTTCATCGCCAAGAAGTTCCAAGAAACCTGTGAAAAACTGGGAATTGTTCATGAACGTATACCTGTTAAAACCCCTAATCTCAATGCCCATGTTGAAGCCTTTCATTCTATCCTAGAGACTGAATGCTATAGCCGATATGAGTTTCAGAGTTTTATGGAAGCATACGCCGAGACATCTAAATAGAATATTACAATTGCAAGAGGAGGGATAGTAACCTGGGATATATGAATCCAGAAGAGTTTCATAGTGTTCATGAGTAAATTAATGAAAGCAGAATCTTTTGTGGTATAATTTCCATAATTTGAGGACCAGCCCGCTGCCAGTTGTTCATCGGTGTATGGATTTTTCTTGTCTTCATTTTTAATGAGTTCCAGCAGCCGTTCTTTTTCAACCATACCATCCATCTCTCTCGTTACACATTTTATGCAATTAATGTACCATGCATATATTCTTAAGCCCTTCGCTTATATAGTTCCACATATTATGCCACATTTTCAACACTGTTGGAAAAAAAAGCCCGACCTTTTCGGTCAGGCTTTGTGGAAGTATTCATAGACCGCCATTGCGGATTTTTTGTTCATCCCGGGCACTTTCGCTAATTCTTCTACGGATGCCTTTTTTATATCCTCCAAACTCCCAAAAGCAGTTAGCAAAGCTTTCCTCCGCGCTTTACCGATGCCGGGGATTTCTTCGAGAATGGAGTTTAAATTCCTCTTTGAGCGCAGCTTTCTATGGTAAGTAACCGCAAAGCGATGGGCTTCATCCCTGATTCTTTGCAAGAGGTACAGGGCTTCCGAATCCCGGGGCAAAATTATAGGTTCGCTTTTACTTTCTATGAATACATGTTCAAATTCCTTGGCAAGTCCGATCGCAGGAATATGATTTAAGTTTAATTCCTTTAAAGCCTCAAGGGCGTATCTCAGCTGTCCCTTTCCTCCATCTATGACGAGAAGATCGGGAAAATCCTTAAACTTTTCATCCCCTTCTAACCCTCTTTTAAACCTCCTAAAAACGGCTTCTTTTATGCTTTCAAAGTCGTTAGGACCTTCAACCGTCTTTATCTTAAACCTCCTGTAGTCTTCCTTTTTCGGCATCCCATTTTCAAAGACAACCATGGATGCGACCGATTCCGTCCCCTGCGTGTTGGATATATCAAAAGCTTCGATGCGCTTAGGCAATTTTCCCAGTCCAAGATAACCTTTTAATTCTTCCATCGCCCTTTCGTTTTTTATCCTTTGTCTTTCTTCAAAGGCTTCCCTTTGCTCTAAATAAGCCATGGCGTTTTCCGCCACCATTTCTATTAACTCTTTCTTTTCTCCTCTTTTTGGTACGATTATCTTCACTTTTGAACCTTTTTTGGCCGAAAGCCAGGTTTCGATGGCCTCCTTTTCATCTATTTCTTCTTCCACGATAATTTCTTTCGGAATGAAAGATGCCGTATCGTAAAACTGTTTTATAAAAGAAGCCAGGATTTCCTTCCTCTCAGCTCCTTCGGTATTGCTCAATATGAAAGGCTCCCGTTCAATAATATTTCCTTCACGCACGAAAAATACCGTCACGCAAGCCGTATCAAATCCCCTCGCCATCGCTATGATGTCTTGATCAACCAGGTCGGTGGACGATATTTTTTGTTTTTCTAATATTTTTTCCAGGGCTGCGATTTGATCTCTGTAAACTGCTGCCGCTTCAAACTCGAGCGAGTCTGCTGCCTCCTGCATTTTTGCCTTCAAATGATTCAAAAGCTGCTCCTGCCTTCCTTCGAAAAACATTATGATATTTTTTACAAGTTCTCCGTATTCCTCCTCGGAGATGTCTCCCTGACAGGGAGCGATGCAACGCTTTATGTGATAATTGAGACAAGGCCGTTCTTTCAAGGGCACCCTGCTCAAATCCTTTTTACAGCTCCTTATGGGAAAAATCTTCCGGAGTATATCTATAGCTTCGCGCATGGCCCGCGCCTCTACATAAGGCCCAAAATACTTCGACCCATCCTTCTTTATTTTTCGCACCACCTCTATTCTGGGAAAAGATTCGTTCGTTGTGATTTTTATATAAGGATACTGCTTATCGTCCTTTAAGAGAATATTGTACTTGGGCCGATAGAATTTTATTAGGTTGCATTCCAAGATGAGCGCTTCCACTTCAGAATCGGTAACGATATATTCTATATCGTCGATGTGCGAAACCATCGAACTTACTTTGGCAGGAAGACTGTCGCTCGATTTAAAATAAGAGCGTACGCGCTGTTTCAGGGACACCGCCTTCCCCACATATATGACCTTTCCGCTTTTATCTTTCATTATATAAACTCCGGGTTTTTCCGGAAAGGAATCTATCCGTTCGGGATTGAACATAAAAAATCCCTCCCGCCTTTATTATACCATAAGCGGGAGGGTATATTATTGCGTTACGTATGTTCGACATGCGCAAACCCCTCTTTAATAATGTGTATAACGTGGTCGTCGTCTAACGAATAATAAACTTGCTTTCCTTCCCTCCGGAATTTTACCAGGTGGGCCACTCGAAGTACCCTCAAGTGATGGGATACGTTGGATACAGTCAACCCCAAGATGGCTGCAATATCGCACACGCATAGTTCATCTCGTGAAAGCAGGTACACTATTTTCAGTCTCGTCTCATCTGCAAGAACTTTAAAAAGTTCGGCAAGCTCATTAGTATGAGGAATCGTACCCGACAATTTTTTTATCTTTTCTTCGTCAATGCAGAAAACGTCGCACATATCCGGAACCTTGTTCTTATTTTCCATGACATTCACCCTAAGATTGTTTTTGTGATAATTATAACTTAATTTTATTTGTTTTGTCACCCTAAATTTTTGGTATCTCCAAAAAAACTTTCATTTTTTCGCATTAACTAATTGTTTTTTAAAAAATCTACTATTCTCTCGTCTTTAAAGGCAAAAACAGGAATTTCCCTATTCCCATCTATAACAATTTTAATATCACCGTTTATGCCTCCTTTTATTTCTAGACCCTTTGATTTTTCTTTTATCGAATGAATTTTATCTATATCAGGTATCACCACTCCCATCACATCACCGTCTTCCAACAATTTTAAATCTTCGGGGGTCAATTGATTTCCATAGACTACTATCTTCGGCAAGGAATTTGACTTGTAACCTTCTACCAATACAAATTCAACGTCCTTTAGCTCGTTCAAAATATCACTAAGAGAATCGGCTCTCTCAGAACGCTCCATCCGCAGCAATCCCATTTCTGAAGAGGCTATGACGACATCAGCACCCGCGTTAAAAATACGCCCCGTATCGTTGTTTCCCACATCAAATCCATGAGGAGTGTGTTTTACAACGCCCACCCTCGCTCCCTCTTCTTTTAATCTTCTGACTATCCATGTTATCAAAGTTGTCTTCCCGCTATTCGAAAAACCAGCAAATCCTACAACTTTCATCCAACCACCTGCTCCCTTTTCCTAGGTATAAATTAATTATGGGAATTGATGTTATAAACTGCTTATTCCGGTTGATTTCCAAGTTTCTTTCTTCATACCATTATGGTAACATGCCGCGAAACGCTTGTAAATATAAGAGCGAGGGGGTCCGTGTATCCCCTCAATAAATTGATCTGAATGTCGAAGTACACAAAAAAGCCGTGGAAGCCCACGGCCAAAACGCCTTTTATTTATTTTATTGTCGGATCTTCCGCTTCCAATCTCCCTTCCCAGAGGTATTTCCTGGTTTCTGCCACCAAAACACCACTTAAGGCAATCAATGAAATGAGGTTCGGTATGGCCATCAAACCGTTGAAAATATCGGCAAAGCTCCACACTATATCCAGGGTGGCCACAGAACCAATAAATGCAGCTATCACCCATAGCCACCGATAGGGCATCACAGCTTTGGTGCCAAAAAGGTATTCTACCGCTTTTTCACAGTAATAAGCCCAGCCGAGAATGGTGGAGTAAACAAATGTCAGTAAACCTATTGTCAACGTTATGGGCCCAATAACGGGTATATGCTCAAAAGCGGTCTTTGTGAGTTCCGCCCCCTTAAGACCTGTCTCCCAGCTTCCTGTTGTGACGAGCACGAAACCCGTCATCAAGCAGATAACCACGGTATCCCAGAAAGTTCCGGTCATTTGGACAAGCGCCTGGCGGGTGGCATTTGGAGTTTGTGCCGCAGCTGCAGCTATGGGAGCGCTTCCTAATCCGGACTCGTTGGAAAAGAGTCCTCTTGCTACACCGTATCTCATCGCCTGCATGACTGTTGCTCCTGCAAATCCACCTATGGCAGCTTGCCCGGTAAAAGCACTCTTTAAGATTACAGCTATAGCCGAAGGTAAATTGGCCGCATTCATAGCAAGTATGATAAGACATCCTGTCACATAAACTATAGCCATGAACGGCACCAGCATTTCGCAGACCCGCGCAATACTCTTTATGCCGCCTATAATGACGATACCGGTAAATACCGCTATCACTAAACCTGTAATCCAGGTAGGAATGTTAAAAGTAGCTTTGACCATTTGCGATATTGAGTTAGCCTGGACGGTACAGCCTATGCCGAAGCCTGCTATTGCAGTAAAGAGCGCAAAGAGAACACCGAGCCATTTCATTTTGAGACCGCGTTCCAGCACGTACATAGGGCCACCGGCCATTTGACCCAATGCATTTTTCGTCCTGTACTTCACAGAAAGCAGTGCTTCGGCATATTTTGTCGCGATGCCGAACACACCAGTTATCCAGAGCCAAAACACCGCCCCGGGACCGCCCAACCCAACCGCCGTAGCAACGCCTACGATGTTTCCGGTACCGACCGTCGCGGCAAGTGCAGTAGTCAAGGCACCAAAGTGGCTCACATCGCCTTCGCCTTCCGATACTCTCGTCAAAGACAGTTTTATGGCCTTAAATATGTATTTTTGAATAAACTTCAACCTAAATGTCAGATATATATGAGTGCCCACAAGAAGGATGAGCATCGGGGGACCCCAGACTATGTTACTTAATTCCCCTAAAATTTTTTCCAATGCCTCCACCTAAATCCCTCCACGTAAAATTTTAAATCAGCCGTCAACAAGTTATAATCGCCCTTCCTGTCACCTCCTCCTATTCTAATTTTTGAATTATCCAACATTATATACGCAATATTATTATATCATTTTCTTTAAGTTAAGTCCATATAATTGTGTAAAAAGGGATTGAGCCACCCCCATCCCTCTGGTTAGAATTAAATTGCCAACACAAAAACCTAACTGGAGGGATGAGAAATGGCTC
>NZ_LOED01000043.1 GCF_001562425.1 Fervidicola ferrireducens
ATGGTCTCCTCCCGGCAAAAATGCGTGAACAGAATTTCTATGCGATTGTCAAAAATTTTTGCTATAACCTATTGACTTTTCATAGCACGTCTTAATGCTAATTTACCTTAACCAAATTCTTTATTTCCTCAAACCGTTTTTCCCCTATCCCCGAGACGTTTTTCAGCTCTTCAATGGATTTGAAAGGCCCGTGCTGGTTTCTGTAATCGATAATCCTCTGGGCCAGGGCAGGACCTATACCCGGCAGTTTATCCAGTTCATCAAGCCCCGCCGAGTTGATATTTATTTTGCCGTCCGACGGCGAAATTCCTCCGTTTACGGCGTCACCGGAGGCAGGAGATTCTCCTACCTGCGGAATGTAGATTTTATCCTCATCCTGCAGCTTTTTTGCTAAATTTATACCTGCAATGTCAGCTTCGGGAATGTACCCCCCGGCGGCTTTTACCGCGTCAATTACCCTGCTTCCTTCCTCCAGCTCGTAAACTCCGGGATTTTTTACTGCACCTGCAATATGGATTACAATTTTGTCTTCATCGGGAACCTCACCGGAATTATTTTCGCTTTCGAAAACTGGAATTGCCTTACCGCCTTCCAACTTAAACGCCACATCAGGAACCTTAACAAAAAAAGCCCTATAAGCAAAAACTGCGGCCATTAAACTTACGCTTGCCAACGCAAAAAGGAGTATTTTTTCCCTTTTCGTAAATTGGAGCATTGTCTCACCTGCCGGTTTTTTTTGATGAACTTTTAACTTTATTTTACATTAAATTCCGCGAAAAATAAACGGCCCGAAAGGGCCGTCTTATTTTACAACTATGTTCACCAGTTTATGGGGCACGGTTATAATTTTCGCCACCGTTTTGCCTTCTATAATGGACGAAATTTTTTCGTGCTTTAAGGCAGCCTCCTTCATCTCCTCCTCCGTGATTCCAGCAGGCACGAGTATTTTTGCCCGGACCTTTCCGTTGACCTGGATGACCACTTCCACTTCTTCCTCTACCATTGCCATTTCATCGGCCTCGGGCCAGGGCATCAGGTGTATGCTCGTTTTATTTCCCATACGCTCCCAGAGTTCTTCTGTTATATGGGGTGCGAAGGGGGCAAGGAGCAAAAGAAGGCTTTCCACTGCTTCTCTGATTACCTTGCCGGAAACCGGCTTTTCCTTGCAAGAATTAAGTCCGTTTACCATCTCCATAATGGCGCTTATGGCTGTATTGAAGTTGAACCTTTCCTCGATGTCCTCGGTAACTTTCTTTATCGTCCTGTGAACAAGCCGCCTTACTTCTCTGTCCACCTGTTCGTCGCCGGCCGGAGCGTCGACCTTAGGCAAGAGCTCTTCCACCAGCCTCCACACCCTCTGGAGGAAACGGTAGCAACCTTCCACGCCCTGGTCGCTCCATTCCAGGTCTTTTTCGGGCGGCGACGCAAAAAGTATAAAGAGTCTTGCCGTATCGGCGCCGTATTTTTCAATGATGTCCTCCGGGCTCACGATGTTGCCCAGGGACTTGGACATCTTAGCGCCATCTTTTAAAACCATGCCCTGAGTCAGCAGATTGGTAAAAGGCTCGTCTACATGGACAAGCCCCGCATCCCTCATGACTTTGTTGAAAAACCTGGAGTACATCAGGTGCAAAATCGCGTGCTCCACCCCGCCTATATACTGGTCCACTGGCATCCAGTACTCGAGCTTTTCCCTGTCGAAGGGTTTTTCTTCATTCCTCGGGTCAGTGAACCTGTAATAATACCAGGAAGAGCACATGAAAGTATCCATGGTATCGGTCTCGCGCCTCGCTGGACCTTTGCACTTGGGGCAGGTGGTGTTCAAAAATTCCTCGCATTCCAACAGCGGAGAAGTCCCTTTCGGGTTAAACTCCACGTTGTCGGGGAGCAAGACGGGCAGTTCATCTTCCGGCACCGGCACGATACCGCATTTATCGCAGTAGATTATGGGAATCGGAGCGCCCCAGTAGCGCTGCCTCGATATCAACCAGTCCCTCAGTTTGTAATTTACGGTCTTTTCCCCTAATCCCTTTTCTTCCATGAAGTCCGCTATGGCCTTTATCGCTTCGTTGCTGTTCATACCGCTGAACGCACCCGAATTTACGAGGACTCCCTCTTCCGTATAGGCTTCCGTCATGTCCCCGGCCGAAAGCTCATTTCCCGGCGGATTTATCACGACTTTTATTGGAAGACCGTATTTTTTCGCAAACTCAAAATCCCTCTGGTCGTGGGCGGGCACCCCCATTACAGCTCCCGTTCCGTAGTCCAAAAGAACGTAATTGGCAATCCAAATGGGAACCTTTTCGCCGTTAATGGGGTTAATGGCATAAGCCCCGATAAAAATGCCCTCTTTTTCAGTCTCCGTGGAAGTCCTGATAATCTCGCTTAATTTTTCCATCTTCTTTTGAAATTCCCTTACTTTTTCTTCGTAAGGCGTTCCCTCCACCAATTCGTCCACCATCGGGTGCTCCGGAGCCATGACGAGATAACTCACGCCGAAAATCGTGTCGGGCCTCGTCGTGAAAACCGGTATCCTCTTTCCGGTCTTTTCAGCGGTAAAATAAACTTCCACGCCCTCGCTGCGCCCTATCCAGTTTTCCTGCATTATCTTTACCTTTTCGGGCCAGCCGGGGAGTTTTTTCAGGTCTTCCAGAAGCTCGTCGGCGTACTCGGTTATTTTGAAAAACCACTGCTCCAGATTCTTTTTCCCAACTTCGGCTCCGCAGCGTTCGCAGTGCCCGTTCACCACCTGTTCATTGGCGAGCACCGTAGCGCACGAAGGACACCAGTTGACGTACGATTTTTTGCGGTAAGCCAGTCCCCTTTCGTAAAGCTTTAAGAAAAACCACTGGGTCCATTTATAATAACCGGGGTGGCACGTGGCAATTTCCCTGTCCCAGTCGTAGCTTATTCCAAGCTGTTTGAGCTGTTTTCTCATGTTGGCTATGTTGTCCCACGTCCATTTGGCCGGATGGATGCCGTGTTTTATGGCAGCGTTTTCGGCGGGAAGGCCGAAAGCATCCCATCCCATGGGATGAAGCACATTATACCCTTTCATCCTTTTGAACCGGGCCACAACATCTCCTATGGAATAATTTCTCACGTGGCCCATATGTAGCTTTCCTGAAGGGTACGGAAACATCTCAAGGCAGTAGTACTTGGGCTTTTTGTGGTCTTCCACGGTTTTATAGAGCTTCTGTTCTTCCCATTTTTTTTGCCATTTCGCTTCAATCGTTTTAAAATCGTAACGGCTCACAAAGTGACCTCCTTTCAAGTTCGAGCAGGTTTTTTTAAAATTAAAGGCCTCTCGTCGGTTTAGGGACGAGAAGCCTCTTTCTCGCGGTACCACCCTAATTGGCTATTGCCCGCTCTCTGCACTTTAACGCCTGCCGGCAAACTTCCAAGGCGAGTTCAAGGCTTCGCCCTCCGGATTCGCACCTTCCACCCGGTCTCTGAAAGGGCTTTAGCCTTTACTACTCCTTGAACGGCAATTTTCACTTTTATTGTCTATTATATGCAAAATCAAAATCGCTGTCAACGTCAATCCTTACGGCATCGGACCAAAGCCTCTCCAGGTCGTAATAGTCCCTCGAATCCTCATCGAAGACGTGGACAATGACGTCAAAAAAGTCTATTAAAACCCAACGGGCCTCCTCATAGCCCTCTTTCCCCCTAATCCTGCACCCGCTTTCTAAGAGTTTTTCTTCCACTTCATCGGAAAGGGCTTTGACGTGAATCGATGATTTCCCCGTCGCAATTACGAAATAATCGGCCAGAACCGAAATCGAACTTATATCCAGCACCACTACGTCTTCAGCCTTTTTTTCGATAAGGACCTTTGCTGCTAGCATTGCCGCTTCTTTGGGGCTTTTTATCATTCGTTCCCCCTCCATCAATTTCTTTGGGCATCCTTACCCACAATTATGGTCGTTAAGTCTTCACCCGGTGCATTCTCTTCCTGCATTCGCGCACTTTCGAAAACTTTTGCCAGCTTTTCTGCGTATTCCCTCATATCACTGGGATATATTATGGTGGTGGTATCGTAATCGAAGCTATCGGCATTGGCAACTCTGACCACCGTGAAACCCATTTCCTCCAATTTCTCCGCCACCTTACTTGCCAGTCCTGCATAGCCGCTGCCGTTTAACACCGCAACTTTTACATTCGCGTTTTCGCCGAAGAATACTTCTTTTACGACTTGTCGCATCTGAGACTCATACGGTATGAAGTAGCTTATGCCGCCTATATACCTTCCCTCTCCAGGAAGGATATACATTTTTATGTTGTCCTGTCCTATTTGCATTGCGAGATTCGCAAGTTTCACCATATTTGATGGCTCGATATCAGTTCTCACCGTTTCCTGAACCGCCTTTACTATCTGAGGAAGCCTCAAAATGGTGGAAGGCTTAAAAAAAGATTTTACGGCGGCTTCGAGGAACTTCTGCTGGGCTTTTATCCTGCCCAAATCGCCCTCCGGGTACTGCCGAAACCTTACGAATTGCTCGGCCTTTTCCCCGTCGAGCACTTGAAGGCCCGGCTCCAAATCTATTCTAAGACCTCCGGCTTTGTCTACATACTTCATCCTTCTTTCGATATTTATCTCGACACCACCCATGGCGTCTACTATCTTGCGAAAGCCGCTGTAATTTATGGTCACATAGTTGTGTATGGGCACACCCAGCAGGTCCTTTACGGTCCTAACCGCAAGCTCCGGACCTCCGTATGCCATCGCCGCATTTATTTTTTGATAACCCACTCCAGGAATCCTTACCCTGGTATCTCTGGGAATCGAAAGCACGTTGACCCTCTTTTCGGCAGGGTCAATGCTCACGACCATCATAGTGTCAGACCTGTAATGATTGTGCTCCTCATCGGCGCCGATGGTTCCCGCATCAAGTCCCAAAACGAGGATGTTCAATCTTCCGCCCGAGTATTCTTCAGTAGCGGGGTTATCCCCGGGCGTTATGCCGGCACCGTCATTCAAGCGGGACAGCGCAAAATAAAAACCGCTCCCGAAAGCCAAAGCTGCAAAAGCAATAGCTACTACTGTATATTTAATTATCCTCCCCATTTTTCTCTCCCCTTTTGAGTTTCTCCAGGAGAAGGCAATTTCTTGCCTCGACCATCCGCGGATGCAGCAGCCTACCACCCTCTATTACGTACTTTATGGTCGAATCGCACGCCATGATTACAGCCTCATCCAAATCTTCAAAAGCGACTTTGCGCAACCTGTCGACTCCTGGAAAATTCCTCCCGGGCTCTATATAATCGGCAAGAAAAATAACTTTATCAAGTGGGGTCATCTTCGGGTCCCCCGTAGTGTGCACTTTGACAGCCCTGAGTATACCCGGGTCCTCTATGCCGTATTTTATTTTCGCGAGGGCAGCTCCAAGGGGGGCATGTACCAAAGCTGTTTCCACCATCGAAATTTCATCTAACAGTATACCAAACTCTCGAACCAAATTCAACTGCTCGACTTCCGGTATGTCTTTTGCACAATCGTGAACCATTGCGGCAAGTTCCGCCTTTTCTTCATCAACCCCGAATCTTTTCGCAAGGGCCACCGCAGTTTCCATAACACCGAGAGTGTGGGCGAAGCGTTTTTGAGTCATGTTTTTTTTCAGATCCTCCAGAATAAATGCCTTCGAGATCATCTAAATCACCTGTAAAGACCGTTTTTCAAGATGTATTCCTCCACACCCTCGGGAACGAGGTATTTAATGGAACGCCCTTCTTTCACCCTTCTCCTTATTTCGGTAGAGGATATAGCTATCGCGGTGACTTCGAGAAGGTAAACGTCTTTCCCGTATAGCTTTTTTATCTCTTCAAGTTTATCTTTAAGCTTTTTAATAGGATATCCGGGCCTCGTGGCGGCTATAAAAGTACAAACATCCAGCACCCCTTTTATGTTTTTCCAGGTAAGTATGTCCAGTACCGCATCGGCTCCCGAAATAAAAAATAAAGATGTGTCCTTTCCGTAAATCTCTACCAGTTGATTTAACGTATCTACCGTATAGGAATACCCTTTTCTCTCTATCTCGATCCTGGAAACCTCGAAAAAAGGATTGCTATTCGTAGCCAGCGCGGTCATCAAATACCGGTGTTCGGGTTCGGTTACTTCGTAATCTTTCTTATGGGGGGGATTGCCGGTGGGGACAAAAATGACCTTGTCCAATTCAAAATTAATCCTGGCCTCTTCCGCCGTGACCAGGTGCCCAAAATGAATGGGATCGAACGTCCCCCCCATTATTCCAATCCTCTTCACATTCCCCAAAATTTCTCCCCTCCACTTTAGTTTTTTATTTCATCTCGGTATAGTAAAACTCAGCATTGCCTATCCTCACTGTATCTCCTTCTTTTATTCCCTTTTCTTTCAAAAGTTCGTCAATTCCCAGGCCTTTAAAAGCCCGCTGCAGCCTCTTTACAGCAGACTCGTTGTCCAGGTCTGTCATGGCCACCAGTCGTTCTACGGTCTTTCCCTCGACAACGAAAATTTCGCCTTCCCGCCTTACTTTTATTTCGTCTTCTTCTTTTACGGTGTATTTTTTGACCTCAACAGTTTCGGGCTTTTCATCACCTATTTTATCTAGGTACTGTATTATCTTGTATATCAGCTCTCTTAAGCCTTCGCCCGTTGCTCCCGACACCGGTATTACTTCGTAACCTTTCGATTCCAAGTGGGATTTTATTCTAGCCAGGTTTTCCTTAGCCTGCGGAAGGTCCATTTTGTTGGCCGCGACTATCTGGGGTTTCCGGGCCAGTTTTTCATTGAAGTTTTCCAGTTCTTTGTTTATAACATAAAACCCCTCTATGGGGTCGTTCTCAAGTCCCGCCGCATCTATGACGTGGACAAGGAGCCTGGTCCTTTCCACATGCTTCAGGAATTCATGGCCCAACCCCAGGCCCTGATGTGCTCCCTCAATGAGCCCGGGAATATCGGCAATGACAAAACTGCGACCGGTCGGACCGGTATCCACTACTCCGAGATTAGGGAAAAGAGTGGTGAAGGGATAATCGGCAATCTTGGGCCTTGCCGCCGTCATCCGGGAAAGCAGGGTGGATTTACCGACATTTGGGAAACCCACCAGACCCACATCGGCCAGTAGTTTGAGTTCCAGTATTATCCAGCGTTCCTCGCCAGGTTCTCCTTTTTCCGCAAAATCCGGCGCCTGATTTACCGATGAGGCAAAGCGGGCATTCCCGCGCCCTCCCCTGCCTCCGCGGGCCACCACAAAACTCTGTCCGGGTTCTACAAGATCGGCAAGCACCTCACCGGTGGCTGCATCCTTTACCACCGTTCCGGGCGGGACTCTGATGATAAGGTCTTCGCCGCTTTTGCCTGCTTTATTTGAACCCTGGCCGTTTTGTCCGCGCTCGGCCTTATAATGCACCTTGTATTTGAAATCCTGCAGGGTGGAAAGATTTCCGTCAACCACGAGCACCACGTCTCCACCCTTGCCGCCGTCGCCCCCGCTCGGTCCGCCCCGGGGCACGTACTTTTCTCTCCTAAAGGCCACGGCTCCGTTTCCGCCGTCTCCCGCTTTAACGTATATTTTTGCCTTATCCACAAACATATTCATCACCTTTTTAAGCATTCCCATAAAAGAAAAGCTATATGATATCGGGTTTGGAATCATATACGCCCAGCGTTTCGGGAAACTCAATCTGCAGATTTCTCTTCTCTTGTGCATCCTTCCCGTCCTTTAAAATCTCCCAAACCTTCTTTTTAAGATATTTTACGTCTTGTAGGTTGACTTTTTTGGGATCAAAGTCACCTGGCACTTTTATAAATATATCATATCCTTTTTTCTTCAAAAGGATTATGAGGTCCAGGACTTCGCCTATAAGCCGGGGGTTTTCCAGACTGCATACCGCGGAAAAAAGTTCATTTTGCCTTTTTATACTTTCTATATAATCCAAAACCTTATCTACCTTGCCCAGTTGGAGCATGGCGTATATAATCTGCAAGTGGTTGTTGAAATCGTGCCGCTGAAGCCTCCAGCAGAAAAAAAGCCTCTCCCAATCTTTTTTGGGTACAAACCTGCCGTAAAATTTAACCGCCAATACCGCCGCGAAAAAAAACAGCAAAGTCCACTTTAAAATTTTCGCAACCATAAAGCTTACGTGCTGGCTTTCAGTCGTTAAATATACCAACCACTCCGCCATTTAAGCCACCAAACCTTTTTTAATTTTAACATCGTTTATATTCTTCATTATTTTTAATTTTCCTTCTTTACCATCAAAAAAGCTCCTCGGCTATCCGAGGAGCTGCATTTCGGGGTAAACGTTTACCACCTTTTTATCTTTGCCTTTTTGCTCGAACTTCACGTAACCGTCGATTTTCGCAAAGAGGGTGTAATCCACCCCCATTCCCACGTTCTTCCCCGGATAGATCCTCGTGCCCCTCTGGCGCACCAGGATGCTTCCGGCCTTCACGAACTGTCCGTCGAATCTCTTAACTCCAAGGCGCTTGGATTCGCTGTCCCTTCCGTTCCTCGTGCTGCCTACACCCTTTTTGTGAGCGAAAAGCTGAAGGTTCATCTCAAACACCTCCTTTTCTTCTTGTTTCGAATTTTACGTAGGCCGGATAAGTCCGCGCTATATCTTTCAAACCCAGAACCGTTGTTTCCAATATAACGGAAGCCTTGGACAATTTTTCTTCCTGTTCGTTTTCGGGAAGGACAAGATGAAAATACCCTTCCTTTTTTACCGGGAAAATCCTAATTTTTGCCACGTTTTCAAGCCCCAGCACCGCGGTCTCGACCAGGGCCGAAACCGCAGCGCAGACTATATCCCTTCCGTACTCGGCATACCCCGCATGTCCTTTTAGCGAAAGCTCCCGCACTCTTTCGTTCTCATCAAGAGTAACGGTTATCCTTATCATGACACTTCGATTTTTTCGATTTTAATCTCCGTATAGGGCTGGCGGTGACCCTTCTTCCTGCGGTAGTTCTTCTTGGGCTTGTATTTGAAGACGATGATCTTCTTGCCCTTGCCGTGTTTCAGCACCGTCGCGGTGACTTTGGCATTTTCCAGCACCGGCTGTCCGACCATAAGCTTTTCTCCGTCGGATACGGCCAGTACCCGATCGAGCTCGACCGTTTCACCTTCCTGCGCGCGCAATTTTTCTACCCTGATCACATCGCCTTCTGAAACCCTATACTGCTTTCCGCCGGTCTCGATTATTGCGTACATCCTCTCATCCTCCTTCCTCTCGCCGGGACAAGGTAAAATTTTTGAACCCGCCCCGTGCGGTGGCCGGCGAAAACCACGTAGTTTATTTTAGCACACAAAAACGCCTTCTGTCAACTTCGCCAGTACAGCTCCCATTGCGTTTTGAAGCAGGAACTTTCTTATGGCCATGGCATCCACATCTATTCCGCACACCCCTGCCGTAATACCCGCGCTTTCATTTATGAGGCAGGGCCCATGAGAGCAAATGATGGCGGCACATTAAGAAGAAGACGACGAAGGCAGATAGGGTATCAACCTTCCGGCAAGGTTTTGTACAGGCATGGATTGAAGCCAGATTCTGCCGGGCCCTCTTAGAGTAGATAAAAATAGGCCTTCACCGCCAAACAGTATGTTTGTAAATCCTCTTATCATCTCTATGTCAAAATCAACGGTGGGTTCAAACATGGCTACATGGCCGGTGTCAACCTTCATAATTTCTCCCGGTGCCAGGTTGTATTCCACCACTTCTCCGTCCATTTCAATAAAACACATTCCCGGGCCCGTCACTTTTTCCAGAATAAAGCCTTCTCCGCCGAAAAGGCCTGCCCCCAGTTTCTTCCTAAAGAAAATCTCCAGTTTTACGGTCCTTTCCGCACATAAAAAAGCCTTCTTTTGGCATATAATGGACTGTCCTGCGGAAAGTTGCAGTGGGATTATCTTCCCCGGAAAGGAGGATGCGAAAGCAATAATACCATGCTGCTTTTTGCAGGTGTAAGTGGTTATAAAAATGGTTTCTCCCGCCAGCTTCCTAGCGATACCTCCAAAAAGTCCCCCCTCCATATTGGTCTTCATTTCGAATCCGTCGCTCATCCAGGCCATACCGCCGGATTCCGTAAAGACACTCTCCCCTTCTTCCAAGGTCAGGATAACCACGGGTAATGTATCTCCCCGGATTTCATATTTCATAAAACTTCCTCCCCCGTTTGTTTTTAATCCTTCACTTTAACCCACATTTTATCATATGTATTCGATAATGTCTCCTGTAAAGTAATTCAGTTGTTGGGGAAGCGCCACACCAGCGGTTTTGATCGGACTTTCTCAAGGTCTATCACTTTTTCTTTTTGGGACTGCTCTACCTGTTTTCCCAGGGCAGGCAATTCAATTCCACCGCTTGAAGACTGTTGTGTCGGTGTCCTTGGAGTTTCTGTAGTTTTGTCCGAATCATCAGGTGTTCCCTTTTCCCCGGCGTTAAACTTCCCTGGCACGGATTTTGCTCCTGCATCTTTGGACAGGAAAACCGCAAGGCTTAATGCGTTCGCTATAAGTAACAGATATACGAGCGAATATTCATCCTGCCGGTATACATTTTCGATGAGGTCACGGGTTAAAGACACAAAAAATCCCTCCAAAAAGTTAATCTTTAAAATTATAATATTCACTCCCTTCCCACTTATGTGTTGCAAGAAAAAATTAATAAGCGGGGTATTCCCCCGCCTAATCTGCAAGTAAAAGCAATATCAGAACTAAAAATACTACGAAGACATCCCTCTTGGTTTCCACGGAAAGAAGCAACGAAGACCCCCCTTTGCCCCACTATTGCTAGTAATAGGCTATTCATTCCTAACTAAATTTGTTCTCAGCCTTACATGGTCATGGTGCCTCTGTCGGTTTCCACAACTTTCAATATCTGCTCTTCACGACCGTTCTGAGCGTTGATGTAAATGAGATAGCGCTCGTCTTCTAATCTCCCGTCGACCTCGTAGCAGAACATTTCCTTCAAGGCCTCATCGGGTATTATCACTTTGCGGATTCTATTTACCGTAAGTCTTTTTTCAAAATTGTCCCTCACCTCCTCTTCGCTAATTTTAAATTCTGGGATTTTTCTTTCCGTGTGATTTGTGAGATACCCGAGGGCATCAAAGCCCACTACCTCGCCGTTATCCATGGCTACCTTTACCTTCACGAAATCCGGGTATACGAGAACATCATCCTGTTTGTAAGCAAAGGTCACAGTAATTGTATTGTTCTCCCGCAGTGACCCTGTGGGTTCCATATTGTCGTAACCTCTGGCCGCGATAAATTTTTTCGCCTTTTCGACGGCGGTTTTTATGTCGATTTTCTGCTGCTCGACGTCCCTCGAATTTAAAAACCAGATGACATGCCCTCCCTGCCGGCTTACATCCATTACGATATCAATATCGTTCGTTCCGGCTTTCCTGAAGCTGAGGGTGTAGGCATCTATAGTCCCCTTTGTTCGTGCGGTCACCGAAACATCGTACCGCACGTTCCGCGGGTTATCTATGAATTTCCTTCCTATTTCAACGGCTTCCCGTTCGGTTATGAGCGAACCTGTTATGGCCTTCGGTTTTATCTCTTCCACGTGGTCGGAAAACGGGCCGTCATAGGTGATGGTCGGAGCTTCTTCCTTGAGCCGCTGGTCTATTGCCACGAATTTATCGGCCATCACCTGCCCGACCCTCCTGCTCATACCCATGGCAAAAGAGCCTTTCTCCCAGTTTACCCGTCCTCTTGCCACATCATCCGAAAGCTCCCGTAGGTACCTGTTCAGGTTCTGAGTATTTTTCTTAAACTGCCGGAGAATATTCCACTCCCTTTGGGTAACCGTCTGAGCCTGCGCGATTTTTTCGGCAATGGTGTGGGAAAAGTCCCCCATTTGGGCGAAGAATTTCTGCATATTAGTCATATCCCTGCTTCCCAAAGGTAGGGAAGAAAGATTGGAACGGGCCTTTTCCGCTTCGTGCCAGACGCTGGTTAAAAGCATAATCCTCTGGCCTTCCGACGACGTCACAAGCCCTTTGGATAATAGTATGTTAATGTTATTGACGTTTTCGAGCAGGTTGTAAAAAGCCTTCTGGTAGCCCGCTTCCAGCAGGTTTTCCGCAGAATACGCCCGGCTTCGCATGCTCCAAAGACCAAACACCGCCAAAGCTACGACCAGCACTACTAATGTCCACAAAACATAGTTTCTTTTCAATTCATCATCTCCCTTCATCTTGCGAATACGTGTCTTCCTATCTGGGTGATTATCCGGCGGGTCCATATCCAGGGATTAACTCTTTTGTAGGGATTCCAGAAAAAGAGACTTCCGTAAGTAGGGTCCCAGCCGTTTAAAGCATCACGAGCGGCATTGTAATTCGTGCTGGTGGGATTCCGGGCCCATATCTGCCCGTTGCTCACCGACTCAAAAGCCCCCGGTTGATAAATCACTTCGGGGATTGTATCCGGGAATTTCGAACTCTTCACCCTGTTTAAGACCACCGCCGCCACGGCAACCTGACCTATATACGGCTCCCCGGACGCCTCCCCCGCTACGAGGCGAGCCAGTAATTCTATGTCGCTGGCTCTTGCCGCGACTGCATAGCTGGCCGCCACCTCTTGGGCTGAACGCTCTTCGCTTTCCAAAAAGACACCGGCCGCGAGGATAAACATTAGCGCCAAGGCCGTGGCCAACCGCACTTTTTTTACAAATCCGTCCACCTTATTTATCACCTCCGCAAATTTGTCATTTTTAGTTTTGGTGATACCCGCCTCCTTTATTCCCTCACTTCCTCAACAAAAAAAACATATAATATTTTAGAAAAATCTATGAAAAGTAGGTGCGAAACGATGGATGAAAATAAAAAGGGCAACGAGTACAGCCACGATGAGAAAAAGCTCGAAAAAAACGGGAAAAAAACCTTATACAACCCTTATTTGCTTTTTTTAATACTGATTCTCCTCGTAAAGTCTTTCGAAGCACCGGTTTCATCAAAAAATATCAAAGGGGGTGCATTAAACAAATGAGGCTTCTTTCGGTATCTGATGACGATTTGAAGCTCTTGGGCGCCCTAAAACCTTTTCTGAGCCCAAAAGGCCAGGAAGTTATAGAAATTTTTTCCACGGTCCTCAACGTCTTCAGGCCATCAAACCCCGAAGAAAAAATAAACCTTCAAGCGCTAAATGCATTGCTTTCTATCGTGGCTACACCCTCGGAAGAAAAGGAAGATAAAAAAGAGGAAACCGTCGAAATTGAACCGGCGGAGGACTCTACGAAGACAAAACAACTGGAAAATCTTCTAAATACGTTGGCCAAAAAAGAAAAGAATGAATAAAAAATCGATTTTTGTTCGGGGCTGCAAAGGCCCTTTTTATTCTTTTTTATTTACCGAAATCATATATTAAGTTAACAGGGGGGTGAAAGAATGTCCGAAGAAACCACCAGGTCCGACTTCAGCCTGCTGGAAATGGTGGCGGAAGTAATTCAGGGAAAGCGCGGCGGAAACATCAATGAGGTGGTAAGCCTCCTAGCCTTGAGCAACATCCTGGGTATATTGACCTTCCTAAATTCTCAGGAACTCAAAACCGGCATAAAAAATTCAGCTCTTTCTAAACCTGTTCCTTCAGACATAAAAGACCTGGCATCGACGCTGCTTACAATGTTGGGAAACAGTTCTGACAAAAAGATAAATCCTGCCGCGCTCTTAAATCTCGTGAAAACCCTTTCCTCCAGCGAGGCCCAACCTGCGGAAAGTAAGGAAATCAAAGGCTCAGAGGAAAAGGGAAAAAATACTTAAAGCCGTGCGCGAGCACGGCTTTATACCAAATGTTATCTTAAAATTCCTATTTTACCCTTGCCGTCACAGTAGGGGCATACCCTTTGTGACATCCTCCCCTCAATAAATTGAGGGGCATCCACAAGCGGATGCACGCAAGAAACCCTTGCGCTTCGGTTCAGTGACACCATGCCATCCCAGGAGGAACG
>NZ_LOED01000044.1 GCF_001562425.1 Fervidicola ferrireducens
TGGCTCTCCCATCAGGCGTTTGGTCCGGCACAAGGCGGTGTGCGAAAGATGCGGCTGCGTCTGGCACGCCGACGCCAACGCGGCCTTAAACATACTGCTTTTGGGCTCCTCGAAGGGGCACGGGACGGAGGCCACGCCCCTGAAACCGCTTGCCCTCCGGTGGAACTATCACCGATGGGTAAGCCGCTTCGAATCTGCCGCCGGTACGCCCTCTGGGGCGGCGAGCGGCAGTCGGATGGCGACCTGAGTCGCCTGAAGGAATCCCGCCCCCTTTAGGGAGCGGGAGGAAGTCAAATTCCAAAAAACCGATACTACAGGATATACTGCCTCCGACACAGCCGGTATGCGGTGAAAGCAATAACGATTCCTCAATAAGTTCATCTAATGCGAATCATTATTCTGGACAAACCAAGCAGGCGAAGGTGGTGGATTTTTTTATGATCTACAGTTATATACTTTGGGCGGCATCAATTGTAAGTGGGTTATTAGCGGGCCTGACTTACTATCAAGGCACAGCTGGAATGGGGGTAGTGATGTTAATAGCGGCGGTTGTAACTGGAGCTGCGGCAGTATTATTGGGTATAATCCATAGAGTAACGAGAGTTATATTGGCTGGGGCGGCGGGGTTATTGATAGCGTTTTCGATATGGTTTGGGTATTTTTTATACCAAGGTTCGCGGGGCTGGCTGGAAGGGATAAGCAAGACGGGGTGGGTACAGCCATCGGACGTTGCGTTCCTGAAAGGCATAATATTGCTTTTACCGCTCATAGTAAGCATTGCAATGATAATACTACTTTTCGGCTGGTCGCGTAAGGGCAAAAAGAAATATCAGCCCGTTATAAAGCCGGTGAAGTCGAAGGGGCCGTTGGATATTGAGGTATGTAAGGTGAACGGGAGTCCAGTGATCCTGAAGCACATGGACAGGTATCTGCACACGATGGTTGTAGGCACGACCGGCACGGGCAAATCGAGCCGGGTGCTGAAGCCGATGATTGAACAGGATTTGGAGGCGATAGCGAAAGGTGAGAAGCTCGGGATAACGGTAATAGAGCCGAAGGGTGACTTTGCTGATGACGTGGCTGCCATGTGCCGGAGCATGAAGGTGCCATACATCTATATAAACCCTCTCGACCCTGCAACGCCCGTCTTTAATCCGATGTCCGGCGAACCTGAAGTAGTAGCGGAAATAATGAGGACGGTCTTACGTTCATTGTTTGGCAAGCAGGAAGCGTTTTTCAGGCTGAACCAGGAGGTAGCGGCGAGGAACACGGCACTGCTGGTGAAGAAGATAAAGGGCGAAGAAGCGACGATGCTGGACATGGTGGACATATTGAGAGACCGGAGCCTGCTCGCGGCGTATGTAAGTAATTTGGAACGGAGGGAAGGCGAGTCAGCGCTGACGCAGTATTTTAAGACGGAAGTGATGGGCGAACTGAGGGACAAGGTACAGCAGTTCACGCTGGGTTTAAGGCTGCAGTTAGAAGACATAACGGGGAACCGGATGATGAGGCGGGTATTGATAGGGAAATCCGACGTCGACCTTGACAAGCACTTAAGCGAAGGCGGGATGGTGCTTATAGTGAACACAGCGATGGGTGAGCTCGGCAAGCTGGGTGATGCCTTCGGCCAGTTCATAATGATGCACTTCCAGCAGGCGGTTTTCAGGCGGAAGGGTACGGAGCGGACGAGGACGCCGCATTTTTTGTATATAGACGAATTTCCCCGGTATGTAAATCCGGACTTTGAACGGCTTCTGGCTATCGGGCGTTCTTTCAGGTGCGCGGCCGTATTAGCTCTGCAAACAACCGCACAGATGGTGCATGAGGACAGGCCAACGTTCAGGGACATAGTGCTTGAAACGTGCAGGAACAAGATAGTATTGAACCTGGGCAGCGAAGAGGACGCCATGAGATTTGCGAAGGAATTCGGGGAATACGAATACACTGTGCCGCAGTATACGTATAAGAGAAAGGGGATACTGATAAACCCCTGGCATTTGGAGTCGATGAAGGAAGAGGATGTGCACGAGGGGCGGTTCAGTTATACCGAACTTATGGAGCTTCCGAAGTTTCATGCTGTGGTAAGGATAGTGAGGGACGGTGAGCCGCAACCGCCAGTGTTGGGTAAGCTGGAGCTGTCGAAGTGGGATAGAAGCAAAAACCTTTACAGAGAAGAAAAGAGCAATAAAGGTATAGAGGTTAAACTCCCGGAAATGGAGAAACGGCACAAAGAGAAAATAGAGGTCATATTTGGGCCGGACGTTAAAAGTGAGGGTAATGATGATGAAAACGAAGGATTCTTTTTGACTAATGTATGAAAAAAAAAAAAAAGGGGGCGTGATTGCATGGGAAATGTCTTAATTGTGGATGATTCGGCTTTCTTGCGGATGGTGCTTGCGGATATATTGTCCGGTAACGGTTACAAAGTGGTCGGGGAAGCGGAAAACGGTGTGTTTGCAATAGGTAAAAAAGAGATAAATAATAGAGCTATTTAGAGCTTTTTAGCCCAGAAAGAATTTTTTACAGTAAAAAGATGTTTTACAAGAAAGATGTAAAAAAGAACAACAACACATTAAAGGTACAGAGTACCGTACAAGGTACTAAGAGGCCCAACCAAAATGTTGTTGTTGTAGATAACTCTGTTGATAACATATCGGTTGCAAGACATGCTAAAGGCAACAGCACGGCTAAAAGGCAACAAAACAAACTTGGTACCGCCTATCATACTGCCGAGGAAATAGGTACCGAGGTACGTACTATCGATACAAAGCAAAAACTCGAAAGTCTATTTAATACTGCTGGAGGAATAGGTACCAACACGGCTTCTATCGATACAGAGCAAAAAGTCGAAAGAAACAGCTTCTATCATACTGAACCAGGATATAATACTGCTGAAAGGAATATCTTTCCTGTCATAGAGGCAAAAGCAAATCAAATCGGTACAAAACAAAGAATCGAGAGAAGTACTGTACATCCGACCAGAGACGAAGCAGCTACAGAGGTACGTACCATCGAACCAGAGCAAAAATTCGAGGGCAGTATTTTAAAATTAACTGCTGGAGGAGTAAAAAGTAGGATAAACGGACTTTCTTTCGACGGAGAGGGGAAAGTTACTCATTCGTCCATTCATCCTGGAGCAGTAAAAGAAAAAGGCCTTAAGAAAGCAGATGCCAAAATAATATCAACCAACTATTGACAAGCCGACGGCTTTATGCTATCCTAAAGATAAAGTTAATGCAAAAGCTAGGGAACAAAGTGGGGAACAAAATATCCCCGGATGGGGAAGTCTGTGCGAAATCAGGGGGTGGTACGCGCGTACCACCCCCTGAAAAGTTTTTTTCCGATAGGAAATAGTCGTGGAGGGCTGACCGCTGGAAAAGACAGCCGGTCTTTTTTCGTTCCGGAGGCGAGATTATGTCGAATATGCCTGTAAAGAATGTTTATCGGATTTGTGAAAAAGTTGTCGTTTATCTCGAAGATTGCCTTACGGGTATGCGGAAGTATCTAAAGACCGGAGAAGTGGATGTAGTAGTTACGTCTCCGCCCTATAACATTGGGATTCAGTATAACAAATACGACGACAATAGACCGAGAGAAGATTACCTGGATTGGATAGAAGAAGTAGCTATTGAGATTAAAAGGGTGCTAAATGACAGTGGTTCCTTCTTTTTGAACATAGGTGGGAAACCCAGCGATCCCTGGATTCCCTTCGATGTGGCGCAAAGGTTGAGGAAGCATTTTGTTCTGCAGAACGTGATTCACTGGATAAAGTCGATAGCGATAGAGAAGAAGGCGGTGGGGAATTATCCTGTAATACAGGGTGATATAGCCGTAGGGCACTACAAACCGATCGGAGGAAAACGGTTTCTGCATGACAATCACGAATACATTTTCCACTTTACAAAAACGGGGCAGGTTCAGCTTGATAGGCTCTCCATAGGAGTGCCATATCAGGATAAGTCTAACGTTGGCCGCTGGAAAAGTGCAAAGCAGGACAAAAGATGCCGTGGTAATACCTGGTTTATTCCTTACGAAACCATTTGGGACAGGGAGAAGCAGCGTCCCCATCCATCGACGTTTCCAGTTGCCTTACCTGAAATGTGCATAAAACTTCACGGTTTAGAAAAGTAGGGGAGCGCGAGGGGCAGTAATCCCCCTCAATTTATTGAGGGGATACACGGACCCCTCGCCTGGTATTGACGATTGTATGGGCAAAGGGAGGAGGTGGAAGATTGCCCCTCATCACCCTCAAGGCTCAGATCCATGCTGACCCTCAAACTGAAGCTATCCTCAAAGACGCCATGTTCTGCGCCACCAAGGTCTACAACGGCCTCCTGTGGCACCTGCGTAAAGAGTACGAAGAAACCGGGAAGGTAAATATTTCTCAAAAGAACCTCAACCGCATCTTAAAAGAACTGCCTAGGGCTAAGGGTTATTATTCAATGTCAGTACAGCTTACGAGAGATGAAGTGAGGGAAGCGTATAAGTCTTTCTTTGCATTGAAGAAGAAAGGTCTTGCGCAATACAAGGCTCCTGGTTTCCGGCGTAAAAGCTATCTTTCACCACTCAAGTACGTGCAGAGCGGCTTCAAAGTAGAAGGGGACAAAGTCACGTTGAGCCTGGGTACTAGGCGGGAAGATGGAGTAAGGCAAGTCTCTTTCTGTATATCCCACCGTCCTGATGTGGAGTATGAGCGGGTGCGGGAACTTTCCATCGCCTACGACAAGGTTTCCGGGCGAATAGAAGCCCGTCTGGTGGTGGAGGTTAAGGCCCGTGAAAACAACGGGACGGGGAAGGCTGCGGTAGACCTTGGCGAAACCATACTCATGGCCTGCACCTTTGACGACGGCACGGTAATGCTCTACTCCGGCAGGCTTATTAAGGCTGTAAGGCGCTACTGGCAGAAGGTACGAGCTAAGCTCAAACAGAACTCCCGCCGGTGGAAACAAATAGCACACCGGGAAAAGAAACAGGTAGAACACTTGTTGCACATGGCTACATCTCACTTCATTGCGGAGTGCGTGCAACGGGGTGTGAAGGAAATAGCCATTGGGGACCTTAACGGGATTCGTGGAAGTATTGATTATGGGGATCGTTTGAACCAGCGGCTGCACGCATGGCCGTACCGGAAGTTGATTAATATGCTCAAGTATAAAGGGACACTGGTGGGAATTCTGGTACGGGATGACATAGACGAGAAGAGTACGTCCATCACTTGTCACGCCTGCGGGAAGGTTATGCCTTCCAACCGGAGGCACCGGGGTTTGTATGTATGCTCCTGCGGGTGGAAGGCACAGGCGGACGTAAACAGTGCCCTGAACATCTATGAGAGGGTGTATCAGGTATCTCCCGTGAAGGGGAGTAGTGGTCGGGTGGCGCGGCCCGCGGTTGTGTCGTTCCTCCTGGAATGGCATGGCGTCGTTGAACCGAAGCGCAAGCATAAATTCTTGCGTGCATCCGCTTAAGGATGCCCCTCAATTTATTGAGGGGAGGACGTCACAGAAAACCAAACTGGTTCTCGATCCTTTCATGGGGATTGGCACTACGGCACTTGCCTGTCTGCGGTTGGACGTGAAGGTAGTAGGTTTTGAAATGGACGAAGAATATATGAAGGCGGCAGTGGAGCGGCTTAAGCCTTTTCTAAGTGAACAATCTATCGAAAGCACGGCAAATAGCCTACCTTAAAATAGGGTTGGTTTTTCATTTTAAATGGGCAACATTTTTTTGCCTTGCGATTATCTGCAAAGGGAGGTGCTGCAAAATTCTTACTGGCCCGCAGATATACTATCATGCGGTTAAAGGTTTGAAGAAGCCCCTGCCAGCAGTAGAAGATGGGAGATGCCGAATGTGCGGGGGGAAATTAGTTGGTGGTGCGGTGCCGTTTTCAAAGTTAAAGAACATGGGCAACTGGACGAGCGACCATCTTTGTAAAGGACACGGTTCAACTCATGTGTGCTCATGCTGCGCCGAGATCAGGAACTGCAGGGAGCAACAGAACACTGCGAAGAACGGCTATGCAGTATCCCTCGAGAGAGGGTTAGAATTGTTTATGTCACCTGAAGATGCATATAGTTTTCTTCAGAACCTTCCGGAGCCGCCCTTTGCGGTGGTGTTTATTGCGAGGTATACCAACACTCCGATAGCCCCACTTTTGGCTGCAAATTACGATAAAGAGAACATTACGATCCTGATGTATTTCAGCAAGTCCAGGGAGGTGAAGATCGGAGGGAGGACACACAAGTCACCAGCCGAAGAGTATTATTACTTGCACGTAACGCCATCGGAACTGATAAAGAAAGTCTCTCTTTGTAGGAAAAAGAAGGAGGAACTTTGTTCGGCGCCGCTATTTGTCGAAGCTTGCTTGAGTGACCCTCAATGGGCAGCGGTTGCCTGGCTCGCGGGGTATAAAAACAGCGAGATTTATAATTTCAAAATAAACGTAAAGGAGGAATCACTCGTTTATGAGTAAGAGTGTGTTTGGGAAGATTATTTTGACGTCGCCAGTGACACATGGTGCTTTGACCCCGGAACTTGTCGACAAAAAGAATGGGGGAGGACGCGGGAATATCACCCTTATAAGGCGTATACCGGTCTACGACAGGGTATCCCGGCAGTACCTGGATATACCTGCTATATCGGGCAATAGTGTTAAGAATAGCACACGCAGGCTATATATGTCGAAAATATTTGAGCGGCTCGGTATAACATTAGCGGCAAAAATTCCACTGGATGTTGAGTATCTGTTTTTTGCCGGTGGCCTGACAACAAACAAGCAGCCCGAACCACCGTCGCAGGATGTATACCTTACTTTAAGGCGCGATTTGCCCTTCTTTGACCTTCTCGGGGGCAGTTATAAAGGGCACTACTTCAGCAGTCAAATGATTGTGGGATTTGTGGTTCCTGCTCTGCAGGAGACGATTCATCTTTACCCGGAACTGGCAGCGTTCCTCAACGATGATGAAATATTGGCAACAAGTACTTTGACGGGCGCTATCAGAAACAATCTTTTAGGCTATAACAAAGTGGCTTTGGAAGGCACACGTGGAGAAATAGGGCAAAATAACGGAGACGACGAAACGAAGGAGAAAGGCGGAACAATATACTTTACGGAGGCTATACCGGCGGGGACGGTAATGATGCACAAATTTTCGCTGCGCAGCGGAGTTTCGGCGCTAACCGAAGCGGCATTCTATGCTTTCCTGCAGGTGTTTTTGGAAGAGGGCAAGCTCGGCGGGGGCATATCGAAGGGACACGGAGATTTTAAGGCAGTGTATTACGAGAACAATCATGAATTGGACATGAGTGAAATTGGACGCAGGGCAAAGCCGTTCTGGGACTATATCGAAAACGAAAAAGAGAAAGTCATAGCAAGGATAAAAGGGATTCCGGAGCTCTTGCAGGAAAAGGATAAGAAGAACAACGGCAAAAAGTCGAAGAAAGACAAGGAGAAGGACAACAGCCAGGAAGGGGATGCATAAAAAGTATGTCCGTAGAAATAACGGGTGTCTTGAAACAATATGACAGAGATAAACGCAAAGGTATTCTGAAAAATGAAGAAGGTAGGGTGCCGCTGTATTTCAGCGAGCACCTACCTTTTCTCCGAACAGGATTAAAGTATAAGGTAACGGGCGAAAAGATAGGTAATGGGTTAAAAGTCAGGACAATAAATCCAGTTTTAGGCGACCTTGACCTAAAAAACGGCCTTCCCCTGTTTTACCCTATAAGCGAAGAAAAACTGAGGACAATAGCTGAACACTGCGAAATCAAACAGCTCGGCGAACTTTTGGATGAAGAAAAGCTGCAGAAGGCCGAAAAAATACTGGACACTAAAGATTACGAACTGCTAATAGATGTGGTGGGTCGGATAAAACGAGATGAGGAACTTTGTAATTTATACAACCTTTTCAAGATTACCGGCGCTTCGTTAGACATATCTCACGCAGCAAGGCTGATAGATTACTTCCAGGCGAGGGCAAGATGGTATAAGACAACTGTCTGCGGGCTTATATGCGAAAACCCGTATATCATCCTCCAAGCTGACATATACGACACCATTAAAGACGGTATAGCCGATGCGGAGAAGATACTTGGTTACTTTGGGCGTGCAAAAGATGATAGCGTCATTCTGGCTGTCACAAACGCTATTGCAATTGACTATATAAGAGACAATTCAAGTGCATATATACCGATGTGGGTGCTGAGGAAACGGCTGGCGGGATACGGATACGAAACAGGGCCGGAAATGCTGAAAAGCTGGATAATAAGTGGTAACTCGAGAGGCGCCGGAAAGCTTGTCTATGACAAAACTTACGAAGAGGAAATGCTAAAGGAAGAAGGTTATTCGGGCAAAGATGCCTACAGGATAAGCGCCGTTTACCCAGCACGCATATTTCACGAAGAGAGGTATATAGCACAGCGCATAGCGGAAATTTTGGCCGAACCGGTCGAGGTTTTGCAGGGGCCGATATTGCAAAATGCCCGGAAATGGGCGAAAGAAAGAGGAATAGAGCTAAGCGAAGCTCAAGAAGCGGTTGTAAACAGTGTAATGAGCAGCAGGATAACGGTAGTAATAGGAAAGGCTGGCAGCGGGAAAACGACTGCCCTTCGCTCAATAGTGCATGCTTTGAGAGAAGAAGAAATAGAGGTGGTATTACTCGCACCGACCGGGATAGCAGCCCAGAGACTCGCGGCAGAATCAGATATACCGTTCTCTACAATACATCGATATGCAAGGATATATGACGACGACGACTACTTTATCCCCGCAGAGACGGATGAAGAGGAAGAAGAAAATATTGACGTGCAGGGCGAGAAAGTCATTGTTGTCGATGAAATGTCGATGGCAACGATACCGGTAATTGCAAAGCTGCTAAGCACGGCCGGCAAGAACTGCCGCTATGTATTTGCGGGGGATCCTGCTCAACTGCCGCCGATCGGCGCTGGAGGCATTTTTGAAGCACTTATTAAAGCTGGCGAGCATCGCTACAACATCATAGAACTAAAAGATTCGTACAGGCAAAATGATGAATTGCTGGAGAACGCACTGAACATTCGCGAAGGACGCCCGCTCCGGGAAGGCGAGAAACTGGAGATTGTTCCAGCCAACAAGTGGGAGAAGATAGAAGCGGAGCTGAGAAAGCGGTTAAAGGGGCGAAAACCCGGCGAGGTGGCGGTTTTTGCGAGGCGGCGGAAGGACGTAGAAAGGTTAAACAGCATACTGAGGAGCATGTATTTGGATACAGAAGAAAATCTGGACGACTTTGTGCCGGGCGACATCGTAATAGCAACGAGAAACGATTACGACACTGCCAGTAACGTGCGTTCACGGTTTTTACGGACAATACGCCGCTACAGAAAAGAAGGTAGGCCGACAATATTCAACGGTACAAGGGGAGTCGTCGAAAAAGTGGAAACGGACGTTGTGACGGTAAAATACACCTTGCCAAACGGAAGTGAAATAAAGGCTGAGTATGATCCTATTGAGCTGCGGTGGTATATAGAACACGCATTTGCGATGACGGTGCATAAGGCCCAGGGCGGGCAGTACAAGGAAATCATCTTCGTAGAGCCAGAACCGGAAACGCTGGCAAAATCGATGCTGTATACGGCCTTCACAAGAAGCACGGGCAAGGTAACGCTGTTGGGCGGCAAGCAAAAAGAAGACTGGAATAGGCTCCGAGAAGATGGTATACAGCTTTCGAAACTATACTGGCGTATAGTCGAAGCACTGGAGAGGGACAAAGCAAAGATCAATAAGCTCGCTCCCCGAAAAGTCGTCCTTAACTTATAAAAATGAATACCCGGAAGAGGAAAGGAGGTATCTTGGCTGCCTTTTCCCCGTCTCCTTCTGGGGACGGGTCTCCAGGCAGCAATTTGTGTATGACCGTTTACGAAGTGCGGATAGAAGTATTGACGCCGATTGCAGTGTCGGCGGTAAAACCTGAACACCCAATACATCTTGATGCTTTGCTGTTGCGGCTCAAAGCTCAGAGGTTGGGGATAAGCGACTATACCGGGGATAACCCTAAAATAGAAATCCCACTAGAAGAAACGGGACGTGCAAAGAAGTTTTACCGCGCATCTGCAATGTTTATAGACCGTACAAATGCAAAGATGGTGAGAGATGCCTGGGTAACAAGCACTTCGTGGCTGGACTGCATAAACGGACGTTTTGTGAAAATAGAAAAGAAGATATACTTGGGCGCCGGGCCTTACAGACAGAAAGCTGGCTATGTAAGGCTGATTTGTACGCCAGAAGTAAGGTTTTACTTTGCAGGTGATCCCCATGAGGTGGCGGATTTACTGGAAGATTTAAAGCACACAGGTTTGGGAATAAGGACGACGGTTGGCTACGGACAGGTGGGTGACATTGTGATTAGTAGAGCGCCTGCCGACTACACACTGATAGGGCCGGACGGATACCCGAGCAGGGTGATACCGGCCAAAGAAGTGGAAAAGCCTGACCCGAAATGGATGAAGGCGGTGCGGGCATATCGGCCGCCATACTGGTGGGGCGAAGAGGTACTGTGTTATTTGCCGCCGAGGCATCAGTACTTGCCGGTCCTGAGCCCGGCGGAACTGATAGCGAAGCTGAACAATGCGTGAAAAAAAACTGCCGTCAGCCCTCCCGGGGTTGCAAGAATCGGAGGGTGACGGCAGTGTAAGTCACCGGGTGTCGTCGACCCTCAGGGGTTTCTGCGCTATCAAAGGTCGACGACAGAAATGGATGGAGGAAGGAGGCGAAGGCTGTATATAGCGCAGATTTTGAGACGGGTTTCAAAGCCAGATAGCTAGGATGGGAAGAGTTCAACATCATGGCCGTGCCTGGTATTTCTACTAGTTTCAAAGCCAGATAGCTAGGATGGGAAGTATACAACGGTTTTTTCCCTTTGTCAAGTCGTCATAGTTTCAAAGCCAGATAGCTAGGATGGGAAGTTTCTTCGCCCCAGATAGCCTGGTCGACTAGAAGCGTTTCAAAGCCAGATAGCTAGGATGGGAAGTTGGCTGCGAGTTCGCCGGGATAGCTCTGCCATCCCGGTTTCAAAGCCAGATAGCTAGGATGGGAAGATTTTCCCGTCAGGTGGGCAACCTTGCTGGAGGTATATGGTTTCAAAGCCAGATAGCTAGGATGGGGAGAGGGTAAACACCTCGGCGGGCCCCTCGGCCTTCAAAGGATCGATATAGATAAAAATGGTGCAGTACTTAGAATCAACGTAGGTGAAAGAAAGTATGCATATGCAGGGATACAAGCAGGATGGGAAAAGGGAAGAAGCCGGGAGGAATTACTACAAGCAATCAGCACTGGTGAAGAACCATGTTCTGTCGAGTTAAAACTCAGAAACGGGAAGGTATATGCTTACTTTACAATTGAAGAAAACTCTCCGGAAGTTGTGGTAACAAAGGAAAATGGAATTGTAGGGATAGACATCAACGCGTACCCGAACCACATAGCGTGGTCGGGAACAGACGAGAATGGTAATCTTGTAAGTTATGGCAGAGTACCGATGCCTGAACTTACAAGCGGCAATTCAAATAAGAGGGAATATTACAGATGGCAGTCTGCCCACGAAGTAGTAAGGCTAGCAGAAGAAAAGGAAAAAGCGATAGCAATCGAGAAATTGGACATAAGAGGCAAAGGAAAAAGAGGGGACTTTTCAGGGAGGAAATCGAGAAGGATAAGGCACGGCTTTAGCTACAGGTCGCTTCTGGAGAAAAATCAAGGTATTAGCGAAGAGAAAGGGTATAGAAGTCATAGAGGTCAATCCTGCCTACACATCAGTGATAGGGATGCTGAAATATGCACCGCAGTATATGATAAGCAAGGACGTGGCAGCAGCGTATGTTATAGCAAGAAGAGGGTTTGGGTTAAAAGAGCAAATTCTCGAAGGATATATGGCAATTCTAAAAGATTTAGATGCTGACGAATTGGAGGAACTAAAATAGCACGTAAAGAGGACGGTTAAGAACAAACACCTAAAGAAAAGGCAACTAAAGGGGATAGACAGAGCGATAAAACTGATACAAAGCCTTGGGAGTGAGCCGGGGAAGCACTAATACCTCTGGATGAGACAAGTGTTAGTGCCTGTAGCGAAAGCTATAAACTCTGGCGAGTTCTCAAGGTAGCGGTGGTGACGCCACTTTCCCCTGAGAAAGTCTTAAGAGGCATCTCTGTCTTGAAGAGTGTGTTGCATTCAGGGCAGGTGGGGAGACCCGGATAAGGGCGCGAGTTCCTGCTTCTTGGGGCAGGGGCTATGGTTGTCCCAAATACCGCCTGCTGGGGCAGGGACAACCTGAAAGGCGGTAAAAAATACCCCAGCCGTCTAAACTTGTGCGGTTTTGCACAGTTTGGATGACCAGGTAATAATAATAATATGACCGATAATAGAGTATGCCTAATGAGAATCAAATATTCTACCCAAAACCCGCTTTCTCCTAAGCGGGCAAATGCAGTAGTCTATAACATGTTTTCGGATTTTCATCCCATAAGGAAGGGACATGACTGCTACACAAAGCTCTTCAGCATAAAAAACTTAAGAAAGGACGGCTTTGCATTGAGCATCCAGATCCTGCCGGAACGAACCGTAAAAGAGCGGGGAGAACAGTACGGCTTGAAAATCAAAGCTGTCGAATACAGTGTTGAACGAAAGATGCCGGATTTATCTGATGTTAAAGGGTTTGAAATAAGGTTTACATCACCGACATCCTTCTACTACAATGGGATAGATGTACCGTATTTCGACCCGTATATATTCTGGCAAGGGGCCCTCTGCACATATAAGAAACTGAAGGAAAGGGAACCGCTTTTAAACGCAAAGGCTATTATGCAGATAGCCCGGCTAGAACAGTGCGAGTGCAAAACGGAGAAATTAATGCTGGACGATAACATACCTTTCTCCGGGTTTACAGGGGCGGCAAAGTTCAATTTTACCAAATTCACGCCTTGTGAAGCAAAAATTTTTAT
This sequence comes from Fervidicola ferrireducens, assembly GCF_001562425.1. Lineage (GTDB taxonomy): Bacteria > Bacillota > Thermosediminibacteria > Thermosediminibacterales > Thermosediminibacteraceae > Fervidicola > Fervidicola ferrireducens. Next base: position 12,962 of record NZ_LOED01000044.1, read on the forward strand.
GTACTGCCTGCTTGAGATGCTGGAATACATGGGGGCAGGGAGGAAAACGGGATGGGGGATGGGCAACGTGGAATTTAACCTGCTCTAACTCTGTTATAAACGTCGTCGTTCTCCCGGAAATTTTGCATTATTGGGGTCGACGACAGAAATGGACTATCGAAGGGAATGAAACCGCATAAAATCTGAGATATGGGACGGGTTTTAAGGCCAGATAGCTAGGATGGGAAGGTTTATAACGCCCTGACCAGAGTGCGTATACACGGCCTTGTTTTAAGGCCAGATAGCTAGGATGGGAAGATTGCCTGGGCGAACTCTTTTGAGAGGCGGACGACAAGGGTTTTAAGACCAGATAGCTAGGATGGGAAGGTTCTTATGCGCGCAGTTTTCTCAATCCCCGAAGTGGTTTTAAGACCAGATAGCTAGGATGGGAAGGGGATTTGTGCCAGTTTTGTATCGCGCGCTGTGTTTCGTTTTAAGGCCAGATAGCTAGGATGGGAAGGAAATTATCGCCTCCGAAGTAATCCAGAAAATTCTTGAGTTTTAAGGCCAGATAGCTAGGATGGGAACACGCACCCCAAAGGAGAAGAGGTGAGGTGGGTAGATTGTTAGGATGGAAAGTTACACATCGCCAGCCCTCTAGCCCGAGGCTTAGTTTTTCGTGATGCTGTTTGCGCTTTCCAATGTGGATACGAATAAATTCAACCTGGTTATGAGTTCGGTGCAAGGATCGCTAGGGGTGTTGCCGGGCGGAAGATCGCTGATAGAAGGAGAGTTCGTGGAAGAAGGCCTTGTAGGAGAAAATTTGTACCTTGGAGAGCAGGAGCAACAGGAATTAAGAGAGATAGGTCAACTACCACCCGCCTGTAGAGGCGGTGGCTTGCAAAAGCCATAGTTGACCAGCCTAAGGAACTGACTCGAAGGACAAGGGGATGATGTTCCTACGTTATCCCTGTCAGGG
>NZ_LOED01000045.1 GCF_001562425.1 Fervidicola ferrireducens
TGATAGCGCCGATAGCGATGGAAGAAGGCCTTCGTTTTGCTATCCGCGAGGGTGGCAAGACAGTAGGGGCCGGCGTGGTGACCGAGATAATCGAATAACTAAAAGGGAAGATAGCAAGGGGAATCGATAGATTCCCCTTTATTTTTGGCTTTTTATTGACAATAAAAGCGAATTATGATAAATTGAATTAAGTGACTACGTGTATGGCAGAGTGTACCGAACTAAAGGTGTAGGAGGTGTCCTGATGAGGGTTAACATAGTGCTGGAGTGCACAGAATGCAAGCACAGGAATTACCATACAGAGAAGAACAAGAAAAACGACCCCGATAGGTTAGAACTTAGAAAGTTCTGCAAATACTGCGGGCGTCATACTCTACACAGAGAGGCAAAATAAAATTGTTCCTTTTGAGGGGGATAATATTTAATGGCAGCCGGCGGCGAAGGTTTTTTGAAAAGAAGTGGCAAATTTATAAAAGAAGTAAGGTCCGAGCTAAAAAAGGTGACCTGGCCTACCAAAGATGAACTGGTGTCTTCCACCATAGTGGTTATCGTATCTGTGGCCTTGGTAAGCGGTTTTATATGGATAGTTGACAGCATATTGTTGAATGTTTTAAAGCTTATTCTCCGATAAGGGAGGGCGGGGTTAAACCCCTTGCGCGATATGTCTAAAAACTGGTACGTGATTCATACCTATTCCGGTTACGAAAACAAAGTAAAGGCAAATCTGGAAAAGCGAGTAGAATCCATGGGAATGCAGGACAAGATTTTCCGGGTTCTGGTTCCCGTGGAGGAAGAAGTGGAGATAAAAAACGGGAAAAAAAAGGTGACGCAGCGCAAGATATTTCCGGGATATGTTTTGGTCGAAATGATAGTCACCGATGATTCTTGGCATGTGGTCAGGAATACGCCTGGTGTTACCGGTTTTGTAGGTACAGGCAACAAGCCCATTCCGCTGCAGGAATCGGAGGTCAAAGCTATATTAAAAAAGATGGGTATCGAAGAGCCGAAGCCTAAGATTGAACTTGATATAAACCAAAACGTAAAAGTCATTTCAGGACCTTTCGAGAACTTCGTGGGTAAAGTTGTGGAAATCAATCACGAAAAGCAAAAAGTAAAAGTCCTCATTTCCATGTTTGGCAGGGAAACGCCGATTGAGCTGGATTACAATCAGATTGAAAAATTATAGTATCGCAAGGAGGTGCTAGCATGGCCAAAAAAGTAGTGGCAGTGGTAAAGCTTCAGATTCCTGCTGGAAAAGCTACGCCCGCTCCACCGGTAGGTCCTGCACTGGGTCCTACAGGTATCAATATAATGAATTTCTGCAAGGAATTCAATGAAAAAACCGCATCTCAGGTGGGGCTAATAATTCCAGTGGAGCTTACCGTATATCAGGACAGGTCCTATACTTTCGTGCTGAAGACGCCGCCGGCTTCGGTATTGCTTAAAAAAGCCGCCGGCATAGAGAAGGGTTCCGGTGAGCCCAACAAGAACAAAGTTGGCAAAGTTACGAGGAAGGATATCAGGGAAATCGCAGAACTGAAAATGAAGGACCTTAACGCCGCAAGCCTGGAGGCAGCTATGCGGATGATAGAAGGAACGGCCCGCAGCATGGGCATAACCGTGGTTGATTAATGTAAAAAAATAAATTCGGAAATAAAGTGGGAGGAATATTTCCGATAGTACCACAAGGAGGGTTAAGGGATGCCAAAAAGAAGCAAAAGCTATCTTGAAGCGTTAAAACTGGTGGACAGGACCAAATTGTACGAGCCCAGGGAAGCAATAGAGCTTGCCGTGCAGACTGCTAACAAAAAATTCGATGAAACCATCGAAGTGGCGGTAAGGCTTGGAGTCGATCCGCGCCACGCTGACCAGCAGGTAAGGGGGACCGTAGTGCTCCCTCACGGCACGGGTAAAACCCCAAAAGTGCTGGTGTTTGCAAAAGGCGATAAGGCTACCGAAGCCGAGCAGGCAGGAGCCGATTACGTAGGTGCGGAAGATTTGATTGCCAAAATTGAAGAGGGATTTTTGGATTTCGATGTAGCCGTAGCGACTCCAGACATGATGGGTGCGGTGGGTAAGGTGGGCCGCATATTGGGACCGAGGGGCCTTATGCCCAACCCCAAAGCGGGAACAGTTACCTTCGATGTGGGGAAAACCGTAAAGGAAATCAAGGCAGGAAAGATCGAATACCGTGTGGACAAAACGGGAATAGTTCACGCGCCTATCGGCAAGAAATCCTTCGGCCCCGATAAACTGATGGACAATTTCATGGCCCTTATGGAATCGATAATCAAGGCAAAACCCGCGGCGGCTAAAGGGACTTATCTGAAGAGCATAACGGTTTCGAGCACGATGGGGCCTGGAATCAAGATAAATCCGAGCAAAGTAACGGAAAAGAAATAAGGTGCTTTTAAAAATTAAATAAAGTTTAAGTTCGCTGCAGAAAGTAGGTGCCGAAAGGCTTAATATCCTACCGAGGCGAAGGCAAAGTATTTATCAGGGTGAATACAAGGCCTTTCTGTACCTCTGCAGAAAGGCCTTTTTGGTTTATCAGCTTTTCTTGAAGGAGGTGAGAAGGTGGGAGCTAGGGAGGAGAAAAAGAAACTGGTCGCCGAGCTTAAGGATAAGTTCAGCAGGGCGAGAGCGGCCATATTGACCGATTACAAAGGGCTCAATGTGGCCGAGATGACCGAGCTGCGCAGCAAGTTGAGGGAACAGGGCATAGAATACAAGGTGGTCAAAAATACCCTCACGAGGATAGCGGTTAAGGACCTGGATATTAATCTTGATGAATACCTGCAGGGGCCAACGGCCATTGCCTTCGGCTACGATGACCCCGTAACCCCGGCTAAAATTCTGATGGATTTTGCCAAAGACCACAAAAACCTGGAGATAAAAGGCGGTATCGTTGAGGGCCGGGTGTCGGACAAAGCAGTGGTGGAGCAGCTGGCAAAGCTCCCCAAAAAGGAAGAGCTCATCGCCAGGGCCGTGGGAGCAATCCAATCGCCCCTTTTCGGGATTGTGTGGGTGCTTCAGGGTCCGATTCGCGACCTGGTTTATACTCTCCAGGCCATTCAGGAAAAGAAGGCATCCTGACTTTAAGGGTTCTGAAAAGGGCTCTTGTGGCGGCATAGCCGCCGGGTAAATTAAAACCAAAAATGATAAAAAATCAGGGAGGTTGGAAAAAATGACAAAGGACGAAATCATTGCTGCTATAGAAAATATGACGGTTCTTGAGCTTTCGGAATTGGTAAAGGCTTTACAGGAAAAGTTCGGAGTAACAGCTGCTGCGCCGGTAGCTGTGGCGGCTGGCCCCGCTGCTCCCGGTGCTGCTGCTGAGGCTGCAGCTCCCGAGCAGACAGAATTTGATGTAATTTTGGCAAATCCCGGTGCAGAGAAAATAAAGGTAATAAAGGTCGTAAGGGAACTCACCGGCCTTGGCTTGAAAGAAGCGAAAGACCTGGTAGACAACGCACCGAAACCCATAAAAGAAAAGGTGAGCAAAGAAGAAGCCGAACAGATAAAAGCAAAGCTTGCCGAAGTCGGTGCTACCGTCGAGATAAAGTAAAAACCTTGGAAAATGCCGCGAGCTCTGGCTCGCGGCTTTCTGCAACAAACCCTTGACGAAAAAAAGATTTTGTTATAAAATAAAAATTGCGTTGTGAAATGACGTCGCGGGGTGGAGCAGTCTGGTAGCTCGTCGGGCTCATAACCCGAAGGTCGCTGGTTCAAATCCAGCCCCCGCCACCAAAGGAAAATATTGTGGCGGCGTAGCTCAGGTGGCTAGAGCATGCGGTTCATACCCGCAGTGTCCGGGGTTCAAATCCCTGCGCCGCTACCAAAAGTGGCCCTGTGGTCAAGTGGTTAAGACACCGCTCTTTCAAGGCGGTAACAGGGGTTCGACTCCCCTCAGGGTCACCATTTATTTTTATTTTATGAATAAAAAGTCGCAGCTTGCGACTTTTATTTTTTTTTGTCTAACGATTTTTTTGCGAAGCGACATCATATTGACATATTTTGTTATAACGCAGGTGTATAATAAAGCCTACCAAAAATTTGTGGTAGGTGATTAAATTGATTAATAAGACTAAAATTCACAAACCGTATTTTGCAGTGCCGCAGATATTGCTGGCGGTTGATTCACTGATATTGCATGTTGCGGCTTTCTTTCTGGGAAGGGCCCCGATACTGGAGATATATCCCCTGGGCATTTCAATTACTGCCGCGGCTGCTTGTTATCGAGGAAGATTTTTGACGGTGGGAATTGCATCTCTTTTAGGGACGTTTACGGCAGCCGGGGAATTGATGGCCGTGAAATATGCTGCAGCAACAACGATTTTTGCAATCCTATACCATTTGCTGCGAAATAAGGTCAAAAACAGGGATTTGCTTGTCGGAGTATGTATCTTCGTTTCATCTGCAGCGTCGGGTCTTTTGATGTCTACGATGAAAAGCGCGAGTTTGTACGATTACCTCTTAATTTTCATGGAAGCCGGGCTTTCTTTCATCTTTGTCCACGTTATTCCATACGGTTTGCCCGGCGTGTTTAAAAGCCGTTCGACAAAAATAGAAAAAAGCCTGTGCCTTATATTGATAGCTGGCGGTGTATTAAGGATAATGAGTTTCTGGGAATTTTTCGGGATAAACTTGAAAGAGGCATTAAGTACGGTGGCGGTCCTCGTTTCTTCTGGGGCTGGCGGGCCGGGCGCTGGGGCCACCGCTGGAGCTGTGCTGGGGATTATGGGGAATCCATCCTCGGCTGCCCCGTGGTCGGCAGGGACCTTGGCTTTTGCCGGTATGGTCGGCGGTGCTTTTTACAAGCTGGGGAAGTACGGAGTTGCCGCTGGGTTTGCCCTCGGGTATCTCATCTTAAACCTATATGCAGGCTTTGTCGGAGAAGCCGCCATAAAACTGCCTTCACTGATTTTCGGACTTTGCATATTTTTGCTGCTGCCGGTAAAACTGTTGGAGAAGGTGGCGACATATTTTACGGAAGACGGAACCGAGGATGAACTGGTGATAAGGCGGGAAATTTTCAAGGATAGGCTGTACGAACTTGCCAGACTTTTCGATGACCTTTCGGGAGCTCTGATATTGCCGTCGGAGAATAATGGACAACAGGGATTTTTCGAAAGATTTTACCATAAAGTGAAAAGCGAAATCTGCGCCGGTTGCAGCATGTACAGAACGTGTTGGGAGAAGGACTTCAAGGCGACAGTCAGGGCATTGTACGAAGTTTTGAAAGATGAAAAAGGTTTCTATCACGGTTCGGCATTGGGCTTTCTCATATGCCGCTGCGAAAGGATTGAAGAAATTAAGGGAATATCGAGGTACATGAATACTGCGAGGAATTTTGAAGCTAAGATAGAGAGCATAATTAAAAAACAAAGAGAAGTCATGGTCAATAATTTCAAGGGTACGGCCCGGATTATAAGGACGCTAGCGGACGGCGCGTTTCCCGAGGGTACCTGCTTTGGAGTGGAAGAAAAGATAAAAAGCAAGCTGTCCGAGAGGGCCATAAAGGTCGACCATATTTACGCAATTAAAAATATGGACAAGCTTCAGGTAAATATCGTGAAAAGTCCGTGCGTAAAGGGCAATCTTTGCGAGAGAGAAATCCCCGCCTGCGTAGAAGAGGCTATCGGAACGGAAGTTGTATTAAAAGTGGTGGAATGTCCTCTGCGGAGCGGAAGCACAAGATGCAGGCTCAAAGCCATTCCGAAAGGTAGCTACCGGGTGAGCGTGGGAGTGGTAAGCCTCCCAGAACAGGGGGCTGAAGTTTCGGGGGACAGCTTCTCTTTTGCACAACTGGAAAGCGGTGACTTTATGCTGGCCATCAGCGACGGTATGGGAGTGGGAGAAACGGCTAGGAAAGAGAGCGAAAGGACGCTTTCGTTGCTGGAAGAACTGCTAGAAGCGGGCTATGACAGTCAAAATTCCATTGATATTCTGAATTCCGCAATGCAATTAATGAGAAACGAAGACAGTTTTTCCACATTGGATGTGGTTTTGATAGATACCTATTCGGGCAAGGCGGAATTTTTAAAAGCTGGAGCGGTGAGCAGTTTTATAAAAAGAGGCAAACACGTGGAAGTTGTAAAAGGAGGAGCGCTTCCTGTCGGAATAATAGACAGCGTAGCGGTAAGCAGCGTCAAAAAAAATCTCAAAGCCGGCGACATTATTGTCTTACTCAGCGACGGTGCTTTGGATTCTTTTTCAAACGAAGACGATAAAGAAGCGGCAATAGCAAAATTTCTTGAAACGGCATGTACAACCAATCCGCAGGAATTGGCCAACATGATTCTTCAAAAGGTGAGGGAGAATAATAGGACAATAAAAGACGATATGACGGTGCTGGTTGGCAGTGTATGGCGATATACCCATTTCGCATGAAAAAGGCCTTAACGGCCTTGTTTTTTGTGCTTGTATTTCGGAATCACTTCTGATATTATTTAATTTAAAATGAAAGTTATGTTGGATATTCGTATTTTGGTGGATAAATCATGGATATCATCGAGGTATTTAAAAGGACGGTCTTAAAGTACCGGATGATAAAAAATGGCGACAGGGTTCTGGTGGGTGTTTCCGGGGGACCCGATTCAGTATGCCTTTTGCATCTTTTGCTCCGCTTTAAGGATGAATTTGGCGTAAATTTGGCGGTGGCCCACCTCAACCATTCATTTCGCGGCCGCGAAGCGGATGAAGACGAGGCTTTTGTTAAAGACCTTGCCCGAAAATGGGATTTGCCCTTTTATGCCGAAAAAATAGATGTCCCCGCTTATATAAGGGAAACGGGACTTTCCCCGGAGGATGCGGCCCGAAGGGTAAGATATGCCTTTTTTGAGCGCGTAAGGGAAAAAATCAAGGCCAGTCGGATTGCCCTTGCACACAACAGCAATGACCGCGAGGAGACCATCCTCATGAATATCTTCCGGGGAAGTGGGATTGAAGGGCTTGTGGGCATTGAGCCGGTCAGGGACCATTACATCCGCCCTTTAATCGAAGTGGAAAGAGATGCCATAGAGGAATACCTGAGAAAGGAGGGTATTCCTTACCGGATAGACAGCACCAATCTTCAGACCATTTATTTCAGGAATAAGATCAGGCTGGAGTTAATTCCGCTCATCAAGAGGGACTATTGTCCGCACCTTTCGGCAGCTTTAAAAAGGCTTTCAGAAATTGCTTCCCTTGATGTGTCCTTCCTGGAGGAGCTTTCGCGGGAGGCTTACAGCAATACGGCAAAAAGGGTGCCCGGCGGCGTAATGATAAACTTAGAAAAGTTCGGAGAAATGCACGATTCCCTGAAGTTCAGGGTAGTGAGAAAAGCGGTGGAGGAGATTCTGGGAAATTTGCAGGACTTTGAATACAGGCACGCCAAAATGCTGGTGGAATTTATAAAGGAAAAGCCGACGGGAAGTAAATTAAATTTGCCGCACGGGCTTGTAGGTGAAAAAAGCTACGAGTATTTTTATATTTACGGGAAAGCTCCGCCGGAGGCAAAAAGCTTTTATTATGAACTTCCCGTGCCCGGAGAAGTTGAAATACCTGAGGCGGGAGCTGTGATCGCAGCCCGAATAGCCGAAGTGAAAGAAGGCTTTTCTCTTAAGAAAAGTCCTAACTTAGCGTATCTGGATTATGACAGGATAAAAGACCAGCTGGCAGTAAGAAACCGCAGGCCAGGGGATAGATTTATTCCGTTCGGAAGCGGATTTTCCAAGAAACTCCAGGATTTTTTCGTGGACAATAAAATACCCGCGAGGGAAAGGGACCGGGTGCCGCTCGTCGTTTCGGGAGACCAAATACTATGGGTTTGCGGCATGAGGATCGACGAAAGGTTTAAGGTTACCGACAAGACGAAAAAGGTGTTGGTCCTGGAAATGAAAACAAAAAATAAAATGCAGGAGGAATAGTCCGTGCTGGAAGATATAAAGGAAATTTTAATAACCGAAGAGGAAATAAAGAACAAACTCAAGGAACTCGGTGAAAAAATAACGAAAGACTACAGGGATAAAAAAGACGTATTGCTCGTCGGAGTTTTGAAGGGGGCGGTGCTTTTTATTGCCGACCTCATCAGGCATATAGATTTGCCGGTTCAGGTGGATTTCATGGCGGTGTCCAGCTACGGTGCATCCACCGAGTCTTCAGGCGTAGTGAGGATATTGAAGGACCTGGACGAAAATATAGAGGGGAGGAATATTTTAATCGTGGAGGATATAATAGACTCAGGGTTAACCTTAAGCTACCTTTATAACATGCTGAAGTCCAGAAAGCCCGCCAGCATAAAAATTTGCGCGCTTTTAGATAAGCCCAGCCGGCGGAAGGTTAAAATCAAGGTGGACTACCTGGGATTTGAGATTCCAGACTATTTTGTAGTGGGTTACGGCCTTGACTACAACGAAAAATACAGGAATCTCCCATTCATAGGCATTTTAAAAGAGGAGGCCGTAAAAGCAGCGAATTGAGGGCAAAGATTTTTGGGGTTTTGCAAATATGATAATATTGTGGTAGAATATCGAAGGGATTATTCGGCCCTTGAAGGGAGGAACAATTTTGAACAATTTTCTTCGCAACGCAAGTTTTTACCTTTTAATATTTATTCTGCTTTTATCTCTTGTTCAGTGGTACTCAACAAGGAGCGAAATTCAAGCAAGAATAGGATATACCGACCTGATTCGCCTTATAGATAACGGGTCGGTAAAAGAAATAAAAATGATGGACAACAATATAGAAGGGACTTTGAAAGACGGCCGAAAATTCACAAGTTACGTTCCCGATAAAACGGTGTTTATAGAGAGAATTCAGCCGAGAATAGACAGGGGAGAACTCGCGCTCATAGCCCAACCGGTGCCTACCGTTCCATGGTGGTCTCAGATAATTCCCTCCATATTGATGGGTTTGCTCTTTGTCGGCGCCTGGTTTTTCATCATGCAGCAGAGCCAGGGCGGGGGCAGCAGGGTGATGAGCTTCGGCCGGAGCAGGGCCAGGCTTCACACCGACGACAAGAAGAGGGTGACTTTTAAAGATGTGGCGGGTGTAGATGAAGCCAAGGAAGAACTCCAGGAAGTGGTGGAGTTTTTAAAACACCCGAAAAAATTCATAGAATTAGGGGCGAGAATCCCAAAAGGAGTGCTTCTCGTAGGCCCTCCGGGCACGGGTAAAACCCTGCTGGCCCGGGCGGTAGCCGGAGAGGCGGGTGTCCCCTTTTTCAGCATAAGCGGTTCCGACTTCGTGGAGATGTTCGTGGGCGTCGGTGCCGCCCGGGTGCGGGACCTGTTCGAGCAGGCCAAGAAAAACGCTCCGTGTATCGTTTTTATAGATGAAATAGACGCCGTCGGCAGACAAAGGGGAGCCGGACTGGGCGGCGGTCACGACGAGCGAGAACAAACATTAAACCAGCTCTTAGTTGAAATGGATGGTTTTACCATAAATGAGGGGATTATAATAATCGCGGCCACCAACAGGCCCGATATATTGGACCCGGCCCTTTTGAGGCCTGGCAGGTTCGACCGCCAGATAGTGGTGGATCGGCCAGACGTCAAGGGCAGAGAAGAGATATTAAAGGTTCACGCAAGGAATAAGCCTTTGGCTGAGGATGTGGATCTGGGGGTGCTGGCCAGGAGGACTCCCGGATTTACAGGGGCCGATTTGGAAAACCTGATGAATGAAGCGGCCTTGCTTGCAGCCCGGAGAAACAAGAAAAAGATAACTATGGAGGAGCTTGAAGAGGCCATAACCAGGGTGGTGGCAGGACCCGAAAAGAAGAGCCGCATAATGACAGAAAGGGAAAGGCGCCTGGTGGCCTACCATGAGGCGGGCCACGCAGTGGTTGCAGAGCTCTTGCCCAACGTCGACCCGGTTCACGAGGTTTCCATAATCCCGAGGGGCAGGGCCGGAGGATACACCCTCATCCTGCCGAAGGAAGACCGGTTCTTCATGAGTAAAAGCGAGCTTCTCGACCACGTTACGCATCTATTGGGAGGCAGGGCTTCGGAGGAGTTGGTGCTGAAAGAAGTCAGCACCGGCGCGCAGAACGATTTGGAGCGGGCGACCGAAATAGCTCGGAGAATGGTTATGGAATACGGAATGAGCGAAACCTTGGGCCCCATGACACTGGGGCACAAGCAGGAAGAAGTATTTTTGGGAAGGGACCTGGCAAGGGGCAGGAATTACAGCGAAGAAGTAGCGGCGGCTATAGACAAGGAAGTGAGGAACATCATCGACAAATGCTACAGCAGGGCAAAGACTCTGCTGAGCGAAAATATAAATAAACTTCATAAAGTGGCCGAAGCCCTCTTAGAGCGCGAAAAACTTTCGGAAGAAGAATTCCGGGAGGTTTTCGCAAGTGCCTAAAAAGTACCGAAAGACCCACCATAAGGTGGGTCTATTTTTTTTGCATATTAATCTGAATGGGTGAAAATATAAAATAACGAGCACCCTAAAAAGAAAAGAACTGGAAGGTGGTATGGGTGAATCTTTCGGGAGAATTATTTTTCCTTGCCGTGGCGGCGCTGGCGGGACTTCTCATGGCGGTGCAGGGGTCCATGAATTCGGTGGTGAGCAGGGCCATAGGGGTTTCGGGTGCCACCTTTATCGTGCACCTTACTGCAACTTTAGTAATGGCGGCGGTTATCTTTTCAGGGGCGGGCAGGACCGCCTGGGAAAAATACGATAGCGTGCCGTGGTACGATTATCTCGGAGGCGTTATAGGAGTTCTCATTACGTACGCGGTGGTGATGAGCATACCCAAACTTGGAGCGGCAGTGGCAACCACCGCCATAATTGTGGGTCAGGTGCTGACAGCTTGCCTTCTGGACCATTTTGGATTTTTTGGCCTCGAAAAAGCTCCATTTACCTGGATGCGCTTTTTCGGCCTTGTGCTGTTATCCATAGGTGCCAAATTAATCCTCAACTGAGCGCGGAAAAGTTGACAAATGTTACCTGGCAAGATATAATAGTAAATGAACATATCATTATATAATGAAGTGAAGACATAACAATTTAAATGGGGGGATTGGAATGGACCTAGCCAGAACTCTCCTGGGAGAAAAGGTAATAGAACAGGGCGTGCGGTTTTTGGTGAACGAACCGATAAACAACATGGAAAGGATGCTGGAATGGGTAGAAAAAATTCCGATGCCGGAGCACCACAGGAGAAACGTGAGTTCAGTCAAAAAATTCCTTCAAAATAAGGATTCCAACTGGTACAAGTTTGCAGAGCGGCTGCTTACCAATACCCATCCCAACGTTAAACAGAAGATGGCAGTAAACTTTTTCGTGAACGCCAGCTTCCTCGGAGTGCCGAGGCAGATGGAAAATGCGAAAAAACTTGGATGCTCGGTGCCGTGGGCGCTACTGGTAGACCCGACAGAAAGGTGCAACCTCAACTGCATTGGCTGCTGGGCAGGCGATTACCAGAGAAGGGAAGAGCTGAGCTTTGAACTTATGGACAGGATCTGCACTGAAGCCCAGGAGCTGGGGATATACTTCATGGTCATGTCAGGCGGCGAACCGCTTCTGAGAAAAGACGATATACTGAAGCTCGCCGAAAAGCACAGCTCCATGGTGTTTCACCTTTTCACAAACGGGACTTTAGTAGACGATGAACTCGTTAAAAACCTGCAGAGGCTCGGCAACGTGACCTTAGCTTTCAGCATAGAGGGGTTTGAGGAAACGACGGACAGGCGAAGGGGCAAAGGGGTTTTCAAGAAGGTAATGAACGCCATGGATAAAATGAGAGAAGCGGGGCTCATATACGGGGTATCAGTTACCTACACGAGGCATAATACCGAGGAGCTTGCCAGCGAAGAATTCGTGGATATGCTGGTTGACAAAGGAGCAGCCTTTGCCTGGTATTTTACCTATATACCCATAGGCAAGGATGTGGACCTTGAGATGATGGCAACGCCCGAGCAAAGGGCATATATATACGACAGGATTTTGGAGTACAGGAAGACCAAGCCCATCTTGATTATTGATTTCTGGAACGACGGTGAGGCTTCCAACGGCTGCATAGCCGGAGGCAGGAGATACCTTCATATAAATGCTCAGGGAGAAGTTGAACCATGTGCTTTTGTTCACTACTCCACGTGCAATATTAAAAATTTGAGCCTCAAAGATGCGTTGCGTTCGCCGCTGATGCTGGCCTATCAAAAAAGGCAGCCTTTCAACATGAACATGAGAAGACCGTGTCCCCTCATAGACAATCCGGAAATGCTCAAGGAAATTGTGGAAGAAAGCGGGGCTTACAGCACGCAGCTTACTGCTAACGAGACAGCAGCGGAATTTGCAGAAAAATTGAAGCCCTATGCCGAAAAATGGGGTGAAATAGCGGATAAAATCTGGTATGATAAAAAAGTGAAAGAAGGAGAATGCTGCAAGGGGGGAACCGATTGACGTTGAATTCAGTTGAATCCAAAGTAAGGTTTTTAGAAAGCTTGGCCGACAAGACCAGGCTTAGAATAGTGGAAGCTTTGAGAGAAAGGGAAAAAACGGTGAGCCAGCTGGTTCAGGAACTGGGTGCGAGCCAGTCGAATATTTCGGGACACCTGAGGCTTCTTAAGATAAGCGGAATAATAAAAAGCCGGCAGGAAGGAAAATACGTATATTACAGCTTGAGCAGCAGCGTTATCGCCGAATTTCTTACGAAGCTGGAAGACCTGCTCATTGCAATGAAAAGGGAAGCCCTTGAAAGCGCATAAGAGGGCTTCCCTCTTTTGCTAAATTTTATTTAACAGCGCAGATTTTTGCCCTTTGGCCCATATAGGCTGCAAGCTCGATGACTCTCATGGCATAGCCGTATTCGTTGTCGTACCAGGCGAGCACCTTTACAACCCTGTCGCCTATGACCATTGTCGAAAGCCCGTCGACAACCGCGGAATGGGGATTTTTTACAAAATCAGCAGAAACGAGAGGTTCTTCCGTATAATCCAGAATACCCTTGAGTTCCCTTTGTGACGCTTCTTTAAAAAAGGCGTTTACCTCTTCTCGAGTAGTAGGTTTTTCTACGTTTGCCACGAAATCGATTATAGACACCGTTGGAGTGGGAACTCTAAAAGCAAGGCCGTTTAGCTTTCCCGCAAGGTGGGGAATGACAAGGCCAATAGCCTTGGCTGCTCCTGTAGTGGTCGGGATTATTGACATCGCCGCAGCTCTTGCCCTTCGAAGGTCTTTGTGCGTTTTGTCCACAAGATTCTGGTCGGCGGTATATGCGTGAACCGTGGACATTGACCCGTTGATTATCCTTAAATTTTCATCGATTACTTTTACTACGGGTGCAAGGCAGTTGGTGGTGCAGGATGCTGAGGATACGATAAAATCCTTTTCGGGGTGGAAGTCTTCTTCATTGACGCCCATGACAATAGTTTTGTCGGCGTTTTCTGCCGGGGCGGTGATTATAACTCTTTTTGCTCCGGCCTTTAAATGTTTTTCTGCATCTTGGCGTTTCCTGAATTTACCCGAGGATTCGATAACTATGTCTATCCCAAGTTCGTCCCACGGAAGTTTTTCTGGATCTTTTTCGGAAAAAAAGGGAATCGGCTTTCCGTCTATTATAAGAGCATCATCGGATGCCTCTACGCTGGCCGGGAAAACGCCATAGACGGAATCGTATTTGAAAAGGTGAGCATGGGGTTTCGGGCTGCTGGAACTGTTGATAGCTGCAACTTCAATCTCCGGGTTGTTGCCCTCAAGATAGATTCTCAGTACGTTTTTCCCTATACGCCCAAAACCGTTTATGGCAACCCTTACTGTCATGAATACATCCTCCCTCAAACTTTTTAATTAGTTTCCATTGAAAAACAATTCCCTCAAACCCGCAGAAACCCAGCATCTTCATCCCAAAAAAGAGAATATTTACGGTATAATATAGCAAAAAGGAG
>NZ_LOED01000046.1 GCF_001562425.1 Fervidicola ferrireducens
TCTTGAATACTTCTTCGAATTCGGGGAAGTATTCGTCTAAGATAGAAATTAGCTTGTTTTTTGCGCTGTTGAGCTTGTTTATTAGCTGCTTTCTTGCTACCGAAAGGTTCCTTAAGTCTGCGTAAATCCCTTCGGGTAAGAGGCAGTTTAGAAACTTACCCTCTTTTACGAGTTTTGCAATTATTAGTGCGTCCTTTCGGTCGTTTTTGGTGGGGCTGTTGTCTTCCTCTTCTTTCCTTTTCTTTACGTGATATGGGTTTACCAGGACTACCTGATATCCCTGTTCTTTTAGAAACCAAGTTAGGGGCTTCCAGTAATGGCCGCTGGGTTCAAGGCCTATTATTACCCTTGTCGCTTTCGATTTTTCTTTGGCTTCGAGTATTTTTGAGACTAGACGAAAGTACCCATCTTTGCTATTATTAAACTTGAAAGGTTTTACCGGTTCGAGGCCGATGTGGTCTATGATTCTTGCGTAGTGGCTCTTCTTAGCTACATCAATACCGATAAAAATTAAATCTGAACCATGGACTAAAAGGAGTTTTTCAATTTTGTTCATGTCTTTCACCCTCCTGGTTGATTGGTGTCTTCAATTACTTTTTTACCAGGAGGGTTTTTAGTTTGCAAAGGCTATTTCAATTTATTACAGGAATGCTAGCACTTATTTCCCTCCGATCTTTTGGCTTGTATCAGAGGGATATTTCGCCAGGGGGTGGGTCAATTCCTTTTCGTTGCTCCTGGGTCAATTATACACCGGCGGTGACACTTATCAACGTTGCCAGCAATTTTTATACTCTTCCTTCTTTTATTTTACAGCTAAATAGCTAAAAGAGAAGATTTTGCGAATTGTATAAAAGAAGTGTGACATTTTATATCCAAAGAAATAATCGCCAAAAATCGTAATATAACTGAGGTTATATTGTGAGAATACCAAAAAAACCAGGAGTTTATCCTGGATAAATTTCCTAATGTAATCAAGCAAACCTTCTTTGAACCTCCTAATTGCCTCTGGATTACTTTCTTTGCTGAAATAACAAACTATTTCGGAGTTCCATGTTTTTTTCTTTCTTGGTATATTAATTTAATCCCTCCATATTCAGAATATTATAATGCTTGTCTATTTTATTAGGAAGACTTTCTATTCTTGGCCGGGAAGTTCTTTTATTTTCTCATGGGTAGATTTCATCTCCTGCTGTTTTGAAAGACTACTCATCCGCAGGGGGGTTGCCGAATGGTTGCCTATTTTGTGGCCTTCTTTTGCTATTAACTTCGTCATGTCCGGGTATTTGTCATCCACATCTTTACTAGGAAAAAAGTATATGCCCTGCCATCATAAGGATGTTTTTTCAGGCAGGGCTTAATCAAATAAATTTTTAAATTGCTATCGCATTTTTTATATTACACCTAATTCTTCATCACGCAGGTCTGTTATGAACATGTGTCCCGGCGAATGGGTTATCATTATTTCTGGTTTTGATTCTAGGGCAACGGCCTGAGGCGTTACACCACATGCCCAAAATACAGGAATCTCATCTTTTTTGACCTCAACAGGATCGCCGAAATCCGGCTTATCTAAAGAGCGTATTCCTATCGCTTCAGGATCTCCTATATGTACCGGAGCTCCATGAACCGAAGGAAACCTCGATGTAACTTGAATTGCTCTAACAACCTTATCTTTCGGAATGGGCCTCATGCTAACAACCATTTTACCTTTGAATATCCCTGCAGGTTTGGTCTGAATATTTGTGATGTACATCGGTACATTTTTCCCTTCCTCTATATGCCTTACAGGGATTCCATTTTCGATTAAAGCCCATTCAAATGTAAAACTGCACCCGAGCAAAAACGCCACAAAGTCTTCTCGCCAAAAATCGCGGATATCTTTTACTTCCGCATATAATTCCCCTTTTTTGTAAATTCGATATTTGGGTAAATCAGTCCTAAGATCTGCACCCGGCGCCACATTTTTGGGTTCTGGATCTCCCGGATCAGTAACCTCCAAAATCGGACATGGCTTCGGATTTCTAAAAGCAAACAACATAAAATCATACGCTAAATCTTTAGGTAATATTACCAAGTTGGCTTGTGTAAACCCAGGTGCGATGCCGCAAGTAGGCCCTTCCCAATTACCCTTCCTAATCATTTCCCTTGCTTTTTTTGCATCCACCCTTGCCACCCCAATTATTTTTAATTAATATTTTCCAAAACGACATCGTAATGTTTCCCATTCACGGTAATGTCAAAATAGTTTACAATTTTCAAAGTGGCTTTAATCTGTTCGATACTCTTTTCCAAGTCCCCTACAACTTTTTGCGCTTCTTCTACACTGATCGCTTTAAATCTGATCCTATCCCCGGGCTTAAGCTGGGCAAGTTTCGGCAAATCGCTCCAAATGCAGGTCGCAATTTTCGCATATCCACCCGTTGTCTGAGCATCTTTTAGCATTATAATCGGATTACCATTTGCCGGAATTTGGATAGCTCCCGGCACGATACCATCGGTTATAATGTCGTGTTTTTCTTTTGCCCGAATTTGGGGCCCTTCCAACCTGTACCCCATTCTATCAGAGTCCTTCGTTATAGTATAAGTAGAATTTAAAAAAAGTTTTATATTATCCTCATCAAAGTAATCATCTTGAGGACCTAAAATAACCCTTATCTCGGCGACGTTCTCATAAGTAGGAACGTATCTTTCATCAACCCTGTAAAATTTGGTCGGTTTCTTTTCCAGTTCTCTGAAAAGCAAGTCTTCCTTTTTCAACGGCCTTCCTTCTAATCCCCCTAATTTTCCCCTGGTATAGGCAGAAGCGCTTCCCATTACCACATCGGCCTTAAATCCCCCGTTAACAGCAAGATATGCCCTACATCCAGAACTTACAGCCCCTATTGATAGCACATCACCCTTCTTCAAGGGGAAAGACGTCCACACCATTCTCTTTTTACCGTTAACTTCGACAGGGAGCTGCGCACCGGTTACTGCAACGGCCACATCTTCCAAAACTTCCAACGTTGGACCCAGCACTGTAATCTCAAGTGCAGGCGCGTTTTCCTCGTTGCCGAGAAGGATATTGGCAACTCTAAACGCAAACTCATCCATAGCCCCTGAAGTGGGTACTCCCTGACTTTCATAACCATATCTTCCCAGATCTTGAATCGTAGTAAGAAGGCCCGGTTGTAATACCCTGAAAGTAGCCATTTTGATTCTCCTCCATCAAAAATTTCTATCGCTTTTCAATATATTCATAAGTCTTAATTTGATACGTTCCTTTTTCGACTTCTTCTTTTATATTGAAGAACTCATCGGGCCCTATTCTGACGAATTTTATATAATTACCTGCTTCCAACAAAATTGGATTTTCCCTTTTGGGGTCGTAAAGTTTTACCGGCGTCTTCCCTATTAATCTCCATCCCCCGGGGCTATCCAAAGGATATATGCCGGTCTGGCTGCCTGCTATTCCCACCGAACCTGCCTCAATCTTCTCCCGCGGAGTTTCAAGCCTCGGTGTCGCTATTTTTTCGGACATCCCCCCAAGGTAAGCAAACCCCATGGTAAAGCCGAGCATGTATATGCGGTAGAGAGGTTCTACGTGAATTCGTATTACTTCTTCGGGAGTTATCTTATGATATTCGGCGACGAAATTCAAATCCGGCCCGAACTCTCCGCCATAAGCTACGGGAATTTCTATGACTTTAGGTTTAAATGCATATTCTTCTCCCTTTGCATTTGAAGCAGCTTTTACGTATTCCGAGATTTTTTCAAAATCTATCTTTAGGGGATTGTACTTAATAAGCAGGGACCTGTACGTGGGAATCATGGAGATTATTCCATCTACCTTGGAATTCTTCAGAAAATTGTACAGGTTCAATACCCTGGCGTTACATTCTTCCGATATTTCATCACCATATTCAACGACAATAGCCCTATCGCCAGCAGGTAAAATCTTCGGTTTATCATACATAATAACTCATCCCCTTATAGAAAACTTGCCATCGGTACAATTTGCACTCCGTTTTCCTCTAAAACAGTTTTTAATTTTCTCGCAAATTCTACCGCCTTAGGATTGTCCCCGTGCACGCATATAGTGTCTACCTTGACCTGTACCAAAGTGCCGTCTACCGCTTCTACACACCCTTCTTTTATCATTTTTAGCACCCTTTTACAAGCTAGCTCCTCATCGTGAATCATAGCATTTGGGTGCTTCCTTGAAACCAGCGTGCCATCGGGATTTATGTTTCTGTCCGCAAAAACCTCGCATGCGAATCTAAGTCCCAACTCTTTTGCAGCTTTTTCCATAGCGGTTCCCGCCATACCCACGCAAATCAGATTGCTGTCAACTGCCTTTATAGCTTCCGCAATTGCAAGGGCCACTTTTTCGTCCACGGCCGCCATATTATAGAGAGCTCCGTGGGCTTTAACGTGCTGCAGACTAAGTCCGTGGGAATCTGCAAAGGCTTTCATCGCCCCTATTTGATAAATGACGTAAGCTCTTATTTCATCGAAAGATGCATCCAGGTTTCTCCTTCCAAAGCCCAATAGGTCGGGAAAACCCGGGTGGGCACCAACTGCCACATTATTTTCCTTGCAAAAGCGCACAGTTTTATCCATCACCAACGGGTCTCCTGCATGAAAACCGCAGGCTATGTTGGCAGAAGATATGTGCTTTACTATTTCCTCATCCATCCCTAATTTGTACGCCCCGAAGCTTTCCCCTATATCGCTGTTGAGGTCAACCCTGTAAGTCATAATTAAATCCACCTCCAAAAAATATTGTCAAGAATTGAATATCGCAAATTTTATACCACCTTCAATTTTTAGAAAGATAGGCTATAATTATATATGAAGTGTGCGAAATTGCACGGTTCATGTGCTTTTATATTTTAGAAAAAAATTTGGGGGATATAAGATGAATGGACCATTCTTATCAATGATATTTTTCTTCATCTACACGATTTTAATGATTTATTCTGCGAGAAACGGTTTTTATAGTACTTATAGCGCTGAAGACTTCTTTTTGGCAGGGCGGTCTTTAAATAGCTTTTTCTCAACCGCCACTTTTCTTGCAACGTGGTTTAGCGCTGCCTCTATTTTGGGGTTGGGCGGCTATGTATATGCCTATGGCGTGGCTGGGGTAGTTTATAGTATTATACCCTGGTTTTCCGGCGCTCTTTTTCTCCTTCTGATTTCATCGCGTCTAAAAGAAAATTTTAACAGCATATACACATATCCTGAATTCTTTACGTTAAGGTACAATTCCAGAATAATGCAGATATGTTCAGCAATTATAATGATATTCTCCTATTTGTTTTATATAACGATGCAGATAAAAGGGTTCGGTTTGGTAATGAGCACGCTTCTTGACATACCTTATACAGCAGCTATCTTCCTCATATACCTCTACATACTTTACACAACTTTCGGAGGACTCTTTTCAGTTGTCAAAACCGATGCCATTAATGCTTTCATAATATTTTTCTCTTTTATCACTTTTGGAATATATATAATTGTCAACAACAGTGGAATTTTAAATATAGTTGACAAGGCATCAACCCTCAGTTCGGTCCCAATTAACGGATGGAACGTGAAAACTCCAGAAGGTGGACTATTGGATCCATTTTGCAAAGGTCTCCAAGACCCAACATACCTCCTGACTTCTTTTTTTGGTTGGGGACTGGGCCTTGCATCCAATCCTCAATATGTGATAAGAATTATTTCCGCAAAAGATAAAGCAACATCCAAAAAAATGATAATATTCTCCATATTATTATTGTCTATTATCTACACATCCATAATATTTGCGTCAATAGGCTTAAGAGTAATGATTCCTTCCTCACCACAGGTAAACAGTATTGACGAAATAATTCCTACTCTCATCAAGTCAATATTTCCCGGCTATCTAAATGGCTTATTTCTAGTTGGGGTTATAGCTTCGTCAATATCCACCGCAAACTCCGAATTACTACTTATTGCAAATAGCTTTACTTATGACATCCTAAAAAACTATAAAAAAGGCATGAGCGAAGAAGAGTTGTTAAACCTAAACCGTTTTACAATAGCGATTGCAGGGACAATATCATTACTGCTATCCTTTAATCCGCCTAAAAGTCTTATTGAATTTGGCGGTAATATTTGGGGAATATTTTCTTCTTGCGCTTTCGTACCACTTTATGCAGGGGTGGTTTTAAAAAGTGCCGATAAAACCGCAGGAGAATTGTCTTTTGTAAGCGGTCTTATTTTTTACATTACCTTCATGTTATTCCAGTCCTTCGGAAAAATTCCCGTCCTCTCCGATATACATCCGGGTCTCATCGGTTTTTCCGCATCACTTTTAGCATTTTTGATTGCAGAATGGAGGTCCAGAAATGCGAAGTATAGAACTTAAAATACTATTGCCTTTTCTTTTCATTTTAGTAATAGCCATTGCGACCGTAGGGATAACTTCATACGTGGGTTCCTCAAGAATACTTCATGATCTTATGTCCAAATTTCCGGCAAGTTCGTCGCATATAAACGAAGATTTTGTAACGCAAAGATTATTTGATTTACAAAAGTATACCATCCTAGTAGCAATAATCGCAATTCTTGCTTCGTGTCAGCTCACCATATTTTTCACATACAGTATAGCCATGCCTATAAAAAAATTCGTAGCCGCATGCAATGAATTGGCTAACGGCAATTTTAACATAGAAGTTAAGTATAAAAGCAACGATGAAATAGGCATACTCAGGGACGCATTCAATACAATGGCAAAAAAACTTAAAAGTTATATCGATGATGTTCTCAGATTAAAAGAGTTAAATCAAAAAATACTAAACGGGATAAATTACGGCATTGTCCTGTTTTCGAACGACCACACAGTTCTTTTTACAAACAATACAGCCAATAAACTTTTTAAAAGCAGTCCCCTGTTAGCTGAATGGGTCAATAATTTCATTGAAAACTATGAAAATACAGTAATTCCACCTAAAGGTGTAATCAAATGGCCTCCACAAGAGAGCAATTTTAGATATATCGAATACGAAATAACGCCAGCCGGGGAAAACTACATACTTTGCTTTTCCGATATTACTGAAGAAGAAAAACTAAAACAAAACATGGAACACATAAATCGGTTGGTCTTCATAGGAGAAATGTCAGCCGCTTTAGCGCATGAAATAAGAAATCCCTTGCAAGGAATTCAAGCGTGTTTTCAGGTATTGGAATCATCATTTCCAAATGAAGAAGACGAGACAAAATCAGAACTTTACAGAGCGATATATCGTGAAATCGATAGAATAAATAGAATCATTACCAACTTACTTCAATTTGCCCGTCCGTCCGACCCTATCCCTGAAAAAGTTTCGTTCGCCAGAATTATGAACGAAATAAAACCATTCATCACATCGCTTTTGAAGGAAAAAGCTCTAAAACTCCAGTGTTCCATACCCGAATATGACGAGCTTTATATAGACCCCAATCATCTGAAACAAATACTAATGAACTTAATTACAAATGCAATAAGAGCCAGTAAAAACGGAGGTTCTATAAATATATCATTAAGTTTGACCCAGGATGATGAAGTCATATTGTGCATAAAGGACGAAGGAATAGGTATCCCAGCGCAAAACCTCAATAAGATCTTTACTCCATTTTTTACAACTTTTCCCGGAGGGAATGGTCTTGGCCTCTGCGTCGTTCAAAGCCTCACTTTAAAAAACAGGGGACGAATCTGGATAGAAAGTACCGAAAATCGGGGAACCAGTGTGTATTTAGCTTTTCCCGCTTACCTGCATAACCACACTTTTGCAAGAAGGTGATATCGATGTATAAATTGAAAATATTGGTAATTGACGATGAACCTTCTATATGCAGTGCACTAAAAATAGCACTGCAAAGCGAAGGGCACACAGTAGAAACAGCTCTTTCAGGTAAAGCAGGGTTAGGTCTTGTTAAAAATTACGCTCCCGATGCAGTAATACTAGATCTTCGCCTCCCGGATATCGATGGTCTTCAAATAATAGACAAAATAAAAGAATTTTCGGACGATATAATAATTATCATTATAACCGCTTTCGGAGATACAAAAACGGCAGTTGAAGCTATCAAGAAAGGAGCTTATGATTTTATAACAAAACCTTTCGATTTAAGCGAAATCAAGCTGTCTTTAGAACGAGCTCGCAGGGAGAGAGCATTAGAAACTGAAAACAAACTTTTAAAACTTAACCAAGAAAAGGTCGTATTTATAAGTCAAGATAAAAAAATGAAGGAAATATTATCGCAAATCGACATCTTAGCCCAGACAGATTCCACTGTATTAATAGAGGGTGAGACGGGTACCGGGAAAGAAGTTATTGCAAGATTAATTCATGAAAAAAGCAAAAGGGCTTCAGGGCCTTTCATTGCCATAAACTGCAGTGCAATTCCCGCAAATCTCTTTGAAAGTGAACTTTTCGGACACGAAAGAAGCGCTTTTACCGGTGCCAGTGAACGAAAAAAAGGGATTTTCGAACTAGCCAACGGCGGGACGCTTTTTTTGGATGAAGTGGGTGAACTTCCTTTAGAATTACAATCCAAGCTTCTGAGGGTAATAGAAGACAGAAAAGTAAGGAGAGTCGGTGGTCTATCGGACATACCTATAAATGTTCGGATAATTTCCGCCACAAATAGGAACCTTCAGAATGAAATAGAAAAAGGTAATTTTAGAAGGGATCTTTTTTATAGATTATGTGTATTTTGTATAAAAATTCCTCCTCTAAGAGAAAGAAAAGCCGATATATTGCCCCTCCTCGACCATTATCGTCAAATTTTTAATAAACTCTTTAAAAAAGAAATTGTCGGCTTTTCGGGCGAGGCCCTTGAGATTCTTCAAAATTATGAATGGCCGGGTAATGTAAGAGAACTAAAAAATATACTGGAAAGAGCTTTCATACTTGCAAAAGGAAAAATAATAACGGAAAAAGAACTTCCCGTAGAACTGAAAGTCAAAACGTGCTACACTGCAAAAACTCCTGAAAGTTCCTCTTTCCCCTCATTAGAAGAAGTAGAACGACAGCACATCCAAAAAGCTCTCGAAATAAGCAACTGGAATATAACAAAAGCTGCAGAGCTTCTGGGCATAAGCCGATTCGCTCTGCAGCGGAGGATGAAAAAATTTTTCCCCAATTATTAAACTCTAGCCTATTTAAAGAGTTGCTTTATGTCGGCAAGCGACCTGATACCGCCATAGACTTCCAAAATAAATACCAATACACCGAGAACTATTAATATCGCAGGGTGCTTATAATCGCCCACGATTCTGGGATTTCTGCAAGCCAAAAGCATCGAACCCAATGTAATTGGAAGTATTAATCCATTTATGGCGCCGGCAAAAATTAGAAGAGTTACCGGTTTACCTACTAATATAAAGAATAATGTGCAAAAAACTATAAATCCTATGATGAACTTAGAAAAATGTTCCTCTACCTGTTTAAAGTACGTCTTTATAAACGAAAGCGTTGTAAATGAACATCCTACTACCGACGTCGCCGCCGCTGACCAAAGCACCAACCCGAACATTTTGTAACCCACTACACCTGCTACCGTGAGGAATGGAGTTGCAGCAGGGTTCACCGGATCAAACTCTATTCCCTTAACCGCTACTCCCAGGTTGCCTAAAAACAGGGCATACCTCATTATTCCCGCTACAATTATTCCCAATACAGCACTTTTTGTTGCTTCCCGCACCGCCTCAATTCCTTTCATTTTACCTTCAATAAGGCGGTGTCCTCCGGCAAAGGTTATATACCCCCCTACAGTGCCGCCAACCAATGTTATCATGGGCAAAAATTCAAATTTAGAAGGAACGAAGGTGCGCACCGCAACTTCTCCTAACGGCGGCTTTGCAGCAAACGCAACATATATCGCGAGCAATACCATAAAAACGCCCAATATCTGTGCAAACCTGTCCATAGCATTACCGATTTCTTTGGAAGTAAAAATGAGAATACAAATTATGGCGGAAATAGCAGCCCCTAACCGCGCATCTATTCCAAAAATCGTATTTAAGCTCATACCCGTTCCCGCTATATTCCCGATGTTGAAAGCAATACCTCCTATCAAAATCAAGGCAGAAACAAAATACCCTAGCCCCGGGAACACTTCGTTTGCAATTTCTTGACCTCTTTTACCTGCTGCTACTATAATGCGCCAAACGTTCACCTGAACTATAATATCGATAATTATTGTAACCAATATAACTGCACTGAAACTTGCGAGATACTTTTGAGTAAACACCGCGGTCTGCGTTAAAAATCCGGGACCTATAGCCGACGTAGCCATTAGAAAGGCCGCGCCCACAAGCATACTCAATGAGTATCTACTTTTTTCCAAATTTATCGCCCTCCTTTTCAAAATTAAATAGATTGCCCTTTGATTTATGCAAATTTTATTCCATGTTTAATATCCGCATTTTCTATTCTTCCCCAATGCGATTTAATCAAAATAAATTGCGATAACGCACCTTATGTGCGAAATCGAACAGTAGGTATTTTGAATAAAAACTATAAAGAAGGAATACAATTTTTTGACCTCGCTGAGGAATACCGCCGGGATGGATACAAGGAACTCGATGATTATTCAAGGAAATCTCACGATTTGGACAGATAACTGGCCCCGGTTTAAATCCAAGGAATTTTGTTGATTCAGGTCGCTTTTTAACCAACAAATTCTTCCAGCTTTTCTATCTTCTTTATCAAGATTTTTTTCTGACTTATCTCTATTATGCCCTCTTTCTTCAGTCTGTTCAAACCCTTGGTTACTGTCACTCTATCGCAGCCTATGAGTTGAGCAATATTCTCATGAGTCAAAGGTATATCTATGATATGACCCTTTTCTAATACTTTCTCCTGCTGGCAACACAGCCTAAGCAAAACATCGCAGAGCCTACCTAGTGAATCCTTAAATAAAAGATCGCAAAGTTGCATCATCAATATCCTGAACTTCCGGCACATACTGTGGGCTATATACTTATACGCTTCAGGATTACTCGTGAAAATCCTTTCTAACTCTTTTTCAAATAACACGGATATCTCGCTACATTCCATCGCCTGTCCCACAATCATATCTTCTCCACCCCCTAAATAAGCAAATTCTCCAAAAATTTCCCCCGGTTGAAGGAAATAAAGTATTTTCTCCCTGCCATTGTCTCCAAAAACCGATTGCTTTATCCGCCCTTTGGTTACTATGGCTATATAAGCTTCATTGGCATTGATTTTTATTATTTCACCTTTTTTGTAGGATTTCTTCGAACCTCCTTTGGCTATATCCAGAAAAAAATTTCTCATTTTTTCCTGCCTTTTAATATCAAATATCTTTTTGTAATAATCTTTCATTTCCCCATCATCCTTAAATCGAGGATTTGATTTATGAATAATATTATAACAAAAAAAGCAGGTACCATGTGGCACCTGCTCTCGTCTTATAAATTTTCATATTATCACGTAATCGACTGCTCTATCGCTACCGTCAAAGCTTTTACAATCTCATTTAACCCCATAGCCGGAGTGTTTTTCTTATCCACTACCTGTTCAAAAAGATAAGGCACGTGGATGAATCCTGCTTTCATGTTCGGTTTTTTCTTAGAAGCGTAATACAAAACACCGTACATCACGTGGTTGCACACATAGGTACCTGCAGTATTCGAAACCTCTGCGGGAATTTTTTCCTTTTTTATGGCCTCCACAATCCTCTTTATAGGCAGGGTAGAAAAGTAGGCATTTTCTCCGTCTGGAAATATCGGCTGGTCTATGGGCTGATTACCTTCATTGTCAGGTATTCGTGCATCATCAACGTTTATCGCCACCCTCTCTACAGATATGGCAAATCTTCCCCCCGCCTGTCCTACACAAATTACCACGTCCGGATTCTCTTTTTCGATTTCGCTAAATAATACATCGAGGCTTTTTCTAAAAACCGTGGGCAGTTCTCTGACTACCACCTGGGCACCATTTATTTCTTTCGGCAGGAGTTTTATCGCTTCCAGAGCTGGATTTACTTTTTCTCCACCAAATGGTTCAAATCCCGTAACAAGCACTTTCATTGTTAATTCCCCTTTCTCTTAAAATGCAAGAACCAGCATAAGGATTATGTGGACTATAAGTAAAACTATTCCCACCGGGATCTGCTTTTTAATTATCATATACTTATCCTTCAATTCCAAAATTGACGCCGAAACTATATTAAAGTTTGCAGCCATAGGAGTCATAAGAGTGCCACAGTATCCAGCGGTCATCGCAAGCGCTGCTGCAACAGCAGGATCTGCGCCCTGATTCAGTACAAATGGCACCCCCACACCAGCAGTTATGACTGCAAAAGCAGCAAAAGCGTTGCCCATTATAACGGTAAAAAGTGCCATTCCCACACAGTACGCAATGACGCCCAATGTTATGTTATCAGCCGGCAATATTGCACCTATCCCTCTTGATATAACTTCTCCTACTCCTGCAGTATTAAAAAGTGCTCCAAGAGCCGCCAAAAGCTGAGGTAATATAGAAGCAGGCCCTACCTGATGAAGCAGCCTTGCGCTTTCCCTGGTTGCTTCGTTAATTCTCGCACCTGTTGTAGCAAAACTAAGTAAAAGTGCAACTAAAGCTCCTATTCCCAAACCGACAAGGCCCCCGAGCTTGGTAAATTGGGCTATGCCGAAGGCGGCTACGGCTATGGCTAATGCGGGGACAAAAAGTTTGTCACCTATTTCGGCAGCTTTTTTCTCCCTAAATTCAGGAGAAGACGTATAAAACTTTCCTATCCTGACCTGCTTGAATGCAGCAAGGATCGCCATAATAAGTATCATTGCCCCGACGACGTTTTTAGGTATATACTTGCCGATAGTAAAAATGATACCGAGGATAGTCCAAAAGAGCGAAGTTCCTATCCTGCACTCTTGCTCTTTCCCGGTAAAAGCATAATACGCAGCGATAAAAGATACGATTCCGCACATTACGTAAAGCAGTTCGAGAAGAATATTCTGCATATTCCTCCTCCTCTAAGCTCCACTTTTTTTACGAGCAAGCTTTCTGTCAAAATACAAAAATTGCACCGCCGAAACTATTACCGCAATGATAGCAATTGGAATGGAAGCTTTGGCGACAGCAAGGGCACCCACATTGAATCCAAGTTCCTTCAATACACCAACAATGAGAAGCACTCCTCCAGATGCTACAAAGACATTTTGTCCATAAAAGTTCCCATAATTTTCCGTAGCCCCTGCAAGCCCCTTTAACTCTTCGAGGTCCTTTTCATCCAATTCGCCAAAATTAGTTTTTGCAGCACCCTCCGCCATGGGAAGTATTAGAGGTCTTATAAATTGCACGTGCCCACCTAACCTCAAACTTAATGCAGCAGCTAGTGTCCTGAGAGTGGTATACAGTGCGAATAATCGCCCTGGAGTTACAGACCTCATTTTTCCTATTAGATATGCAGCTCTCTCTCTAAGTCCGTAACACTCGAGAATTCCTATTGCGGGCAGTGTTACAAAAAATACGGTCATATACCTGTTGGTTATAAAAGCATCTCCTAACGTCGTGAGTATCTGGTTGAAACTCAACCCAGCCGCAAAGCCTGTAGCCAATCCTGCTATGACAACCACGGCTATGGTATCTAGTTTCAATGCAAAGCCAACAATTATAATTATGATACCGATTAGTTTAAGCATCCTATACCTGGTTCAAAAAACTTGACTGTTTTTATCTCCAGCCAAGCCGGCCCCCAGACCAGGCTTTCGCCTCCTTTCCGGATATTTGATTTGCCCTCCGAGGGGCAGGGCGACAGGGGGCCTCGGCCCGGGACTCCCACCCGGAGCGCTCGCGGAACGGTTATTTCCGCTCCCTTACCCC
>NZ_LOED01000047.1 GCF_001562425.1 Fervidicola ferrireducens
AATGGCAATATAATACATCAAATTTATGTCACCTGGACTTACAATAGTGGTGAGGTCAGCTTAAAAAATTTTTTACCTACAAACTCTTGACACAGACGGTCTGCTATAATACCTTGACTTGCCCCTCTATTTCCGCGATAATATAATTGATAGCTGGTAATAAAAGCAGCTATAATTTCGGGAAAAAGGGGCAGACAAGGTTGAAAAAGGCAGTAATAAGAGAGGTAAAAAGGGGAAGTTTGGCACAAAAGGTGGGTCTTAAGAAAGGCGACGAAATTTTAGAGATAAACGGTCGGAATATAAAAGATATAATAGATTATAAGTTTCTTATAACCGATGAAATATTAAATATCCGGGTCAAAACTAAAGAAGGACAGGAGCGGGTATTAACCGTCGAAAAGGATTTTGACGAAGATTTGGGGGTCGAGTTTGAAAATCCCCTCATAGATGGAATTATGCGCTGTAAAAATAAATGCATTTTTTGTTTCGTTGACCAGATGCCGAAAGGTTTGAGGCCATCTTTATATATTAAGGACGATGATTACCGGCTTTCGATTCTTGAGGGGACGTTTATAACACTTACTAACCTTAATGATGAAGATTTAGATAGAATAGTTTCGATGAGGTTATCTCCACTTTACATTTCGGTCCATGCCACCGACGGCAATGTAAGAAAGGCCATGCTGAGAAATAAGGCTGCAGAAAAGATAATGGACCGCTTGAAATTCTTGAAGGAAAACGGCATTTTTTTTCACACCCAGATTGTCCTCTGCCCAGACGTGAACGACAAAGAGGTGCTTGAAAAGACCTTGCAAGACCTTTTTACTCTTTATCCGTCGGTGCAATCGATTGCCGTGGTGCCGGTGGGGATAACCAGATATCGCGAGGGACTTTATCCTCTTCGGCGCTTTACCCAAAAAGAGGCGGAGACGATCACCGAGCGGATAGAAGAGCTGCAGCTTGAAAATCTAAAGCGGTTCGGCACAAGGCTTGTTTTTGCAGCCGACGAATTTTACGAAATAGCAAAGAAGGAGTTTCCTCCTTCCCAAGCATACGAAGATTTTCCTCAATGGGAAAACGGTGTCGGAATGGTCTCGCTGCTAAGGGACCAGTTAACTGAGCTGATGAATGCGGTGCCCCTTTCCCTGCCCGAAAAAAGGCGGGTTAAGATAGCCACCGGCGTTTCAGCTTTCCGCTTTCTGGAGAAGGTTCTATCGCCTCTAAAAAACGTTAAGAATCTTGAATTTGAGATTTGTCCGATAAAGAATGACTTTTTCGGAGAGTCGGTGACTGTAGCGGGATTGGTGACGGGCGGGGATTTGGTAAATCAATTAAAAAAGAAGTTGGTTGATGAAAAACATCAGTGTCATGTGCTGGTGCCTGAAGTCATGTTAAAAGACGGGGAGGTTTTCCTGGACGGACTTTCCGTGCAGGATGTGGAGCAAAGCCTGCATGCTAAGGTAGCCGTGGTGAAAATAGACGGAAAGGATTTTCTCGAAAAAATTTTGGGAACGGATTTGGGGGTAAGGTTATGAATTTTACTGTGGCGATTGTGGGAAGGCCGAATGTGGGGAAATCTACATTGTTCAATAGAATAGTTGGAAAAAGAATCTCTATTGTCGATGACAAACCCGGGGTAACTCGGGATAGAATTTACGCCCTGGTCGAGTGGAAGGGGAAGAAATTCACCATCGTGGACACAGGGGGGATAGAACCTGGAGGAACGGATTTGATGACCACCCAGGTGAGGCGGCAGGTAGAATTTGCCATAGAAAGTGCAAATCTCATAATTTTTTTAATGGATTCAAGGGACGGACTTTTGCCCGCGGACGAAGAAGTCGCGAACATTCTTAGAAAAAGCCGAAAGCCGATTATTGCGGTGGTAAACAAAGTGGACGATTACTCCATGAAAACCGGGCTTTACGAATTTTACCGACTGGGTTTAGGTGAGCCCGTTTTTATTTCCGCCCTTCACGGTTCTAATGTGGGGGATTTGTTGGATAGGATAGTGGAGTTTATAGGGGAAAGTGAAGAGCCTGAATACGATGAAAGCGTAATAAAGGTGGCTGTAATTGGAAGGCCTAACGTAGGTAAATCCTCTTTAGTAAATGCTCTGCTCGGCGAGGAAAGGGTGATAGTGAGCGACGTTCCGGGTACAACCAGGGACGCCATCGATACACCCTTTGAGTACGAAGGGCAACAGATGGTACTGATAGATACGGCAGGCCTGAGGCGAAAAAGCAGGATAAAAGAAGACATCGAATTTTACAGTCATTTGAGGGCGCTTCAGGCGGTGGAAAGAGCCGATATAGCCTTAGTGGTTCTGGATGCCACGGAAGAAATAACCGAACAGGACAAAAAAATCGCCGGAATAGCACATGAAAGCGGCAGGGGCATTATAATAGTAGTGAATAAATGGGATTTGGTGGAAAAGGACGACAAAACCATCTACAGGTATACCGAGAATATCCGTGATGAATTAGCGTTTATCCAGTATGCCCCTGTTATATTCGTTTCGGCCAAGACGAAAAAAAGGGTTAACAAAATTCTGGAATTGATACGGTTTGTGATGGACCAGTATACCTTCAGAATAGATAAAGCTGCATTAAACGAACTGCTGGAAGATGCTACGGCTCTCGTGGCTCCGCCCACCATAAAGGGACGAAAGTTAAAGATATATTCGCTAGAACAGACCGGTATCAAACCTCCCACCTTCGTGCTTACGGTAAACGACACGGAGCTTTTACATTTTTCTTATGTCAGGTACATCGAAAATAAATTGAGGGAAAGATTTGGTCTTGAAGGGACTCCAGTTGTATTAAAAGGCCGGAACAGAAAAAGAAATGATTAGGGGGTCATTTTTGATGAAAGCGGCGGTTATCGGCGCGGGTAGCTGGGGTACTGCGATTTCCCAAATACTTGCGGACAACGGGGCCGAAGTGAGATTATGGGTAAGAAGGCAGAAACTCGCCGAACGAATAAAAAGCACTCGGGAAAACAGCGAATATTTGCCGGGTATCAGAATCCCGGATGAAATTATAATCACCTGCGAATTAGAGGAGGCTCTTGACGGAGCCGAATTTGTGGTGATGGCTGTTCCCTCCCAAGCGATGAGAAAAATTGCAGGAGAGGCAGGACGATACATAAAAAATCAAAGTATTGTCATAAACGCTGCAAAAGGGATAGAAGTGGGGACCCTGCTCAGGATGTCGCAGGTCATAAAAGAGGAACTGCCTAAGGGGTTGGAGGTGGAAATTGCGGTCATCTCCGGTCCCAGCCATGCCGAGGAAGTGGCAAGGCGGCTTCCGACTGCTGTGGTGGCTGCGGCTGAAAAAAAGGATGTAGCTGAAAAAGTTCAGGACTTTTTTATGAACTCTTACTTTAGGGTTTATACCAATTTGGATATAGTGGGAGTGGAAATGGGAGGTGCTTTGAAGAACATAATAGCAATTTGTGCGGGGATAGCGGAAGGATTAGGTTTCGGAGACAATACAAGAGCGGCTTTGATAACGAGGGGAATCATGGAGATAATCCGGTTGGGTGTAAAGATGGGAGGGCAACCGTCCACTTTTTTTGGGCTCTCTGGAGTCGGCGATGTTATAGTGACGTGCAATAGCATGTTCAGCCGTAATCGAAGGGCTGGTATAGACATAGGTCGGGGAAAATCCGTAAAAGAGGTCATGACCTCGACCAATATGGTTATTGAAGGCATATATACAACCAAAGCCGCTTATGATCTGGCTCGCAAGTACGGAATAGAAATGCCAATAACGGAAAAGGCCTATGAGGTGCTTTATGAAGGTAAAAACCCAGTGGATGCTGTGAAGGAACTTATGAGCAGGAGGGGCAAGCATGAAATGGAAGAATTGATAAATAAGGATTGGCTTTAAAACGTGGCAAGTCCACGTTTTTTTATTTTGAAGTAATATTCGGGACACGGCGTCATATATATATTATTGAAAAAAAGCGAAAAAACTACCCTTCCTAAGGGAAACCCGGACGTAAAACTATGGATAGGAAGGGGGTAGATAAGTTTACTAAGGAGGGGAAACCGTGGAAAGATTTGATTTATTTAAAGACATTGCGGAAAGAACCGGCGGCGATATCTATATAGGTGTGGTAGGGCCTGTTAGGGCGGGTAAGTCTACTTTCGTCAAGAGGTTCATGGAATTGCTGGTAATTCCCAACATTCAGGACCCTAACGCAAAAAGCAGGACGAAAGATGAGCTCCCCCAGAGTGGGGCTGGAAGGATGATTACCACGGCGGAGCCCAAATTCATTCCGAGTCAGGCGGTAGAAATAACTTTTAAAGATAACATCAAGTTTCGGGTGCGACTGGTGGACAATGTGGGGTATTCTGTAAGGGGCGCCATAGGCTACGAGGACGAAAACGGGCCGAGGATGGTATCCACGCCGTGGTTCGACGAAGAGATACCTTTTCAGGAAGCTGCGGAAATCGGCACACGCAAGGTTATTGAGGAACACTCCACAATAGGTGTGGTGGTGACCACCGACGGGAGCATAACCGAAATCCCTAGGGAAAATTACGTTCAGGCTGAAGAAAGAGTGGTAAGCGAGCTGAAGGAAATTGGGAAACCATTTGTAATTGTGCTGAATTCTGCCGAACCGACTAATAAAAAAACTCTCGAGCTAAAAGAAACGCTCGAAGCAAAATACGACGTGCCGGTAATCCCTCTCAACTGCCTGGAAATGAATCAGGAGGATATTTTCAGCCTCCTGGAGGAAATCCTCTTGGAGTTCCCCCTGGTGGAAATTAACATACACATACCGAAATGGATAGAGGTTTTGGAAAAGGAGCATTACCTGAGGAAGAAGTTTGAAGAAACCGTAAAAGAAAAAATTAAAGGTATAAATAGAGTCAGGGATATCAATAAAGTTGCTTCGTCCTTGGAGGAAAGTGATTTTCTTGAGCAAGTAAGGATAAAAGAGATGAATTTGGGAAACGGGATGGCCGAAGTAATACTGGAAGCGAAAAAAGAACTATTTTACAAGGTGCTCAGCGAAATTTCGGGGCTTATTATCGAAGGAGAGCATCATCTCATACCCCTGCTGAAAGATTTAGTCGATGCAAAAAGAGAATACGACAAAGTGGCAAAAGCTTTGGATGACGTAAAGCGGGTGGGTTACGGAATAGTTCCGCCTCAATTAGATGAGCTGAGCTTGGAAGAACCGGAGGTCATAAGACAGGGCTCCAAATTTGGAGTGAAAATAAGGGCCATTGCTCCTTCTATCCACATGATAAGGGCGGATATTCAGACCGAGGTTTCACCGATTATTGGAACCGAAAAGCAAAGCGAAGAACTCATCAATTACTTGATGAGCGAGTTTGAGAACGACCCTGCAAAAATTTGGCAGACCAATATTTTTGGGAAATCATTGCGGGATTTGGTGCGGGAGGGCATACAAAACAAGCTCATTCACATGCCCGAATCGGCCCAGGCCAAATTACAGGAAACATTGCAGCGCATCGTGAACGAGGGAAGCGGAAGCCTTATATGCATAATCCTTTAAAAAATTTTCTATGCGGGGGTTGAAAATATCTGTCTTATGCCTTATAATATAAAGTGAAATCGGACAGCGTCTGGGTGTGGCGCAGTTTGGTAGCGCGCTAGAATGGGGTTCTAGAGGTCGGGGGTTCAAGTCCCCCCACTCAGACCATTAAGGAAGTAAACGTGGAGCAGCATGAGCTCTGCGTTATTTTTTTATGTATGAAATACCGATTATTGTCTATCGCGGATGGAGACTAAAAATATGAACGGCTATTTATTAAAAACTGTAAAGAAGCCAAGGTTTATTTTACTTAGAGATAAAGATATTAAAGAAATGCTCAATAAGGCCTGGACTTTGGCGTGGCCCGTGGTAATAGAGCAAGCTCTGGCTACATTAAGCCAGGTGGCGGACATGGCCATGGTCGGAAGGCTCGGAGCTGAAGCTGTGGCAGCGGTGGGCCTCAGCATGCATCCTTTTTTTCTTTTAAACGCGCTCATCATGGGCATATCGGTGGGTACAACGGCGCTGGCAGCCAGGGCTGTGGGTTCAGGAGACAGAGAAAAAGCAGGGCGGGTCACGGGTCAATCGGTCATCGCCGCTCTTTTAATAGGTTTTATTCTCGTAATTCTGGCTTTCGTTAATTCGTTTAAAATCATGATTTACATGGGTGCCGAACCATCGGTCAGACCGCTGGGGAGCAATTACCTCAGGGCAATGATGCCGGGGATGCTCTTTTTGTTTATTTTCAGCGTAGCTGCGGCTGGAATTAGGGGTGCGGGGGATACCAGGACTCCTATGACCGTGAATGCGGTCATAAACATTTTTCACATTTTTACGAATTACCTTTTTATTTTCGGTGGACTAGGCTTTCCCAGGTTGGAAGTGGTGGGAGCCGGGATTTCGTCATCCATTTCGCGCTTAGCAGGAGCTATATGGCTGATTTACTTTCTGTCCAAACCGAATAAAGTCCTTTTTGTAAATTGGGAAAAGGTCGCCGGGAATTTCGATTGGCTTTTATTTTCGAAAATGATGAAAATAGGGATACCCGCGGCTCTCGAAAGGATACTCATCTCCACAGGGCAGATAGTTTACACCAGACTAGTGGCAAATCTGGGTACCGAAGCTTATGCCGCGCATTCTCTAAGCCTCAATGTGGAATCTTTTTCTTACATGCCGGGTATAGGTTTTGCCACCGCAGCTACTGCTATGGTGGGACAGTATTTGGGAGCGGGTGATATAAAGGGGGCGCAAAGGAGTGCAGCAATTTCCCTTCTTATGGCAATGGCGATAATGGGGACTATGGGATTGTTGTTTTTTTCCTTTCCCGCGGCTTTTCTTAAAATCTTCACCAGCGATTCGGATGTAATAAAAATGGGAACTACCCTTTTGCGCATTGTAGCTTTTACTCAGATACCTGAGTGCATCGGTATGGTTATACCGGGGGCTTTGAGGGGAGCGGGGGATACGAAAGTAGCCGTTTACATAACTATTTTGGGAATGTGGATTGTGAGGATAGGATTTACGTGGTACTTCTTAAAAGCCCTGAATATGGGTTTAGTGGGTGCCTGGATTGCCATGTTTCTGGATTGGGCTGTCCGGTCGGCACTGTACATAATCAGATTTAAAGGGGGACAGTGGAAAAATATAAAAGTTTAGGGATTTCTCCTTCCATTTTTCTTATTAAAATGGAAGGATTCTTCTATTTTATGGAGAAGATAAAAAATAAGGTGAAGGGGATGAAGAGGAAGACCTATTCGAAAGTCGTGGACTTGAGGTCGAGGAAAATTCGAAAAAAGCGCCGGATTCTTTTACCGCTGACGGTGTTGTTCTTGTGCCTTGCAGTTTTATGTATTTTAGGGTATGCACGTGATGACATATATATAGCCAAGGAAAGTACGGTGAAAGAAATTATTTCCAGTGAAGCCGTTATTGTTAAAAACGAAAAAGTGATAAACGCGCCGGCCGAAGGCAAGCTGGAGCTTCTGGTCAAAGCGGGACAGAGGGTGAGGGTGAATGCCCCTCTTTTTAAAGTGGTTGCCGATGTAGATAAAAAGCAGGTGCTCGAAAAAGAGATGGATGAACTTAGAATGAAATTGGAAAATGTGAAGAAAGCCTGGCCGCTTGAAAAAGATTCTAGGCTGCAAAGCGAAGCGGCCGCAGAGGTGATAGAAAAAAGCATAGAACTTCAGGAAAAGAAACTGCAGGAAATTGAATCCACGGTTTTCTCGCCGATGGCGGGAATGGTCAGTTTCAACATAGACGGTTACGAAAACCTTTTGGTACCAGATAAGATAAGCTGCCTGGATTATGAGGACATAGAAGATATAAAGGACAACGGGGGAAATCGGATATTTCCAGAAATAGTAAAGGTAAATCAGGCGGTGCTCAAAATTGTCGATAATTTGTCGCTGAACATCGTAACTCAATGGAACGGCGAAAGTTTAAAGTTGGGCTGGAAATATATCCTGAAATTTCCTCAGCTTGGATTCGAGGTCAAGGCGGAACTAAAAGAACTTTCCGAAAGTAGAAAGACAGCCGTATTTTCCGCCAAGGAAGTGCCGTTTGAACTTCTCGATGAGAGAAAAGTCCCGGTTGAAATCGTGGCGCGGGCTTATAAAGGCATCGGCGTTCCGGTTTCAGCTATAATAAATGATAATGGGCAGGAAGGTGTACTTTTGTTTTTTGATGGGAGGCTGATTTTTAAACCAGTAAAGGTAGTGGCGCGCGACGATAAGATTGCGATAGTGGAAGGCGTAAAACTCGGAGATAGGGTTATAGTAAAGAGGGGATTGATATGGAGTTTGTTAGGAAGAACATAGAAACGTTGAGGTTGAGGGTTAAGGAGGCGGCTGAAAAATCGGGCCGCCGGGAGGAAGATATAAAGATAGTTGCGGTAACTAAGACGGTTATGCCCGAAACAATTCAGGTGGCCGTCGATTGCGGACTGAAAATTTTAGGGGAAAACCGCGTGCAGGAAGCTCAACGGAAAATAGAACTGGTAAAAGGCGACGTCAGCTGGCATATGATAGGGCATTTGCAAAAAAATAAAGTTAAGTATGCGGTAAGACTTTTCTCCATGATTCAGTCGGTGGACAGCTACGAACTTGCAGTTGAGATCGATAAAAGGGCGGGTAAGCTCGGGAAGGTCATGGATGTGCTGGTTCAGGTAAACATCGGCAAAGAGGAAACCAAATTTGGAGCGGAATACGAGGAAACACCGGAGTTGATAAAGAAGATATCAGAGCTAGAGAACATCAGGGTAAAAGGTTTGATGGCAATAGCACCTTTTAAAGAGGACCCGGAAGACGTAAGGCCGTTTTTCAGAAAAATGCGGGAATTATTTTTGGAATTGAAAAATTTACGCCTAAAAAATGTAGAAATGGAAATTTTATCGATGGGTATGACCCATGATTTTCATGTGGCCATAGAAGAGGGGGCAAACATGATAAGAATAGGGAGCGGTATTTTCGGACCGAGAATCTAGGATGAGGAGGTATAAAAATGGCCGGCAACAAGTTATGGAGTAAGATACTTTATTTCCTGGGAATAGAAGACGAGGAGCCGCCTGCACCCCAATATGAAGACCCCCTTGGCATTCCTACAAGACCAGAAAGAGGGAGGATTATAAATATTCATCAGATACCGAAAAACAGGGTAACGGTTTTCAAACCTACCTGTTTCGATGAAGTAAGGGAGATTTCGGAGGAGTTGAAAAACCGCAGGGCGGTCATAGTTAACCTCGAGGGGCTGGATAAAGAGACTGGAAGGCGCATACTGGATTTTTTGAGCGGCAGCGTCTTTGTATTGGACGGAACTGTGAAGAAAGTCGGCAGCGGCACCTTTGTATTCGCGCCGAACAATGTGGATATAACAGGTTTTAACATCGACGAAATAGAATCCGGAAAAGAAAAGCCGGTTTATAAAGTTTGATGCCGAGGAGGTAAAGCCTTTGTTGCTAATCAGAACGATAGACTTGTTTTTCAGATTGATGGAATTTTTAATCATCGTAAGAGTGTTCATGAGCTGGCTCCCTGGAGCGGAGTACTGGCCGATTTATAGATTCGTCTATCAAGTTACTGAACCTCTCCTTGCTCCTTTCAGGCATTTATTTTTTAGATTTTTACCCCCGACAGGAGGTTTTTATATTGATTTTTCACCTGTGTTTGCTCTCATTACCATGGATATTGTAAAAAATGTAGCAGTGGCGCTTTTGTTGAGGGTGATATATTAAATCACAAGATAGGGAGTGATAAAAATGACCTTGACTCCACTGGACATTCAAAAAAAGGAATTCAGAAAATCTTTCAGGGGGTACAGCGAGGAAGAGGTTAAGGATTTTTTAGAAAAAGTGACTCAAAGTTATGAGAAATTATATAGAGAAAATCAAGAGTTAAAAGAAGAAATAAAGTTTTTGAGGGAAAAACTCAAAGAATATCAAGAGCTGGAAACTACGCTTAAAAAAGCTATTATCCTCGCAGAAAAAGCTGCCGAAGACTTAAAAAGGAACGCGGAAAGGGAAAAGGAACTGATTATAAAGGACGCCCAGGTTAAGGCTGAGGAAATGCTTGCGAAAGCTAAAATGCGGTGCGACGTTTTAAGCGAACGTTACGAGGAGATAAAGGCTCAATTTCAACTCTTCAAGACGAGGTTTTTAAATTTTTTACAGTCGCAAATAGACCTCATCAATTCCACGGGGTTGGATGGCGAAGATTACATAAAAGAAGCAGCAGCCGGGCAGGATTTTGAAGGAGAAGAAGGAGGGGAAGACGGCGATGGCGGAGGAAAAGAGGCTGTCAGTGGTGGGGATAATAGTTTATGAGAGGGAAAAATCCGCCGCAAAGGTGAACGAGATATTGTCAAAATTCGGCGACATGATAGTAGGCCGAATGGGCATACCTTACAGGGAAAGGGGAATTTCGGTCATAGCGCTTATCGTCGATGCCACTACCGATGAGCTTGGCGCACTCACTGGAAAGCTGGGTCAGATTCCAGGAGTAAAGGTAAAATCTGCGGTGACGGCTTGAAGGTTGTGGATTTGAATTGACATGAAAGGGATGGTTCATATAGTAGGGATAATAGGTGCTTTAGATAAAGAAGTAGCCCTTTTATGTGAAAAGCTGGAAAAAACAAGGACCGTGCACAGGGCATCTTTAACTTTTCATCAAGGCATCCTGCAAGGGAAAGAAGTCGTCGTGGTAAAAAGCGGTGTTGGGAAAGTCAATGCGGCTTTATGCACCCAGCTTTTAATAGACTATTTTCGGCCGAATGCAATTTTCTGTACCGGTGTGGCGGGGGCCTTGAGGGAAGAACTGGATGTAGGTGATGTGGTAATATCCACCGAGGTGGCTCAACACGATGTGGATGGGACGGTTTTCGGTCACGAACCCGGTGAAATCCCGAATCTAGGGGTCAAATTTTTCAAGGCTGACGAGAACCTGGTGGAAATTGCCTGGGAAGTGGCCTGCCGAACCTTAAAAGGGAAAAAAGCAGTTAAGGGAAGGATATTGAGCGGTGACCAGTTTATATGCAGCGCTGAGAGAGTAAAATATTTGAGAGATGTCTTCGACGGCTCCTGTGTGGAGATGGAGGGAGGAGCCATCGGACATGTATGCTACGTAAATGACGTTCCTTTTGTTGTGATAAGGTCCATATCTGATAGAGCTGACGATAAGGCAGTGGTGGTGTACGAAGAATTCTCAGAAGTAGCGGCCAAAAATTCTTCGAATATAATTCTAGGGATCCTGGATAATTTGAAGCCGGCGGGCTAGCCCCCTAATTATAGAAATTATCCTACAAAAGATTCTCCTTTTATCAATTTACTCATGAATGCTTTGTGAAACTCCTCAGGGCTCATATATCCAAGGCTACCATGCCTCCTTTTCCGGTTATAATACTCAATGTACTTGGATACTTCCGCATAGGCTTCCATAAAGCTCTGAAATTCATGACGGCTATAGCATTCAGCCTCTAGAATAGAATGAAAGGCTTCAATAGTTACGATCACGTTAAGTATTTTTAAGTTTATATAAACTCGCCATCGCTTACAAGATGAAAGTAAGAGAATTTATCATTAGAGTATGTTCCATATATTTACAATTAATGGGTGCAAATGATCTCCCTTATTTTTTTATCCGTTGTATTGCCTTGGATAAAGCCTCCTTCGGCAGCTATACGGGCTTTGGTTTTCAAACCGCTGCTCTATTACCTTTCCCCTTATAGCTGTGCCGCTGGCTTACGCCACCCTTAATTGGGCCATATTATGGACCCCTATTTTACTCCACGACAAGGGCCAGCTTGAAAGCCTCTACGATAATACATGGCTCACGTGACTTTCTGCGCTGTATCCTATTGTATAAGCTGTAAGAGGATATCTCTTTCCAGATGTTTTTCACGTATTCCATACATTTTATTACTGCATTTTTATCCTCTTCTCTTTTGCATTTGGTGTATTTTTGCTCAAATATTTCCATTACTTTTTCTCGGTCGCCTTGGAATATTCCTTTCCATAATGCGTTCTTCAATTTTTTCTCCTCTTTGAAGGCCACTGCATAGAATTATTTTCATAAGACCTCACCGTCCTGTTGAGTTTTTTAACTCATCCTTTTTTTGGGGGGGGGGGGGTAGTTAGGTCCTTTTTCTATATTACTTCTGGTTTTTCCTCCTTTTCGACCTAAAGATATTTTACACTATCATAATAAAATGGCCATCTGTCAACTAAAAACATTATTTATATTATAATAAAACTACAATAAGTGTGTTCTAAATTTAGCCTTGCTTACCATGCGATAGTGACCGATTCCTTTGGTATTACCTGGTAGTTAAATTGTACTGTTGTGTAAAATAAAAGGGGAGGATAACTTGCTGAGGTTATTATCAGAGAAGGATAGGAAAATAATCGAAGAATATATAAAAAGATATCCTTTCGAAACCACCTTTATTCAGGGGAATATTGCCAATTTCAGCATTGAAAATAAAAAAGATATAAGAAGATGCGGAGATTATTACGGATATTTTAAAAACGGCAGGCTTGTAGGTATTATTCCATTTTACAACTTGGGAAGCTCAACACCACATTATGAGGACGAGGAGTGTATTGAGGCTTTTTCGGAACTGATACTAAAATACAATGTGGAGTTCTTACTGGGAATGAAAAAAGTAATATTGCCCTTATATACCAAAATTAAAGATGCAAAAAAGATTAAATTCTGTGATGAAGATAGCTTTCAAATTAATGAAGAATTAAAACCCTATGAAAATTCAAAAGTAAAAATCATCGATTTTTATGAAATACCTTTAGAAGAAGCTGCGGCCTTTGCCGTGGAAGCTTCAAAAAAAGGATTTGATATGAAAGTCAGTATCGAAGAGAAAATAAAAACATTTAAAGAAAGGTCAAAAGAGGAAGATTATATTTTTGCAGTATATGATGATGAAATCATAGGACAAGCGTATATTCAAGTGTCGACGGATTTGGTGAATCAAATCGGTGGGGTTTACACGAAGGAAGAGTATAGAAACAATGGAGTATGTAAAGCAATGGTATCAGAACTTTGTAAAAGGATTATAAAAAGGGGCAAAAAACCGGTGTTAATGGTGAAAAAATATAATACTCCTGCCTTAAGAGCTTATGAAAAGCTTGGTTTTATCCATTACGATGATTACATGATGGTCAGGTTCGAATTATAAAAAAATTATTAGTAGAAAAAATTAGAAATATTGAAAAAAGGGATTTTTGGTTCAAGTCCAATTTTTTGTGTAAAATTCCCTCTGGTTAGAATCAGGTGATAAAAGTTTAACTTATCGAAACTACTTTTTCTTTTACTTTTTTTTGAGTTTTCTTTATGCAACTCAAAGTATTCGGTCATATCCAAGTATTTTTTGCCAGAAGTCCATTTTTCGTCCTGTTCCATAAGCAATGCCCCAATTAGACGTATAGCTGATTCGCGGTTGGGAAATATCCTAATAACCCTTTCACGTCGGCGTATCTCTTCGTTTAGCCGCTCTAAAGCA
>NZ_LOED01000048.1 GCF_001562425.1 Fervidicola ferrireducens
AATGGCAATATAATACATCAAATTTATGTCACCTGGACTTACAATAGTGGTGAGGTCAGCTTAAAAAATTTTTTACCTACAAACTCTTGACACAGACCATAAATTTTTCTCTTCTTGACGAGAGCATATATTACCATGTATTATGTTTAGTTAAGTAGAAAAAATTGATTCTAAAAATAGTTCCTATCCCAAATTAATATTACATTTTCCACCCTCCTCTCTGCAGTTTACTATCCACACTCAGTTATGTTTCATTTTTATTCTATGCCATCTTGTAAAATTTGTAAATATACTAAGTAGTCCGTTTTTTTAGTCGATTTTTGTCAAATTTAATAGAAAATGCTATACGATTTGGCCGCCTATAATACTACAGTATATTCCCATCTAGATCTATTACCCCAGCTTTTATGGCGTTTAAGACTAAAGTTACATCGTTATCTGAATTGAATACATCGTAAAGTTTATATAAACGCCTTTTTAATGAACTTTCGGATTTATTTACTAATTCACAAATAGATTTTCTTGTATAACCACGTGCTAGATAAGATAATATTATTTTATCCGTATAAGTTAGTTTTCCTTGCCTATAATTATTTTCCCAACTTAGCAATAACCTCTTTTCTAGTTGATTCACAATATTCTTTAAGACCAAACCCTGGTTATTAATATTTTGTTCAATTAAACATGACAGGTTAAGATACGCTACTATGGTTGTATCATTATAATCCATTATAGGCATTGCAGTAGAATACCAATTTTTAAATAATTCACAATAATGATCTTCTCCGCATATTTCTACCTGCACTTTGTACTCCATAGCTAGATTAATCGCATTTGTT
This sequence comes from Fervidicola ferrireducens, assembly GCF_001562425.1. Lineage (GTDB taxonomy): Bacteria > Bacillota > Thermosediminibacteria > Thermosediminibacterales > Thermosediminibacteraceae > Fervidicola > Fervidicola ferrireducens. The sequence goes on from NZ_LOED01000048.1 coordinate 840, forward strand.
CCGCTATCTTCTAATTTTAAACTCGCTCCTTCAACAAGATTTATTTCTTTAAAATAAGTCTGTTAAATGATCATCATGTATCAGCTTTATCACATACCCCTCGATATCACATAGTATCAAAAAATAACCTATCTTAATTAATCCACTATAAACTAAATTATTCTGTATCATACTCTCTAAGATAGATATTATCGCCTTATATTGAGTTTTTTTAACATGAACCGATTCATCATTCAACACTTTTTTTAGTTTTTTTATTTTTTTTATTTTGGGATCCACTCCTTGACTAAATGCTTTACCGTAGGATATAAAGATTTCACGACACTCTTTTGTAACCTTAAGAATGTCATGCATCTTTATAATCTCCCTCCAAATGAATAAAAAGTTTTCCTCAACATGCAATATACCAGGTATAGAGCTACCTTTTCGAAGTCTCAGAGTTCACACACTTGACAATCACCTTCCTCTTCCTTGGTCCGTCGAATTCGCAGAAAAGCACACCCTGCCAGGTGCCTAAAACTGGCCTTCCGTCTTCTATCGCTAAAACTACCGAGCTTCCCACAAGAGTCGCCTTTATATGGGCATCAGAGTTTCCCTCGACGTGCCTGTAGTCACCCCTTTGGGGGATCAGCCTGTTCAGGGCGTTTACTATATCGATTTTTACATCATCATCGGCGTTTTCGTTTATGGTTATTCCTGCCGTGGTGTGGGGTACGAAGACAAAGCACAGCCCGTCCTTCACCCCCGATTCCGTTATGGCCCTCCGGACTTCCGAGGTTATATCCACCATCTGGGTCCTCACTGAGGTCTTTACATTGATTATTTTCATAACATCGCCTCCTAACCCGGTATCTATAAAGATAAAACCCCCCGGTCTTTAAACGACAAGGGGCTTATGGCGGTGGTAAGATGGGTTTTACCGGTTCCCACGTTTCCGTAAAAGAATTTGCAATCTTTTGGGTCCTGCGGTGGAAGCCCCTGCGGGAGTTTTATTTCATCAATATGTAGCTGGCAAAGGTCTTAAAAATTACGAAAATGATGACTTTGATTTTTAGAATGACGGGACAATTCTAACATAGTTTCAACCCAATAATTATCATGTATGTTTCCTAGCTCTTCTGGACTTTTACCTTCTATAGTGTTATTGATAACTGACGTCCAGAGTTCACTTACTTCTTTTGCATATTGAAACAGCTCTGTATTATCCTCATTTAAAGAAACAGAATAATTGCCGTTTGCATGCCTTTTTATATTCAGTAAGTAATACTGAATTCTCTCGGCTATATATGCTGTATAATCATTTATTTGTGAGGACTTTGCTCTACCCAAGGTTCTAACAAAATAATTTGCTTCCTGAGAATAGTTAATAATATTAGCGTAATTATAAATAAGCTGATCAACTTCCGATTCGGTAAAATACTTTTTGCTAAAACCTGATTGGAGAATTTCATTATTACTGAGTATTGAGGAAGATAGTAAATACATCGTTGTATATAGTTTATCGGAAAATAAATTTTCATATTTTATGTTCTCCTGTCTTTGATTATAAGCAAAAAAGCCTAATAGAATAGAGATAACTATTAACATAATTATGAAAAAATTTTTGTTCATTAATGCCACACCTCATCAAATATAGCATTTTAGTTTTTATATGAATAATACTCCAAATCCAAGGTTTTTGTTTTTATTCCACCCCAATAAAGATCATGCCCATTGCTTACATCATATGTCCACTTTACATAGAATTTTTTTGTACCAGGAGAACCCAAGGGGCTTATGGTGCCACCCTATTTCGGATTGTATGCTGCTTTTTATACCACCTGATATATTATTTATGCACCCTTGCCGGTATTTTTCTTTTTATATTTCAAATATACAACTGCGGAAATACCCGCAAGTATGATGTATGGCGAAAGCCACGCCAGAGTTTCTACTGCTGCGATCAATAAATTGAAAAACGATATCCATCCGTCTTTCAGTCTATAAAGAATACTCCCCATTGCATTCCCGGTCTCGGGATAAGCCGTCACCGGCTGATTTATTCTGATATTAATCGTGGAATAACCGGTGGCCCTGTCGAGATAGTTTATTCTTCCCTGAAGCCGCTCAATCTCGCTTCTCAATCTGGAAAGCTCATTCTCTATCCTCAATAAATCCTCTATTTTTTCTGCTTTGCCCAACAGGCTTATAAGCCTTTCTTCCTGCGCTTTCAGGACTTTAATCCTTGCCGAAAGGTCGATGTACTCTTCGGTCACATCCTGAGTGGAAATATTGTCGTAATTTACTCTCCCGAGCTGTTTAAGCCTTCCGAAAAATTCTTCGAAGCGATCTTGTGGTACCCGGACCACTATTTCACTCCAGATTTCCCGGTTTTCGTTTCTTGTTGAAGAACTCTGGATATACCCGCCGTACTCTTGAATCAGATCGTAAACCTGCGTTTCAGTTTTTTTCAAATCGTTGACCTGCAGATGAAGGGTGCCGTTTTTTACTATTTTCCTGTCAATGGTACCCGATAAGTTCTCACTTGCACCCTTGTGATTCTCTTTTATTGCATCCTGAACGACCATGCTGTTCTGCCCGTAATCGGGTGCAGCCGTTTGATTCTCACCGCTCCTTTGAGCTGGTTTTGCGCCGCAGCCTGCAAGGATAAAGGCGACGAGCAACATCACCACAAATATTTTTCTCATTAAAGCGCCTCCTGTCTAAAAGAGATCCCACTACCTTCGATCTTCAAAACCGCCATTTTCTTTTTTAGCCTTTCACTTCGATTCGGATGTTTTTACTCTCTCTTCATATACTTTCGCTAAAAAATACACAATTCCTCTAATTATTTTGATATTCCGGCATAATTTTTTTGATGATTAATATTCATTTTTCTTACTTGAAAATGCCGAAGAAAGACGCAGCACTTTTCGTGCTAGGTAGTAATTGCCAAAAAAAAGAGGCTTTTTTGCCTCTTTCAAGTTTGCAGTATTGACAAGTTTATTCTATTTCACCCTGAGCCCCCGGTACCTGTTAAGCCCCGCCGCCACTTCCTGGGGCCTCGGCATTGCAAGGTTCCCCGGATGTTTCCCGTAAAAGGGTGAAACGATATCGAGGCCGTATTTTTCTATATCGGCAAAGACCATTTCCACGATTTCCTTGAGCGTCCTCTTGCCGTCCACGTATTTTTCGACGGCGTACCTTATAATTTCGCCCACAGCGCTGGTCTGGCTGCGATCCACCAGCTGTTCCACGTAATCCATCTCTATGAATTTCCCGCCGTACTGCAGGGTATCCACGTCCCTGGATTTTATCTTCTTTTTGCCCCTGAGCTCTAGGCCTTCTTTTAGAATAACCCTCGGGGTTACCGCGATGGGGCCTTCCGTCCTCTCTACCCTGCGGTCGGTCTTTATTTCGGCGGCTATCCGACGGGCTTCTTCCGTTACGTCGTACGGCCGGTAATCTTGCATCTTTATCACGCAGTCGGCTACTTCAAAATAGTCCCCGCTCCCGCCCATGACGAGCACCGTTGAAATTCCAAGTTCCTCGTAAAGCTGCCTGACCCGGTCTATGAAGGGCGTAATCGGTTCCTTTTCTTTGGCTACGAGCTTTTGCATTCTCGCATCCCTTATCATAAAATTGGTGGCGCAGGTATCCTCGTCCAGCAAAAGAAGGCTAGTTCCTATTTCGACCGCTTCCATGATGTTAGCGGCCTGGGAGGTGCTGCCGCTGGCGTTTTCGGTACTGAACTTCCTGGTATCCTGCCCGTCGGGCAGGTTGGCAATAAACGGGCTTATGTCAACCTTTTCCACCCGGCGCCCGTCTTCGGCCCTGATCTTTACCGCGTCCCTCACGGTTATCACGAATTCCCTGCCGTCGCCGGGGATATGGTCGTAGACACCCCTTTGCAGCGCCGAAAGCAGGGTGGTCTTCCCGTGGTAGCCTCCCCCCACTATGAGGGTTACTCCTTCGGGTATGCCCATCCCCTCAACGACGCCGGCGTTAGGGAGCTCAAAAGAAACTTTTAGATTTTCTGGTGACTTGAAGGGCACCACCTTGTCCCCCCTCATGGGCCTGTCGCTTATTCCGCTTTCCCTTGGAAGGATTGAACCGTCAGCAACGAAAGCCACAAGGCGCCTTTTTTTCAGCTCTTCCCTCAGGTATTCCTGGTCTTCGGCAAGCTCCACCCATTTTTTTGCAAGTTCAGCATCTATATTCCTGTAAAGCAGGCCTTTTTCGGCAATCTCTGGCAAACTTGAAAAAAAACAGGGTTTCAGCTCCCCTGCCGTTGATTCTCCGCCCGAAAGCGGGAAGCCCAATGCTTATCCTCGCCTCTACGTAGTCGGGGCACACCTTTACCGCCGTACGCTTTAAAATCTCTTGCCCGCCTTTATCTATGTATATCTCTCCGCTTCTTCCCGTGCCGTTTACCCGCGGCAGTTCTCGGATAACCGCCGCCACCTCTCTTGCGAGGAAATCCTCCAGAGCGGTGGTCCTGACGGGGGTTTTATAGAGCTCTTGCGGAAAGCCGGCCCGCTTCATATCTACCCGCATCCTTACCCTCGAGGGTGCGGCGTATGGGTCTCCTTGGACGTGGTCTATGTAAAGCACAAAACCGCCGAAATCGTAGTCCCCCTGTAGTTCTTTATAAGCCTTGTATCCCTTGCCGTTGATCCTTGCGATGATTTTTTTCAGGTCTTCTTTGGCTCTCATCCTATCACCTCATAAAATATAATAACCAAAAATCGGGATTTTCGCAAAAAAAGGCAGCCGGTGTCTTTAGCCGCCGGCCGCCAGATAATTTCCGAAAAGTTAACATTTATAAGGGCTTCTCCTTTTTCTCCTCCTGCTGCACCTCTTCGGGTTTTACAATCCGGTCTATCACTATATCCACCTTTTCAACTTTGTAGCCGGTCAATGCCTCTACATCGGTTATTATCCTTTCCCTCACCTTGCCCGCCACTTCGGGTATCTTTACGCCGTAGACCACCGTAAGCTTAACTTCGAAGGAAACGGTACCCGGTCCCCCCTCTCCTTCACCCGGCTCGGTCTTTTTCACGGCAATCTGAGGAGCGAACCTTTCAGCGAAGATCCTGGTAAGTCCCGACAGACCCCCTTTTTTCTCCTCACGGAAAACATCCTCGATTTTCTTCATAGCTTCCCGGGCTACTTCTATGAATACATTTTCGCTGATGGTGGTCCTGCCATCCACGTCATGCACCCCCTTTTTTCGTTTATGTTTATATTATTTCTTCAACGCTTTCCAAATTCCTGTAATTTAACATAAATTATCCTAAATTTTTTTGCCTTTTCTTTAATTCCTCCAAAAAACGCTTCCGATTTTTAAAACTTTTTTCCATGCCCTGCTCGGTTGGGATATAATATTCCTTTCCCTTTAAATTCTCAGGAAGGCAGTCCATATCAGCTATTTTGTCCTCGTAATCGTGGGCGTATTTATAACCCCTGCCATAACCTAGTTCTTCCATGAGCTTTGTGGGAGCATTCCTGAGGTGCAGCGGCACTCCTTGAGCCAGGGTCTCCAGGGCATCTTTTTTTGCCCTATTATATCCGGTGTAAAGGGAATTGGATTTCGGAGCAAGAGCAAGATAAACCGCAGCCTGGGCCAGGTTCACGCTGCATTCGGGCATACCTATAAAATGTGCAGCCTGGTATGCCGCCACAGCCTGCTCCAGTGCTTTGGGGTCCGCAAGGCCTACATCTTCCGAAGCAAAACGGATCATGCGCCTTGCCACATAAAGCGGGTCTTCACCCGCCTCCAACATCCGGGCAAGCCAGTATAAAGCCGCATCGCTGTCGCTGTTTCTTAGGGACTTGTGGAATGCGGAAATCAGGTTGTAATGTTCCTCTCCCTTTTTATCGTAAAGGAGCGTCTTCCTCTGAAATGCTTCTTTCAACACCTCCTCGGTTATCCGAATGATCCCCTTTTCGTCGGGCACCGCACTCAAAGCAGCGATTTCCAGGGTGTTCAGGGCAACCCGAGCATCGCCGTTGGCAAAATTCGCTATTTTGTAAAGCAGTTCGTCTTCTACCTGTATTTTCAGATTTCCCAGGCCCCTTTCCTCATCGCAAAGAGCTCTTTTCAGCAATATCATGAGGTCATCGGGAGAAAGGGGGTTCAGGACGAAAACTTTCGCCCGAGAAAGCAGTGCGGAATTAAGCTCAAAGGAAGGGTTTTCCGTGGTAGCGCCGATAAGGATTATGTCGCCCCTTTCCACATAGGGCAGGAAAGCGTCCTGCTGGGATTTGTTAAACCTGTGAATTTCATCTATAAAAAGCAGGGTCCTCTGTCCGTACCGCCGGCGCTCCCTTGCTTCTTTCATAATGTCCTTTACTTCATTTATCCCCGAAAGCACGGCGCTGAAATTCACAAATCTCGCTCCGGTTTTATTGGCTATCAGCATGGCCAAGGTGGTCTTCCCCACCCCCGGCGGACCCCAGAGTATCATGGAAGTGAGCTGGTCGCTTTCTATCAATTTTCTAAGTATCCTGCCTTTTCCTAAGAGGTGGTCCTGTCCCACGAATTCATCGAGGTTTCTCGGGCGCATCCTGTCGGCCAGCGGCGCGCTTTTTTTAATCTCACCGTCGAATAGCGAGCTTTGCTCGAAATTCATTGTTTTCACCTTCCGGTTAAAAAGCAATTTCAAACCTTCGATATTTCCCTTCCCACTCCGACCATTCTAGTTCTACTTTTTCGACCCTCGCCCATCTAATTCCCGTTTTTACGTATTCTATCAACTCATTTATCAGGTCCTCTTCCCCTTCGGCCACCAGCTCTACGCTACCGTCGGGGAGGTTTTTTACAAAACCCGTAAGCCCAAGCTGTGAAGCTTTTTTTTGAACCTGATACCTGAGGCCTACGCCCTGCACCAAACCATATATTAAAGCCCGGACCTTTTTCTTCATAGAACCCCTCCAAACATCTTTTTGATTGATTATACATAAAAGTACCGCCCATTGCAAGAGAAAGCAGGATTTAAGCGTTTGGTGCAGAATTTATTTATAACTACATAATTAATACATAATTAAAAGGCGGACGACAGGAGCGCCTTAATACCGCCTGCTGGGAGTGGGCGCTCTTTTAAACGGCGGAAAATAAATAGCCCAGCCTCAGGCTGCTTTTCGCAGCTTGAGTAAAGTGGAAGAGACATGGAAAAACTCATAGACCTAAGAAGCGATACAGTCACCCTCCCCACACAGGAAATGCGCGAGGCCATGTACCGGGCCGAAGTGGGGGATGACGTTTACGGCGAAGACCCGACGGTAAAAAAGCTGGAGGAAATGGCTGCCGAAATCACCGGGAAGGAAGCGGCCATGTTTGTAACCAGCGGCACCCAGGGCAACCAGGTATCGATAATGACCCACACCCATCCTGGCGATGAAATTATCTTGGAAGAAAAAAGCCACATCTTCACCTACGAAGTGGGCGGCATAGGTTACCTTGCGGGGGTGCAGGCCAGGACCCTCCCGGGGAAAAAGGGCGTCATGGACCCCTCCGAGATAGAGGCCGCCATAAGGGAGGATGACATACATTTTCCGAAAACCAGTCTGATCTGCGTGGAAAACACCCACAACAGGGCGGGCGGTACCGTGATCCCCCTCGATGTTCTGAAAAGGACCTACGAAATTGCCCAAAATCACGGCATCCCGGTTCACATGGACGGGGCCAGGATCTTCAATGCCGCTACCTACCTCGGCGTCCCCGTAAAGGAAATTGCAAAATACGCCGACAGCGTGATGTTTTGCCTTTCCAAAGGTCTTTGTGCTCCGGTCGGCTCCATCGTTGCAGGAAGCAAGGAATTTATTAAGCGGGCGAGAAAATTCCGCAAGATGCTGGGCGGTGGACTGCGCCAGGCCGGGATTCTCGCCGCCGCCGGGATAGTCGCCCTGGAAAAGATGGCGGGAAGGCTGAAAGAAGACCACGAAAACGCAAGGCTCCTTGCTGAAGGCTTAAATGCAATTCCGGGCATCTTTATCGACATGGAAACGGTCCAAACCAATATCGTAATCTGCGACATATCCGGCCTTAAAATCAACGCCAGTGAGTTTGCAAAAAGGCTATTCAAAAAGGGAATAAAAATTAACGGAGGTTCGGGATATTTAGTCCGGTTCGTCACTCATTACGGAATAGAAAAAGATGATATTTTAAGGACCATAAAGGCCGTAAAGGAAGTAGCCGAGGAGAAGTAAGCATGAACAGAAACTTCGGAAAATGGTTTCTCACAAGGGTCAAAAAAGCCATCATCGATTACAACATGATAGAAAACGGCGACAAAATTGCTATCGGGGTCTCCGGCGGCAAGGATTCGTCGGCTCTGCTCTTCATCCTCGACCTTTTGAGGAAATATTCGCCCTGGAAGTTCGACATAATTGCGGTAAACGTGGATCTGGGGTGGGAGATGGACCTTACTCCGGTCATAGATTTCTGCAGGCAAAGGAATATTCCATTCGAAATGGTGAAAACTGACATAGCCCGGGTGGTATTCGATATAAGAAAGGAACCCAATCCATGTTCTTTATGTTCCAGGATGAGGCGAGGTGCTTTGGACAGCGCCGCTGTAGCATTAGGGTGCAACAAAGTGGCTCTAGCCCACCACGCCGACGACCTCATAGAGACCCTCTTTCTAAATCTCATTTTTACCGGGCGGTTTGAAACGTTCGAACCAAAAACTTACATGTCCCGCAAAAATGTCACTTTGATAAGGCCGCTGATTTATCTTAGTGAAAAAACCGTAAAGTCTATCGCTAGATCTCAAAACCTGCCGGTTATAGAAAGCCCCTGCCCGGCTTCAGGCACAACCAAGCGCGAGGAAATGGGAAAACTCCTCGACCAGATGGACCAAATTTTCCCCAAAGCCAGGGAAAATATCCTCGCAGCCATAAAGCGCAGGGATTTTTTCCGTCTAAACAACTCACCGCATGAAAAAGCTGAATAATAAGAAGTAGAACAAAAACCGGCTGGCAGTATAAAAATCGATTCCAGCCGGTTTTTACTCTTTATTAATCAAGTTTTTAGTAAAGGTGGCAAGCCACAAAGTGGTTTTTCTCCAATTCTTTGAACTCCGGCTGCTTTTCGGTGCATACGGGCTTTGCGTGCCTGCACCTTTTCGCAAACCGGCAGCCTTCAGGAGGATTGATGGGACTCGGCACATCCCCTTCCAGCAGTATCCTCTTCTTCTTCCTTTCGGTTTCAGGGTCGGGAATCGGGATTGCCGAAAGCAGCGCCTGAGTGTATGGGTGAAGTGGGCTTTTGTGCAGGTCCTCAGACGTCGCGAGTTCCACCACCACACCCAGGTACATGACCGCTATCCGGTCGGAGACGTACTTCACCATGCTGAGGTCGTGGGCTATGAAAAGATACGTAAGCTTGAGTTTTTGCTGCAGTTCCATGAGCAGGTTCACAACCTGCGCCTGTATCGAGACGTCCAGTGCGGAAATAGGCTCGTCGCAGACTATGAACTTGGGTTCCACGGCGAGTGCCCTTGCGATACCAATTCTTTGCCTTTGCCCGCCGGAAAACTCGTGCGGAAACCTGTTGGCGTGCTCCTTGTTCAGCCCGACCAGGTTCAAAAGCTCGTATATCCTCTCGGTACGCTCTCTGTTCTTGTAAAGGCCGTGGATATCAATGCCCTCGCCTATTATGTCGGCCACGGTCATCCTGGGATTCAGTGATGCGTAAGGGTCCTGGAAAATCATCTGGGCCTTGCGGTTAAACTCTCTCAACTCCTGGCCCTGCAATTTGTGCACGTTTTTACCTTCAAAAAGCACCTCGCCCCCTGTAGGCTCGTAAAGCCTTACTATGGTCCTTCCCAACGTAGTCTTGCCGCAGCCGGACTCGCCCACGAGACCCAGGGTCTCCCCTTCCATTATCTGAAGATTCACGTTGTCAACTGCCTTCAGCACCGCACCCCGGCCCACGTTGAAGTATTTCTGCAGGTTTTTTATTTCAATGAGAGGATTTTCTGCCATCGACATTATAAAGTCACCCCTTTTCCTATAGGAGGTTTAACTTTTGGAGCCATGGGATGCAGCAGCCAGCAGGCAGCGCTGTGGCCGTCGCTCACCGGGAAGTCCTCGGGATACCTTTCGTAACATATCTTCATGGCGTATTCGCACCTGGCTGCGAAGGCGCAGCCCACCGGAGGAGCAAAGAGGTCTGGTGGAGTGCCATCGATAGATGCCAGCCTTTTACTCTTGTCCAGATCCGGGGTTGGCACCGACATCAAAAGGCCCCACGTATAGGGGTGGCGTGGATTGTAAAATATATCGTCAAGGCTGCCGCGCTCGATTATCTTACCAGCATACATGACCAGCACACGTTCAGCCAGATTTGCCACAACTCCCAGGTTATGGGTGATTATGATAATAGCCGTATTTAACTTTTTCTGCAGATCCCTCATGAGGTCCAGGATCTGCGCCTGTATCGTGACGTCCAGAGCCGTCGTCGGCTCATCGGCAATAAGCAGTTTGGGGTTGCAGGCCAGCGCTATAGCTATCATCGCCCTCTGCCTCATTCCTCCGCTGAACTCGTGGGGGTACTGGTCAACGCGTTTTTCCGCATTGGGTATGCCCACCATCTTCAGCATTTCTATGGCCTTTTCCCTTGCCTGCTTGGGGTGCATTTTCTGGTGTTTTATAAGACCTTCCGCGATCTGGGCGCCAACCTTCATGGTCGGATTCAGAGATGTCATGGGGTCCTGAAATACCATGCTGATTTCGGAACCCCGGACGTGTTCCATTTCTTTTTCTGATAGCTTAGTTATATCTTTGCCGTCAAAGACAATAGTCCCGTTTTTAATAACCCCAGGCGGCATTGGTATGAGCCGCATTATAGCCTGCATTGTAACGCTTTTCCCGCAGCCGGACTCGCCGACTACGGCCACCGTTTCCCCCCTGTCCACATGGAAGGAAACGCCCCTTACCGCTTTGACTTCCCCCGCATAGGTCTTGAACGAAACTTCCAGGTCTTTTACTTCGAGCAGTCTTTCCACCTTCTGCCACCTCCCATCTAGCTGCGAAGTCTCGGATCGAGGGCGTCTCTCAAACCATCACCAAGGAGATTAAGAGAGAGCATCGTTGTACTTATAAAGAATGCAGGTATGAAAAGCTGGTACGGATATATTCTGAAAGTTTGGGCACCGTAAGCTGCCAGCTGACCCCAGCTCGACTGCGGGGGAACAACCCCAAGACCTATAAAGCTCAGGAAAGCCTCGCTGAATATGGCACCCGGTATAGACATGGTGAGGTTTACCAAAATCACGCCCATCGTGTTTGGTATCAGATGCCTCCAAATTATTCGCGCATGGCTTGCTCCGAGTACTTTCGCTGCCAGCACGAATTCCTGCTCTTTTAACTGGAGAATCTGTCCGCGGACAAGCCTTGCCATACCAAGCCATCCACCAACAACCAGTGCCAGGATTAGCGGCATGATACCCTGTCCGAGCACGACCATCATCAGTATGACAATTATCATATACGGAATAGCATACATGATATCCACAAACCTCATTATAACTAAGTCAATTTTACCCCCAAAATAACCCGAAATGCCACCTACTAAAACACCTATTACCGCGTTCAAAAGCGCCGCCACAAAGCCAATCATTAAGGATACCCTTGCTCCCATCCACGTGCGTGCCCACAAATCTCTTCCCAGCGAATCCGTCCCAAACCAGTGCTTTGCCGATGGCGGCTGGTTACTTTCGGACGGGTTTGTAGTCCTGTAGTCGTATGGAGTCATATAAGGTCCAACTATTGCCATTAAAGTATAAAGCAGAATTATTATTAACCCCAGCATTGCAACTTTATTTTGCTTTAACCTTCTCCATGCATCCTGCCAGTAGGTAATGCTAGGCCTCGTTATTGCCTCCATTTCCTTTATATTTTTGCCTACATGGGTAAAAAGTTCCGGAGAAAGTTCTCCTGCATTATTCTGCATCATCTTCACCTCCTATTTTCCTGCGATCCTGATCCTCGGGTCAATAATACCGTAGATAATGTCAACTATGAAGTTCGCTGCAATTAAGAATAGACCGTAAAATACTGTCATCCCAAGCACCATCGAGTAGTCTAAGTTTTGAATGCCTAAAATGTAGAATTTCCCAAGCCCAGGGATCGCAAAAATTTGCTCTATAACAAATGTGCCAGTGAGAAGTGTAGCTGTCACAGGGCCGAGGACGGTAACCACCGGCAAAATAGCATTTCTTATTTGATGTTTCCATACTATTTGGGTCGGTGAAAGGCCTTTGGACTTTGCAGTCTTAATATAGTCCTGATTGACCACATCGAGCATACTTGCCCTCATAAGCCTTGCCATCAGTGCGATGGAACCCAAGCTTAAAGCAAACGTCGGCATTATTGTATAAGCAAAACCTTTCCACTGAGCAACCGGTAAAAGCTTGAGGTCTGTGTCAAGAGTTTGTAGGTAAAAAATTTTTTAAGCTGACCTCACCACTATTGTAAGTCCAGGTGACATAAATTTGATGTATTATATTGCCATT
>NZ_LOED01000049.1 GCF_001562425.1 Fervidicola ferrireducens
GCTACCCGTCGTCGCCTTGGTGAGCCGTTACCTCACCAACTAGCTGATGGGCCGCAGGCCCATCCACCACCGCCACCTAAAAGGCAGCTTTCTTTACCAGCCATGCGGCTAGCAAAGGTATCGGGTATTACCCCCAGTTTCCCAGGGCTATCCCCGTGTGGTGGGTAGGTTGCCTACGTGTTACTCACCCGTCCGCCGCTAAGGTGGCTTCCAGCTTACGCCTTCCACCACCCCCGCTCGACTTGCATGTGTTAGGCACGCCGCCAGCGTTCGTCCTGAGCCAGGATCAAACTCTCAGGTTAAATTTAATTCTTAAAGCAAGCTCTTCGCTTACTTTAATTACACACCTTTCAGCTGAAACTCTCAGGCGTGGCACTGTTCAGTTTTCAAGGTTCATCCCTTCGGCGGAATTCTATTGTATCATCTTTGCTCCTTCTTGTCAACCTTCTTCGCTTCCTTTTTTCCGCCGACAGTTTTTTATTATACATTATATGCTCTCTGCTGTCAACTTCTTCACCAATTCTCCGTGTAACTTTGCATTCCACCGAACGCTTTTTTAATATACCACAGCGCCTTATCCATTTTCAAACTGCTCGTGTCATTTTTATTTGTCTTTATCGCGAAAAAATGTTAAGATAATCTCATTTTGCTCTTTTATACTATCGAACCGACGCTTTTATGTGATTTTTCGCAAATTCATATTCTCCATTTCAGGGCGAATTCCCTCTTTGTATTTTTGTTGATTTACCCGCAAAATACACCAAAAGCCCAATCAGCGGGGCGGCGGCCGAGACAATATAGACCGCTGAATATCCTGAATAGCTCGCCACCATCCCGAGAATCACCGCTCCCGCTCCCACCCCTATATCGAAGGCTCCCATGACGGTGCCGTTCACCGCACCCCGCCTCTCGGGCTCTATATCCTTCACCGCCATGGCAAGCAGGGTTGGCTGCAAGGCACCGTAGCCCACACCGAAAACCGCACCGCCCAGAGAAAAGGGCAGGACCGACGAAGAAACCGCCAGCACGCCGTTAGACAATATTAGTAGAACGAAGCTCCCGACGATAATATAATGCGGCCCCTTTACATCATAGTATTTCCCAACGCTCAGGCGGGCCATCACGATCCCGAGGGCATACGCCAGGAAAAAGGGGCTCATGTTTGCGATCCCCCTTTCCTCACCGCAGAGGGCTATGTAGGAAATTATACCGCTGTACGTGAAGGCCAGAAAAAACATCAAAAAGGCTATCCCTACAGCCCTCTTTTCAAAAAAAGCCGGTCTGGTACCGCCTAACCCCGAAAGCGCTTCCTCCTCCAGTTTCAGGGTACTCCCGAAAAATAGGCCCGAAACTGCAAATGTAAGTGCTGCCGCAAAAACAGGCCTGAAACCGTGAGCCGTAAGAAGGCTCAATGCTACAGCAGGAGCACCGGCCTGTGCAAGGGTCTGGAATATTCCGAAATACCCCCGTTGATCAAGCCTATAAACCTGGCATCCGCACCCAGGCTCAGAGCGTACTTGGGCAGCACCAGCATCACCATGTGGGACGCCGCCCAGAACATGAAGGTGGTTATGCATATAAGGATGAAGTTTTTTGTCCAAAGCGGCGGCTTCGAAGGCTTTTCTAAAAAGCTTTGCTGCATTTTATGCACCTCGAACGGTTTCTTTTTCTTAATTTTTAACTACTTCGCCATATTTTCTCTTTTTCCTTTTTCGGCTGCATTATTGTCTATTAAAAAAATTGTCCCTGCCGGGCTTCGATTCATTCCGGCAGGGATTCCTAAAGAAAGCATATAAATCGTGCCTCTCTACACGGGTTGCAAGCTTTACCTGGCTTCCCGGCTACACCCACTTTCGGTAGCTCGCCCGGGTAAAAGCGTTAACTTTCGCCCCCGCTTGCTCAATAACTCTACTCCCTCGGCAGCCAGGAATTTCATTGTGTTTCCCTGCTAATCCGAGTGAACATTCCTCGTATGTATGAGTTTTTCATTCATTCTGTAATAAAAAATGAAAAACCCCCTCAGCAATTGAGGGGGTTTTTCATTTCATTTTAGTTAACCTTAATTACTGCCGCTTTGTCAGCATTATCGAGGTATACTGTGACGTTTGTTCCCTTTGCCAGGTCGCCTACTCCACCAAGTTTAGCTTTGCCTTCCGCGTCAACAGTTATGACGGTCACACCATCGGCGAAAAGATAGGGTTTGATGTTGTTGTTGTTGTCCTTAATCTTAAAGCCTCCAGCGCTTATTTCTTCTACGGTTCCAGTGACAGTGGATGATACCGATACCGGAGGAGCGCTTACAACTATTCCGTTTTTGTCAAGCTGGAGTTTTACTACGCTGTTTGCGTTTATTGTATCGGTAAATCCGACCTTTGTAGTATAAGTCTTCTTCATGCCTTTGGCAAAGGCGGTGATTTCGTAAGAGGTTCCGTCGGAGGTCTTAATGGTAGCGACTTTGCTTACATAGGCGTATTCGGTAGTTTCAGGAGTCGGCTGTGCCAGAGAAGCTTCGCTTATTACTAGAGCTTTTAGGACATTGTAGCCATCGGCTTCAAATGCCACTACATCAATCGGGGTCTTATTTAAATCAGCTAATTTGACGACTTTGTAGTCATTGTTGTATACATTAAATATTACCGTGGACTCAGTGAGGTAGTATTTTGTATTGCTAATTGTTATAAACTTATTATCTTTATCATAAGTAGTATCCATATATTGTATTGTATTAGTCGATCCTACACCTTTAATCTCGCTCAGTTTGCCATCAGCATCTCCTTTATACGTCACCAAATATTTATTTGTCTCGTATACGCCATCAGCCACAGTTGCTACATCATATACTGCATCAAAAGTCTTTTTCTCTCCAGCAGCAGTAAAGAGCTGGACTTTACCACCGCTTATTTGTCCGAATACTTCAGCAGCTAATACAATGCCGTATTTCTCTTCCGCGGCTGCTTTACCAATGAAGTATACGATCTTACCCTCTTTATTTAGCACAAAGGTACCTTCATCATCTACTTTTACGGTTACGCCAGATACTTCATAATCTTTGCCATTAATGGTAGCAATCGTTTTATCGCCTGTTACTACTTTCGTGACCTTGCCTTCTACTTTATCCCTTACTACCAGAATAGTAACTTTCGAACCATCTGCGCTCTTTGCATAGTAAATTACGTCATTCTTCTTGATATCAGTTAATTTGTTGACAGCACCCTTCACTATAACAGTTTTTACGGGATCGCCCGCTATCCTGAGGGCACTGTTGCCATTAATAAATTTGTCGCCATCTTTTACATCTTTGTTAACAACGATACCTTGATACTCAAAAGCATCCTCGATCACTGCAAAGTCGTATTCACCTTTCTTTTCGTTGGCAATCAAAGTAACTTTAGCACCATTGTATACAACAACACCGGGAGCATTAAGCTTGGTCTTTACGCCGTTGTAAACTACAGGAATATCTGCACTCTTAGTAGCAACTACATTACCATCGGCATCGTATACTTTGTTAGCTACTTTGCTTTCACTTTCATTCTTCGCAGTAAAGGTCTTGACTTCGGCTGATAGGACACTGTCTACAGCTACAATCTGGTCGTCCTTTACATAGACCTTTACTTTCCTGCCCAGGTAACCATCAAGAGCAATAGCAGTCTTCATGGTAGTACCGTCGTCTTTGATCATTACGGTACCTTCTTCGACGTCTTTGTCAACCGACGAAGTAGCAAGTACCTGGATGGTCTCCGTAGCGGCAAGTCTGCTGATCAGCTTTGCGTATACCGGCTGAGTCCCTTCATACCCTACAGGGTCTTTCATATTGGTATTGAGGGTGTTCATCAGGAGCAGAGCCACGTCGCCCCTGTTAGCTCCAGTAAGAGCAACAGTTACGCCTTTTGTAACCCCCAGCATCACAGCCTTAGAGATGTAATTGGTGGGCCATGTACCGGGCAGGTCGGTATCCTTATAGCCCAGAGCCCTTACCAGCATAGTTACAGCTTCGGGATAAGACACTACTGCTTCGGGTTTAAATGTACCATCGGGATAACCTTTGATTACCCCGAGATTTGCTGCAATGTTTATGTAACCTGTCGCCCAGTGATTTGTGGTCACATCTTTAAATGGTGTTGTGCCTGCCACTAATTTAGCCGCATCTTCAAGTCCGAGGGAAACCACTAGGAGTTTGGCCATTTCGGCCCTGGTTACCACTCTCTCAGGTTTGTAGGTGCCATCGGGATACCCATTGACGACGCCGAGCCTCATGAGAGTTTCAACGGCTTTCTCATACTTCGTTCCCTTGATATCTTGCGGAACAGAAGCGAAAGCCATCGGCATTAGTCCCAGCACCAGCGTAAAGACTACTACCAAAGCTAGTGCTTTTTTGAATCGCTTCATACCCAAATCCTCCTTATTTTATTTTTTATCTATTATTAAACAAAGCTTTTAATCTCTTTGTATCCCCCCTCTCGGTATTTAAAAAGGCTTTTTCCTTTTATCATAGATAATCACACGCAATACCATCTTGAAATGATATTGCGTGCAATTCACATATTTTGCAAGCACCCAAAAAATTTATCCTGAAATAATGAGCCTTTTTTCCGTCATCGGATTTGAGTATGAGCCAAGGCTCATTATTCGGTTTTCAAAGTTCAAATTCTATCGTTTATTATAGCATCCGACTGGTAGAGCGTCAATATAATTGGGAAAATTGTAATATAAATGTAAAAATCGGGTAACATTTCTACCTCAAACAAGCTTTACCGGTAGATATATATATTCTATAAATCCCGGTAAATTCCTTCCTCCGACAAAAATTTTTACCAAAAAATCACTTGTCTTCTCCGTCGAAGAACTCCCTGGCCTTTTCGGCCATCTGCTTTAAGGATTCCATGACCCTGCTGTGGAATTCCTCTGGAGCTAATCCCGTCATTACCTCTATGACATCGTCTATGGTTTCGGCGGTGTAGATGTGGAATTTCCCTTCCTTTACTGCTTCCACCACTTCCTTCTTCAGCATGAGGTTATCTATATTCCTCGAAGGTATCACCACTCCCTGGCTGCCGGTAAGGCCCTTTATCCTGCAGGCGTGGTAAAAGCCCTCAACTTTTTCCGTGACTCCCCCCACGGGCTGCACGTTGCCGTGCTGGTCGAGTGAACCGGTTACGGCAAGGTCCTGGCGCACCGGTATCCCGGATATGCTGGAAAGAAGGGCTAAAAGTTCGGCGCAGGTGGCGCTGTCTCCTTCCACACCGCCGTAGTTTTGCTCGAAGGTGATGCTGGCCGTGACCGAAAGGGGGATTTCCCTCGAATACTTTTCCCCGAGATACCCGGAAAGTATCATTACAGCCTTGTCGTGGATTTTTCCGGATAGCTTCGCCTCCCGCTCTATGTTTATCACTCCGGCGTCACCGAGGAAGGTCCTGGCGGTGATGCGCGAGGGCTGGCCGAAGACGTGGTCGCCTATGTCTATGACCGAAAGACCGTTTACCTGGCCCACCTTCTTGCCTTCCGTATCTATTATTATCTCGCCCCGCTCTATCATGGAAAGCAGTTTTTCTTCTATCATGTTCGACCGGTAGACCTTCTCGTCTATCGCCTTTTCCACGTGCTTTGCCGCAACCTTTTCAGCCCCCTCCATGGCCGCCCAGGCGCCAGCCTCGTATATTATTTCGGCGATTTCGTTAAAGCGGGTGGAAAGCTTTTTTCTGTCGCCGGCGAGGCGGGAGCTGAAGTCTATAACCCTTGCCACCGCCGAAGGCTCGAAGGGAAGCAGATTTTCCTCCCGGCAGATGTTGCATATAAACGAGGCGTAACTCTTCATGTTCTCCTCGTTCCTGTCCATTTCCACGTCGAAGTCGACTTTTATCTTGAAGAGCTTTCTGAAGTCCTCGTCGTATTCGTTTAAAAGGTAGTATATGAACGGCGTCCCTATGATTATGACCTTTACGTCAAGGGGTATGGGCTCCGGCTTCAGAGTGACCGTCGGCACGGTGCGGTACTGTTCTCCGATGTTTTCCACCCTGGCCTCGCCGTTTTTGAGGGTGCGCTTTAACGTATCCCAGGCAAAGGGGTCCCTGAAGAGGTCCTCGGCCTGCAGCACGAGATAACCTCCCCGGGCCCGGTGGATGGCACCGCTTTTTATCAGGGTAAAGTCAGTAACTACCGTGCCGAAGAAGGCCCTGCCCTCTATTTTGCCGAACAGGTTATAATATGTAGGGTTTGTCTCGAATACTACCGGTGCGCCTTCGGTGGCCCTGTTGTCCACAAATAGGTTTACCCTGTAGCGCACGAAAAAGTCTTCCTTCGGGGCGGCATGGCCGGAAAGCGCGGCAATTTCCTGGATTTCAGCCTTCGAGGCATCGCCCTGCCTTATTACCGAAAGGTTTTTTATGATGTCATCCTTTACGGCTTTCAGATAAGCTATTATATTTTCAAACTCAGCGTATTTGGAAATTATTTCCTCAAAGTACGGGTCTACGGCAGCGAGAGCCGTCTTTTTTTCGAGTTCCGAAAGCTCCTCTCTGAGCTTCCTGTCGAGAGACCTCATCTTCCTCATCGTCTCGTCAATCCTGTTTTGCACGGCGCGGCTTTTCTCTTCCAGGGTTTTTCTTTCTTCCTCCGTCAGCGCGTCGTATTCTTCCTGGCTCATGGGCTTTCCGTCTTTTAATGGAATCGTTATGAAGCCCTGGGGTGTGCGCTGGATGGAAAGGCCTTCGTCCTTAGCGATTTTTTCCAGCTTATCAAAAAGCTCCACTGACATCTTCTGGTACTTCTCCACCAGCTCCTGCCGCTGGTTTTCGAACTTTTCGTCGTCGAATGCCCGGGCGATTTCTCGTCGCACTTCCTCTATAAGCTTTTCCATGTCCTTTGCGAATTCCGAGCCCTTGCCGGCGGGCAGGAATATCGCCCTGGGCTTTTCGGGCTTTAAAAAGTTGTAGACATAGAGTATATCGTCAGGGACCGGTTTTTCCTTCGCGATTCTCGAGACCGCGCTCCTTGTATATGTAGTTTTCCCCGTCCCTTTTGGCCCCACCACGAATATGTTGTATCCTTTCTTTTCTATCCGAAGCCCAAATTCCATAGCCCTGACGGCCCTTTCCTGGCCGATTATGCCGGAAAGGGGCTCCAACTCTTCCGTGGAAAGAAAATTGAAAATCGACGGGTCGCAGGTTTCGCAAAGCTCATTTGCCGAAAGTTCCTTGAGCACGGGTATCCCTCGCTTTCCATTAAAATTTATCGGACCTCAAGCATTTATAATTATAATATAAACTTTTGGGAGATTTTGTTCAATGTATTAAATATAAAAGGCTGGGGGTTTTGCACTCCAGCCTTATCATTTGCTCTCTTTATGCCTTAGGGCGGCTTTCACGAAATCCCGGAACAGGGGGTGGGGCCTGTTGGGCCGGGATTTGAATTCCGGGTGAAACTGCACCCCCACAAACCACGGATGGTCCTTTATTTCGATTATCTCCACAAGCCGCCCGTCGGGCGAATGACCAGCTATCACCATTCCGAATTTTTCGAGGATATCCCTGTACTCGTTGTTGAATTCGTAGCGGTGGCGGTGGCGTTCGTCTATCATTTCTTCGCCGTAGGCTTCCCTAGCCTTGGTGCCGGGCACGAGGCGGCACGGGTACCGGCCAAGTCGCATAGTCCCGCCCTTATCCTTTACGTTCTTTTGCTCCGGCAAAAGGTCAATGACGGGATAGGGTGTAGACGGTTTGAATTCGGTGCTGTGAGCTCCTTCAAGGCCGCAGACGTTGCGGGCAAATTCTATCACTGCGCACTGCATCCCGAGGCAGATTCCAAAGAAAGGAATCTTTTTCTCCCGGGCGTATTTTATCGCCTTTATCTTGCCTTCTATGCCCCGGTCCCCGAAGCCTCCTGGCACGAGAATGCCGTCTACATCCGATAATGCCTCTTCGATTTTTACCCCGTCAGATTCAAGCTCCTCGGAATGCACCCACTTTATGTCTACGCGGGCGTCGTTGGCAATGCCTCCGTGGCACAGGGCTTCAGCCACGCTCAAGTACGCATCGTGGAGTTCCACGTACTTGCCGACCAGGGCTATATTGACCTTCTTTGAAGGATTTTTGACCTTCTCCACCATGGCCTCCCATTCCGAAAGATCCGCCTTCCTGCCGTCGAAGCCGAGTTTTTTCGCCACCACTTCGTCGAGGCCTTCCTTTTTCAAAACGAGCGGCACTTCGTAGATGCTCTTCACATCGTAGTTTTGGATCACCGCCTCGGGCTCCACGTTGCAAAAGAGGGCTATCTTTTCCTTCAGCTCCCGGGGCAGGCGCTTTTCGGTGCGGCAGACTATTATGTCGGGCTGTATGCCTATGCTCCGAAGTTCCTTCACACTGTGCTGTGTGGGTTTGGTCTTGAGTTCCCCGGCACTTCCGAGGTAGGGAACTAATGTGACGTGGATGTAAAGCACGTTGTCCTTCCCTACGTCGACCTTGAGCTGCCTTATCGCCTCTAAAAAAGGAAGGCTTTCGATATCGCCTACCGTGCCTCCTATCTCGGTGATGACCACATCAGGGGAAGACTGGCGGGCAATCCGGGTAATCCGTTCCTTAATCTCGTTGGTGATGTGCGGTATCACCTGCACCGTTGCCCCCAGGTAGTCCCCCCGCCTTTCCTTAGTTATTACAGACCAGTAAATCTGGCCGGTCGTAACGTTGCTGTCTCGCGTGAGGTTGACATCTATAAAGCGCTCGTAGTGGCCCAAGTCTAAGTCGGTCTCTGCTCCATCCTCGGTCACAAAGACTTCACCGTGCTGGTACGGGCTCATGGTCCCCGGGTCCACGTTTATATACGGGTCAAACTTCTGCATGAAAACCGAAAGTCCTCGGCTCTTCAAAAGCCTTCCCAGCGATGCTGCAGTGATACCCTTGCCCAGCGAAGAAACGACTCCTCCCGTTATGAATATGAACTTGGTCCTCATCATGAGTCCTCCTTGAGGAAATTCCGTACATAAAAAAGGCCATACATTTTATTCTAGGCATTTTAAAAGACAATTGTCAATATCTCTTTCGCAAATAAAAAGCAGCGGTGAGGGTATCGCCACTGCTTTTGACCTCCTATTCGTATTTCAGTACGACAATTCTCCTTCCTTCTTGCTTTAAGTCTTCCGCAGTTATTTCCAGAGTGTTGCTTTCCAGAAACTCCCCGCCGCCCACCTTTTCCAAAAATTTTTCTACGGGGTCTATGGGCATGCTTACCGCCGGCGTCTTGAAATGCATGGGTATTACCACTTTGGGCATCAGCTGCTCCAGAACCGCAACGGCCCCTTCGGCGTCCAGCGTGAACGTCCCGCCTACCGGCAAAAGGAGCACATCGACCTTTCCTATTTCCTCCTCCTGATGCTTGGTGAGGAGATGCCCCAAATCTCCCACGTGGCAAATCCTTATGCCGTCCATTTCGAAGACGAAAATTATGTTGGGACCTCTCTTTGCCCCTTTGGCCTCATCGTGGTAAGAAGAGATGCCTTTTATGCTGACCCCGCAGGTGTTGTATTCTCCCGGAGCCTTGATGATGGTGGGGTCCCCCTGCACGGCCTCCACGTAGTTGTGGTCGTAATGGTCGTGGCTTACGGTCACCACATCGGCTTCCACCTTGGGTATCTTGTAACCCACGCTTCCGTCGAAAGGATCGGTCACTATTTTCGTCCCTATTTGAGATTCGAGAAGGAAGCACGCATGGCCGAACCATCGAATCTTCACATTAAAACCTCCCTTTCTTTCAAGGCTTGGATAAACCTTGAGTAAAGCATGCCGATCTATGTCTTTTCCCGTTTTTCTCGATGCATAAAAGTTAAAAACCTCAATACTTTATTATATATTCTTTGGAAAAACACAAAATTCCTGCTCGACTCTTTTATTTTAACCATTTCCTTTTCAGTTAATTCCTGGTAAAATCATTCGCCCTTGAGCTTCCTCAATTTGTACTGCAGGGTCTGTCGCGGGATGCCAAGCATTTTGGCCGCTTTGGTGATGTTGCCCTCAGATTCCTCAATGGCCTTTTTAATCAGCTCGGATTCCACCTTTTCCAGTGCTTCGTTTAAATTGAGCCGGTCATAGGAAGCTATGGTGCCTTTCTTCGGGGAAAAATGGGCCTTGAGCTGTACTGGAAGGTGGGCGGGTCTTATTTCGTCCCCTTCCATCACGACTAGTGCGCCTTCTATGGCATGCTCGAGTTCCCTTACATTGCCGGGCCAGGGATATTCCATGAAAATGTCCATCACTTCCTGCGAAATTTTTACTTCTTTCCCGGCCGAGAATTTTTTTATGAAGTGGTCCACCAGAAGGGGTATGTCCTCCCGGCGCTCCCTGAGGGGCGGAATCCTAAAAGTCACCACGTTTATCCTGTAAAAAAGGTCCTCTCTCAGTTTTTTCCTTTCCACCGCCTCCACCGGGTCTTCGCTGCAGGCGGCGATTACCCTTACGTCCACTAACCGCTCTTTCGTATCACCCGCGCGCCTTATTATCCCGTCCTGCAGCACCCTGAGCAGTTTTGCCTGAAGCTCAGGGGGCATGGCGTCTATTTCGTCCAAAAACAGCGTCCCGCCATGGGCCAGCTCGAAAAGGCCGGGGCGGTCTTCCGCACCAGCAAAGCTTCCCCTCACCGTGCCGAACAGCACGTTTTCCAGCAACGTGCCGGGAAGCGCTGCGCAGTCCTGCGGTATAAAGGGTCCGTTTTTCCTGGGGCTTTCGTTGTGGATCGCCTGCACGAAAAGTTCCTTACCCGTTCCGGTCTCTCCCCATACCAGCACGGGTATGGAGCTTTTCGCGACCTTTACGGCCAGCTTTTTCAATTCGGCGATAGCCCTGCTTTCCCCCACTATGTCGTCAAGGGTGTACCCGAAAAAGCCTTTTTTGACAGCTCCAACCGACGGCCGGCCGTAAAGAAGAGCTTCTAGGTCCGCTATGCGTTCGTACATGGACTTTACCGAAGTCACGTCCCTTGAAATTTCCATGGCGCCTACGACCCTGCCATCCACTTTAACCGGCAGGGTGCTGTTTATGGTGGTTATCTTCTTCCCCTTGTAATTGGTGAAGGTCTGCAGTTTTTCGTAAATCGGCTCTCCCGTCTTCAGGACCTTGTATATCGTGCTTTCCTCTTCGGTGAGCGAAGGAAAAACTTCCAGAAGAGGCCTGCCTACCACCTCCGAAGGTGAAAGGCCTTCTATCTCGGAAGCGGCTTTATTATAATAGAGCGTGACCCCCCGGTGGTCCACTATGTGGACCCCTTCTTCCACGTGGGAAAGCAAAAGTTCAAACTGCGCTTTCAGGATTTCATCGGTCTCCCTGTCGGTCATCGGGATTCCGCCTTTCAAACCCGACTTATCTTTCGGAATTAGAAATTACATCCGCTCGGGGGCTGAAATTCCCAGGATTTTAAAGGCGTTTTTCAAGACCTGCTGCACGGCTTTTACCAGCATCAGCCGGGCTTTAGTGAGGGCCTCGTCGCCGGTCAGCACGCGGCAGACGTTGTAAAAAGAGTGAAATGCCGAGGCAAGTTCAAGCGTATAATTGGCAATGCGGTACGGCGAAAGGGTGGTGGCGGCAACCCTTATGGTTTCCGGAAAGTCCGCAAGTTTTTTTACAAGCTCGATTTCGGTCTCGTGGGTGAGCATCGAAAGAAGCCTCTCCATTTCGGAAGGCGCAAGGTCGTCCTTCTCGGGCACCTTTACATTCTGCTGTGCCGCCTGCCTTAAGATGCTGGCAATTCGGGCGTGGGCATACTGCACGTAATACACCGGGTTTTCCTCCGACTGCTTCACCGCCAGGTCCAGGTCAAAGTCCAGGTGCGTGTCGGCCCCCCTCAGGTTGAAGAAGAACCTCGCGGCGTCTTTCCCCACCTCTTCAACCAGGTCCGCCAGCGTCACCGCCCGGCCCGTGCGCTTGGACATGCGGGCAATCTCGCCGTTCCTGTAAAGGCGGACGAGCTGCATTATGATTATGGTGAGCTTATCCGGGTCGTATCCCAGCGCCGCCAGTGCCCCTTTCATACGCGGCACGTGGCCGTGGTGATCGGCCCCCCAGATGTCTATGACCCACACAAAGCCCCTGTCGAATTTGTCCTTGTGGTAGGCTATATCGGCGGCAAAATAGGTCGGCATGCCGTTTTGCCTTATCAAAACTTCATCTTTCGGAACGCCGAACTCCGTCGCCTTGAACCAAAGAGCTCCATCCTTTTCGTAGGTGTATCCCCGCTCGGTCAAGAGCTTTATTACCTCGTCCACTTTCCCGCTCTCGTGCAGGCTCCTTTCGGAAAACCACACATCGAAGCGAACCCCGAAGTTTTCCAGGTCCCTCTTCATTCTCTCAATGTTCTTCTTCAATGCGTACTCTACAAAATAGGCCCTCCTTTCGGCGGGGTCCACCGAAAGGAAGCGGTCGCCCTCCTTTTCGATGAGCTCCCGCATGTGGTCTTTTATATCCTCGCCATGATACCCCCCTTCAGGAATCTGGCTTTCATAGCCTAAAAGCTCCAAATACCTCGCTTCCAGGGAAAGGCCGAAATTTTCTATCTGGTTTCCGGCGTCGTTTATGTAAAACTCCCTAGTGACGTCGTATCCTGCCATTTCCAGCACCGATGCGAGGGCATCTCCCAGGGCTGCCCCCCGGGCATTCCCCATGTGCATCGGCCCGGTGGGGTTGGCGCTGACGAATTCCACCTGAACCTTCTTTCCCTTTCCGATGTCCAGGCGGCCGTAATTTTCTTTTTCCTCAAGGATTATCCGGATTACGCCGTTGGCCCACGTGGGCTCAAGGTGAAAATTTATAAAACCCGGCCCGGCCACCTCCACTTTTTCCACGCCGGAACCGGCGATTTCCATCCTGTCCGTTATTATCTTCGCAATTTCCCTCGGAGGCATTTGGGCCTCCCTTGCCGCCAGCATCGCTACATTCACTGCAAAGTCTCCATGCTCTTTTGCCTGAGGCACCTCTACAGTAAATTCGGGGATTCGGGAAAGGTTTACGGCCCCTTCTTCGATGGCCTTTCTCAGTGCGTCTATCGTAATATCTCTTATCTTTTCCTTTATCGCTGCCTTAACATCTTTCATAAAAAATCCTCCCAAAATTGTCAGAATAGTTATCTGCCTTCTCGATACTACTATTATATATTTTTGCTTAAGTTTATGCAATAAAAAGAACCCCCTCGCTATTCATAATATGCAGCAAGGGGGGGATTTATCGCCTTTTTTCATACACTCATTTCCCTGCTGTAGTCCTACCAACAGTTGCCTTATTTTTTAATCAATGCTATACTTAAAGTATGAAACATGAACTGGAGGAACATTACCCTTTACGCAAAGCTGCAGAGA
>NZ_LOED01000050.1 GCF_001562425.1 Fervidicola ferrireducens
TGCTTTAGAGCGGCTAAACGAAGAGATACGCCGACGTGAAAGGGTTATTAGGATATTTCCCAACCGCGAATCAGCTATACGTCTAATTGGGGCATTGCTTATGGAACAGGACGAAAAATGGACTTCTGGCAAAAAATACTTGGATATGACCGAATACTTTGAGTGGCATAAAGAAAACTCCAAAAAAGTAAAAGAAAAAGTAGTTTCGATAAGTTAAACTTTTATCACCTGATTCTAACCAGAGGGAATTTTACACAAAAAATTGGACTTGATCTTTTCTTTATCGTTACACATTATGAATTTAACAAAATGATCATAAAATTTTTTAATACGCTTTTTGGAAACTTTTCGTTCCAGGTTTCCAGTTCGAAAGGTGTTTGTTAGTTAATAGAGAATATTTATAATAAATAGCATTAGTAGGTTAAAATTTTGTTCGGAGGGTTTCCTGTGAAAAAATTCAGGTACAGGATACGCTTTAAAGACAGAGTGGGTATGGTAAGGGATATCTCGGAAATCGTAGCTCAAGGAGGGGCTAACATAGTTTCTCTGGAAGTGAAACGGGGTGAAATTTACCTCCAGGTGGAACCCCTGCCGGAAGAAAAGCTCTCTTACATCATCAATCGCATTTCCCTCATTCCCGACGTCTACGAAGTAACTCCTGTGGAATGGATGCCTCACGAACTGGCGGAGCAACAACTAAGAACGGTTATAAATTCCGTACAGGAAGGCATACTTTCAGTAAGCAAAAAATTAATCATTAATACTTGCAACGCCAGAGCCATGCAAATTTTGGGTATCAGCCACCCCCCGATCGGGAAAACTCTATATGAAGTAATCAAACTTCCGGATGAAGTTCTGGAACTAATAAGAAGCGGAAAACCCCTGGAGCAAAAAGAGGTTTCCATCAGTTCCTCCCGGGGCTCCATCCGAGTAATGGTCAACTCCAAACCTATTTTCGACGATAAAGGAGAAATTGCAGGTGCCGTGCTTACGATAATGAAGATGTCCGAAATTCGACGGCTGGCCCACTCCTTAACGCGCCCAGTAATGGTCACTTTCGACGATATCATACACCGGAGCAGGAAAATAAAAGACCTTATAGAACTTGCTAAGACCGTGGCAAAAGGCGACTCCACCATCCTGCTGAGAGGAGAAAGCGGCACCGGCAAAGAACTTTTTGCCAGGGCAATCCACATGGAAAGCCCTCGCAGGGAATACCCCTTCGTGGTAGTGAACTGCGCGGCTATCCCGGATACTTTGCTGGAAAGCGAACTTTTCGGCTACGCCGACGGCACTTTCACAGGAGCAAGGCGAGGAGGACGGCCGGGCCTATTTGAATTTGCCCACAAGGGTACGATATTCCTGGACGAAATAGCGGAAATCCCGCCGCACATCCAGGCCAAGTTGTTAAGGGTACTTCAGGAAGGGAGCGTCCGCAGGTTAGGTGAAATGGAGGAAATCAGAGTAGATGTGAGAATAATAGCCGCCACCAATCGCCCACTTGAGGAAATGGTTTCAAGAGGTGACTTTAGAGCCGACCTATTTTACAGGCTCAACGTTATACCTATTTACCTGCCTCCTTTGAGGGAACACAAGGAAGACATACCCGTACTTGTGGATTATTTCATAAAAAAATTCAACCAGAAATTCAACAAATCCGTTCAGGGCATCTCTCCCGAAGCCCTGGAACTTATTCTAAACTACCCCTGGCCCGGCAACATCAGGGAACTTGAAAACGTCATGGAAAGGGCGATGAACCTCTGCAAGGATCACATAATAAAAGTCAAAGACATAATAATAAATTCGCCTCCGTTTTTGCTTTCACCTTCCGAAAAATACCTGCATTTAAAGGAGATGGTTGAGGAGACCGAGAAGGAAGCGTTATTGAGGGCGCTCAGCCAGGGGGGGAGCGCGAGAAAGGCGGCAAAAATCTTAGGAGTCTCCCACACCACCGTAATTAAGAAAATGAAAAAATATGGAATTACTTTAGAATAATTCCACAATGGAAACTTAAGTTTCCATTCAACGAATCAAAATCCCAGCAGGAAAGCGACACTTCATAATGGCACAAATTTTGCAAGGTGTAACGTGGAGAGAGGTTGTAAAAAATCTCTTTTTAACAAGAAGGAGGTAAACGCAAAATGATTGTCGGCGTACCAAAGGAAATAAAGCCTCAGGAAAACCGCGTAGCCATAACTCCTGCCGGTGTTGACGCCCTCGTTAGGGCAGGTCACAAGGTTTTAATCGAAAAAGGTGCGGGCGAAGGAAGCGGCATTTACGACGAGGATTACAAACAAGCCGGCGCCGAAATAATGCCCTCCGCTGAAAGCGTCTGGGAAAACAGCGAGATGATAGTTAAAGTAAAAGAACCGCTGCCGAGTGAATACAAATACTTCAAAGAAGGACAGGTTATCTTCACGTACCTTCACCTCGCTCCCGAACCCGAACTCACCAAAGCCTTAATGGAAAGCAAGGTCGTGGCAATTGCCTATGAAACGGTGCAGAAGGACGACGGCAGCCTGCCGCTGCTCACACCCATGAGCGAAGTCGCCGGAAGATTGGCCATTCAGGAAGGAGCTGCTTTTCTTGAAAAATTCCGCGGAGGAAAGGGTGTGCTCTTATCGGGAGTACCTGGCGTTCCCCCCGCTTCAATCGTAATCGTAGGTGCTGGAACAGTCGGCACCAGTGCCCTCAAAAGGGCCGTTGGCATGGGGGCAAGGGTTACAATTCTCGATATAAACGTAAACAAGCTTCGCTATTTGGATGACATTTACCAGGGACGCATCGAAACCCTCTACTCCAACCGCTTCAATCTTTTGAACGCCATAAGCAAAGCCGATCTCGTAATAGGAGCTGTATTGATACCCGGAGCCAAGGCTCCGAAACTCGTCACGGAAGAAATGGTCAAAGCCATGGAGCCTGGCAGCGTCATAGTAGATGTGGCAATCGATCAAGGCGGCTGCGTGGAAACCATAGACCATCCCACAACCCACGCCGACCCGGTATTCGTAAAACACGGAGTAATTCATTACGCCGTATCCAACATGCCAGGTGCGGTGCCGAGGACTTCCACTTTCGCCCTTACCAATGCAACCCTTCCCTACGCGCTGGAACTCGCCAACAAAGGGTGGAAAAAAGCAATACTGGAAAACAAGGCTTTGGCCCGCGGAGTCAACGTCTTAAACGGCAAAATCACCTATAAAGCCGTGGCAGAAGCTCACAATCTGCCATACCATCCGCTGGAGGAAGTCCTCTCGGAAATATAACAAGACCCCCTTCCGGTAAACCGGGAGGGGGTCTTTTACTGGGAATAGGGGATGGTAAAGCAAAAAACCGCTCCTTTTTCCCCTGCGTTTTTTGCCCAAACCTTTCCACCGTGGGCTTCCACAATCCCCTTCACGATAGAAAGTCCAAGACCGGTTCCGCTGCTGTCCCTCGTCCTTGCCTTGTCAACCTTATGAAATCTCTCCCAAATAAAAGGCAGCTCTTCTTCCGGTATGCCGGGCCCCTCGTCTTTTACGCATACCACCACGCTTTCTGGGCCGGCAAAAGCTTGTATCGTTATTTTCCCGCCTTTTTCAGTATACCTCAAGGCGTTATCTATCAAATTAATCAAAACCTGTTCTATTCTGTCCTCATCCGCCAAAACTAACGGCATATCTTTCACATCGGCTACTATCGAAACTCCTTTTCTTTCAACGGCGGGGTTGATCTTTTTTATTACCCTTTCTATCAACTTGTCCAATGAGAAACTATCCTTTTTAAGGTTTAAATGCCCCGCCTCCATCTGCGAAAGGTCTAAAAGGTCGTTGACCAACCGGCGAAGCCTCAGAGTTTCCTCCAATATAATGTTGAGATACTTTTTCTGTTCGCCCGGATCTTCAATCATGTTGTCAATTAGCGCTTCGGTATACCCTTGAAGATACGTCAGGGGAGTTCTCAGTTCGTGGGAGACATTGGCCACAAATTCGCGCCTTAAGGACTCCAGCTTTTTTTCCTTTGTAACATCCTGCAAAACCGCCACGACGCCCCACACTTCTGACTCGTCATTAAAAAGAGGCGCTAATCTAACGCTTAAAAATTTCCCTTCGAATTTTATTTCTTCCATTATGCGGTCTTTACTTTCTTTAACTTTTCGGACAAGTTCGCTTAGAAGGCTTTTGGCTTTTTCCTCCCAACCTTCTCTTTTTGCTCTGTCCCCGAACAATTCTTCTACTTGGGGGTTGGCCATAACAATTTGCCCTGCTTGATCAAAAGTTATGACACCGTCCGTCATGCTGAGCAACACGTTTTGCAATTGGTTTTTTTCCTGCGAAAGGGCAGTTATATTTTTCTTCAAGGCATCGGAGAGAATGTTTAAAGTTTCAGCTAAAGTTCCAACTTCGTCGTCGGCACTTATCTCGACCTTGTCTTCAAAATTACCTTTTGCCATATTTTCCGCTACCTTTTTCATTTTTACGAGAGGCCTCGTTATAGTCCGCGAAAAGCCCAAACTCAAAAAAGTGGACAAAATTAAAGAACCCACGGCCACAAAAGCTATCCCTCTTCTGATTTCCCAAATGGATTCCTGAATGGAAGCCATCGGTGACAATAGAATAAGCCCTCCCACCACATTTCCATTGCGTTCAATCGGAAGGGCAACCATGAGCATTGAAGATTCTTGCTCGGGCAAATAACTTTTATCCACCACTATTTCTCCTTTTAGCACGCTCGAAAGCTTTGACCCATCTATCGGAAGATTTTTCCCAAAATATAATCTGTTGGTACAAGCCATAATTAGACCTCGCCTATCTACCACGATGGCATAAGCATTTATAAACCTACTAATGTCTACGAGCTCCTCAGGCGCAATACCGTGGGTGATGAGGGTAGATAGTTGCTGCCCTTCATTAATCATTTCGGTTTGTTTTATTTTGATATAAAAATCTTCAAAAAAACTGGACAGCACGAATCCAGAAAAGACAATAGTAATTATGGTCAACAACGTCATATATATCCATAATTTTACAGTAATACTATTTTTAAACTTCACTTTCCCACCTCGAATTTATAGCCTACTCCCCAGACCGTAACGATATACGAGGACGCCTTGCTCCTCCCAAGTTTTTCTCTGAGCTGTTTTATATGCGTGTCAACAGTTCTTAAGCTTCCGAAAAAGTCATAACCCCACACTTCTTCCAACAATTTTTCTCTCGTAAAAACTTTTTCTTTGTTTTTAGCGAGGAAGTACAAAAGGTCAAACTCCTTTGGTGTTAGCGCCACCTCTTTTCCGTCAACCACAACCTTCCTCGATTCGGGGTCTATGACGAGTCCTTCGAACTCCAATACCTGTCTGGGTTCTCTAGGGCCGAATCGCCTCAACAAAGCTTTTACCCTCGCAACCAGCTCCCTTGGACTAAAGGGCTTCACGACATAATCGTCCGCCCCCAATTCGAATCCAAGAACTTTATCGAATTCCTCCCCTCTTGCCGTAAGCATTATGATGGGTATATCGTATTTCTTCCTGATTTCCTTGCAGACAGTCCAACCATCTACCACGGGCAACATCAAATCCAAAATTATCAAATTATATTCGGCTTTTTCTATCATTTCGAGAGCCTGCTGCCCATTAAGCGCTTCATCAACCTTGAATCCCTCTTTTTCAAGATAGAGCCGCACCAAATCTATCATCTTTTTCTCATCGTCGACTACAAGAATCCTGACTTCCGCCAAAACAGCTCCTCCTTTATCATAAAGGGTCAATTTTTGGCCCTTATTTACAAACTAATTATAAATTTTCAGGATTATTCCGTCAACGAGTCTTTTTACTCTTTTTTCCGCATTTCTCCGGTGTTTCTGTCCACATAATAATCTCCCTTTAATAGAAGCTCGGATACAGGAACAATCTCATAACCTCTCTTTGTCAATTCCTTTAATATAGGGTCCAGCGCCTCCGGCGTATTCTTCCCGTTATTGTGAAACAAAACTATAGACCCCGGTCTTACTTGTTTTATCACACGACTGTAAATGGCACTCGCGCTCAAATCCTTCCAATCCAGGGAGTCTACATCCCACTGTATAACATAATATCCCAACTCATTGGCTGTTTCAATCAATGTATTGCTGTAATCACCAAAAGGTGGCCGAAAGACTTTACATTCTTGGCCGGTAAGTTCTTTTATTTTCTCATGGGTAGATTTTATCTCCTCGATTATCTGCTGTTTTGAAAGACTACCCATCCGCGGGTGGGTTGCAGAATGGTTGCCTATTTCGTGGCCTTCTTTTGCTATTAATTTCGTCATGTCCGGGTATTTGTCCATCCACATCTTTACTAGGAAAAAAGTAGTTTTTACGTTATATTTCCTCAGGATTTCAAGCAATTTTGGGGTCTTGTCCGAACCCCAGGCCGCGTCAAAGGAAATAGCAATTTTCTTTTCATCGCTCTGAACCCTATATATAGGCACCAATCTATCCCGCCCAGCAAAAACGCAAATTGCTCTTTTAAAAATTGCCGCATTAGAAGCCAAAATAATAGCGACGATGGTCAGTAAACATATAAGGGTCGTAAAGAATTTTTTATCTATATTCACATTCACCACCGCCTTAATAAAGCTTCATCTTATCTTTATTCCAGCACCATGTTGTTTATGATATTGTTTTATGTACCATCAATTCAAGCGGTGGCGATGTGTTTGTTCAAAAACGAGCTCTTCTATCACTAAAATCGCTGTGTGTAGAAAATTCTGCAAAAATACATTTTTACGGAATGGATATTAAAATAAAAAATTAGCCCTACATAAAGTTCAAAATTCATGCCAATAAGCAAATTTTGCCACTAACTTTTTCGCAATTTCCAGAATCCAGTAAGCCTCCTCAACCCTAAATGCATAAATCAAAGCAAAATAAAAAATAGCCCCAAGTCCGATGATTAATCCCAGAATAACAATGCTTACGAGTTTCCCGGTAGCTGCTATGTACGCCGACGATATACCGTAAAGCCAGAGGACCGCAAATCCCATTATGATCGACGACGCCGCGCTTTTTATAAAAACCCCAAGAATCTTTTTCCCGCCCAGGCCGGATATCTTCTTTTTCAGGTTCAAGATGAGGAGAATCGTCGTCACCGCAGCTGAAAGGCTTGTGGCGAGTGCAAGACCGCTGTGCTGCATGTACCTTACAAGCACGAGGTTCATCACTATATTAAACCCTACGGTCATCATCCCGTTTATCATAGGGGTCTTCGTGTCCTGAAGGGAGTAAAATGTCCTGTTGAGGACGTCCCTGTACCCGTAGAAAACCATCCCCAGTGAGTAAAAGATGAGGGCCGAAGCAGTCATGGACGTTGCCCTGCCGGTAAACTCTCCCCTTTCAAACAATACGGACACGATGGGATGGCTTAATACGACGGCACCTGCGGTAACAGGGAGGATAATTAGGGTGATCACATTCAGGGCTTTCACCAGCTTTTCCTTGAACTCGACCATATTATCCTCCGCGGTAAGGCGGGAAAGAAGTGGGTATATGACAACCGATATGGACATGCTGAAAAGTCCGTAGACAAAGCCGTTTAATTTGTTTGCGAAATTTAATGCCGCAATGCTCCCCTCTGGAAGTCCCGACGCCAGCATCCTGTCTATCAAAGTGTTCAGCTGCTGCACCGCCGCCCCCATCATGACCGGCACTGATAGCGACGCAACTTTTATTACATCCCCGTCTTTAAGGTCAATTACAGTCCGGTATCTATAGCCTTTTTGGAAGGCATAAATCAATAAAAGCAAAAGCTGCAATGCTGATCCTGCCAGAGTAGCTGCCACAAGGCCGTAGGGCCCCACCATATCGTGAAGAAACAGGGCGGCGATGATTATGAAGTTGTACGGTATCCCTATCAGTGCGGGCACTGCAAACTCGCTGTTAGACTGGAGAAACCCCTGAAAAATATTGCTAAGGCCTATGAATATCACCATGGGAAAGGCAAGCCTGGTAAATCCAACGGCAAGTTTTAATGCCTCCCCTTTGAAACCCATGGCGATAAAAGAAACTATGGGCCTTGCGAAAATGACGCCTAAAAATGTTACGACCATACTCCCGAAGAGAACCGCGGTTATAATCTTATTCGTGAATTTAACCGCCTCTTCCCTGCCCTTTTCTACCATTATCCTGGAATAAAGCGGGATGTACGTGGTGGCTATGGCCGCCGTAACGCTGGCAAAAAGCATCTGCGGGATAGTCTGTGATACAAGGTATGCGTCGGTGACGTACGTCGCACCGTAGGTGCTTCCGAGGACTATCTCCCGGAAGAAGCCCGTAATTTTGCTTAGCAATGTTATCATCATTACGACGATCGTTGCTTTTTTGTAGCTTATTTTTGTTTCCATGTTTCGTACCCTCTTTATGAATCTTACTTCTTGAAATTAATGTTCGTTAACTTTTACCTTTTTGAACACGGAGGTCAAAAATGCTCACGCTAGAACGCCGTAAAAAAATTTTACAATGGATAAAACAAAACGGCCGGGCCGAAGTGAGAGAACTCGCCGCAACTTTCGGGGTGTCTCCCATGACCATAAGACGCGATTTGAAGCACCTTGAGAAAGAAGGCCATCTTCTGCGGGCAAGGGGCGGTTCATTGCCCAGAGATTCATTTATAGATGAAGTCCCCCTATCGGTCAAAAGTAAGTACAAATATCGAACTCAAGCAGATAATCGCAGAAAAAGCGTGTTCCCTTATCAAAGACGGCGACTCTGTGATACTCGACGCCGGATCCACTACTCTGGAGATTGCAAAATGTCTAAAAAAGACCGGCAAAAATCTAACTGTGGTGACGAACGATTTGAATATAGCCCTCGAATTGGCCGACATCGCAAATATCAATGTATTCACCACAGGGGGCAAAGTCCAACCCGGGTTATACTGCCTCCTGGGCGAAGAAGCCATCAATTTTATAAAATCTGTAAATGTGAATATCGCGTTCCTGGGTGCAGCAGCCATCGATTCTGATTTAGAATTATACACTCCCACCCTGGAAAAAGCCCACCTAAAAAGAACCATGATAACTTCAGCCGCAAAATCGGTGGTAGTGGCAGACCATACCAAATTCGGTCACAGAGCTTTCGCAAAAGTATGCAGCCTTGATGCTGTAGATGCCCTCATTACCGACGATGGAATAGGTGAAGAATTAATAATCAAAATGGAAGACCTCAAAATTGAGGTAATTTTGTGTCCGGCAAAATCATACGTAACTGGAAAAGGGGATCCCAAATCTCAAGGGTGTTTACATCACGGGCGGTGACATGACCGTAGCTTTCTGCCAGGAAGTAGGGGCTCTTGCCGTAGAAGTTTCAGGAGAAGTGCTTCCACTGGCGGCCTATGGAACTCTCGTTGGCGGTGACTTTGACGGCCTCAAAATCGTGACAAAGTGAGGCCTCGTGGGAAATACGGAAAGCGCTGAAAAATGCGTTGAATTTCTTCTGAAATAAAAAAATCTCAAGAAGGAGTGAAGTATCTTGCAAAAAAGACCTATAATTGCAATTACCGCAGGAGATCCTGCCGGCGTCGGCCCAGAAATTGTCGTAAAAGCCCTGTCCAATAAAGAACTGTACGAAAAAGTTAGGCCGGTTGTAATCTGTTCTAAAAACATCATCGAGAAAGCTTTAGAAATAACAAAGGTGAAGATAGACGTTTGTCCCGTAGAAATCGACGCACTGAACCGACTGGACGAAAGAGACTTTTCTTTCGATAAAATTTTCCTCATTGATTTGAAAAATGCAAGTGACAATATCCCCTTCGGTAAAATATCCGCGGAAGCGGGTAAGGCCGCCTTTGAATACATTAAAAAAGCTGTAGAACTTGGAATGGCAGGCCTTATAGACGGTATCGCAACCGCCCCGATAAACAAGGAGGCAATTCATGCTGCGGGCATTGATTTCATCGGTCACACGGAGATGTTTGCAGAACTAACCAACAGCCCCGATGTCTTAACAATGTTCCAGGTAAGAAACCTCCGCATATTTTTCCTCACCAGGCATCTTTCGCTGATAAAGGCATGTTCCATGGTGAAGCTGGAGAATATTTACAAGACTCTCGTCAGCTGCCATAAAGCGCTGCAGACACTGGGCATAGAAAGTCCTTCAATTGCTGTGGCAGCCTTAAACCCACACGGAGGTGAAGGGGGACTATTCGGAGACGAGGAGGTGAAAGAGATAATTCCGGCCGTTGAGAAGGCTAAAGCTGAAGGCATAAATGCAGTAGGCCCTGTTCCAGCGGATTCGGTCTTCCACCTTGCAAACCTGGGCCGTTTTGACGCCGTGCTCTCGCTATATCATGACCAGGGACACATCGCCGCTAAAATGCTGGATTTTGAGAGAACCGTAAGCGTAACCATCGGTCTTCCGTTTATAAGGACTTCGGTTGACCACGGCACAGCCTTCGATATCGCCGGAAAGGGAATTGCAAGTTCAGTAAGCATGGAAGAAGCCATAAAGGTTGCGGGGGACTACGCTTTTGTGGTTAAAAGTAAACCGAAGACAATAAGGCCCTGGGATTGTCGTTAGAATTTCACACGGCTTATTTTATGTTATAACTCCATCCCAAAATTGCTTTCTAGAAAGTTTCTAACTGCTGCCAGGAATTTTTCCGCATTTTCTAGCTGTTTTTCGGCGTCTTCTTTAGAAACGATATAAAATAAAATAAAATCATAATGGAGTTTTCCTGTAAGGGAAAGGTTTCTGTCAAGTTGAAAGGAATCTGAAGTTGCGCTTGTTTATTTAAGAAAAAGCGGCAAAAATACTTTTCAATTGCACTCAAACCGTTTTCTGTCCCTTCCCAGCGTCCCGTAAAGCAAAACCAAAGTAATCTATCCAGTTCCTGATTCACTAGTGGTCTTTCAGCATCTCTTCGTCGAAAGCCTTACTGGAGGAATATATGTATGTCCCGCCTTCCGGCTATAGAAAGGAAAACACGAAATATGAAGAACATTGTCCGCTATATCAATCTGTTTATGTTATCCTGAAATATTTATCACTAATGTTAGAGGCCTCTCTCCCAGTACAGCCTTTTATGCTTTTTCTATTTCGTAAATAGATGATTAATAAAATAATTGTAATCTCTCCACATAAAATTGCTGCTCCTACTTTCTGCTGCAAATGTATAATCAACGGTTCATAATTAGACCCGGTAAAGTAAAGTTTGTCGCTACATAACCAGTCAATCAAAAACGCAGAAAATAATCTGGTACCGGATAAAATAACCATTGCAATCAAAAAATGTTTCCAAATTCCTAAGATTTTTTTATTGGCATTACCCAAAAATACAATAAATAGCGCCGCAATAAATGCATTAATACAAAACCTATAATAGTCCTGTTTTGTAACAATGTTTCTATTGTAAAAGATCAATTCTAAATATTGCCTCAAATCAATAATAAAATATAATGATATCCCAATTATTGGAATTAGCATCAAGATTTCTATTAAATAAACAAGCCATCTTTTTTTCAATTTACCACCACTCCTAAAAATCTAAGAAAATTGCCCCATCGTAAACGGGGCAATTTTAAAATTACTCGGGTTGGATTATATGTTCTGGATCTAGATCGGGTTCTACAGTAAACTCAGATATTTTCCATTTACCGTCAATTTTCACTAAGGTTGCTTTAATTATATCCTTCCCTTGCATCCGATCAATATATTTCTTACCGTCTTTAGTTATTCTATCTGTTATATATTTTTCGAGCACAACAGTTACATGTGCCTCATTCCCAGAGATGGAAAGATCTTTAAATTCAATACTATTTACTCCACTATCAATTTGATCTGGTCCTTCAACAGCATTAGTAAATTGATCTTCTACCCAACTCTTATATAAACGCTGTGCTAGTTCATCAGTAAAAACTTCGTATAAAGCTTTCTTCCCGTTTTCAATGATGGTTGCTTTATTTTCAGCCGATGCCCTGTCTTTATAATGCTTTTTTGCCTGAATGTATATTTCATCCGCCAATACTGCAGCTTTTTTTATAACTTTCGCAATATCTCCTTTTTCTTCTTCATTTGGGGCTTTAGCTTGTATGAATGTAAAGGCACTAACAACTAACACAATTAATACTACTATTGTAAATAATTTATTCTTCGTAAGCATATCTATCCTCCTCCCTATCTTAATAAGTTGTATACAACTCTACCGGATATATTTTTGTAGTATTTCTCCATCTATTGTAAGGACTTATTGAGCATAGCAATTCCCCCGTGTACAACTTATTTAAATTTTTTTGATAAACACACAGGATTCTTATAAAACTTATCTAATCACTGCGTAAGCAGAATCTTTATGTGATTGATGAGAACTTTTGCTTTAGTCTATTGTATCATCAGTGA
The DNA here is from genome assembly GCF_001562425.1 of Fervidicola ferrireducens. Classification (GTDB taxonomy): domain Bacteria; phylum Bacillota; class Thermosediminibacteria; order Thermosediminibacterales; family Thermosediminibacteraceae; genus Fervidicola; species Fervidicola ferrireducens. The sequence continues at coordinate 12,346 of NZ_LOED01000050.1, forward strand.
TATATTCAACTTGCCCCGCTATAATTCTGAATTGACCAATGACTGTTCTACCGTCTTTATCATAAAGGGGTATCAATTTATCACCAACATTGTTTTGAGCTACAGCTTCTTCAGGTGTACGCGGAGCGGGAGGTGTTAGGTCTGAAGAGCGCACATATCCGTATGTTCCATCAATGCCTATGGCCGCAATTAGATCTGGTTCTTTTCCTAAAATTTCAGCATAAATTGCCGAACCATATGTTTCTCCATATATTTGATATTTATAATTTGAAATTCCCTTTGACTTTAATAAAGAAGATTTAGTACTACCTAAAGTAACAATAGGACTTTTATAAGTAGTGTACGTATTATACCCATCATCGTTGTATAATCTGACCTGTCCACAACTATAATAATCTCCAGCGGTAGTATAATTTTTTGTCAACACATTAAAACCGATCAAGTCCAATTTTTTGTGTAAAATTCCCTCTGGTTAGAATCAGGTGATAAAAGTTTAACTTATCGAAACTACTTTTTCTTTTACTTTTTTGGAGTTTTCTTTATGCCACTCAAAGTATTCGGTCATATCCAAGTATTTTTTGCCAGAAGTCCATTTTTCGTCCTGTTCCATAAGCAATGCCCCAATTAGACGTATAGCTGATTCGCGGTTGGGAAATATCCTAATAACCCTTTCACGTCGGCGTATCTCTTCGTTTAGCCGCTCTAAAGCA
>NZ_LOED01000051.1 GCF_001562425.1 Fervidicola ferrireducens
AATGGCAATATAATACATCAAATTTATGTCACCTGGACTTACAATAGTGGTGAGGTCAGCTTAAAAAATTTTTTACCTACAAACTCTTGACACAGACGAAAGGGAAAAATTAATTGACTTTAAGTATTATTTTGTATATAATTTTAGCAAAACTTAATATAGACTACCGGGGGTGCTGCGAAAAGCGGCTGAGACGGGAATTTTTCCCGAACCCTTGAACCTGTTTGGGTAATGCCAGCGTAGGGAGGGTAGTCGGTTGCTTTTTGAGTTCGTACCCCTGGGTACGATTTTTTGTTTTTAAAGGGGGAGTTTTTTATGACGCAGCTGGAAGCCGCCCGGCAGGGCATAATTACCGATGAGATGAAAGAGGTGGCCGAACAAGAACGAGTGGATGCCGAAGCGGTAAGAAGAGCAATTGCTGATGGAACCGCGGTTATCCCGTGCAACAAGAACCACAGGGGCCTGAAACCCTGCGGCATAGGAAGGGGCCTGAGGACCAAGGTCAACGCCAATATCGGAACTTCCGAAGCTTATGCTGACCTTGAAGAAGAGCTCTTAAAGGCAAAAGCGGCAATCGAGGCGGGAGCCGATGCCATCATGGACCTTTCCACCGGCGGGGATATCGCAGCAATCCGGAAGGCCATACTTGCAGAAATGCACGTACCGCTGGGGACTGTACCTATATACGAAGTGGGGGTGCGGGCCAGGAAGGAACGGGGCAGCGTCGTCGAATTTACAGAAGAAGAACTCTTTGAAGTCATCGAAGAACAGGCCGAACAGGGTGTGGATTTCATGACCGTCCACTGCGGCGTCACGCTGGAGGCCGTGGAAAGGCTTCGCAGGGAAGGAAGGATTACGGACATAGTGAGCAGGGGCGGTGCGTTCCTGACAGGCTGGATGCTGAAAAACGGCAGGCAAAATCCCCTCTACGAAAAATTCGACAAGCTTCTTGAGATAGCTCGGAAGTACGATATTACTTTAAGCCTGGGGGACGGCCTGCGGCCCGGATGTCTTGCAGACGCTACCGACAGGGCGCAGGTCCAGGAGCTTATCGTTCTTGGTGAACTGGTGCAGGAAGCGAGAAAGCATGGGGTGCAGGTTATGGTGGAAGGGCCGGGTCACGTGCCGATGGACCAGATTGAGGCGAATGTAAAGCTTCAAAAGAGAATCTGCCACGGTGCGCCCTTCTACGTGCTGGGGCCGCTGGTTACCGACGTGGCGGCGGGCTACGACCACATAGCGGCGGCCATAGGCGGAGCAATTGCCGCGGCGGCCGGTGCAGATTTCCTTTGCTACGTAACTCCCGCGGAACACCTGGGACTTCCTACTGTGGAAGATGTGAGGGAAGGGGTTATAGCTTCAAGGATAGCAGCCCACGCCGCCGATATTGTCAAAGGCGTCTCCGGAGCAAGAAAATGGGACCTCGAAATGGCAAAAGCGCGAAAAAACCTAGACTGGGAGGTCCAGATTAAACTTGCCATCGACCCGGTAAAGGCCGGGAGATACAGGGAAAAAAGGAACAATTCAGATACCAAGACCTGCACCATGTGCGGAAATTTCTGCGCCATGGACGTGGTAGCCAAATTCCTGGGTACGGAAAAGATTAATTGTTAATAAAATTAAGAGGAGTGATTTTTGATGATAGAAGGTTTGCTTGATAAGGTAAGGAATCAAAAGCCGCTAGTACATCACATCACCAATATCGTGACAGTAAACGACTGCGCCAATGTAACGCTGGCACTCGGAGCCCTGCCGGTTATGGCACATGCCCTGGAAGAAGTGGAGGACATGGTGAAGGCGGCGTCGGGCCTCGTGCTGAATATAGGAACTCTTACGCCAAAACAGGTGGAGTCCATGATAAAAGCCGGCAAAAAGGCGAATGAGTTCGGAATACCAGTGGTGCTGGACCCGGTGGGGGCTGGAGCCACGCCCCTCAGGACCGAAAGCGCAAAAAGGATACTGGGAGAGGTTAAAGTATCCGTAGTAAAGGGGAACAGCGCAGAAATAGGAGTGCTTGCCGGTGCAGGGGGTGAGATCCGTGGGGTCGAGGCTGTCGGCAGCAGCGAGAACCTTCTCGCAGCCGCAAAAGACATGGCGAAAAACCTTGGAGCAACCGTGGTGATATCCGGCGCCAGAGATGTGGTAACAGATGGGGAGAGGGTGGCTTTCGTGGACAACGGTCACCCGTGGATGGGAACGATAACCGGCACGGGGTGCATGCTGGCGTCGGTTATCGGTAGCTTCTGCGGCGTGGAAAGGGATTACTTCAAAGCTTCCGTTGCGGCCCTGGTTGCTTTTGGCCTCGCCGGGGAACTGGCAGCGAATAGACCGGAAGTTCGGGGGCCTGCGAGCTTCAAGGTGTGCTTCTTCGACGAGCTTTACAATCTATCGGGAGAAAAGATACGAGCGGGGATGAAATATTCTATTGTTTAGAGAGCGGGGAAACCCGCTTTTTTTGTTTTTAAGCCAGAACCAAATTAAGCTATTTTTATCGGCAGATTAACACTTTTTTTATATATTTTCCTTCATGAAACAATTTTGGATGTCAGATAGAAGCTTTTTGTCATTTTGCTCAAAAGAGGCAATAAGATTTTTGTTATAATTGAGCATGGAGAATATTTGAAATTCGTAAAAATTTGAATAAAATAAAATAAAAATTAAGCTTGGAGGTACTTATGAAAGCAGTTAAGATACTAATCGCACCTGATTCCTTTAAAGGAAGCCTCACTTCCTTGCAGGCTGCTAATGCCATCGAAAGGGGGATATTGAAGGTAGCGTCTTGTGTCGGTGTAAAGGTGGATGTAGATAAGGTCCCAATGGCAGACGGCGGCGAGGGCACGGTAGAGGCCATAATCTGCGCCGCTGGTGGTAGAATGGTAAGAACGAAGGTTTTAGATCCTCTGGGCAGAGAAACGGATTCTTTTTTCGGCGTACTGCCTGACGGCACCGCAGTGATCGAAATGGCTGCGGCATCTGGCTTAAATCTTTTAAAACCAGAAGAGCGTAATCCCATGAAGACGACTACCTACGGCACTGGTCAACTGATAAAGGCGGCCTTGGATTACGGTTCAAGAAAGCTCATAATAGGTATAGGTGGAAGTGCTACCAATGACGGTGGGGTGGGGATGGCGCAGGCACTTGGAATAAGTTTTTTAGACGCTGAAGGCAAGGAAATAGGTTTCGGCGGTGGCGAACTTTCGAAAATAGCAAAAATAGATGTTTCGAGGCTTGACCCTAGGGCAAAGGAAGCTGAAATAGTGGTGGCGTGTGACGTAAAAAATGTGCTTTGCGGGCCTCAGGGTGCTTCTGCGGTTTACGGGCCTCAAAAAGGTGCCACGCCGGAAATGGTGGAAATTCTGGACCAAAATCTGAGGCATATGGCATCGATGATAAAAAGGGATCTCGGGAAAGACGTAGCGGATGTCCCGGGGTCTGGAGCCGCCGGAGGTCTTGGGGCAGCTCTGATGGCATTCCTAGAAGCCAGGATGAAGCCGGGAATAGAGATAATCATGGAGATTGCCCGGTTGGAAGAAAAAATAAAAGGTGCAGATGTAGTGATTACCGGCGAAGGCTCTACGGACAGCCAGACCCTATACGGCAAAGTGCCGCTCGGAATTGCACGAGTCGCCCGCCGGTGGAGAACGCCGGTGGTGTGCCTTTCGGGATCGCTAAAAGAAGGGTATGAGGCACTTTATATTGAGGGGATAACGGCGTTTTTCAGCATAACAAGCGGTCCTATGACGCTGGAAGAAGCTATGGAAAGGGGGGAGGAGCTGCTCGAAAAAACTTCTGAAAATGTATTCAGATTATATTTTTCTAGGGGGTAAGATAAATGACACCAGAACAGCTGGCTGCCGCGAAGGCGGTAATGGTTCAAGGTCCCTTGTTGATTTTTATAGTGGTTTTGGCAATACTATTTATCATCTTTGCTACTGCAAAGCTAAAGATACACCCGTTCTTGGCGCTCTTACTTGCAGCTTATGGTGTAGGTTTTTTGAGCAAAATGCCCGTAGAATTTATAGGGCCGGTGATAGCTCAGGGATTTGGCAATTTGATGACAAATATAGGACTCGTAATCGTTTTGGGAACTATAATAGGGACGATTATGGAAAAATCAGGAGCAGCATTAAAAATGGCAGAGGCGGTACTTAACATAGTAGGCGTAAAAAGGTCTCCTCTTGCCATGAGCATAATAGGCTATATTACCAGCATACCGGTTTTCTGCGATTCGGGGTTCGTCATTCTGACACCCCTCAACAAAGCTCTGGCTAAAAGAGCTAATATCCCAATGGCAATAATGGCGGTTGCTTTGTCCACGGGATTATATGCCACGCATACGCTGGTGCCACCTACACCTGGGCCTATAGCGGCTGCGGGGAACATTGGCGCGGACCTCGGCCTTGTAATTCTTGTTGGCATGCTGGTATCGATACCGGCAGCTATGACCGGCCTCTGGTGGGCTTACAGGGTTGGGAAAAATATTCCATCCGAAATGGATCAGACTGGTATAAGCTATGATGAATTGAAAAAACAATTCCACAAACTTCCGGGGACGGCTAAATCCTTTATGCCAATTGTAGTACCGATATTACTTATAGCCCTTGCTTCAATGGCAAAGTTTGCGAAGTATACCGGGCCGGGTAGTAATTTAATAATATTTCTCGGTACTCCGGTTAATGCACTCATGATAGGTATGCTACTTTCTCTGACTCTCCTTCCGAAGTTCGACGAAGAAACCCTCATGAACTGGGTAGGTCAGGGAATAAAGGACTCAGCGATAATCCTGCTGATAACGGGTGCGGGTGGTTCCCTTGGAGCAGTGCTATCGGCCACTCCTATTTCCGACTATATTAAGACGCTGGCGGGAGGAAGCACATCAGGAGGAATTTTTGGTTTAATTCTGTTGTTTATAATAGCTGCACTGCTGAAAACAGCCCAAGGTTCCTCGACGGTATCGCTCGTCACCACCTCTAGCTTGATAGCTCCCATGCTGCCCCAGCTTGGGTTGACGTCACCCATGGACCTTGCTCTGACAGTGATGGCTATAGGAGCAGGAGCTATGACAGTATCCCATGTCAACGACAGCTACTTCTGGGTCGTATCGCAGTTTTCGGGGTTAAAGGTTACCGATGCTTACAAAGCGCAGACAATGGCTACCTTTCTTGAAGGTCTGATAACCTTGATTACAACGCTGATACTTTTCATTATATTCCATTGATTTAAGATTTAAAAAAGCTCGCGCGTTTTAGCGCGCGAGCTTTTAGCTTTTCTTTTAGTGCGGCCCACCACGGGCTTCGAATGGGGGTGAAAGTCCACTGCAGGCGAGGCAGCAAAATCTTCTGCCAAAAGTAAGGGTATCCATTAAGCTTTTGAAAGGATTTTTCTGCTGTAAAGGCGAATTTACATATAAAAAAGTTTGCGTTAGGGGTGATAAAAATGGAAATCACCCATCAGTACGCTCAGACCATTGTTGACAGGACCATGAAAATCCTTGGTTACAATATAAATATAATGGACAGTCGGGGAATTATAGTGGGAAGTGGTGATAAAAAGAGATTAAATACCTTCCACCAGGGGGCCGCGGAAGTAATCAGAACCAGGAGACCCATAGAGATAACTTCTGATATGGCTCGAAACCTGGAAGGAGTAAAACCGGGTGTCAACCTCCCCATTTACTTGAACGAAAAAATAGTAGGAGTTGTAGGTATTACAGGAGAACCTGCTCAAGTGCGCCCTTTTGGAGAACTTCTGAAAGTATCGGTGGAAACCATGCTACAGGAAGCATTTCTTGCCGAACAATTCAGAGCGCACCAAAACGCAAAGGAGCTTTACTTGTACGACCTTGTAATGGGAAATTTTGAGGACGAGGAGTTATTTGAGATAAGGGGAACCGCTCTCGGGTTTGATATGAAGCTTCCAAGGGTTGGTGTTGCAATCAAGGTAGAGGACCTGAATGTGAATGACCATTATGAGGCGGAACTGATATTGCAGAAAAAAAGAGAATATCTCTTAACTTGCATAAAGACGGCTTTTGATAACCCGCAAAATATTATAGGGTATAGCGGCAGCAGCAGTTTTACAGTGTTCTGCGTTGTGGGGAAGACTGATACCCGGGAGATTAAAAGACAGGTAAGTGCGGGTATTGAAAAGCTTGAATCTTTGTTACAAAGGGATCAGATCCGGTTCAGAGCCGGGATAGGGAAATTTCACCAGGGGTTAAAAGGGCTGAGAAAATCCTATTTTGAAGCGATTAAGGCGTTATTAATAGGTGAAAGGACAAGATACTCTTCAAATGTAATTTATGTCACCGACGTAAGCCTAGAAATTTTGATTAGCAGTATACCGAAGGAAGCATTAGAAAATTATATCTGTAACGTTTTACCCGACAGTCATGTTTTAGAAATTTTAAAAAAGCCCAAGTTCCTTCAGACGCTAAGGGCATTCTTCGAAAGTGACCTAAATATCAGTATGGCTGCCAGAAGATTGAAAATCTCCCGGAATACCGTAACAAACCGCCTGGAGACAATAAAAAAATTGACGGGCCTTGATGTCCGGGAACTCTCTGATGCGATCAAACTAAAACTGCTGCTTTTAATAATCGAACTGGAATAGCCCACATTTTCACTCCATCGTCAAGGTCAGTATAAGGGCCGGTATTGTCCAAAGATGCGCCTTTGAGGTCCTTTTTCGTTGAAGGGTGTAAATGATTTAATGTTTTCCTAAAAGGTTGTTTATTCAATACCGAAATGATAAAATTATAACCGTTAGAAAGAAGGACGAGTAAATTTTAAAAAAGAGGGTGAAAGCGTGAAGATCACCATAGAGACTGTGGAACACGTGGCAAATCTTGCGAGGCTCTATCTTTCAGAGGAAGAGAAAGCCGAGATGGCAAATACGCTCAGCTTAATTTTGGATTACATGGACAAATTAAATGAGGTTGATACCACCGATGTGCCTCCGACTGCCCATATTGTCCCGCTTAAAAACGTCTTCCGCGAGGATGTGGTAAGAGAGAGCCTCCCGCGGGAGGAGGTATTGAAGAACGCTCCCGAAAAAGAGCGGGGCTTCTTTAAAGTGCCCAGAATTATAGAAGATTAACGGAAACGGAGGTAGAAGCGTTGAATTTGAGCGAATTGACCATCCACGAAGCGCATGAGCTCCTTTCAAAGAGGGAAATTTCGTCCGAAGAGCTCACGAAAGCTGTGTTAGATAGGATAGATAAGGTGGAGGAAGACATAAAGGCTTTTTTAACTGTCGATAAAGAGAGAGCATTGGAAATAAGCAAGAAGGTAGATAAAGAGGGGGATTTTTCAAGTCCGCTGGCGGGAATCCCCGTAGCCATAAAAGACAATATTTGTACCAAAGATCTGAAAACCACCTGCGCGTCCAAAATCCTCGCGAATTTTGTGCCGCCTTACGATGCTACGGTTTGCGAAAAATTAAAATCTGAAAAGGCGGTAATAATAGGAAAGACCAATATGGACGAGTTTGCGATGGGCTCGTCCACGGAAAATTCCGGTTTTTTTGCGACCAGAAACCCCTGGGATGTAGACAGGGTCCCGGGAGGTTCCTCCGGCGGTTCGGCGGCGGCAGTGGCGGCGGACGAATGCATATTCGCTTTAGGTTCGGATACCGGGGGTTCCATAAGGCAGCCCGCTTCGTACTGTGGTGTTGTGGGTCTTAAACCGACCTACGGGAGGGTTTCCAGATACGGCCTCGTGGCCTATGCTTCTTCCCTGGACCAGATAGGCCCCATAACGAAGGATGTGACTGACTGCGCCATGGTGTTGAACGCCATAGCAGGGTGGGACGAAAGGGACTCCACTTCCGTGAACTTACCGGTGCCGGACTTCACGAAAAGCCTTGTGGAAGATGTCAAAGGCATGAAAATGGGTCTCCCCAAGGAATATCTGGGAGAAGGGATAGAGCCGGAGGTAAGGGAGGCCGTTTTGTCTGCGGCGCGCGTTTTTGAAAACCTGGGAGCTTGTGTCGAAGAAATATCGCTGCCGCACACGGAGTACGCCCTGTGGGCCTATTACATAATAGCGCCGGCGGAAGCCAGTTCCAACCTTGCCCGCTATGACGGCATCAGATACGGAGTGAGGGCGAAAGATTACGACGATCTCATAGACCTATACAAAAAAACGCGAAGCGAAGGTTTCGGCAGGGAAGTAAAGCGCAGGATTATGCTGGGAACTTACGCGCTGAGTTCGGGTTATTACGATGCCTACTATCTTAAAGCCCAGAAGGTCAGGACGCTGGTGAAGGCCGACTTTGATAGGGCTTTTGAAAAGTACGATGTAATTATAGCACCCACCGCACCGACTCCGGCTTTCAGGATAGGAGAAAAAACCGGCGATCCATTGAAAATGTATATGTCAGATGTTTGCACTATTCCGGTTAACATGGCGGGGCTTCCTGCAATTTCGATACCCTGCGGTTTTTCCGGTGGTTTGCCGGTAGGGCTTCAGATCATAGGAAAACCCTTCGATGAAGCTACGGTAATAAGGGCGGCGTATACCTTTGAACGGGCCACCGATTTCCACACCAAAAAGCCTGCGCTATAACGGATGGAGGTGTAACAATGGAATTCGAAACGGTAATAGGCCTTGAGGTTCATGTAGAACTTCTTACTAAATCCAAGGTGTTTTGCAGCTGCACCACCGAATTTGGCGGCGAAGTTAACACCCACTGCTGTCCCGTTTGCCTTGGAATGCCAGGGGTTTTGCCCGTGCTGAATAAGAAAGCGGTGGAATACGCCATAAAAGCGGCTTTGGCGTTAAACTGCGAGATACCGGAGTTTTCCAAATTCGACCGCAAGAATTACTTTTACCCCGACCTGCCGAAGGCTTACCAGATTTCGCAGTACGATTTGCCTTTGGCCAGAAAAGGTTACATCGAAATCGAAGTAGATGGTAAGCCAAAACGCATAGGCATAAACCGAATCCATTTAGAAGAGGATGCGGGAAAGCTCATCCACGAGGAAGGAAAGTCCTACTCGCTGGTAGACCTGAACCGCACGGGAGTACCACTGATAGAGATAGTTTCTGAACCCGATATACGCACTCCCGAAGAGGCGTGGCTTTATCTCAACAAGTTGAAGACCATCCTACAATATATCGAAGTGTCCGACTGCAAGATGGAAGAAGGTTCTCTGAGATGCGATACCAATATTTCCCTGAGGCCCAAGGGGTCGGACAAGTTCGGTACGAAAGTGGAGCTTAAAAACCTGGGATCGTTCAGGGCCGTCCGGCGAAGTCTCGAATACGAGGAAAAGCGCCAGAGGGAAATTTTAGAATCGGGGGGAGTAGTTATCCAGGAGACTCGCCGCTGGGATGAGGCAAGGGGTATTACGATTCCGCTAAGGAGCAAGGAAGAGGCCCACGACTACAGGTACTTCCCGGACCCCGACTTGGTGCCAATAGTTATAGATAGAGAATGGGTTGAAAAGCTTAAGTCCGAACTTCCCGAACTGCCCGATGCTCGGAAAAAAAGATATATGGAGGAGTACGGACTGCCAGCCTATGACGCTGGAGTCATAACGGCTTCTAAGGCACTTGCAAATTTCTTTGAGGAATGCGTTTCCCAATACCACGATCCAAAAACCGTCAGCAACTGGGTAATGTCTGAAATGCTGGGAATATTAAACGAGACCGGCAGAGAAGTTGATGAAATACCTTTTAAACCTGAACAGCTCGTAAAAATGCTGAAAATGATCGATAATGGCACAATAAGCGGAAAGATAGCCAAAGAAGTTTTCAGGGAAATGTTCGATACCGGCAAGGACCCGGAGGCTATCGTCAAGGAAAAAGGTTTAACCCAAATATCGGATGAAAAGGAACTAGAAAAGATAGCGAAAAAAGTCATAGAAGAAAATCCAAAGTCAGTGGAAGATTACAAAAAAGGCAAGGAAAAAGCTCTCGGATTCCTGGTCGGGCAGATAATGAAAGAAACCCGGGGCAAGGCAAATCCTCAGCTGGTAAATAAAATATTAAAAGAACTTTTGAGTTGACCGAGAGCCCCTGCCTTTAAGGCTGGGGCTTTCCTGGATGTAAAAATTGGAGTAAATGAGTTGTTTTTAAAAAGAAGGATTTTTGGTTTCGTTGAAGAATATATATATTAACGGCGGCCTAAAGACGTGTTCCAGAAAGAGTGATGTTAAAAAATTTGGATATTTTCGAAGGAGGGTTGAATAGAAGAAAAATTGAATAGAAAGACAAAGATATAATTTTTTCTTTGGTTTTGAAAACAATTAATTGACAAAATATGGGAGGGGATTGAATGCTAAAGAAAAGTCTAGCGGTTGCCCTGGTGCTGATGCTGGTTGCGGGATTGTTAGCCGGTTGCGGCCAGCAGAGCAGCCAGCAGCAGGGAGGAGAGCAACAGTCTAAAGAAAAAGAGTTGGTCTTTGCGATTGGCGCGGAGGTTCCAAGCCTTGATCCTCAGAAAGCCACTGACACTTACGCTATAATGGTTGGAAACGCCATTTTCGAAGGGCTCGTAAGGGTACACGACGGTAAAGTTTACCCCGGAATGGCTGAAAAGTGGGAAGTATCGGAAGACAAGAAGACCTGGACTTTCCACCTGAGGGATGCGAAGTGGAGCGACGGCTCGCCGGTAACAGCTTATGATTTTGAATATGCGATAAAGAGGCTCCTTGACCCCAAAACTGCATCGGAATATGCTTTTCAGGGCTACTATATTGTAAACGGCGAGGAATACAACACCGGCAAAATAACTGATCCGAACCAGGTTGGCGTGAAAGCCATCGACGAGAAGACGCTGGAAATCAAACTCAACGTGCCGGTTAAGTATTTTGAAAGCTTGTTGAGCTTCATATCCTTCATGCCGGTTAAGAAAGACTTCGTAGAAAAAATGGGAGAAAAGTTTGCAGCCGATGCTGACAAACTCCTTTACAATGGTCCGTTTATCTTGAAAGAGTGGAAGCACGAACAGGAACTTGTTTTGGAAAAGAACCCCGACTATTGGAACAAAGATGCCATAAAGCTTGACAGGGTAAGAATACTCGTTGTAACCGAACCCAACACAGCGTATCAAATGTACGAAAACGGTGAACTCGATTTCGTAGGAATTCCACCAGACTTTGTTGAGCAGCTGAAGAATGAAGGCAAGGCCCTCTTCTATTACGATGGTGCAGAGTTCTACCTCCAGTTCAACGTAAAGAGGCCGGGCAAACCATGGCTTGCTAATGAGAACTTCAGGAAAGCTGTCGGCTTTGCGATCGACAGGGAAGACTATATAAAGGCTGTGCTGGGAGGCGTATCGGATCCCGCAACGAGATACGTGTTGCCGCTCCTTTCCGGGGTGGAAAAGAAGTTCGTGGAAGAGTATCCGTATGAATTCTATCCGAAGAAGGCCGATCCCGCAAAAGCCAAGGAATACCTGGATAAAGCCTTGAAAGAGCTCAAGATCAGCGATCCGTCCAAGATCAAATTCGAATTGCTGACCGACGACAGCTCCAGGTCTAAGATGAGTGCGGAGACAATCCAGGATATGCTCAGGAAGAACCTGGGTATTGAGATGACTATAAAGCAGGTCCCCTTCAAGCAGAGGCTTGAACTTATGAACAAGTCGGACTACGATGTCGTATTTGCCGGCTGGGGTCCAGACTACGACGATCCCATGACCTATATAGATCTGTGGGTAACCGGCGGCGGCCACAACAATACCGGCTGGAGCAACAAGCAGTATGACGAACTTGTAAAATTTGCAAAGACCACTGCAGATTTCAAGAAACGTGCTGATGCGATGTTCGAGGCGGAGAAACTGCTCCTCGAGAAAGGGCCGATTGTACCTGTCTACTTTAGGCAGAGGGCTTGGACAAAGAAAGATTATGTGACAGGCCTCGTCAGGAATTTCATCGGCCCGGATCCAGACTTTATCTACGCCGATGTTGAAGGGAAAAACTAATTTGAATGATTAATATTAAGTTTAGGTTATTCTGTAACGGAGGTATATGTTTAACATATACCTCCGTTTATGATAATTTTAAAAGTTTATTATTTCATCATAATAAAGTTTTATCGGAAAGCCGCAAAAAAGGAGGTAAGTAAATGGGCCGCTATATCCTGAATAGATTTATCGTCTCTCTAATTACAGCATGGGTCCTTGTAACTATAGTCTTTTTCCTGGTAAGGCTCCTTCCGGGAGACCCATTCTTGAGTGAAAAAGTTACTCCGGAAATCAAACAGAACATGATGAAATACTACGGGTTTGATAAACCGCTTCACGTCCAGTATATAAGGTACCTTTCAAACCTTTTAAAGGGCGATTTGGGGTATTCCTTGAGGTATAAAAATAGAACAGTAAATGAAGTTATAAGGCAGGCGTTTCCTTATTCCGCAGACCTGGGAATTCGTGCTGTTATTTTTGCTACTATAGCGGGTGTTACTTTAGGAATCGTTGCGGCTCTAAACCGCAATAAACCCCTGGACTATCTCAGCATGTTTATCGCTATCGTGGGTATTTCTGTTCCGGGTTTCGTAATAGGTCCCCTGCTTCAATATTATTTTTCTATAAAACTCAAGCTTGGCAGTGTAAAATTTAAGTAGGTAGGAAAAGAAGGGAAAAGGCATAGAAACGTAGAAAAAAAGACCTCGCCACCCCAAACAACACCAAATCATAAAA
>NZ_LOED01000052.1 GCF_001562425.1 Fervidicola ferrireducens
GCACCCCAAAGACCCTGGAACTCAGGTACGACCGGGTGAAGAAGCGCTGGTACGCCCACCAGGTCGTGGAAGTGCCGGAAGCAGCAAGAAAAACCCGACCCGAGAAATACGCCGCTTTGGACCTCGGCGCCAGGGTGCTGGCTGCTCTGGCTGTCGAGGGTGTAAGCCACCAGACTCTCTTCTCCGGTCGCAAAGTCTGGAAAGACTTCATGTACTGGACGAAGCGCATCGCTGAAGAGCAGGCAAGGCTTGCCCGGGCTGGGCGAAAAACCTCCCGGCAACTCCGGAAACTCTACCAGGCACGTACCCGCAGGCTCAAACACGCCTTTATCGCCCTGGCCGCGGAAATCGCACGTATCCTCAAGCAACACCGCGTGACCACGCTGTTCATCGAAGACCTGACCGGCATCCGGGAGGACATGGACTTCGGGCCGAAAAACATCCTGGTGCACAACTTCTGGGCCTTCAGGATGTTGAGGAATCTTGTCGAGGCCGCCTGTGCCCGAGCCGGGATAAAAGTCGTTCCCATCGAACCACGCGGCACGTCTTCGAAGTGCGCCGTTTGTGGCTCTCCCATCAGGCGTTTGGTCCGGCACAAGGCGGTGTGCGAAAGATGTGGCTGCGTCTGGAACGCCGACGCCAACGCGGCGCTCAACATACTGCTTTTGGGCTCCTCGAAGGGGCACGGGGCGGAGGCCACGCCCCTGAAGCCGCTCGCTCTCCGGTGGAACTACCACCGGTGGGTAAGCTGCTTCGAATCTACCGCCGGTACGCTGCATGCGGCGAGCGGTAGCCGGATGGCGACTTGAGTCGCCTGAAGGAATCCCACCTCCTTTAGGGGGCGGGAGGAAGTCAAAGGATGACGTCCACGTTCCTGTTTAATTTAAAAGGTATCAAATCTTCCGCGAAGAAGTCTTCTGTTATCGGTCTTTTCCACTGCCAGATGAGCGATTCGATGAAAGACGAGGGATTAAGTTCGGATTTGACTTCCTCGTAGCGACCTCTTGCTTCATTTAACTTTTCTGGATCTTCAAACACCAGGGTGCCGCTTAATTTTCCTTTTGAATAGAGTAAATTCACGAGGATTTTTCCCAAACTTATAGTATTAACCATAAAAGAAACCGAGGTCGATGGACCTTCCGGGTTTGCCTTTTGAGGCTCTTCTTTTGTCTTGATGGGTATGTTTCCGTAAATGGGATGATACAGCGCAAAGAATACGACCTTTTTGTCCCTGAGGGCAAGATGGGCGGCGTTCAGGATTTTAATGCCCAGTTCCACTGTGGGGTGGGGAGCAGGTTTTTCTTCGCTTTTTTCCTCTTGCTCGATTTTTTTTGTCATCCTTTCGACTATGCGAAAGAGCACTTTTAGTCGTTCTTGCGTAATGGGCAGGTTGAGGTTGGAAAGTGCCATATAAGGCAAAACGTCCGGTAAAGGAGCTTTTGACAAAGAAGGATTTTCCTGTCTTTCCTGCCGGTCCTGGACTTTGAAAATTACTTTTCCGCCGGAATAGCTAACGGGCTTTAAAGTTACAATCTTCCCTTCCGGAATTGACAGTTCGGATCTGGCAAAAATTTTTTCGCCGTTTATTTCGATAATGTAACCCCCCTCCACTTTGCATCGAATAAACGCCTTTAAAGGCGTATCTGGGGTTGTGTTAAAAGCTTTCCAGAAATTTTCAACCACAAACGTCCTCATAGCATAACCACTCCGGCCGATTTTTAATTTTAATTATACAGAAAATTTAAGGGTATGGCAAAAAATAGAAACGAACGATTGACAAAGTAAAGGCAAAGAATGTTCGATTACATATTGACTTTTCCGGATCCATCTGGTAATATAAAGGTAAACTTAAAACCGCCCCATTTTTTGACCCCCTATATAATTCCGGGAATATGGCCCGGAAGTCTCTACCGGGTGGCCGTAAACCACCGAAGGCTATAGGGGAAAAGTTCCTTTCCCCCATAGTCGGGGACTTTTTATTTTTGCGGGGGAATAATATCATTGGAGGGATTTGGTGTGAGGGAGGAGATTGCTATTTCTAAAAGAACTTCTGAGGGCCTCGCAGAGAGGATTTTCAAATTGTCTGAGAACGGGACCGACCTGAGGACGGAAATTACCGCAGGCATCACCACTTTTGTAACGATGGCCTATATACTTCTGGTAAATCCGGTTGTACTAAAGGACGCCGGTCTGGACCAGGGAGCTGTTTTCATGGCCACAGCTTTAGCCGCGGCGATTTCCACCATGTTCATGGGGCTTTACGCCAACTATCCTTTTGCATTGGCACCCGGCATGGGGCTCAATGCGTTCTTCGCCTATGTGATGGTGGGCGGCATGAAGATTCCCTGGCAGACGGCGCTCGGTGCGGTTTTTGTTTCCGGAATAATAGCTGTTATAGTTACGCTGACGGGGATAAGGGAACTTTTGATAAGGGCGATTCCGCTGCAGTTAAAACACGCCGTGGGTGCCGGAATAGGACTATTCATAGCCTTTATAGGTTTTAAAAACGCCGGAATAATAGTTGCAAATCCTGCCACTTTCGTGGACTTGGGTAACCTGAAAGACCCGGGAACCCTTCTTGCGGTCATAGGTCTTGTGATTACTGCAGTGCTGGTGGCAAGAGGAGTGAGGGGCGGAATTCTCCTCGGCATAATCCTGACGACCATCATCGGTGTTCCCATGGGTATAACAAAGCTGCCTTCTTCTTTGATATCTCCGCCGCCGAGCATTGCCCCCGGATTTTTAAAGCTGGACGTAGTGGGCGCTTTGAAGCTCTCGATGTATCCCGTCATATTTTCGCTGTTTTTTGCTGACCTTTTCGATACCATAGGCACTTTCGTGGGCGTTGCAAGCCGGACGGGAATGATAGACGAGCATGGCAATTTAAAGCGCGGCAACAGGGCGCTTTTTGCCGATTCATTGGGAACCGTGGTCGGGGCTTTGCTGGGTACCAGCAATACCACCACATACGTGGAAAGTGCGGCGGGCGTCAGCGTCGGAGGCAGGACAGGCCTTACATCCGTCGTGGTGGCGCTGCTTTTCATAGCGAGCATCGTCTTTTCTCCCTTGGCGCTGGCGGTACCGGCCCAGGCCACCGCTCCCGCGTTGATAATAGTGGGGGTATTCATGGCGAGCAGCTTGAAAGAAATAAAGTTCGACGACTTTTTCGAAGCTTTCCCCGCATTTATTACGGCAATCCTCATGCCCCTGACCTTTAGCATATCGATGGGGCTTGCGCTGGGCTTCATATCGTATACAGTGTTGATGCTGCTTTCCGGAAGGGGAAGAGAGGTCCACTGGGTAATGTACATTTTGTCGGTAACTTTTGCCCTCTACTTTATGTTCATAAGGTAATGAGTCTTCAAAAGT
This sequence comes from Fervidicola ferrireducens, assembly GCF_001562425.1. Taxonomy (GTDB): domain Bacteria; phylum Bacillota; class Thermosediminibacteria; order Thermosediminibacterales; family Thermosediminibacteraceae; genus Fervidicola; species Fervidicola ferrireducens. Next base: position 3,370 of record NZ_LOED01000052.1, read on the forward strand.
CATGCCCGTACCTGAAAGGGGTACGGGTAAATTTTTTTTACAAGGCTAAATTTGCCCCGGAGATTTGATATAATATTTTCTATGGATAATAAGGAGAATTACATTGCTGAAATGGAGGTTAATTTGAAATGGGATCAAAGGTTTACTTTTATGACATGCGGGCAAAAAGGCGGTCGCAGAACCTCCCGTCCAAGGTGGCAAGGCTTTTCGATGCCGCTGGTTTTGAAAATATAATTTCACCGAGCGACCTGGTGGCAATAAAGATTCATTTCGGAGAAAGGGGCAACACCGCATACATAAATCCGGTATTTGTGAGACAGGTGGTGGAAAAAATAAAAAGCAAAGGGGCAAAGCCATTCCTCACCGATACGAATACCCTGTACAAAGGATCGAGGAGCAACGGTGTGGACCATGTGGTGAGCGCTATAGAAAACGGTTTCGCTTACGCGGTAGTCGGGGCGCCCGTCATAATCGCCGATGGAATAGTAAGCAAGGATTCGGTGGAAGTGGAAATAAGAAAAAAGCATTTCGAAAGGGTAAAAATTGCTTCTGGCATTTATTACGCAAACTCCATGATAGTGATGTCCCATTTTAAGGGCCATGAAACGGCTGGATTCGGAGGAGCTATAAAAAACCTTGCCATGGGGTGCGCTCCGGCTGCGGGAAAACAGCGGCAGCACTCCACGTTAAAGCCGGAGGTAGGGGAAAAATGCAGAAGATGCCTTTCCTGCATAAACAATTGTCCGGAAAACGCAATCACTCTTGTGGATGGTGCGGCCTACATAGACCCTGAAAAATGCATCGGCTGCGGTGAGTGCATTTCAATGTGCTATTTCGGCGTGATAAAGCCCCGGTGGGAGAGTGACAACCGGGAGTTCATAGAGAGGATGACTGAGTACGCTTACGGTGCCTTCGTGACAAAAAAAGGAAGGATAGCTTTCATGAATTTCGTTATAAACGTGACACCCCTCTGCGATTGCACGCCGTGGAACGATGCGCCTATGGTGCCGGATATAGGCATACTTGCGTCCTTCGACCCAGTGGCGATAGACCAGGCGAGCTACGACCTGGTAACGGAACAGTACGGCCATGCCAACAGCATTTTGGGAGAAAAAGGCCGGGGTTTAAAGCCCGGAGAGGACAAATTTAAAGCCGCGCATCCGGAAGCTGACGGCCTTGTGCAGTTGGAATACGCTGAAAAGCTAGGGATGGGTACTAGAGAATACGAATTGATAAGGTTAAATTAAAAATTTTGTGAGAAATCTCCTATCCTTATTCTATAAGACCTGGGACGAATACAAAAAGTGACCATCCGGAAATTCCTCTGGAATTGGAAGCAGTGGTTGTCCAGAAGCTCCAGATGTATGAAGAAATGTTTTTCATGCTGATATCCTGAAAAATAAGAGCCGGGCGAAAGCCCGGCTATTATTCACATCGAGGTCCCTTCATTAAAGTCCCTTGCCTCTGTCACCCAGCAGGAGGAGAATCAGAATCAAAAATACTATAAACGCTCTGCTGTCGTGGAAGAACCCACCGCTCATTGCGGTACCTCCTTTCGAATTTTCTAGTTATAATATATGAAAGGAGGTTTTTTTGGGTTACTTACATTTATCTATTTATTTTGCCGTTATTTCCACCGTTCTTGACGTGCCGTCCCATGTAATTTTCGCCCCCAGGACCTCGCTGATGAACCTCAACGGCACCATGACTCTGGAATTTTTGAGTTCGGCTTTGGTGTCGAAAGTGACCTTCCTTCCGTTAACGACGGCGGATTTTTCTCCCACCTTGAGGGTTATTTTATTTCCATCTTTTTCTATAATTACCTGCTTCCCTTTGGCATCCCAGTGCACCTTGGCCGCCAAGTTTTCTGACACGAACCTGACGGGTACCATGGTGCGCTGCTGGGCATTGATATACGGCTGCTGGTCCGGGAAGGCAATTTCCTTGCCGTTTACCTTGACGGCAATGTCGGAGACGGCAAGTTTTATTTTTCCAGTGAAAACTTCGGTTTTCACTGTTATATCAATTTCACCGGCTTTTTTTCCATTAATTTCAAGGGTTTTTGCATCCAGGTTTGCCACTCCGGCGGGAGTTATATTATATTCTACCGCGTAAGGATACCCCAGGGGAACTTTAAAGCCTGTCGGGGAAATTCCAAAAAGTTTCAAGCGACTAGGAATGCCTTTTCTGACAGCTGGAGTTTCCGACACTATATTTTCGATTAAGGGGATGACCCTGTAATATATTTTGCTTTCTTGAATGTTAAATATCAGCGCTGCGGGTTCTTCCGCGTTTACACCGGGAACGCTTATGTATTTTACCCCGTTTTCCATATTGGAGGCAAATTTTTTTGCTCCCCCGCATAGCACCAGGATGTTTTTGAATGAAGCTTTGTTTTCTGACAGGACTTTTTTAAGAAGCTCGCCTTCTTGAGAGTCCTGGAAGCTTGAAATTGCCCTGTCCAGCACGACTACCAGGTTGTTGTACCTGGATGCTGCGGATTTTACATCTTCTTTGAGCTTAATCCACTGGGTTGGGTCCGTCAACCTTATACTGCCCTTCGAAGCATTCAAGAACACAAACAGAGTATCGTTCGCCTTGTGGACTAGATAGCCCGTATTGGCCGTCAAGAATTTATCCAATGGCGGTAAGGATTTTGCATTTACGGGTGGGGAGTTTGTTCCGTATAAGCGCCCCGCGATTATGTTAAAAGACGCCTTTTGGCGGTCGAACACTGCACGTGCCATGTTGAAGATTTTCAGGTAAGCGGGATTGTAATTGGCTTCAAGTAAAAGGTCTCCGAAAACCCCGAATGTCAATCCGCCTTTTTTAAAGGGAACATTTGCCCCGTCAGTGATAAGAGGTTTTGAGGGAAGTAGCGATTCGTCGAACCGGCCCGATTCTCCGATCTTTACCAGCGCTCCCGCCTTGATGTTCGAAAACTCTGCGATGATGGCGGAAGAGCCGGGAGCTTGAGGTGCGACAAAGCTTCCGTTTTCAAAATAGCCTCCGTCGCCTGCTACTTCCCATTTTAAATCTTCCGGTTCTATGGGAGCTTTGTAACCGGATGCGTCAACCGCGTATGCTCTGAAGGCCTGTTTTTGCCCGGGTGAAAGCTGAATCCTGTCGGGCTCGACGATTATATCCACCGCGTCCCCCAGAACTCTTACTTGCGCGGAAGCTTTGATGTCGCCTATGGAGGCCGTCACGGTGCCGGTTCCGGTTTTTCGCGCGTAAAATACGTTGCCTTCAAATGTTCCCAAATCTCCCGTAACGTCCCAGCGAACGAGGTTTGGGTCCACGTCCACGGGGTTGTAATTTTCGTCGTAAGCTTTTATTTCGAAGACCCGGCGGCCGTTTTTAGGTATGTTGAAAGAACTGGCTGTGATTTTGAATCCGTAAACTTTTCCGGAAGAAGAAAGCCGGGAGAAAATACCGATTCCGTTTACTATGGGCCTTTCGGTCTTTTCAGACACGTTATTTATAACGCGGGGGGACTTTTCGCCCGGTTCCCTCACCACCATGGTGGAAGAGCCGCCTCCATCGAGATTGAGGGCGTTGTAAGCCCCGAGGCTCAGCATAAGACGGGCAAGTTCCTCCTGCGTCATGCCTCTGCTCTGGGCCTGCCTCCCATCAACCACCACGAGTATCAATTTTTTGCCGTCTTTTGTGAAACCCACTGCTGTTCTCGGATGTTGTCCTGCGATGTTGTGGGAAAAGCCGACCGGTATTTTGCCGTTGTCAACGAGGATGGCTCCGCCTCCCAAAGCCATTTTGAGATTGGAAATATCCGGAGTTACATGGAGCTCTATCTTTACCTCATCCCCGATGAAAAAGTTGTTTTTCAAAAATGAGGAAGCTCCGCCTCCACCCGCCAAAACGATACCCCCCTCGGGGATTTCGGCGGACCTGCCGTCAAAAATACTGACGACTCTGCCCTCCTTCACCACTGCGTAGGTAAGTTCCGGCGATGTTGCCGGCACCTGCGGTGTTGTTTTGCCGAATTCCGGGGTGTAAATCATTATTTTTCCGTACCCGTTTCCGAGTTTGTTAACACCGCCTACATCGGTGAATGTGCCGTTAGGTGCGATTATCTTTCCAGTAAATTCGAACCTCAAAATCTGCGGAATTTTTTCGTAAGTTAGGGCAAAAGATGCCATATCGTCCCTGTTGGAAGGCGTAGAAATTAGTTTACCTCCGGCAATTTGTATTCCGATAGGGGACGACGGGTTTGCCATTATGAAAAAGTCGCCGTTTACACCAGCCACGGCTCCGTTTTCCGAGACCATTTTGCTCAATATCTGCCGCTCGGAAAGGCCATTTTTATTCATTAGGGCATCTATGTCCACGTTTTCCGAGGTCAAATCTATCGTGAGGATGTGTACTTTTTGCCAGCCCGATGAGGTAAATATGGTCCTGCCTTCGTAAGAAACTCCCCGGGTTACGGGGAAGTTCACCGACTCTTCGTGCAGAACCACTTCTTGGGCAAATGCATAAAAAGTTTGGCTAAGCACAAGGCAAATCAAAAGGACTGAAAGAAGCTTTCGCAAAAAGTGCGGCATTTTATATTCAACTCCCTTTGAAATATTAATGATAGTATGTCTCTTATTACCTTAATTCTACCCTTGAGGATTTTTTCCTTTTTTGTAACAGACTTGTAATATTAGAGGATTCCTGACTTTCGAGCGATAAAAAGGAATAGCAAAAGTACCGGTTGGTGGATCAGGTAAATAATAAGCGAGTGCCTGCCCAAGAGCGAGAGGAAATTTTCGCGAAGTTCCCCGAAAATTCTATAGCCTTTCGCATAAAAACCTCTTCCGAAAGCCATCCCCAACAGGAATACTCCGAAATACGGAATGAGAGGATAGTAGTCCAGCGATGAAAAGTAAGGGGTAGTAATTCCCAGCGGGAAAAGGTACGGATTTTGGGTGGTGAGAGAATCAAAGTAAGTTCCTGCTGCAAGTACGGCTAATGCTAAAAGGACCAACGCAAAAGAATCAATCTTTTTAAAGCAAGGCGAAAGCAGGTAGGATGTGCCCAGAAAGTGAAGGATACCGAATCTGATGTAATTCGTACTGTCCAAAAGATAAGTTGCGGCCGTTATTGCCATACCGAACAAGAAAAGCTTTATCCCTCTTTGGCGGGGATTGCGGCTGAAGTAAGAGGAGATGCCGGCTATCCAAATGAACATAAGGGCGGAAAGCTTTCCTTCGTAATACCAAAGACCGCCGGAATAATCTATATCCAGTCCGAAATAATACGAAAGGTCAAATACCCCGTGGAACATCACCATGAGAATCACTGCTATTCCGCGAAAAAGGTCTAGTTCCTCGATCCGCTGTTTCATCCGATCCCAACCTTTCAGATGTTTAACTTTAGTATATCGAATGATGGTGTAAAATTTTCTTAGGTCAAAAAGAAGGAAAAACCAGGAGGGACATAGAAGAAAGACCTCACCATCCTCTCGCCAGGATGAAGTAAAAAACTCAACAGGACGGTGAGGTCTTATAAAAATAATTCTGTATGTATTTAAAACATTCCTGCTTTGTGCACAAAAAATTTTAGAATTACTTTCAGGAAAATACACTTTTCCTGAATTTGAAGAAGAACTTCATCAGCTACTAACTGAGCTGGGAAAAAACATATGTGGAATTGTATTAAAAGAACTTGATGAAAAGATATACAAAGAGACAAGAAAGATAGGAAAAAGCCTATCTTGTAGATAAGGCAGCAGGCATCCAGAGATATGAAAGAAAAGGTATATAAAGCGCATCTACATTTCGGGAGATGGAGCTGAATGGATAAAATTTGGAGCAGAATACATACCTGATGCTATCGATGTGGTAAAGAGGGCGTAGGAGTATATAGAAAACAATTGGGAGGGGATATTAAGTTACAGCCGATACCAAGAAGATATAGTGGGATGCAGCAAAGAGAGTCGTGTGAGCCATGTATTATCGGAAAGACTTTCAAGAGGGCCCCTATTGTGGAGCAAGGATGGGGCTCATAATATAGCCTAATTAAGGGCAGAAGTGGATTAGAGTTAAGGGAAAAATAATCAAGCAGCGTTATGAAGGATTAAGGCCTGTAGAATTACCGAAAGAGATTATATATAAAGCGAAGCAGCGTATAGGGGTATAACTATCTTTCAACTCTTCCGAAAAATATCCTGTGTAGAGTGATGGTGGGGCATAAAAACCTAAAACAACTTGACGCGATCCAACAATCCTGAATATATTGACATATAATTCGATTGCGTGGTATAATCCACTCTAATAGAAAATTAAAACAGTAAAAGCGATGATGGAAGAAAGTAGACTACGGCCGCGCTTTACAGGGAGGAAACGCCGAAGACTGAGAGCGTTTCCAGGCGCAAGTAGTCGAAGTTCGCTTCCTAGCTTTCGGGCTGAAATGAAGTAGGTCCGAACGGATTTGACCGTTAAAGCAATAGGGCATCGACGTTACGGTCCGTGCCCAAAAAACGAGCGGGCTTAAAGCCAATTTGGGTGGTACCGCGGAACATGGCCTTTCGTCCCATGCGGATGAAAGGCTTTTTTGTTTACCAAAACTAATATTTTAGGAGGTTTGGGCGATGTATTGGAATCCGAAATACGAGTGCATGCCGAGAGAAGAGATAAAACAGTTGCAACTGGAAAGGTTAAGGCTGACTTTGGAAAGGGCGTATTACAACGTGCCCCATTACAGGAGGATTATGCAGGAAATTGGATTTGAACCGGAAGACCTGAAATCTCTGGATGATTTGAGGCATTTGCCGTTCACATCGAAAAAGGATTTGAGGGAAAATTACCCCTACGGTATGTTCGCCGTCCCGCTGAGCGAGGTCGTGAGGATCCATTCTTCTTCCGGGACCACGGGAAGACCGACCGTTGTCGGTTATACAAAGCACGATATTAACGTTTGGTCGGAGATTATGGCAAGGACACTGACCACCGCTGGGGTTCAAAAAAGCGATGTGATACAAAACGCATACGGTTACGGGCTTTTTACCGGTGGACTCGGAATACATTATGGAGCCGAAAAAATAGGTGCTACGATAATTCCGGTCTCGGGAGGAAATACGAAAAGGCAGGTCATGATTATGAAGGACTACGGCACGACGGTTCTGACCTGCACTCCTTCCTGTTCGCTTCATATAGCGGAAACGATAGAAGAGATGGAAATTTTGAAGGACGAATTGAAATTGAAGATAGGAATTTTCGGCGCGGAACCGTGGTCCGAAAATATGAGGAGGGAAATCGAAGAAAGGTTAAATATAAGTGCTATAGATATCTACGGGCTAAGCGAAATAATAGGGCCGGGAGTTGCAATAGAGTGCCCGTATAAAAACGGTCTTCACGTTCACGAGGACCATTTTATCGTTGAAGTCATCGACCCCAAAACCGGAGAAGTTTTGCCTCCCGGAGAGAGGGGAGAGCTAGTCTTTACATCCCTCACTAAAGAGGCTCTTCCCATGATACGCTACAGGACAGGAGACATCTCCAGGATTATAGAAGAACCGTGTCCTTGCGGTAGAACCAGCGTTAAAATCGGCAGAATTGAAGGTAGAACTGACGATATGATTATAATAAGAGGCGTAAACGTTTTTCCGTCGCAGATAGAACACGTTCTTCTGGAAGTAGGGCAGACGGAACCCCACTATCAGCTGGTTATAGACAGGGTAGGGTACCTTGATGTTTTGGAAGTTCAGGTGGAAGTTTCGGAAAAAATGTTTTCGGATGATGTGAGGTCCCTTGAAATGTTGAGCAAAAAGATTCAAAATGAAATAGAAAGCACTCTTGGAATTTCGGTCAAAGTAAAACTGGTGGAACCGAAGACCATTGAACGGAGCGAAGGAAAGGCCAAGAGGATAATCGACAAAAGGAATATTTAGGAGGGATTAACATGCTGGTTAAACAGTTGTCGGTATTTTTAGAAAATACTCCCGGGCGACTTTATTCGGTGACATCGGTCCTTCCGGAAAACAATGTAAAAATCAAGGCTCTTATGCTGGCTGATACTGCGGATTTCGGTGTTTTGAGGTTGATAGTGGATGAACCGGAAAAAACCTTGAGAATTCTCCAGGAAAATGGTTATGCGGCCAAAATAACCAATGCCATTGCGATTGAAGTATGCGATTCGCCGTTTCAGCAGATGCAAAAAATCCTGAAGCTTTTGAGCGAAAAGAACATAAACGTGGAGTACATGTATGCTTTTTCCGGAGAAACGCCCGGCACAGCCCTGGTGGTTTTCAGAGTTGATGACCTTGAAACGGCGATGGAATATCTGAAAAGGAAGAAAATGACGGTTTAATCCCCTATATAAAGTTGATGACTGCGTCAGGAGCGTATTATATAAATTTAAAGTTTAATGGGTTATATAACCCGTATTTTTTTGGGAAAAAGCTGCTCAAATAAAATTAATTATCGCTATGGCTTTTTTCATATGTCAAAAAAAATGATGGTTAATGATGGTTAATTTTTTTAAAAAATAGTTGAACCAACCTTCTACGTCTATTATAGGGCCGGAAGATGCCATTGTCGTACCACCGGGAGTAAAAGAGCTGAATTTCGAGGTTGAGCTGGTAGTGGTAATAAAAGATAGAATAAGGTGTGTGCCGCCAGAAGAAGCAAAGGAGCATATCCTCGGATACACCTGCGGAAATGATATCACGGCAAAGGATTTCATGGAAAAGGGCAAGCCGTGGACTAAGGCAAAAGCGTTCGATACCTTCATGCCCGTGGGACCCTGCATAGCGACAAATGTCGATGGGGATAATCTCGCTATCAGGATGTACCACAACGGAAAGTTGGTGCAGGACAGCAACACCTCCGATATGATATTCAGCGTCGCTAAACTGGTGTCCTTTGTATCGCATATAATGACCTTAAACCCTGGGGATCTGATAAGTACCGGCACTCCACCGGGAAAGGGTACCCTCAATCCCGGCGATATTGTGGAAGCAGAAATCGAGGGGATAGGCAGGCTGAGGAATTACGATCGAGTAGGAGGGGGCGACTAACCCCCGTCCCCTCACACCACCGGACATGCGGGTCCGCATCCGGCGGTTCATCAAGCTTTACGAAGCCTCTGATA
>NZ_LOED01000053.1 GCF_001562425.1 Fervidicola ferrireducens
AGTTGAAGGAAATAGTGGGGAAGACATACGTTAGCCCGAAAGAATGCAGACGTATACTCCACAACGAAGGAATGGTCGTCATATACAACAGCCTATATCATCAGAATTAGAAGTTGCGGACGCATTCATCTCCATCTTATAGAAGATGGAGCCTTCCGCGTATTGAGGTGATAAAAAGCCTCTTAAATACAGGAAAAGAAAAAAGGCCGCCCGCACTTGCCCCCTTCGTGGAGTGCATGGGCGGCTCTTTTTTTTAAGATTGAGGGGGGATGTCTTCTTGATAGGAGAGTATGCTGGCTATATCAGCCTTTTGCTAATCATTTTTTTGGCTATTGGGGCAAGTTACTGGGATATTAAGTATAGGAAAATACCCAATAAGCTGACGTTTCCGATGATGCTTGCCGGAATGGTAATCGGGTTTATCCAGGGCGGTCCCGCAGGTTTTATGGAGAACATTAAGGGATTATTGGTTGGATTTGCTTTTTTGTTGGCATTCTATCTAACCATAGGCGGGATTGGAGAAGGCGATATAAAACTTCTAGCCGCTTTTGGCGCGCTTGGAGGACCGGCGTACGTAGTGAAAGCCGCCATATATGGGGTAATCTTCGGGGGTATATACGCCGTTCTGTACCTTCTGTTTAAGAGAAAATTAATTGCTACGCTAAAATGGATAGCATTACTATTGCCCGGGCTGGTCTGTAAAGACATTCGGGAAAGTATATCGTATGCTGACGAGACGATGCCGTATGGCCCATTTCTGGCGGCAGGGGCGGTGTTGGCTCTATTTCTGGCATAGGAGAGGGTCACTTATGTTCTCGCTGATTAAAAAACAAAACGGGCAAACCATGTTAGAAGCTGCAATTGTCTTACCATTGATAGTATTTGTAATGTTTGCTATTATAGTCTATGGATTTGCATTAAATTCCAAAATAGCGGTGATAACTGCAGCGCGTGAAGGGGCAAGGACTTACGCCGTGTATAAAAACGAAAATCTCATGAGGGACAGTGTAGAAAAACAGCTTAAAACGGCAATCCCCATGTCATCCAGTAAGTTTGCCCAAAGCTTCAATAAATATAGCGACATACAATATAGCGTGGATCCGATTACGAAATGCGTGACCGTTACCGTCACGTTTCGCCAGCCAACTTACATCCCAGGATTGATGCGGCTCTTGGGAGGCGGTAATATCGGCAATTACTTTAACCTAAAGGGTAGTGCGGTTTTTAAACTCGAACCCTGATTTGAACTCCTCTCACGAAGGGGTGTTCCCATAATGTGTCCGTCAGTAGGCCGCCAAGCAAAAAGATTGGACGGCAAATTCTCAATAGTAGTCCAGGAAACGGGCGAAGTTATTGCAACAGAAGTCTTGTTTGCCCGCACTTTCTTCCAAAGGTTGAAAGGTCTAATGTTTAAAGAACGTATGGACGATGGATGCGCTCTGATTTTAGAACCATGTAACAGCGTCCATACGTTTTTCATGAGGTTTCCCATAGATGTGGCCTTCGTCTCTAAAGAAGGCAGAGTATTGGAGGTGATAAAAGGCATGAAGCCTTTTAGAATAACCAGAATCATAAAGGGGGCGAGATACGTCATAGAAACGCCTGGCGGAACTTTAAAAGCCCTAAATAGGGGGCAGCATGTAAGTTTTATGAATAATAAACGGGAGGGATTTAAGAATGAAAAAATCAATTAGCGTCCTTTTAGTAGTGTTGCTAATTCTAACTTCAGCACTGCCGGTATATGCAATGACTTCGGAGGCTATGTATGACAGCGACAAATGGCTAAAAGAAAATGGCCCGTTCTACTGGGCGATGAAGGATATCGAAGAAGCGGTGGGCTTTGAATTTTTCATCGGCGTGCCAAGGGGCTACACGAATGACCCGTACTGGGGGCCAACGATGAATGCACCCGCCTTTATGCCAGAAGCGAATATAACGAGAGCAGAATTCGCCACTATACTAAGCAGGGCACTGGGAATCGACAATTACCAGGGAGCAGTGAAGGGATTTTCCGACATCAAAGGAAGTGAGTGGTTCGCAAAATACGTGGGTAGCTTGATAGATAAAGGTATAATTAAGCCAGGAGATTACAATGGCAAACTTGTACCGAACGGCCCGATAACGAGAGTTGAAATAGCCACCTGGGTTGCCAGGGCTGCGGAATATTACGGACTGAACATACCGCAAAATACACCCGCGTTCAAAGACGTTAACCCGGACACGAAATACTACGATGAAATATGCAAGGCTGTAGCCCTGGGGATAGTAAGGGGATACCCCGACGGCACGTTCAAGCCCGAAGAAAAAGCAAACCGCGCCGAAGCTGCCAGCATGATTATGCGGTTCGTCCGGCAAATGAAGAAGAACCCGCCGAAGTTCGAAGAGGTTAAAGCTGCGCTGGAAAAGGCAATTAAAGCGACTGATGATTTTTCGAAGGAATATTACACTAGGGATGCAAGAGAAGTAGGATCGGATGCGTTTATGTATGAATATTTCAAAGATTACTTCACCATAGGGAATCTGAGAGCTTATTGGTACGATACCCATAAGCACATAGACTCTAGTGTTGGAAATCTCTTTGGTGGAGGTGCTGAATTAGTATCTGGATATGGCAACCTGAGGGGCGGCGACCCAATGGTAGCGTATGGTATTACAACCGACATAGATGTAAAACCGGTTGAGATGGGAGATAATTGGGCTATTCTGGAAGGGACATTTGTATCGCAGGTCTATACGAGAGATGGGAATATACTGCCAAAAGTCCAATTTGGCGCAAAATTTTATATGAAAAAGGAAGAAGGTAAATGGAAGCTTTCAGATATGAAGGAGACCCGAAAAATAAGAATAATTGTTGAAGAAGAATAAATTTGGGCGGCAAAAGCCGCCTTTTTTATTTTTATTGAGGACTCACAGAAGGGAGGTGCAAAATAGTGGAAATTAAAAGAAAAACACCCAAGAAAGGAGGAATTGCGGTGAAGAAATGGATTGCGGGATTTATTGTAGTTCTGATGGTGGTGGCAGTTTTTATTGAAAATGCGGTTGCAGACTATAAGCATGGTGACTACACCGTACACTGGGCAGGAGGGAATAAGATCGTCGTCACCGACAAAAACGGGAACAAAGTATACGAAGGCGAAGGTATAAGGTCAAGCGACGGTAAGAGGCTTATGTGGGACGGAACATCAAACGTAGACAGCAGCGGGAATAAGACAAGCAAGACGAAAAAAGTTACCGAAAGCGTTAAAGAAAGCGATTTCTCTAAGCCGGGATACGAAGATAGGACGTACGGCATTGGTGGGGCTACACGTTCAAGCTCATCTAGTAGTAATAGCAAGTCTTCTTCCTCCAGTTCGCCCTATGAAGGCACCCAATACTCTAACATGCAGCCGATAATCATAAGGACAGCGGACGGGCGGACGCTCTCAGGCTATGCAAACGTATATGCCCAGAGAGACTCCAGCGGTAACACTTTAGGATATTCTGCCGTACCGGTGACATCAGCTATAGGAAAAGAACTGGCTAAGGCTGGTTTCCAGGTGAAGGATGGAATGGTATTGATCCACTATGGTTCTAGCAATGCCGAGGTTAAGTGGGAAAGCGCTGGTGTGACAGGCCCAAGCGAGTACAACGTCAGCACGACATATAAATCGCCATCCGCTACCGGAGGAGGAGTTATAACAGTTACCATAAAAGGCAGTGGCGAGTCTTCGAGAGATTCCAGAGATTCAAGAGATAGCTCCTATAATGGGGATACTTCTCCCGGAACTTCTGGAACCACTTATATATACGACACTAGATGCCTGCAGGCGTATGCAGATACCTCAGTAATAAAAGCCGGAGGAAAATTAAACGTAACCGCCATAGTAAGCGGCACGACCGATAAAGTCGAAGTAAAGCTTCCATGGGGCGGTACCATTAACCTGACTAAGAAGGATAGCTCAACATTTACGGGTTCTATCGACGTCCCGCAGGATACCTCCAGCGGTGAGTATAACTTCATATTCTCCTCCGACATATCCCAGCCGCCTTACTACCCGGCTCAGACATTTACCGCTACGATAAAGGTAAGGGTTGTGGAGAAGGACGTCCGCAGTTTGGAAGGCGCGCCTGATACGCCCATAGTCAAGGTCGGGAAAGCGCTCCCGCTAACCGCTAAAGTGCAGGGCACCACATCACAGGTCAACGTGTATACTACTTGGGGCGGAACCGGGGTGCTGACGAAACAGCCCGACGGATTATACAAAGGATTCATAATGGTGCCGGTTAACACCGCACCCGGCATTTACCAGATCACATTCGAAGCAAGAATAAGCCAGCCGCCAGACTATCCAGAAGCATTGTACACCGCACAAAGCACTGTAAGGGTTGCGGCCCTGGATGAACCGATGACAGACGAAGGCACTCAAAGCGAAGAAGATGAATACAATTGGTGGACTCCACCCTGGATACAAGGGAGATAAAATTACTAAGGCCCACGCTTTCTTACATAGTGTGGGCCTTAGTTTTTTGTCAACTACCCCCGCTTGTAGAAGCGGGGCTTGTCGGCAGGGGTGAACTGCTGGCAGGTCTGTCACCGGCAGGTAGTTGAACGCGGGTGTGCGGCAGCGGGACATGACGCTCCGGGACGACACTCCCAGTCCCGGTAGACAGCGGTGAAATCCCGTAGCCTTACACAGGGTGCTGCCGCACGCCTCAGGGAGACCCACCACCTTTCAAAAAGGTGCCCGGATCATAGGGCTCCCTCCAAAGGAGGGAGAGTAAACAACACATTTATCTCCATCTTATAGAAGATGGAGTCCTCTGCGTATTGGGGTGATAAACCTATTTTAAAGGAGGTGAGGAACTAAAGCACAAAGGAAGACTGGTGGAGAAAGTAATAAGGGAAAAGAAGGAGGTTGATGTTTAAAATTAAACAAAGGGGGATGAAAAATTGAATAAAGAGCGTTTTTTACAAACCATTGTAGCCGTAATTATTATTTTTTGTATGGTGACATCAACTATACCAATACCTTTCGTTAAGAACAAAATTGCAGCAGGAGCAACCGTAGAATTTTATGATGATATAACGACGACCATTGATTCCTCTAAATGGAAGATAATAGGTGGTGCTTTTGCCGATGGGACTTCTATGCGCGTTGGGAATTCTCGCGACGATTATGACGAAGTGTATAGTGTTCCCACATTTAGTATTCCTTCTTATTTTAAAAAACTAACGGTTGAGTTTCGTGGTGAGGTGCCACCCACTCGGTATGGTTATGTTGGATTTGGTTTGGGTCCTATAGGCTTTATGCATAAGTGGAATGATACTTCACGTACGTATGTAACCGTCGATGGATATGGATACTCTAATGGAGTTGCTCTCGATGCTAAGTATACAGGTATCCACACGTTTAAAATCGAAATTACGTTTGATAAAGCAAAATTCTATATTGATGGTAATCTAAAGGCTACATTATCTCACTCTCTTGCCAATACTGTCCAACAACTTTATGGAAAGTCTTATGATGCATACACTTACCTATACATTGACTGGATTAGGGTAACTAGGGAATCCATTTCTCCAGGTAAACCGCAACTTGTCTACAACAATACTGATCCTTACTGGCAAGCAAGGATTACTTGGAGTACAGCTGATATGCCTGCGGGTACACAGTATGAGCTGTGGAGAGAAACTTACAATTCTAACGGCCAGTTAGAAAAAACCGAACCAATTTATGTAGGGTATAGTAACACTTTTGTTACAGAAGATCAAACATTTGGAAAATATTACGCCTATAAAGTAAGAGCCCGGCTAGAGCAACGTTCCACCACTATCGTTTATTATTCTGAGTATAGCCCGAATACGGTATATTGGACAGTCCCACCAATAAATACTAAAGTGTCTTCTAATTCAATAGTAATGAGCTGGTCATCTGTCTATCCAAATGTCCAGTATAAAATATGGTTCAGAGAAGCGGGAGGAACATGGACAAGCATTGGGACAACTACAAGCACAAGTTATACGATTAATAATGTATCGCCATATTCCAAGAAGTACGAAGTTGCAATATCGCCAGTCCTACCCGAAGGCGGCACGGATTGGTGGTATGCCGTTCAAGCGTCCTTCATGTTAGACAAGCCGCAGCTCAGCTATGATTCATCGCTGCAGTACTATCAGGTTAAAATAACCATGCAGCCCCCAGCAAGCGACCCCACGGCTTCCTACTCAAGCAAAGTCTTCAAGCTTTACAGGAAAACATTTAAGCCCGATGGAAACGTAGAAAAAGACGAGCTGATATATACCGGCACTTCTAATACGTTTAGCACCACGGACTTAACGGCTGGAAAGTATTACAGCTTCAGGTATATCGTAGAATACAGGTCTTCTAGCGGCTCTGTTGTGGCGACGACGCCCACATCGCCGGAAGCAACGTTTTGGACCGCACCGGTAGCTAACGCAACGGCTGGAACACGATCCATCACGTTATCGTGGTCATCCGTATATCCCGGAGTTAACTACGGTATTGTCTATAGAATAACCGGCGGGCAATGGACCACTGCTGGAACTACTGCGGGACTTTCGTATACGATTAACAACTTAGACCCCACAAAATATTATGATGTGGCTTTGTATGCAGCAAATCTCCCGGATGGCGGCAACAGTTGGTACACCGGCGCTAATCCGCTTACGCTGGCACCATTAGCGCAGACACCTTCTTCCGTAACGGTTCAGAGCATTACGCAAACATCGGCCCAAGTTACTGTTGATTCCAGCAACCCATCCGGCACTAAATATACCGTTTGGTATAAACCAGCATCACCATTCCTGGCTGATGGTTCTTTTAGCGTATCAAGCGGCCAACACGTGGGGAATCCCGCAAACACCAATGCAGTAAAGACTCAATTAGGCGGTGGATGGAACGCCTCGACACATTACAACGCTTGCACCATAGAAATTGCCTCGGAATACGGCAACAAATTCCTGAGATTTAAGAGCGATGGAAGCGGCAAATGGGCTGGTGCAACAGCAAATTGGTCGATTAAAGCTGGCAAATGGTACAGGGTGACGGCATGGGCTAGGACCAGCAGCACAACGCCAATTTCCATTTCAAACTATGCAATATACACTGGAGGGTTGAACCCGCAGCTTACATGGAGCAACCTCAAGGCTAGCGACGGATGGGTGATGAGCCAGGTAGTATTCCAGGCGGATCAAGATAGGAGTGGTGCGATTTACCTTTATGGCAATCAAGGCTCTGCAGGAACGACAATTGATTACGATAATATCATCATAGAAGAATTCGACAGCAATCCCGGCAGCGGAGGACCGCAAGGGCTAAAAGTAACATTGTTCAATACCACGTCGCTCTTCAACTCCAAAGGACATCCAACAAACAGGACGGACTTCCTTGCCTTCTTCGACCCAAGCAAGGTAACAAAGATAGGAGAAACCTTTGCCCAGGATGTCTATACCGTAGACCCGAATGCGCCGATGTTCGGCTCTCTAACGGACAAATTCAGCGCCGAATACAAAGGCAAAATATACGCACCGGTGAGCGGAACTTACTGGTTCGCAACAGACTCCGACGATGCCTCCGAAATAGTGATAGACGGTAAGGTGGTTGCAAGTTTTTATGGTGGCAGAGGTGTTAGCAATACCTGGGATATAAAGGGTTCGATATATCTGGAAGCTGGATGGCACGATTTCATCTGCCGCTTCGAAGAAGGTACCGGAGCACAGGCAGCAAGAGCGGGTTGGATGCCACCCGGACAGTCGTCATTTACTCCAATACCTGCCGCTGCTTTCGGAGTAGAAGCAACAGCAGAAACTACGGGGACAGTTACCATTCAGCCGTTAATTCCATCTACTCAGTATAGCGTAAGTGCAGCGGCTCTAAACGTTGCCAATATTCCTTCCGGCTATGCGGCCACAAATTTTGTGACCGTGCCGCTTAAACCGGAAAATATCGAAGTATACTACGGCTCTCTAGGTTGGGATAAATCCGCCGGTAGAGGCTGGGTAAAACTTGAATGGGATCCGGTACCAAATGCTACGGGATATAAAGTATGGGTATTCGATGGAAATACTTATAGGGCTTTTGATGTAGGAAATACTACCGTATGGGATTCCAGAAATGCCAAAATCTATCCTCCAGAGTCGGAACTTGACAGCTACGGCGATAATACGGTTTCGAACGACATATTCAAGCGAGGGACGGGGCTTGATTTGAGAGATACGCCGAACAAGCTGTACAAGAAGACCGTTAATACCTGGGGAAACTACGACAATGCTAATAATTATTGGTTCAGAGTATCGGCCTACAATGGTAGCGGAGATTCGGGATATTCCGACAATGCAAAGACACCAACGCTGCCGAATAGGACGGACACAACCGCCCCAACGGCCAGCATTATTATAAACGACGGGCAAACGGTAGCTCCCGGCAGTAGGGTCAAGATTACAGTAAGCACTAACGATCCTCCAACCAGTAACTACACATCGGATTCGGCGGACGATGCTTCAGGACCTATGTGGGTAATGTTCTCTAACGACGGAACCAATTGGTCGCAAAAATTCCTTATAGACGGCGGAAGAAACCTCGTCGGTACTTCCGGCGCAGATCCGTTCTTCAGGTCGCTTGCAGGCTGGCAGCCTTACGGTAAAGTAAAGCCGCAAATAATCAGCTCCAATGAAGCACAAGCAGGAGGCTCATTCGTGCGCCTTTCCTGGCCGGACGGACCGCAATACCAATTCGAAGGAATCGACCCTGCACAATTTATACAGGGCATAAAACCGGGCCAGACATATACGGTTAAAATCAGATACAGGCTGCAAAACCTCACGCAATCCAATGTAATGTTATACTTCCATTGGCACAAACCCGACGGCAGCATGATAATCAGTGATATAGCTATCGCTTATCCTGACGATGCTGATGGCAAATGGCATGAGGTCGTATATCAAAAGACAGCACCCGCCGGTGTAGATAGGTTATACATCAAAATAGGTATTACCGATCCTAATAAAGGTACCGTTCTAGACGTTGATTATGTCCAAATTACGAGCGGAGAAAACGATCCGGGAATAGTCGATTGGAATACTTCCGGGGTAACGGACACATTCGAGTGGGACCTTGACACTTCAGGTTTCGGGAAAAAGACGGTCTACGCCAAGGTTGAAGATCTTGCAGGAAACGTGAGTACAGTTGTATCAGATGATATATTCTATTACCTTGTAGATGCACAAGCTCCTAACGTTTCGCTTAAAATCAACGATGGAGCAACGGTAACGTATACAAATACCGTAAGATTGACAATTGACGCAAAAGACGATTTAACTCCCGCAGATCAGTTAAGGATGAGATTCTCCAATGATTTCGTGAATTGGACGGCATGGGAAAAATATCAGCCGTACAAGGATTGGGCTTTACCTGGAGGGGACGGTGAAAAAGCGGTATACGTCCAGGTGCAGGACGTTTCCGGCAACATAGGAACGGCATACGCAAAAATTGTGCTGAAAACATCCGGCGGTGGAACGGTGCAGAGTAACAGCGGAGTGTTCTACTCAACAACCGGAAATCCCGGCACAATAACGATAGACGGAAGAACGGTGGCTGTAAGATTTATAAAGGGCAGTGAAGTTGAACTTCGCCTCAATGCACCGGGCGTCACCGAAGTTAGATACAGCCTCGACAACGCAAAATGGCTCCCACCTGAACCGGCATCACCGGTAAAAACCATGACACTACCAGATTGGGAAGGCTTCAAGGCCGTATACGTTAAACTGCCCGATGAATCCGTATACGTAGTCAGGTTCGTCCTAGACCGCACACCGCCTAAACTCGATGCCCATTGGTATGGCAACGCGACCGTGACAAAGAACGGCTCCGCCATGATTATCGTCGATGCATCGGATAACTTCACGCCGCAAGACCAACTGGAATACAGCTTGGACAAGGGCAAAACCTGGAAACCACTAACGGATACAATAACCGTTAGCTTTACGGGTAGCGGTTACGTCTCCGTAACGCTGATGGTGCGTGACAAAGCGGGCAATATTGCCACAAAGACCCTCGGAATATTCAATTTCTAGCGGGGAGAAATTTGAAGTTCTCCCCGCTTTTTTTGTTAGTTCGTTTTTAAGGCAAAAGTAGAAAAACCATGCCCGGGAGGTGGTATCAATAACGAAAAAGGTAAAAAAGATAATAAGCTGTATCACAATTATAACCATCCTAGCGCTTACGTTCTGGGCTATCGCTATCGCCGACGGCTACTACGGGCTATATGGCTTAATAACATTCAGCGAGGATTTTCTCAAAAATGACATGATCGATTTGGACAAGACTACGGCATATATTGAGAACGACCCTCCTGGGACGGTCAGTCTGCCGATGGGTATGACTATAGTCGTTAACGGCCAGAAAATTGTAGCCGCCCATCCGCAAAAATACGAATATTATGTTGTTACACCCGAAAAGGTGGTAAATTACGCGTTCGATGGAGAAGAAATGCGCCACATAAGCCAGAGGGATATACAACTGCAAGGTGCGGTTTCAACTACTTATAGTGAGGATGGGAGCGTCCTTCTGGTAGGGTACGAAGACAAAGTTGCAGTATATGGGTTTACATCAGACGGCCTGCCTAAGAAGATGATGACAAAAACAGTGGGTGGAGAAGTCGTATCGCTTGAGAAAGGTTTCCAAATGGATTTCTGGTTGCTTCTTAAAAACAAAGCGGTGAATTATAAATGGAACGGCAGTGACTACGTAAAAACTTTCGAAGTCTCGGGCTTTACCGATGCCGTGTCGTTCAGCTTCTCACCAACAGCAAATGCCCTCGCGGTAGTCGATCAGGACAGAGTTCGGTATTTTATGTTCAACGGCGAAAGATATGTCGAGATATCTCAGCTGGAAATCGCTAAACCGAACCTGTACGGCATTGCAATAAAACCAAACGGCGATTATATTGTCTTCTCGTGGGATGGGACGCAGTATTATTCAATATCAAACGGCAAAAGCGAATATATAAGCGAGCTTTCAGACCCGCTCGTGGGTATTATATCTATCGTAGATTCACCTTGGGGACAAGCAGACTATATTGCCGTAACGCCTATCGGCATCCTTTACAGAGGTTTCAATAGCGAAGAATTTTCAACAAACTATGCGCTCAGTATAGATGGGACATTCGGCAGCAGGACGTCGCAAGGGATGGGATATTTGGATGAAGCAGAACTTCTTTCGAAACCTATCCCGGCGCAGATACCAGTAAATAAGGTTATATTAAAGGCCGTCCAGCAAGTCCCGCCTAAAACTAGCGTCCAGTATTTTATAAGTACGGATAATGGACAGACGTGGATACCCATAGAGCCTGACGTTAAAACGGCAGTCCCGCAAGGTAACAGCATAATGTATAAAATCGTATTAAAAACTGAAGATGCAAGCGTTACTCCTTCAGTAGATAAGGTTGAAATATTCCAGATAGGAATTAATACGGTTAGGGCAGAAACGCTCGGACAGGGTAAGGTAAAAGTGAGGTTGATTAAATAGCGAGAGCAAAAGGGGAAATCGCCGATGTGCGGAATTATCAGAAAAATTAAAAGGGAAGACGGCTTTGCCCTCGTCTTGGTGGCAGGAGTAATAGCGGTGTTTTTGCTGCTGCTCGGCTTCGGATTGGATATGGGGCGAACATGGCTGTATAGCGGCGGGTTACAAAATGCTATCGATGCAGCAGCGCTGGCAGGGGCAGCAGCAGCTTACGTAAGAATGGAAGTAGACGGCTTGGGTAACGTTTACTCGCAAGAACTTCTGCTGGATCCATTTGTTGCCGAGACGGAGAGTAAGAATGTATTTTACGCAAACGCAGCAAGATTGAATTTAGATGATAAAAAGAGCACTCAGCTAGAAAGTGTCGAGGTAAAAGTAGACCAAAACAGAGTTACCGTAACGGCAAAGATGAGGGTTAAGATGTATCTCCTGCAGCTAGCCGGGTATCAATATATGACGATCACGAAATCTTCAACTGCCGAGTGTATATTAAGTAATTAGAGAAATGGGGGAGAGCGAGGGGGCAGTAATCCCCCTCAATTTATTGAGGGGATACACGGACCCCCTCGCTCTAACATTTACAAACGTTTCGCG
>NZ_LOED01000054.1 GCF_001562425.1 Fervidicola ferrireducens
TTCGAACCATCTTTTCCAGTTTGCCTTTGTTTGGGGATAGGAGTTTTACCTTGAGGGTTACTGTCTGCATATAGTATCTCCTCCGGTTCGCTTAAATTTTAGCACAACCGGAAAAAAATAGCAAGCTGCCATTCATCCTCCGATTAAAATCGGGGCATTCTGGCGGGATTTTTGTAAACGAGGACCTCGGCTTTTAAAGCTTCCTTGTCTTTCAGTAATGCCTTCTCCTGTATCCCCCGTAACCGTATCCGCCGTAGCCGTAACCCCCGTAGCCGTGACCGCTGGTGGACCTGTACATGAAGTAGGCGAAAGCCACCACGAAGGGAGTTATAAGCTGCGTCAACGTGAAAAATCCTATGCCCCATTTTTCGTTTACGTAGTGGACGAGAAAGAGCGGATTTTCCCTTACCGTTTCTTCGATCAGGGCCCTTAAAATCTGATGCCACCATATAAAGGACCAGAACTGGTACCCCGGCGGCAGGTTTTTATTCTGAAGATATAAGTACCTCACCAGAAGCACGAGGCCGATAGAAGAACCTATTAACTGCGCCGGCCACCTGCCGAAGGAAAATTCGGTCATGCGCCCCAGAACTTCCTGATTGAAGATGTTGCCTATCCTCACTATTATATAGCCGAAGGAAAGCCCCAGCACGGTCAAATCCGCCACGACGTTGGGATTTATGCCGTATCTCCTGCAATAAGGCCATCCTGCGAGAAACCCGCCTAAAAGGGCGCCGTGCCACGAAAGCCCGCCTTCCCAAATCTTAATTATCTGAATGGGATCTTTTAAGAACCATTCGGGGTAGTTTGTGAGCACGAACATGAGGCGCGCTCCGACGATTCCGGCTATTATGACGACAATTGCAAGGTTAAGTAGAAAATCTTCATCAAGATTAAGCCTCTTTCCCATAGTATATAGGTAATATGAACCTACCAAAAAAGATATGGCCATGAATATTCCATACCAGTGAACAGCGATAGGGCCTATCTTAAACGCGTACGGACTTATTCCTTCGATAAACATGCGGGTATGCTTCCTCCTTTTTTTATTCCTGCCTTAGGGCAGGTTTTATTTTTATTTTATCACCAAAAATGCACTATTGTATATAGCTTCAAAGAGGCGCAAATTCTAATTGTAGAATAAAAGAAAGGAGTTTTTGTATGGACTTTCAGCGTGCTCAAGAAATTTTAAATTCACCCGATACCTATGAAGTCTTTTACAAGGGAAAGCTGGTATGGATTCGAGGGTTAAAGCCCGAAGATAATTCTGCAGAAGTTGAGATATTGAGCGACAGAGTAGTAACTCGCGTCCCCGTAAAAGACCTGGTGGAAGGCGAAATATTGCTTTAACGCACAAAAAATTAAAAAGTGAAAGCCGACCTTGTAATTGGTCGGCCTTCTTTCTTTTTCTTAGCTTATCGCAAGCTCAGCTTTTTTAAATATTTTTTCTATCCTTTCTTCTTCGGTCAGTATCCTGTTTTCTTCAGGATCATAAGCGTAAAGGGCGCCGTTTAACAATCTTGTAACCAGTTTTCCGCAGGCCGCCGGGTTGCCTTTGAGGTGCGGAGCATCCAAAATGCCTAGCTCTATGGCTTTTGCAATGGTATCCGCATCGGAAAGCGGGTCCTCCGCACTGGGATTTAGCTGTTTTATGGCGTTTAATATGACCATAGCTTCTTTTATAAGCTGATTCTTGCGTTCCTGCACCACTGGATCATTTACCATATCAGGCAGCCCCAAGAAGGCATTTCTTATAACGCCTCGCACTATCTTGCAGCTTTCGATAATGTCCTCGGCTGTAGCTGCGTGATGAGCCTCACAGAACCCTACCACGTGGTAAATATGCGGTTTTATCGCCATGGCAAGGTATGCCGATGACGCAAGCTGCCCCTTGGCTTGAGAAAGATCGCCCGGGAAGCTGGCAAGGCCAGCCCTGGCCTGCCGGTAAACCTTGAAGTTCTCATCCTGCAGCGATTCTATAAGTTCTATCTTTGCCAGCATTTTTGCCAGGTCCATCCTCGGCGAAAGCGACGGCGGGACGTTGAACATGTACTGGGCGATGTAGTGCTTTACACCCATCTTCTTGGCGTTGTACGCCGCCAAATATGCCGTGGCAACGCCCACGGCATCGTGGGCATCCCTGAGGCTCCAATGGTGGGATTCGTTTACTTCTACAGGTATGCCCCTCTCACCGTGCCACTTCATCACCTGCTGGTTTTCTCTTATGGCTTCCCTGAGAGGTCTGGAACTTCTTTTGTCCAGGACGCTGTACCAGCAAAGTGGAACGGCGCACCAGGCATTTTTAATAGTTTCCTGCAAGAGTTCGGCAAACTCTATGAGGTGATTGGTGCCGCTGTAGCACCGGAGAAGAGGATAATTTCCGCGGCGCGAGGCTTCGTAAAGAGCTTCAAAATCTTCTTTTTTCCGCAGCGGAACGCCCCCTGCTCCGTCCAGTCTTCTGTCCATCTTGTGCTGTTCGAAGAAAAATTCCTGGGCGTTCTGGTCTGGGGCAACCGAAATGACATCTAGCACTTTAGCTTCTGCCACCTTTTTGATGGCTTCTATCGTGGCCTCAAGGGACGGCAAGCCGAGATGATGTCTCAAAATCGGATACGGATATTTGGACTCAATGCGCGATATTAAGTCTTGAGGATAGGTTTCTTCTTCCGAATGCCTGTAACCTTTGAGAAATCCTATTACATCGTCGATATCCTCAAGCCCGTTAAATACTTTGTCAAATATGCCGCTTTCCTCCGCAATCCGAGCGGTCGGTTCGTTTCCTCCGAAGATCCATTTAATCCCTCTGTCAAGGCCGGAAGATTCGATTTTCTCCTTTAATTCTTTCAATATCTCCCTCAAAGGTTCCGGCGTGAGGCGGTAACTTAAGCCCACGTAGTCCGGTTTCCTCGCCTTCACAGCTGCTATAAGTTCATCTACCTTAACAGCCGGACCTAAGAACTCCACTTCGTATCCTTCTCTTTCGGCGAGCGAGAGGAAATTCATCACGCCCGCCACATGCACGCAATTCCCGATAGTAGCACCAAGAATTCTGGCCATTACGCAACCACCTCCTCACCGGTTTTGGCAGTGTCGATGTATCCCTGCTGAGCAAATTCGATGATTTGAGACGGGTCAAGCCCGGCAAGCCCCAACTTTTCTACGGTCCTTCCCGTTTCCCAAAAGTTCTCGCCCGTCATCATGTTGGCAAGTCGTATTATGGTATCTATGGCAGGAGTTTCTATCCCCATATTTTTAGCAAGAGATGAAATAGGAACCAGGCTAAAAGGTACATCCTCATAGATGTACCTGGTTTTCAGGTCCTTTGGCGCAGTAAGGCCTTTGTAAGCCGGATTATTCTGGATGGCTTCGTATATTGAATTCCCGCGCGCCCCATAAGACTCCTCGAGCCACTTCACGGCAGACATAGTCTTAACGCCGAGAAGCCTTGCAACCTTCATCCTTTCAGCATCGAGCCTTTCCAACATTTGGCCTATGCTCGGTGTGATTCCTTCAAGATAATATTCAAAAGTTTGACCCCGTTCTATATGCCCGCTGTTTAGCAGGGTAGGAGCAGGATGGAATATCGCTCCGAAATTGTTGAGGCTAGTTTCCATTACGTCCCTTGCCGGTTTAAACTGAGGATAGGCTGCGGATAAAAGCCAAATCACGTATTCCGTCCTACTGGCCGGAATTGCAGCGAGTTTAACCTCATTTTTTACGCTGAATATCTTGGCACTATCAGGGCCCGTTGCTCTGCAGGCGTATATAAAGGTCTGCGCCTCCGCCACGGTAATATCCCTATCACACCCTGCCTCGCGAAGAGTCTGGTATACCTCCAGAGCTCCGCAGGTCCTTCCGGGATTCAACACGATTATCTGGCCGTCGTCAAGATGAGGCGCCATCATCCTGGCAAGTTCCCTGTGAGCAGTGGCTGGAGTCGTTATCATGATAATATCGGAATCTTTTACGGCCTCTTTTATATTATCCGTAACGGTAGAAAGCCTCCCTATACCTTCCACAGCACCGGTCAACAATATCTCCGGTTTTTCAACCAGGATCTTAATTTTTTCTATAGATCTATTGTAAAGCGCTACCGTAAAGCCCATCAGCCCGAGATACCCCGCCATCGCAAGGCCGCCGTTGCCAGCGCCTATAACCGCATACCGCACGTTTTCCGGTCTTTTTATCATAAACGTCACCCCCCTGTATTTATATTTCCCACAAAAATAAAAGCTATGGAGGACCATAGCTTCTTTTGGGCGGATTAACCCTCAAGCTATCAACCTCCTCTTTCCACGCTTACGAGGTTAGCTGACGGGTTCGGGTTGAAGAGGTAACCCTACCCCTTCTTAATACAGGAACGTCCCCCATATAAGAAGGGGATTCACCCCAAAAAAGTGGGTCCCCCGCTTCCCTCCGCGGTAAATGCCACGGAAGGAATTCAGCGTTCCAGATTGATGCATCTATTTTTTTGGTAAAGTTTATTATATCAAAACAAAAGAATAACTGTCAACGACCATCTTAAAAAAACCACCATGAAAAATTCAGTTTCTCGTGATATAATAATCGCTAGAATATTTTGGGTATTTTTTCGTATCTAGAAGAAAGGAGTTCAAATAATTACATGGAAGACAACAAAAATCTATACTTTATTTTATTTGCTTTAAGTTTAGGGTGGACCGTGCTTTACGCCGACAGGACTTCGCTGTATCCGCTTCTCTCGGTAATAGGAAGGGATTTTAATTTAAATAATACCCAGCTCGGCACGATAACCAGCAGTTATTTTCTGGTTTACGTAGCCATGCAAATTCCTGGGGGAATCGTCGCGGATAAAGTGGGAAAAAAACGTCTTATAGTACTGGGGATTTTAACTGCGGGAGTCTCGCTTTTTTGTTTCGGACTTTTCGGAAAAAGCTACAGCCTTCTGGTTTTGTTCGCAGCTCTTCATGGTCTTGGAGCCGGAACCTATTACCCTTGCGCCTACGGAATAATGCTCGAGTTGGTAGATTCAAAACACTGGGGGACATCGGCCGCCATAATAAATCTCGGAATGTCGTTTGGGTTAATCCTCGGCCTTGCGATAAGCGGACCATTGTATATGCGTTTTAAGAGTTACTCTGCAATATTCATAGGACTTGCCCTTTTTACCATGGCGCTTTCCCTTCTTTTTATAAAAATTCTGCCGGAGGCTGAAAGCAGGTGCAACGAAAAAACAAACTTTTTTGCCGTAAAAGAAGTGTTAAAAAACAAAAACCTCCTGCTACTTTATATCGCCCAATTTTGCGCTCTTTACGGATACTGGACCGCAGTCACGTGGGGGGCCACGTTTTTTAAGGAAGAGCGCGGCATCGGCATGGAACTTGCCGGGCTATTTGTAGCCATCGCGGGCATGAGCTCCATAATTCCCAGCCTCGTTATGGGAAGGATATCGGACATATTCGGCCGCAAGAAAATAGCCTTAATACTTTTTCCCTTAGGAGCCCTTACATTATATTTGATGGCCCACGTCCGAACCGCATCTGCCATAATCCTATCGCTTATTGCATACGGAATTATCGGAAAATCGTCCTGGGACCCTATAGCTGTAGCCTGGAGCGGCAGCCACGCATCGGCCTTGGGAAATGAAGCCGCGAGCACCGCCATGGGAGTGTTCAACTTTTTCGGCATGATGTCCGCTGTAGTAGCTCCGGTCGTCACCGGATTTATAAGGGATATCACGGGCTCTTTAGTTGCGGCTTATTATGTTGCCGCAGTTCTATCATTGTTGGGCGGAAGTTTGGTTATATTAGTTGACGAGAAACTTCCGCAACCGGATAATAAGCTTGGATAATATAAATTCAATCGGGAGGAATGATTTATTGAACGTGGTTAAAATTATAAAGTAACGAAAGGATAATATACAAAGTCGACTGCAACCTTATATGTGAACTCAAGCGGGTCCGCATCCGGCTGTTCGATTAATCTCATTAGGCCCCGGGATTGCCGGTAGTGGTTTCCCGGGGCCTTAATGCTTAGCGCAAGAACATTCATATCAATTCACAGCCAAGGGTGTTTTTCATCTCCTGAAGGGCAAATTCGTGAACGCTTTTGTCAAAAGAAGCCACGCCATCTTTGTATATTTTTACCGAATACCCCCTTTCCCTCGCGTCCTTAGCGGTATAAAGCACGCATATATTAGTGCAGACGCCCACCAGAAAAAGTTCGTTTATCCCTCGTTCCCGCAGGTAAAGGTCTAGATCCGTTCCGTAAAAGGCACTGTACCGGCGCTTCTTCACTATTTTATCTTCTTTTTTAAGTTCCAGCTCGCTTATGACCTCGCTCCCCCAGGAACCGGAAATGCAGTGGGGCGGGAACATTTCGAATTCCCTGTCGTCCTTTTCGTGGCTGTCGCAGACGAACACCACGGGACATGCTTCTTTTCTGAATTCCTCAATTTTCTGCTTTATAAAGGGTATTACTTTTCTTGCACCTTCTCCAACGTACAGGCTTCCCTTTTCATCCACAAAATCGTTGAGCATATCGATAACCAAAAGAGCCTTCCCCATATATACCCCTCCTTTAAAATTAATTCCGGTAATTTAATATCTTCTGACTCTTAATTTCTATATTTTTTGCCCTTATCCTCTTAGAAAAGCAGCTTTTTAAAATTCCTTGTTCGAGTAGACCTTCACCGACACAACGAACAAAAGGGCGTAAACAAAAAGCGGGCTTTCACCCACCCTCAGCTTCCCCTTTAAAATCCTCGCCTCAAGCATCACATCCTTAAAGGATGAATCTTTACCCTGTCTATCCCCATCGCTTCCAACTGAATGTAAGCCATAGTTCCCATGGCATCCTGTTCAAGAACGTTCACTAATGCCGCCGTGCCGGAATGCTTGCCTATAAAAATTTTCCGCTCCAGCCCTACCTCTGCGGGGTTAAATACTTCGTAGGTTTCCGGGTGCTTCAAGGCTCCGTCCACGTGTATTCCCGATTCGTGAGCGAAGATGTTGTCGCCCACCACTGGCTTCCAAGAAGGCAAGAATCTCCCACTAGCCTTCGATACGTATTCTGAAAGTTCCTTGAACATTTCCTGTCTCAATCCGTGATCCATTTTTAGAGCATGCTTTAATGCCATTGCCACTTCTTCCAAAGCTGCATTGCCCGCCCTTTCTCCCAGGCCGGTGACCGTCACTCCAGCATGGGTGGCCCCTCCCATTATTGCCGCAACCGTGTTTGCAGTTGCCATTCCGAAATCGTTGTGCGCGTGAATCTCTATGTCCATCGAAAGCCTTTCTTGTAATTTTTTTATCGTGTCGTAAGTGGTTAAGGGATCTAGCACGCCCACCGTATCGCAAAATCTAAAGCGGTCTACGCCAGCCTCCTTGGCTGTCTGGGCAAATTTCACCAAATATTCCAAATCCGCCCTAGAGGCATCTTCGCCATTTACCGAAACGTACATACCCTCTTTCTCTGCAAATTCCACCGCTTTCACCATCTGGTCGATCACTTCTTCTCTGGATGATCGCAGTTTGTATTTTAGGACCTTTCCAGGTCTTCAATTACTGCCCGGTTCCACGCCATTATGCTGGATTTCAACCATAGCTTTGCTATTCTAGGCACCGTTTCTTCCTCTTCTTCTCCCATAGTCGGAACCCCAGCCTCGATTTGGTCCACCCCATCATGTCCAAAAACCTTGTTATCATCAATTTTTCCTCCCGGGCGAAGACCACCCCCGCCGTCTGCTCGCCATCCCTCAAGGTGGCATCGACCAAGATTACTTTTTTTACCTTATTGTCGCCCATTTTTATACCCTCTTCGGTATATGTTTTATTGTATACGATTATACTTATATACAATAGATATGTCAATACAAAAATTGCGCTTATGCTAACGATGCGATGGCTGGAGTTAAATTTGCAAAGAGTGTTTACGGAGTAGAATAAATAAAAGTATGCAACCCCGTGAGGAACTTACTCACCGGCTAATTTTTCAAAAAGGTGATTTTTATCACAGAAATTTTTCATAATTTAGGGTATACTCCTTTTAGAATACATAATTGGAGGGAAAGTCGGTGGAAATAATAAACCTTGAGCAAAGTGCGAAATTTTCGACCGAGAAGCTTATTCCTAATAGGATAATCGAAAAGGAAGAGGTGCAGGTCGTTTTGCTCGCCTTCGAACCTGGCCAGCAGGTGTCGGAGCACAAAACCCCCGTCGACGTGTTTTTCCACGTAGTGAAGGGATCGGCCGAAATAACGATAGGAGAAGAAAAAAAGCAGGTACAGGAAGGAAATATAGTGCTGAGCCCTGCCAACATACCCCACGCCATAAGGAATAACTCCGGCGAAAGGGCCATGGTCCTCGTTGTAAAAACCCCAAACCCCCAGTATTATATTAAAAAATAAAAAAGCCCCATTTTTCGGGGCTTTTTCCTACATAAATGCCTTTCTCATCTCTTCCGCCTGCCTGCGGTCAAGCTGGGTTATCATCCTCATGAGTTCCGCCACGTGGTGCTTTTCGTCGTCGGCAATTTCAAGGAAAAGCTGCCTGGCCTGGGAGTTATGGGTCATGCGGGCGTGCCTTTCGTACTGGTTTATGGCCTGAAGTTCCCCTATCAAGTCCTCTCTCAGCATTTCGAGCAGCGTCGCCCGTTCATCGTCGTAATGCATTACCCCTTCGCCTTCCATATAAGTTCACTCCTTTTTTTAAAATCTGTCAGTAATACAATATGAAAGCGAAGGGCTTTTTGTTATCAAAACCTTATATTTCCCTTCTCCACCGCCGCAACGCCTATGCAGGTATCCGCAGCGCCGTAATAGACGTAAATTACCCCATCCTTCTCACAGGCGCCGCAGCTGAATACCACGTTCGGCACAAGGCCATGTTTTTCCCACTCCAGCTCGGGCTCTAAAATGGGTTCTTCCTGCCTTGCCAGGACTTTGGAAGGGTCCTCCAGATCCAGCAGAGCAGCTCCCAGCCTGTAGACGTGGTTTTCATCTACCCCGTGGTAAATGAGAAGCCACCCCTCATCTAGCTTCAAAGGCGGTCCCGCTATACCTATCTTTTTGGAATCCCAAAAGCCCGGCCGGGGGGTCATGATTATTCTGTGGTCATACCATGTCTTCAAATCATCGGAGTAGGCAATCCATACATCCGGATGTCGCCGGTGAAATAGCACGTATTTGCCTTTTACCCTTTCCGCAAGGAGCGCCGCATCTTTGTTGGGCTCGTCCAGAAGTATCCTTTTGCCGGACCAATTTCTGAGGTCCTCCGATTCCACCAGGGTTATTCTTATGTCCTCCCAGCTCCTGCCGCCGAAGGCGGTATACAGCATATAGTACTTGCCTTCCAGCTTCGTTATCCTGGGGTCCTCAATTCCCCACGCTTCCTGCTCGGTGCTCCCCACGAGCACAGGCTCGTCAAACCTTTCAAAATGGATTCCGTCGGCGCTTTTTGCATAACCTATTGAAGAAACGAATTTGTACTTTTCTTCGGGTTTAGGGGTGTCGAGTTTAAAGGCGTTGTTGGAAGCCCTGTAAAAGAGGTGAAAATATCCATTTTCGTACAAAACGGCGCAGTTGAACACTGCACACTTTTCCCATTCGTGCTCAGGATTTGGAAGAAGCACCGGTTTTTCGGAAAGCCTCTTGAGTCTTATCATCCCATCCCCCCTCATTAAAGTTTAACAGCCGCCTTTTCCATTTCAAGAGCCACCTGAAGAGCACCTAGTGCGTCGTAAAGCGTGACATCGCAATCCTCTTTTAGCCCCCTTGCAGCCATGGAAAGGTCCTTCAGCCCCTCCGCCACGCACGCGCGGTACACTTCCCACCTGTCCTGCTCGATGAAAAAAACGTATGTGTACCTCCCCGCAGCTTTGAAAGTCTTCCCCCTGCCTGTGAAAAACTTTTCATTTTCATATTCTTCTACCTTTTCCACATCCAGCTTCACATTAATTCCCGGAAGGAAATTCTGGGCTTTTTCCGTAACCTCTCCCCGCAGAAAACCGTCGGTTTTTTCGGTCACCAGTGCGTCTATTTCTAACCTAACCGGAATCCACCCATAAACTTTCGCGTAGGCCCTCTCGAAAGTAAAGGAAAAGGTGGTCTTCTCAAAGGGCTCTGGCTTGGTAAAGCCGTGATAGTAATCCACAACCGCTCCTTCTTTGTGAACGCAAAAACCCATCACTCTATCAACAAACCCGAAGCCCTCTCTTTTTATGTTCAAGGCCATAACCTTTTCCGGTCGCCCCAGTAGCCAGTTCGTCAAGTCGAAAAAGTGTACGCCGTGTTCGAGCCATATCCCTCCGCTTTTTTCGCTATCCCAGAACCAGTGTGAAGGCAAGAGGTGGTCGTCGTGGGCGTAATTTTCAAGTCCTGCTCTTTCTAGCATACCGAAGATTTTACTATCATTTATCATCTTCAGCACAAAATATAATGGGTTTCTCCTCATGACGTAATCGATAGTGGCCTTGAGATTTTTCTCGCTGCAAACTTTTATCAGTTCCTCCATTTCATTTTGGCGAAGGGCTCCCGGTTTTTCTAAAAATACGTTTTTGCCTGCCTGAAAAGCCATCAGGGCAAGTTCAAAGTGAAGGTGAGGCGGTGTGGCTATCGCCACTATGTCTATTTCAGGGTCCCCCACAAGTTCTTCCGGTTTTCTGTAAACCCTGTCGATACCGAATCTTTTTCCAAACTCCCTCGCCCTTTCCGGTTCGATGTCGCACACTGCCCACAGCCTGCAGTGTCCGCCGCCTTTTTCTGCTAAAGCCCGGGCGATGATGCCGGCGAACCACCCTAGCCCTATAAGGCCAACCCTGCACTCCATTCCATCATTTTCCTCCTTTCGCAGAACGGCTTAACTTACTTCATCTATAATACACCTTTCTCCGGAAAACTTTACCCCTTCCAGCTTTAGAAGAAATTTCTTGAGGTTCAACCCTCCTCCGTAACCCACAAGAGAACCGTCGCAGCCCACCACCCTGTGACATGGCACCAAGATGGGCAGCGGGTTTTTGTTGTTGGCCATGCCGACCGCCCTGGCAGCACCGGGTTTACCCAAAGCCTTTGCGATCTGACCGTAGCTTTTCACCCTTCCGTAAGGTATTTTCAGCACCTCCCTCCATACCATCCTTTGAAAGCGAGTGCCCCTTAAATCCAACGGAACGGTAAATTCCCTGAGCCCACCTTCAAAATACCCCATGAGCTCCTCCCGCAGCTTGTCGTTGAAGGGGTTTTTTATGCTGCAGGCGTCCTCATCTAAAATGTATGATTTTCCATAAATCCTTTCTAATTCTTCTGTGAATCCGCCCTCATCTTCACCGGGAAGGCCTACCCTGCAGACGCCCTTTTCGCTTGAGGCAACTAGAAATATACCCAGCGGAGTAGCTACCCTTCTAAAATATATCAATTGCGCCAACCCTCCGTTTTGCTTTTGCTTTTTTAAAATATTGCTGAATTTTTTAAAATGTGATATATTAATGGTGACATCCTCCCCGTAATGAATTAGGGGGCATCCCAGCGCGGGATGGCGGCACACGCCGCAGGTTAGCCAGCACTCACCGGTCTACCCAGTTCATCGCCTTGGCCTTAAGGGGTGTCACGCTCCCCTTTCTCCCAGGGTCATGCCCCAAGAGCATCGAGCCCTCTCGCGGCTATGTTCATTGCCCCCACCCTGTCCGCATCAGATTGGTATCCACATTTTATGCATTTAAACCAGCCTTGGGCCTTACGATTATACCGGGAAGCATTCCCGCACTTCGGACAGGTCTTGGAGGTCTCCTTGGGGTCGA
>NZ_LOED01000055.1 GCF_001562425.1 Fervidicola ferrireducens
TCTTGAATACTTCTTCGAATTCGGGGAAGTATTCGTCTAAGATAGAAATTAGCTTGTTTTTTGCGCTGTTGAGCTTGTTTATTAGCTGCTTTCTTGCTACCGAAAGGTTCCTTAAGTCTGCGTAAATCCCTTCGGGTAAGAGGCAGTTTAGAAACTTACCCTCTTTTACGAGTTTTGCAATTATTAGTGCGTCCTTTCGGTCGTTTTTGGTGGGGCTGTTGTCTTCCTCTTCTTTCCTTTTCTTTACGTGATATGGGTTTACCAGGACTACCTGATATCCCTGTTCTTTTAGAAACCAAGTTAGGGGCTTCCAGTAATGGCCGCTGGGTTCAAGGCCTATTATTACCCTTGTCGCTTTCGATTTTTCTTTGGCTTCGAGTATTTTTGAGACTAGACGAAAGTACCCATCTTTGCTATTATTAAACTTGAAAGGTTTTACCGGTTCGAGGCCGATGTGGTCTATGATTCTTGCGTAGTGGCTCTTCTTAGCTACATCAATACCGATAAAAATTAAATCTGAACCATGGACTAAAAGGAGTTTTTCAATTTTGTTCATGTCTTTCACCCTCCTGGTTGATTGGTGTCTTCAATTACTTTTTTACCAGGAGGGTTTTTAGTTTGCAAAGGCTATTTCAATTTATTACAGGAATGCTTTTTTATTCAGAACCACTTTCTACAATTAAATTTATCAATATTTTGTAAATATATTCCAATTTCTCGTCAATCTTAGCGAAGTCCATGTTTGCCACATAAAAACCTTCTAATTCATCATGCAGCTTTTTTGCCTCTGTAAAACACTCGACAGCCTCATCTAAAAGCCGATCACAAATCTCTCTTGAAAATTCTACATCCTTTCTGTGCTTTTCAAAATCGGGTTGAATCAATAAATCGCCAAAATCTATCAACCTGTCGTTGTTTTTTATTTCACTAAAAACATGAGGTCCTACAGAATTTATTAATCCCACGTTTAAATCTTTTATAATAATATGTTCTACTCTTTCCGGAGATAAAGGACAATAAAACGCCTCGACCCCAAAACCCTTTATCAAAGCTGTATTTAAAACTGTCTCAATTAATTTGGCCTTTGCCCACGTAATTTCACCTTTTAATATATAGCGTTTTTCAATATTTCCAAAATTATTGTCGAGAAAATTTATCAATCCACCGGACGTTATAGCACTCGCGAACATTTTTCTTTGCCTAGGTATCCTCCCAATCCGAGTGACATTGCAGAATATATCGCCAACTATTTCCTCTATTATTTTGTTCAACTTTCCTTCATCTGTGGCCCAAAAATATATTTCCTGTATTCCATCGTAGAGAACTTTTGCCGTCTTTATATAATCAAATCCCTTTTTATAGCACCTACTGATTTCTTTCTGCAATTTAATTATATCACTTTTATGTTTTATTATACCTTCTTCATCCCATGAATCACCAAAATTTATAATTTCCTCCACGCACCCGGGATATTTAGGGTCGACTATGTGCGGGGCCGTACCGTCGATAAGAGCTATCCCATATTCCGGTAAAATCACTCCATCCAGTGAATTGCTATCCGCCGAACAATGCAGAAATTCTATGTCAATTCCATCTCTGACTAGCCGCTCCCCTATTTTTTGTATGAAAGTAGATTTCCCGACCCCCGGCCCTCCTTTCATTATAAAAAATTTTTTAGCATTTTCCCACGGAAGCACATTATCGAAAAACGAAATATATCCTTTTGAAGTATTTCCGCCGGGGAAAAATCGTCTTATATATCCCTCTTTCATATAAAAAGCCTCCTCCTTAAAAGCTCTTTATATTTAGCTTATTAAGGAGGAGGCCATTTGGTGAAAGCTATGTCTCATAAATCGTTATTAAAGCCTTTTCCCCTTTTTTAGAAATTCCGAATATGAATCCTTTCTTTTTAAGAGATTTATTCAAAAAATCCACCAACTGATAAAGGTCATCGTGATAATTAAACTCCTTTTGCGCCAAAAGTTCAAGTTTTGATTCCATTTATAATTTCCTTTCTTAAAAAGATTCATAATAACGGCTTGAGTTCCCACTTTTTTATACTATCAATTACCTCATAATTAGTCAAATCAAAATGAATAGGGGTAATTGAAATATAATTGTTTTTTATGGCCCAGACGTCGGAAGTCTCATCTTCCAAATCTTCCACTACCTCTCCTGCCAACCAATAGTATGTTTTTCCCCTTGGATCTTGCCGACGGTCAAAGCAATTTTTATACTTTCTATTTCCCAAACGAGTTATTAATACCCCCGCTATATCTTCCGCATCTAAAGGAGGGATATTGACATTTAGCAAGGTATCTTTCGGAAACTGTTTTTCTTTCAAAACCTCGCACAGCTTTCTTACGAACTGAGCCGGGTATTCGTAAGATACATTTTCATAGGCTGCCACCGAAACAGCAACAGCAGGAATTCCGTAAATTGCCGCCTCAATGGCGGCCGATACAGTTCCGGAATAAATTACGTCAGTCCCTAAATTGGGTCCCCTGTTTATTCCCGATAACACCAGGTCTGGTGCATCGTTTAGCAGCGCGTCAAGGGCCAACTTCACGCAGTCCGAAGGAGTACCGTTAACCATCCAGCTTTCCACCGAACAATTGCGAAGTTCGGCCTTTTCTACCCGCAGCGGTTTGTGCATAGTAATAGCATGAGCCGTAGCGCTTCTTTCCCTATCCGGCGCCACAACAGTAACTTTGGCTATTTTTGAAATTTCCCTTGCCAACATCAAAAGACCTTCAGCGTAAATGCCGTCGTCATTAGTTATGAGAATATTCATTTTTTACACCCCTAACTCATCAAGCAATTAAAGCCTTATTGTAATATTCTACAGCTTTTTCATTTTCTCCCATTTTCTCGAAACATATTCCTAACATGGTATAAATTTCGGCTTTATCCTCTATTTCCGTTTCCAGCTCTTTGCAACATTCGGCTGCATCACCGTAAAGACCCATTTTCATCAAACAAAAGGCTTTATTTATGAGTATATCATCGCTTTTTCTTTTTTGCAAAACCTCATCCAACAGTTCAAGCGCTTCTTTATATTTCTTTACAGCTATTAGGCAAAGAGCTAAATTATTTTTTACTTCAATGTCGTCCTTTACAAATTTTTCAGCTTCCTTAAAACATTCGATAGCCTTTTTGTAATTTTTTTTCTTATATAAGCAATACCCCTTGTTAATCAGCAAATCCCCGTTTATAGGATCTATAGACAATCCCCTTTCACAGTAAACAAGAGCTTCATCATATTTACCCGATGCAGCAAGGCACAAAGCCAAATTGTTTATAGTTGTAAGGTCGTGCGGAAAACGCATTAATGACGATTTATATAAATCCACCGCTTTTTCATATTCACCGGTTTTAGTAAGCACCAGAGCCAAATTGAGCTTTGCATTGTAGTCATCGGGTATTTTTTCCAAACAATCCAAAAAGCACTTTTTTGCTTCTTCCAGAAGCCCCATTTCCATTAAACACAGCCCTTTTTTATTCTGAATCCTTACATAATCCTTACCTTCCGCTTTAGGTAATATTCCATCAAGAAGCTCAAAAGCCTCCTTATACTGACTTTTGTTAAATTTGCACAAAGCAAGCCCGTACACAGCTTTGATGTTTAAGATTGGATCGCCAAGTAATAACATATAATTCTCTTCTGCCTTATCAAATTCCAACAGATCTAAATACGTTTGCCCGATAAAGTACCGTATTTCGGGTAACTCTTCTAAAGAAATAGCTTTTTCAAAGAAATTTAGAGCTTCCCCAAAATCCTTTTTTAAGTAACTAATTACTCCACCCCAACACAGGAAATCCAATGCAGGATTTTGAAGGAGTTTTTTACGAACAAATTCAAGAGCGGTATCGTATATATTTGCTTCACACAAAAACCTAAGATAAATATTCGGCCAGGATAGAAATCTCTTTTTTATTATCTTATAGAGCAGGAGTAATGCTTCTTTCCTGTTCATTAAACTGCCCCCCTTTCCTCGGTATTATAACATGGGTATCATAACATATTATTCTATTTTTTCTTTAATTTTCCTGCCGACTTCTTAAAGAGGAATATAATGCCGACAATAAAATTTACAAAATTCACCGGGGCTTTCGAGTTTTATCTCCAGCAATTCGCAAATAAAAAAGGTGTGACTCGAGCCTCGAAACAAAAAATCCTTCCCGGGTTTGAGATATCGGCAGGGACTGCTTTCCAATACATAAGGGACCGAACAGCCCCCGCAAGCCCACTTTTCTTTTAAATCTTTTGGTTTCAACAAAACCTTTCCCAGTTCGCATCTGAATATAACTCTATTTTCATTTTCGATAAGCCGTAAAACCTTATACTCCTTTAAAAAAGGACACTGTCCGGTCATGGCAAACTCCTTACGCCTCCTTTTGCCTTATCATTACAAGTTTATGGGAGACGTAAGGGCATCGTGCATGATTTTTATTTTTTAAAAAAGAAAATCCGGGGGCAACCCCCGGATTATTTTTCGAGAACGTAAAGCAGCAGCTCTACTGCTTTTTCCATGTCATCAATTGACGCCATCTCCGATGGTGTATGGATATATCGCGTCGGGATAGAAAGGCAGCCGGACGGCACGCCGTCTTTAGTTAGATGTATCGCGCCCGTATCGGTCCCGCCCATTTCTAGTACCTCTAACTGATAAGGAATATTATTTTTTTCAGCGCTATCGATGAGCATTTCTCTTATTTTGGGATGGCAAATTACCGACCTGTCCATTATCTTCACTGCCGGCCCCTTGCCGAGCTCTACTGCCATTTTTTCCGACTCGGGAGTATCACCGGTCTTTGTCACATCTACTGCTATAGCAAGATCCGGTCCTATCCCGAAAGCCGAAGTTTTCGCGCCTCTTAAACCTACCTCTTCTTGAACTGTAAAGACAAAATAAGTATCAAATCTTGAGGACTTAACGTTCTGCAAGACCTTTATAAGCACGGCACAGCCGGCTCGATCATCTAGAGCTTTAGCCGTAACGTAATCACCGATTATATCGCAATTTCTGTAATATACCGCTTTATCCCCAATGCGAACCTTCTTTTGCGCTTCTTCTTTCGTCCTTGCGCCGATATCGATGAACATTTTGTTGAGCTTCAAATCCTTAATATCGTCCATTTTTTCCATTCCGAAAACACCTACAGTCCCATTTTCGAAAACAACTCTTTCACCAATCAGGGTAAACGGCGAAATCCCTCCGATATTTGAAAACCTCAGAAACCCTTTATCATCGATGTTTGTGACTATAACGCCGACCTCATCCATATGGGCGGCCAACATCAATTTTTCTCCCGCACCTTTTTTCCTTGCAATTATATTTCCGAGGACATCCACCCGGACTTCATCAGCATAATCCTTTATTTCGTCAAGTATAACCTCACGAATTTTATTTTCTTCGCCGGATGGACCAAAGGCTTCCGTTAGTTTCTTCACCAATTCTTTCATAAGTTTATATACCCCTTTCCTGAAAATCTTTGATAAGGGCGTCCACCAAGGCTATTGTATTTTGTATATCCCCAAGATTTGCCAAACTTGCCGGTGAATGTATATAACGGCATGGCACAGAAATGACAATGGTCGGTATTCCTTCTTTAGCAATGTGAATTTTTCCTCCATCCGTGCCTCCAAAAGCAGTTCTTCTCAACTGGCATTCTATTTTGTTTTGTTCTGCTACCTGAAGCACCCTATCTACAAGCCTTCTATCGGCTATAAAGGTTTTATCCATCAACGTAATGGCAGGCCCCCTGCCTACGGTTGTACTGTAACCTTCCTCCTTGGTGTCAGGCACGTCGGCAGCAAAAGTGCCTTCCAATACGATTGCAATATCAGGTTCCAACGTATAAGCCGCCACTGTTGCCCCTCTTGCGCCTATCTCTTCTTGCACCGTAAAGGCCCCGCATAGGGTCAAGTCATAATTCCTTTTAAGTATCTCAGTGATTATATAGCATCCTACTCTATCGTCCAGTGCTTTGGCTTTTATTAAATCACCCATCTCTTCATATTTTGAGTCAAATACAGCATAATCGCCTATCTTAACCACTTTTTCCGCATCTTCCTTGTCTTTTGCTCCAATATCAATATACAAATTCTTTGACTTCAACGCAGTTTCCCTTTCCTTAGGTTCCTGCAAGTGAATGGCCTTGGCACCTATAACCCCTTTTACTTTATTAGGACCAATGACCACCGTTTTTGATACCAGAATCCTGTCGTCTATTCCTCCCACCGGGTTAAACTTTAGCCAACCGTTTTTACCGATAGATGTAATCATAAGTCCGACCTCATCCATGTGCGCCGCGAGCATAACCTTAGGTTTTTTTTCGAGGCCGGGTTTTTCAAAAATAAGATTGCCGAGCGCATCGGTTCTGAATTCAGCCAAATTTTTTATCTCCCGCTTCAGTATGTTTCTTACCTCATGCTCCGCCCCGGAAACGCCGAAAGCCTCCGTCAATTCCTTCAATAGCATTTTAACCCCTCCACAAATTTTTCATCTACCGACGAAATGAAAAGCGCCAGCAAGCGTCCGCCAAGTTTTATGTCTTCGAGACTGAGAGTTTCTACCGTTGTATGCATGTACCTCAGAGGAATTGAAATTAAAGCGGTGGGAATACCCTCTTTAGTTATTTGCATGGCCCAGGCATCGGTACCTGTTGCCGATGGTTCGGGATTCAATTGATACGGTATTTTATAATCTTCAGCGATATTTTTCAATCTTTCATAAAGCTTGGGATGGATGTTAGGTCCCAGGGCTATAGCCGGTCCTTTGCCCAATTTTTGCGTCTCTTCTTCTGCAACATCCGCCATATTTCCGTGACACACATCCACAGCTACACCTATATCGGGATATATGTGGTATGTGCTCACTATCGCTCCTCTTAACCCTACTTCCTCTTGTGCAGTTGCTACTGCAAAAACTTCTGCAGAAAATTGAAGTTTATCAAGTTCCTCCAGACAACAGAGTATAGCAGCAAGGCCGGCTCTGTCATCCAAAGCGTTTCCGGCGAAGCATCCATTCAATAATTCTACGGGTTTTCTTTTAAAAGTTATTACGTCACCTATTCTAACCAATTGCTTTACCCTTTCCGCCGATAAGCCCGTATCTATAAACATATCTTCCGATTTAAGAGCTTTATTTCTCTCTTCAGGTTCCTGGATGTGAGGCGGTTTGCTTCCGATTACCCCTAAAATTTTCTCCCTTCCGTGAATTATTACCTCCTGTGCAGGAAGTATGCGAGGGTCTATACCTCCTATATAAGAGAAACGAATAAACCCCCTTTCGTCTATCTGCTTTACCATCAAACCGATTTCATCCATATGAGCTGCGAGCATAATCTTTACTTTTGCATTTTCAGGTCCTTTTCTGCCTATTACATTTCCCAGTTTATCCACTGCCACATCGTTACAGTGCTTTTTAAAAAGTTCTACTAAACGAGTATTATTTTTTACTTCATACCCAGAAGGCATTTCTGCGGACAACAGTTCCATGAGCATTTCTTTCAATTCCAAATTCCACCCCTCCCTTTAAATTTATTACTTCTACAATTCTTGACCGTTTCCTTCATTTGGGATAAGTAAAATATAATTTAAGGCAAAAAATTTTTTCCATAAACGTATTGACGAAAATCCAATTTTATTGTATACTTAAAATTGCGTTCAGGGAAAGGGCCCATAGCTCAACCGGTCAGAGCAACCGGCTCATAACCGGTCGGTTCTAGGTTCGAGTCCTAGTGGGCCCACCAATTTTTGCCGACGTAGCTCAATTGGTAGAGCGGCTGATTTGTAATCAGCAGGTTGCGGGTTCGAGTCCCATCGTCGGCTCCATAAAACGTGGAGAGATTCCCGAGCTGGCCAAAGGGGGCAGACTGTAAATCTGCTGGCGCACGCCTTCGGTGGTTCGAATCCACCTCTCTCCACCATAGTTTAACGTGGGCCATTAGCTCAGCTGGTAGAGCACCTGACTCTTAATCAGGGTGTCGTGGGTTCGAAGCCTACATGGCCCACCATTTTTTTGTACGCGGGTTTGCGGGTTCGAGAATTATTCTCAACATACATAGTCAGGTCGTGGTAAAACAGGGAGTCAGTTACTGTTGACGCAGGCCACCTTCCAAAAAACTATACGTGGAGGTGGCTTATTTTTTTGCCTCCCCCATCAGCCCTGCCTTTCTCCACCTTCTCGTTGTAAAAGGATTGAATCATATAAGGTTCAATTTCGTCAAAAGAATGGTGTATAATGTTCATAAGAGGTGTTTAGGATGACCTGTGAGGTCTTTATCAAGGAGCTTAAAAAGCTCCCCACTCTCGTAAATGAATTAGAAATCGAAGCTAACGTGAAA
This sequence comes from Fervidicola ferrireducens, assembly GCF_001562425.1. Lineage (GTDB taxonomy): Bacteria > Bacillota > Thermosediminibacteria > Thermosediminibacterales > Thermosediminibacteraceae > Fervidicola > Fervidicola ferrireducens. The sequence goes on from NZ_LOED01000055.1 coordinate 8,353, forward strand.
CTGGCTAATCAGCTCATCAAACAGTACCGTCCAGCTTCGAGGAGTTGGCTTCAAAGTAATATCGGAAGGCTCGCCAAAAACGCCTTCCTTTATTTCGTGTATTAGCCCCTTGCTATCTTTTCCCCTACCTCCTTCCGTGTCTTTCTGTATACGCTTTTACGCTTCAGCTTGCGGTTTTTGAGTGGTAGCTAATGCTAACCTGGCCTCCCCATTTTTCGTCAGACCTTTTGTATATCATTCCTTCGCAATTTTCCGCATTTTAACCATTAAGATACCACCTTTTCTTTCTCAAACTAAAAAAAAAGAGCTTTTCTGGAATCGTTCATTCATGGCTATCTTCAAAGCCTTTCAGTAAATCATCTGCCACCCACAATTATTACATTATTACATCATTACATCCTCCTCTCACCTTCGCAACCCATCAACTTGAACTCATAGAAAAATTCGTTATTAACTTCTACAGCCGCTTCACTACATTTTCGCGAACCCACTTTCGATGTCGATCCACTATGTAATTGAGTCTCAAAATCAACCTTGGAAGAAGCCTGCTTGGAGGAATTACCCTAGAACAGTATCGAGAAGCCATTGCCGCTGTCAAAAACACTTGGGAAGCCGGTGAACGGAATCGAGTAATTTTTCGGGAAATTGTGCGGAGGCAATTGGTATGCAGCCACCGCGGGAAAGGAGGGCAAGATAAGGTATACTAAATGCTGTTTTTGCACTTGAATTGGATTGAGTAAAGTTATTTCTTAACCTCTGTGTGAAATTTACCCACAATTTCAGAACTTTTGAGCTAACAGCTAAAAATGTTACTGTGCATAAATCGAGCACAAGAAGGAATTTACTGAGAAATGTCGAAATACATTAAACAAATGAAAAAGCCGCTTCTTTGTCAAAGCGGCAGTCGTGGTTCGTGAACCCCGTTTTTGACTCAAGTACTGATGAAGGTGGCCTGCTGTTGGGGAAGTCAGGATTTTCGCTGTTCACAATCTTAAAACACCCTGGCCGTACTCTTAATCAGGGTGTCGTGGGTTCAAAGCCTACATGGCCCAGCATTTTGAAAGTATAATCCTCCTAAATACGGAGGATTTTTTTGTTGCCATATATAAACTCCTTCTATATCCTCGATCATGTTAAAGATCGGCGTCAAGCATTTCTTAAATATGTTAGCCAAATATGCCTTAACTACTCCCAGGCCAACATTAGCAGTTATCAAGTTGTTATCTCAAATAAAGACACGGAACTGTTTCTTGGAAAATTCAGGATTTATTATTCTTATCCCTGTTTAATTTGATACAAGAATGAGTGAGGACTATTTTAATGGTTCCTAGACCGACTTTCGTTTATTACTGATATTAAAAATTATGCGACATAAAATATATCACCTCATACATGAAGTTTTGTTTATATTATAAGCCGCTACTTGGCCTCAATACAGTTAAGTCCATATAATTGTGTAAAAAGGGATTGAGCCACCCCCATCCCTCTGGTTAGAATTAAATTGCCAACACAAAAACCTAGCTGGAGGGATGAGAAATGGCTCAATATAATATTACCATCGATTCTGAAATTTTGCACCACCTTTTTCTAAATGGAGCTAAAGATGAAGGGATGGCCA
>NZ_LOED01000056.1 GCF_001562425.1 Fervidicola ferrireducens
GGACGGGATGGAAGCGGCTGTGCAAGTATCTCCAAGGGCCGCTTAAGCGGCACCTGGAGTAGTCGGGACGGAAGTGACGGTCCCCTCCGGGAGGCCCCCCGGCAACGGGTCAAAAGGGCCGCTCGCACCGGTGTAACCCGGCAGGTGCGCGCACCTGCCGCCAGGAAGCCCTACACCTTTAGGTGTAGGGAGGAAGTCACGCGGCAACACCGGAGAACATCGACGGTGTGGTTAATCGAATTTTTCTGTTCTTGGTTTTGACGCATATTAGGTTTGAGGGGATAAAAGCCAACTGCCACACACCTATAGAGGCGGGGGCTTGTCGGCAGAGGGAACTGCTGACGAGTCTGCCACCGGCAGGTAGTTGAACGTGCTTCTGCAAGATGGACAAGAGTTTAAACGGCCGCCTCCATCGAGAAAAATGGAGGCGCTTTTTTTATTTAAGAAATAAGAAAGGGGTGGGACAATCGAAACACTGGAAAATGAAGTTCAAAAAAGGTCAAATGCGGCATTTAACAAAAGTTTAAGATTCATTGCAAAAGCGGCTTTTTCCCTCTTAAAACGAATATTAGTCTTACTAGGCCCACCCGCAATAGTTGTAACGCTGATAATAGCCCTCTTCGTTACAATAATACTAACAATCTACGGTGCTATACCGATTGAAGCGCAGCAACAGAACTTAAAGCCGATTTACGAAGAAGCCGCCCGGAGAAATGCACCTGAAGTAATAAGCGAGGATGGTGTAGAACGGCAGTACTTCGTCGGCTGGGGAATACTCGCTGCTATAGATTACAAAAGAGAGCTTCTTCTCGGAACAAGTCAATCTCCGGTGCCGACGTTTAACGGCGACAAACTGGCTAAAAAATTGGCCCCTAAATTCAAATACCGTGATGCCACTAAAATAATCATAAAGTACGTCACGAACGAAGATGGGACGGTCGATGAGGTGCGGGAAGAAGTGCCTATAAAACTGGTAGAAGAAGTTGAAACATACGAAGGGGTCTATAAACTTCATTATGAGAAAATAGAAATTGAAAAGAGCAATACGACGATAATTACTTATGCCCTTTCAAAAACTGAGTATAAGCAGGACTACTCACGCTTAATTCAGGTCATGCAGGAAGAAGGACTGCCTGCCGATGAAGAAATGGCACGGCTCACCATAAAATTTGCCGAAGCACTGGAATACGGAGCACCCTACCTATCCTGGCTGGCCGAAAGCGAAGAAGAAATGTGGCTGTCAGGGGCAATAGGCTGGCAGTGGAGCACCGGTTACTTCGTGCCGACCGAGTATGTCAAATACTTCAAAGAAGCAGCCGAAAAAACCGGCGTGGACATAGAACTTCTGAAAGCCGTCGCCGCTGTTGAATCAGGATTCAATCCGTCCGCAGTATCACCTGCAGGGGCTATGGGCATAATGCAGCTCATGCCACAAACTGCAAAAGAAATGGGCGTTAACGATCCGTTCAACCCCAGGGAGAACATCCTGGGAGGGGCAAGATACCTTAGAAAGCTCATTGATATGTTCGGAGACTTAGAACTGGCAATTGCAGCGTATAATGCAGGGCCGGGGAACGTCAAAAAATACGGCGGGATACCTCCTTTCGAAGAGACCCAGAATTACGTCAAAAAAGTGATGGGACTGTGGAAACAAGGAATACCCGCCTTCGATACGGAGTTCATCTGGCCTGTCCGTGGAGAAATAACCTCTTCATACGGCGAGCGGATACATCCCGTAAAGGGAAATAAATCAATGCATACGGGAATAGATATAGCAGCGCCGCTAGGGGCACCGATAATAGCTGCCAAAAGCGGTACCGTCAAATTCGCTGGCCTAGCAGGCGGTTACGGCCTCACGGTCATCATAGACCACGGATACGGCGTCAGTTCCGCCTACGCCCACTGCTTAGAGCTGAACGTCAAAGAAGGGCAAAAGGTGAATCAGGGTGAGGTTATCGCTTTGGTAGGAAGTACAGGTTTGAGCACTGGACCGCACCTCCACTTCGAAATCAGGATGAACGGCAAACCGGTAAACCCGGAAAATTACCTGCCGTAGCAAAAGTAAAAGGGTACAAAACTTAAGTGGAAGGGGGGATAAGGGATGAGAATGGAAAAGACACTCCTGTACCTTATGACGTTTTTAGTAATAACTGCTTTAATAACGCCGATAACTTTCGCTTTTGCCGCTACCGGCGATGATAATATACCTACCGTCGACAGTGTAATGGAACGTATTAATGATGGCAAAAGGTTTTCCATATCCCTGGAGGAATTCACCAATATCACGATTGACTTGGCGATAAAAATCATAAAAGTCCTTCAGACGATAGCCGCACCTATCGCCATCATCTCCATGATTATTGGCGCGATAGCGTACGTAGTGGGATTAATCAGCATGAACAGCCATCTTCGCCAGGCAGGAACGGGATCAATGGTCGGCGGGGTAGTGTTCTTGCTGGTTATCAGATTAGCACCTATCATTGTCGCAACGGTGGAAGGATTCGTGAAATAACGGCAAGAAAGGAGGAGATCTAAAATTTGCGGCTGTTGTTGGCAACGGAAAACAAAGAGCTTGACGAATACATTAAGGAAAACGCTGATGATGACATTGAAGTTGTCGGCGAAGTGTATTACCGGGAAGCATTAGTTGATGCTATCAGACAGTATAGATGCGATACCGTGCTGCTCTCAATATACCTCAGCGGCGAAAAAGATATCCTCGACGTTATCTTCCTCGCAAGGATGGCCGATGCTAGGATTGTCGTCCTGATGAATAAAGATGACGAAAGGGCACATGAACTGGTCGCAATGGGTGTATACGACCTCCTGTTTTCACCGGTGCCCGTAACTCAAATCATGGAGGTGCTAAAAAATCCCAAGACATTTTCAAGGATACTAAAAGAACTGGGTACACCCTGGAGACCAGAAGCAAAGAATTTGAAGTCACGGATAAGGGACTTCTTCAGTAGATTTAAGGTAAGTTCAAATATGGAAACCCAGCAGCCGACAATTCAGTTCAAAGAAGAGGAACCCGCTAAACCGAAAAAACCTCAAGAAACACCGTTTAAAGAGACTTTGCTGCAAAGGCAGTCAACAGAAAGCCGGTTAACAGAAACGGATTTAAGCAATACCTGTATTGAAAATTCCGGTGAAGAAACGATTTTTACAGGGAATAGTAACATAGGAATAAATAAGAAAGATGAATTGGAACGCAGAAAAGAGCAGTATGATGAAAAAACTTATCCCAATAACGAAGGCCAAGAAAGCAATGAAGAGTTTTTTACAGGGATTGCGGTAACAAATGAAGCAGAAAAGAAACCTTCAAGGAAGGCCATTAAAGGGAAACATCAGGCAGTAGAGGATAGGCTTATCGGACATCCCGATGTTCCCTGTAATACGACGCAGCAGAAAAAGAGTGTTGGCGTAGGTTTAAAACAGAGTATAACTACACCGGTGGTCGATTTAAGAGCACGGGGTATAGCGGTGATGAACGCTCTAGAAAGAGCAGGTGGAACTTCCTTCGCTATCGCCTTGGCTAAAGCTTTTCAGACAAAAGGCTATAAGGTAAGGGTTGTCGATGTTGGAGGCGGTATAAGCAAGTGGCTCAGGAACGATTCTATCGAGTGTTCTGACGGGAAAGAGATCTCGGTCCTGCCGGGTTGCATTACAATATTCGATTCCGGCAGTGAATTAAACAAGGATATATTACCTTTAGCGGAATACCTCTTTATCATTGTCGACGGACGGGATGATATAAATCCTACCTGGATAATGCCATACGTGCCGGGGAAGACATACCTTATCGGCACAAAAGGGGCAGACGAAGAAAAATTGGCGGCCCTGGCAGAGTTGAAGATGGTAAATTTCCTATTCTCGCTGCCGGAGGCGCCTGAACTTCTAAGGGCAGAACAGGAAGGGAAAAGCGTGCTCCCTAAAAACTGGAGGAAATACCTTAACATAATCGTTTCCGAAATTGCCGCTCCGAATTAGAAAAGCCTAAGCACTGTGGAAGGTGCTGCCGAAGAAGAGTTAAGTCACATTTAATTCTACACGGTCAACTACCCCCGACTGAAGTCGGAGGCATGTAAGCCTCGTGGTTGACCAGCCTGAGTGCCTGACCCGAAGGACACGGGGATTAAGGTACTATGTTGGCAATAGGCTAAAGACCCACTCCGGGATGCTCCTCCAGTCCCGGACCCTGGAAGTACTGGTTGCAGACAACCTTCGGGGTGTGGGCGAAACGGACCAGTACAAGCGCCGGTTGCCAACATTGGCGAGGAGGGGGCCGGAGAGAGTCCGCTCCGGCACGTCACCAGGCCCGTAAGGGCACTCCTGCTGGAGGTGTGCAATATTGGTTTTTGTCTTGGATAAGAAGAAGAGACCATTAATGCCATGTTCCGAAAAACGCGCAAGGCTGTTGCTCCAAAGGGGTAGGGCAGTAGTCCACTGCATGCATCCTTTCACAATAAGACTAAAGGATAGGGTACTAGAAGAAAGTGTCGTGCAACCTTTAAGACTCAAAATTGACCCCGGTGCCAAAACGACCGGCATAGCGGTAATGGATGAATCTGACCCGGTTTGTGGTAAAGTCATCTTCCTTGCAGAAATCAAACATAAGGACGGCATTAAAGAAGCAATGAAAACAAGAAGGGATGTTCGCCGTTCAAGGAGACACAGGAAGACCCGCTACCGAAAGGCAAGGTTTCAGAACCGGAACCCCGAAAAGTGTATTGCATGTGGCAGAAATGCAAGGCATAAGAGTGACTACTGCAGCATATGCCACGAGAACAGGAACTTTGTCGACAACGGTTTCAGAAAGAAACGCCTGCCACCATCGCTTGAAGCGAGAGTCAATCAGACAATAAATGCCGTCAAAAAGCTGATGAAGTTGCTTCCCGTTACGGCAATAAGTACGGAGCACGTCAAGTTTGACACTCAACTAATGCAGAATCCGGAGATAGAAGGTATCGAGTATCAACGTGGGGAACTTTTCGGTTACGAAGTCAGGGAATACCTACTAGAGAAGTGGGGCAGGAAATGTGCCTACTGCGGAGAAGAAGGCGTACCGTTGGAAATAGAGCATATTATACCGAAGTCCCGTGGTGGTACGGACAGGGTATCAAACCTGACATTGGCATGTCACGAGTGCAACCAAAAGAAAGGTAACCTTACGGCAGAAGAATTTGGCTACCCTGAAATACAGGAGCAGGCAAAGAAACCTTTAAAAGATGCAGCGATAATGAACGCTACAAGATGGAAGCTATACCGGCGACTAAAGGAACTTGGCTTGCCGGTAGAATGCGCTACTGGTGCGAGGACGAAGAAGCAGCGTATAGAGCACGGCCTGCCGAAGGCTCACTACTACGATGCCTGTTGTGTGGGTATTACGCCAGGCAAGTTGGTTTTCAAGACGGAATACGTGTCAATATGGACTGCAATAGGGCGTGGCACGAGACGCATGTGTAATCCGGATAAATATGGTTTTCCAAAAGGACACCGTACAGCAAGAAAACTCTACTTTGGATTTCAAACCGGAGATATAGTCAAGGCAATAGTGCCGAAAGGTAAGTACAGGGGAACGTGGGTAGGTAGAGTTGTCGTCAGGACCTCGGGCTATTTTGACCTGAAAGATAACTACGGCAAAAGGATATGCCAGGGTATAAGCTATAAAACCTGTTGTCTGATTCAACGTGCAGATGGTTGGCAGTACGATAAATGTCAACGAAAGGAGGTTCTAGCGCATTCCTCCTCCCAATGAATTGGGAGGCATCCTGCGCCGAAATTCTGTGAGGTGTAAACATTTTATTTCGCGGAGAGGAGCAAATTGAGGAGATATATTCAAAAATACCAAATAGCCTCTTTTGCCTTAATAATAGCTTTTATCATTCTCTTTACTATATATTTCCCCGCAGAAACGTATAAGAGCGATACATTGTGGCATATAAGAGCAGGAGAAGCAATGATCGATAAAAGAACTATTCTGAAGGACGATCCTTTTAGTTGGAGTGCTAACGGGGCTAAATGGACCGCACATTCTTGGCTATACGAAGTCATAATTGCTGCAATCTATCGCAATTTTGGATTCAGAGGATTATGGGCAATAACAGTAATTTTCAGCATAATATACGGGTTGCCACTATTTTATATGACAAGGGAGAAACCCGTAGGATGGTTGGCGGTGAGTTTTTTATTGGTAACCGTCATTGGGGTGGAGTGGTGTATAAGACCGCATACAGCAATGCTGGCAATATTTTCGGTGTTTGTCCTTGCTTTGGTAGAAGGGGTGCTCGCAAAAGGGAGCCCCCTAATATATTTGATGACCTTTCCCCTCTTCTTGATCTGGGCTAATATCCATTCGTCAGTAACAGCCGGTCTTATAACACTCGTGATATTTATCATTTACGGAATGGCTGATGTCAAGTTGCTAATACCTGCGCTGGGCGGTACACTTGTAAACCCTCAATGGATAGAAATATTTGCCTACAGTTGGCGTGCTAGCAGCAACCCTAAAATAACTAGTGCGATAACTGAATGGTTTTCGCCTGATTTCCACCTGCCGTGGGCTATGGCTGCAATGATTTTGACACTAACCGTTATGCTGTTCATAAAACCCCATTGGAGGAAATTGACGATAAAGAGTGTCGAAATCAGTCTCCCTCCTGTTGGGATAACGTTAATACTTATAGGGATGTTTCTCTATCTAAAGTCCGTAAGACATATTGCCGTGCTTACAATTATGATTGCTGCCGCAATTAGAGTATCCGATTTTGGGATCCCGATAAGGATAAAAAATCAAAAGAAGGAAAGGGAAATAGAGAAGATTCAATTAGCAATAGCAATGGGCCTATTTATGGGCACTATAATCCTTGCCGCTGGGAATTATGGGTTCCATCCTCTTACCGTTAATATAGAGACAGCTCTTGCAAATGACCCGATGAATAGTGCGGTGGAATTCATGAAGGCAACCGGCCGGACAGAAAGGATATTAAACGATTACGATATCGGAGATTATCTTATCTGGCATGGCCTCAAACCTTTTATAGACGGCAGAGCGGATATGTACGTTTTTAATAAACCCGAAGTATGGGATGACTATATAAAAAGCATTTTCTTTGAATTCGAGAAACCTGAAGCTATACTAGATAAATACAAGATAAAGCATATTGTGTTTCGTAAAGACCTCCCATACGCAAAGTACCTCAGAAATATCCCTGGGGTGAAAATGGTGTATGAAAACGATGAGGTGGTGGTATTCGACTATCAGAGGGGAAAGGAATTTTAAAAAGCGGGGGAATTATAATATACAATATTGGGGGCGTTCACATTGTTCAGCGTGTTGGCTCTCCTTTCGAGTTTGTTGGGGGCTTTGGGGCAAGTTTTCCTAAAATTCGGCGTCAAAAATTCGTTAATCGAGTCCATCAAAGCACCACCCGTTTGGGCAGGTGCTGTTTTTTATGGGGTTGCTTTTTTGTTATGGCTTGAAGCGCTGAGATTGAATCCGTTATCGAAACTATATCCGTACCTTGCATTGAACTTCGTCTTCGTGCCCCTGTTCGGCCTGCTGTTTTTAAGAGAACGAATAACGGCCCTCAATGCGGTTGGATATTTTTTATGCATCGCCGGTATGCTGCTGGCAACCCGGTAAATATGGTTTTCCAAAAGGACTCCGTACAGCAAGAAAACTCTACTTTGGATTTCAAACCGGAGATATAGTCAAGGCAATAGTGCCGAAAGGTAAGTACAAGGGAACGTGGGTAGGTAGAGTTGTCGTCAGGACCTCGGGCTATTTTGACCTGAAAGATAACTACGGCAAAAGGATATGCCAGGGTATAAGCTATAAAACCTGTTGTCTGATTCAACGTGCAGATGGTTGGCAGTACGATAAATATCAACGAAAGGAGGTTCTAGCGCATTCCTCCTCCCAATGAATTGAGAGGAGGAATGCGCCGAAATTCTGTGAAGAACGATGTTTCTAAAACAGAAGGGTTAATTGTTATAGTACCTGCATATAACGAAGAAGCACGGCTTAAAAGGCTCTTTGATAAGTGGCAAGATATTTTAAACCAGTACAAGTGCATCCTTGTTGACGATGGTTCTTCGGATGGTACTTTTTTGCTTGCAAAGACGATGAATTTTTTGGATGTACTGAAGCATGAGAGAAATTTAGGTAAGGGTGCAGCAGTGCGCACCGGTATATTATATGCCATCAATCGTTACAATGCAAAAGCCGTTCTATTTGCTGATGCCGACCTGAGTGCTGGCCCGAAGGCGTGGGATGTAGTAGCCCAAGGCTTACAGGAAGCGGACGTAGCCGTGGGCTCCAGATTTGCGTGCGGTGCTAAGGTTAAAAGAAGCAAACTGAGAAGTGTTTCTTCTCTTGCTTTTCATTACCTGCAGAAGATTTGTCTGCATTTGCCTGTATTGGATACTCAATGCGGCTGCAAGGCGTTCACCCGCGAAACCGCCATAAAGCTCTTTAACCCGGAACTTCGTTTCCCGGGGTTTGAGTTTGACCTCGAAATATTGCTGCGTGCAGTCGCTCAAGGTTTGAGAATCAAAGAAATAGGGATAGAGTGGCATGAGGAAAGAGGAAGTAAAGTCCACATTACCAGAGATGCCATTAAACTGACTAGAGCCGTTTTTGTTTGCCAAAGAGAACTTTTCGGGTTGCAGAACGCAAAGGAAATGCCGCAATAGTCAACTACCCCCGCTTATAGAAGCGGGGGCTTGTCAGCAGGGGTGAACTGCTGACAGGTCTGCTGATAGCAGGTAGTTGAACGCGGGTGTGCGGCAGCAGAACCTGACGCTCCGGGACGACACTCCCAGTCCCGGGAGACAGCGGTGAAATCCCGTGGCCTTACACGGGGCACTGCCGCACGCCTCAGGGAGACCTACCACCTTTCAAAAAGGTGCCCGGATCACAGGGCTCCTTACAGAAGGAGGAGAAAAGATGGTATTGTTCACTGCCGAC
>NZ_LOED01000057.1 GCF_001562425.1 Fervidicola ferrireducens
AAGCTAGATTTTTCAAGGCTGGAGCGGAAGACGGGATTCGAACCCGCGGCACTCGGCTTGGGAAGCCGATGCTCTACCCCTGAGCTACTTCCGCCCGTTCTAGCTATAATTATAACCAAGCTAAAACGGTAAGTCAAGATAAAAATAAAAATGGTGACCCCGAGGGGAGTCGAACCCCTGTTACCGCCTTGAAAGAGCGGTGTCTTAACCACTTGACCACGGGGCCACAAAGATGGTGAGCCATCCGCGAATCGAACGCGGGACACCCTGATTAAAAGTCAGGTGCTCTACCGACTGAGCTAATGGCTCTCAACGCATCGCGCTTTAACGCAAACAGCAAGATATATACTACTATAAAAAGGCGAATATGTCAACCCCCTAAAAATTCCACGTCATATTACCTCTATCAGCTCAAAACCCTGATTTCTTCCTGGACCCACCGATACAAAGCATATATCGACACCCACAAGTTCTTTTACCCTCTCCACATACCTTCGCAAATTGCCGGGAAGCCTATCGTATTCGGTTACGTCCGATACGTTTTCCTCCCATCCCGGGAGTTCTTCATAGACCGGCCTGCATTTGGCCAAAACCTCCAGGCTCGCGGGGAAATCTTGAATAAGCTTCCCATTATATTCATAGGCAGTGCAGAGTTTAACTTTTTCGAGGCCGCCCAGAGTATCGAGTTTAGTAATGGCAAGCTGTGTGATGCCGTTTACCCGGACGGCGTACTTCAGCATTACCACATCAAGCCAGCCGCAGCGCCGGGGCCTGCCTGTTGTTGTGCCGTACTCGTAGCCTCTCTCCCTTATATAATCTCCCGTGGAATCCAACAGTTCCGAAGGAAAAGGGCCTTTGCCTACGCGGGTGGTATACGCCTTTACTACCCCTATCACCTTATCTATCATGGTGGGTCCTATGCCGGCGCCTATGCAAACCCCTCCTGCTATCGGGTGGGATGACGTTACATAGGGATAGGTCCCCAGGTCCAGATCTAGGAAGGTCCCCTGAGCCCCTTCATATAGGATTTTTTTGCCTTCTTGGGAGCCTTCGTATATAATCGAAGAAGTATCGCACACCATATCTTTCAATTCTTCGGCTGCTTTCAAATAACTTTCCATGATAGAGCTTTTCTCGAATCCTTTAACTTTGTATATTTTTTCTAAAATGAAATTTTTTTCTTCCAGGTTCATGATTAGCCGCTCTTCGAAAATTTTTTCATCAAGGAGATCGCACATCCTGATGCCAATCCTCTGGGCCTTGTCCACGTAAGCCGGCCCTATGCCCCTTCGCGTGGTGCCAAGCTGGTACTGGCCTTTCCTTTCCTCCTCTAGTTCGTCCAGCAGCTTGTGATATGGCATCACGACATGAGCGCGGTCGCTTATCTTAAGCCGCGACCTGACGTCTACGCCGTAACTTTCCAAGGACCTTATTTCTTCAACCAGCGCTATAGGGTCAATCACCACACCGTTCCCTATGATGCATACTTTGCCCGGGTGGAGAATTCCCGACGGTATGAGGTGAAGTTTGTACTTTACATTGTCCACTTCTACCGTATGCCCCGCATTATTGCCGCCCTGGTAGCGGACCACGATATCCGCCCTTTTTGCTAAATAATCGACTATGCGTCCTTTCCCTTCGTCTCCCCACTGGGCTCCTACCACAACAACTCCTGGCATTGTCCTCACTCCTTTGTCGAGTGCTTCAATTCAATTTCCTATCTAAAATCTCTCTTGCCACCAATATTCCGGAAACTGAGGCCTGTGCCAGTCCCCTGGTGACCCCCGCGCCGTCTCCGGCAGCAAAGAGATTTTTTATCTGGGTTTCCAGGCTCGAACTCAAGGCTGGCCGTGCCGAGTAAAATTTCACCTCTACTCCGTAAAGCAGCGTGTGATGGGAATACACTCCGGGCACCAATTTATCCATGGCCTGCAGCATCTCCAGTATGCTCACCATGTGCCTGTAGGGGAAGACCAGGCTCAGGTCTCCCGGAGTTGCTTCCTTCAGCGTGGGCTCCACCAGTCCCCTTTTTATTCTTTCCGGAGTGGAGCGCCTGCCGGCCAGAAAGTCGCCCAATCTCTGAACCAACACTCCGCCTCCCAGCATGTTGGCCAGGGTGGCTATATACTTTCCGTAGGAAATCGGTTCTCTGAAAGGATGGGTGAAGGTCTTGCTCACCAGCAGTGCAAAATTTGTGTTTTCGGTTTTTCTGTCGGCATAGCTGTGGCCGTTGACGGTGATGAGTCCGCTGTTATTCTCTATTACCACCTCGCCGTAAGGATTCATGCAAAATGTCCTCACCTTGTCGTCAAAGGACTTGGAATAGTACACCAATTTTGACTCGTAAACCACATCCGTCAGGGGCTCCATCACCACCGCCGGGACCTCCACCCTCACTCCTATATCGACGGGATTCATCACCATATCAAGTCCAAGGCGCTGCGCTTCCCTGGCAAACCACTCGGCTCCTTCCCTTCCCGGAACCGCTACCACAAAATCGGCCGTGTATTCCTCGCCCTTTTCCGTGACGACTCCGAAAACCGCTCCATCCCGGACAAGGATGGTCTTTACAGCCGTCGTTGTCTTTATATCTACTTTACCGTCCAGGTATTTTCTCATTTCTCTCAAAATATTCCAGCATTTTTCGGTCCCTAGGTGCTTTATTCGGGCGGGTATGAGTCTCAAATCAGCGGTCGCTGCCTTTTGCTGCAATTTTTTCACTTTCTCCTGGTCGGTTCCGTGAACTATCTCGGTGGCGCCAAAACTTAAAAACACCCTGTCCACATAACCTATGAGCTCTGCCACCTTTTCCTTCGGGATGTACTCGTCGAGCCATCCGCCGAATTCGGTAGTCAAGGTTAACTTGCCGTCGCTGAAAGCTCCCGCTCCTCCCCAACCGTTCACTATGGAGCAGGGATCGCAATTCAGACATTTGACCTTCTTCTCTTTCGAAGGGCAGACCCTTGCCTCGATGTCCTTGCCCTTTTCAAGAATTAAAATGTCCAGGTTTCCGCCTTTGTCCACCAGTTCCAAAGCGGTGAAAATTCCCGCGGGCCCAGCCCCTATTATTATCACATCGTAATGTCTTGGCATCTTACCACCACCCAATAATATAATATTGAAAGCATACATTAAAAAATATTATTCTCACAACAACGAAATATTAATATACCGCAACCTAAATAATAATAGCAGAGAAAGGTTTGAATGTCAATTATTTGTGCGGATATTTTTGCAATTATTATTCATTATTATTCGTTATAGTCCGTATGATAGTTACATCCTGTTTGGAAATGCACGTTAAATAGTTAAACAACTAAAAAGCGCGGCTTTGCGCCGCGCCCAGTCAATCCTTCACACACCTCATCAGTTTTCTCTCATTCAGCACTATGATCTTTTGCCTGTCTATATCTATAATGCCGTCCTTTTTCATCTGACTTAAAATCCTGGTAACCGTTTCCCGCGAAGTGCCAACCAAAGCTGCCAGCTCTTGCCTCGTAACCGGCAGGTCGATCTCGATGCCCCGGGATGTCCTCTGGCCGTAATCCAAAGAAATTTTGTGGAGCAAACATGCTGTGCGGTCGTAAGTGTCCCTCAAAGCAAGATTCTTTATCTTCTCCTGGGAGTCCCTCAGCCTTGAAGCCATTATCCTTATAATCTTTATCGCAAGGTCGGGGTTTCCCCTGATAAGGCGTTCCAGATCCTCGTTTTTTATAAAGCCTACAACGGAGTCTTCCACCGCCTCAGCCGTTGCGGGATAAGTGCCTCCCCCCAGGAGCACGGCTTCGGCAAACACATCGCCCTCGCCGAATATATGTAAAATGTACTCCCTTCCTTCGTCGTCGCCCTTATATACCTTGACCTTGCCCGATTTGACAAAATACACCGCATCGCCGGGTTCTCCTTCAAAAAAAATGACAGTACCTTTTTTGTAATTTTTGGCATTAACCAGTCTCTTTACCTTTGCAAGCTCTTCGTCGGAAAGCTCGGAAAATATATAAACTTTCTTTAAAATCTTCTCGAGCTCCGGATTCAAATCTTCCTTTTCAGGCAATGCGCCTTCCTCCCCGTGATTAAGCGTACCTCGCCTCTTCGCTCTGGCGGTACTTTTCGATGCTCACGAACTTGGTGTACTGGGAAAGCCATAGCAGTTCCACCTTCCCGGTGGGGCCGTTTCTCTGTTTTGCAATTATAACCTCGGCTATATTTTTTCTGTCCGTATTGGGATTGTAATAATCTTCCCTGTACAGAAACGCCACCAGATCCGAATCCTGCTCCTGGCTGCCCGATTCCCTCAAATCGCTGAGCACCGGCCTGTGGTCGGACCTTACATCCGGCGCTCTGGAAAGCTGGGATAACGCCAGCACCGGGACATTCAATTCTCTCGCTAGGGCTTTTAAGGACCTTGAAATTTCCGAAATTTCCTGCTGCCGGTTTTCAGACTGACCCCTGCCTGCTATCAGCTGAAGATAGTCTATCACCACCAGTCCCAGACCTTTTTCTGCTTTTAGCCTCCGCGCTTTTGCCCTTATCTCTAGGCAGGTTATGCCCGGTGTATCATCTATGTATATGGGGGCTTCCGATAAAGGTCCCATAGCTCTCGCCAGTCTGGGCCAATCGTCTTCTTCCAGCCTTCCGGTGCGCAGCTTGTGGCTGTCTACATTTGATTCGGCGCAAAGCATCCTCTGTACCAGCTGCTCCTTGGACATTTCAAGGCTGAAAATCGCCACAGGTATTCGATGCCTGATTGCGGCGTTCTGAGCTATGTTCAGGGCAAAGGCGGTCTTACCCATGCTGGGCCTCGCCGCCACAAGGATGAGGTCAGAAGGCTGCAGGCCCGATGTCATCGCATCCAGGTCGGGAAATCCGGTAGGTACGCCGGTTATTCCACCTTTGGAGTTGTAAAGCTGCTCGATGCGTTCGAAGGTAGCAAGCAGTACGTCCTTTATGTGATGGAAGTTATCCACCCTTCTTTTGTGGATGATGCCGAATATCATACGTTCGGCTTCATCCAGAAGCTCTTCCACATCCTCCCTGGCCTCGTAGGCCATAGAAAGTATTTTGGACGTGGCCTCCAAAAGCCGGCGGAGCAGGGCCTTTTCTTCGACTATCTTGCAGTATTGAGCTATATTGGCTGGGGTAGGCACCACCTCGGTAAGGGTCGTAAGGTAAGTGACACCGCCTACACTTTCCAACATCTTTCTGTTTCTCAGGGTCTCGGTGACTGTAATCAGGTCCACCGGTTCTCTGTTCTCGTGCAATTCCGCTATGATATCAAAAATCGTGCGATGGGCCTCCAGGTAAAAATCATCGCTCTTTAAGCGCTCCAGCGCAACGTAGATGGCCTCTTTTGAAAGGAGCATCGAGCCCAAAACCGACTGTTCTGCCTCTACACTGTGCGGAGGAACTTTGGGCGTTCCAAGGCTCATATATATCACCCTTCGACTACTTTTACGGTCAACTTTGCCTCGACTTCGGGATGAAGTTTAACAGGAACCTCATAACTTCCGAAAGCCTTAATGGGTTCGTCAAGCTGAATCTTTCTTTTGTCTATATCGATGCCGTATTGCTCCTTTAAAGCCTCAGCTATATTTTTCGAATTTATGGAACCGTACAGTTTTCCCTGGGCTCCTGCCTTGACCTTCAACGTCAGATTGCATCTTTTAATCTTATCGGCCAGTTCTTCGGCTTCCATTTTTTGCCTGGCCAGTTTTTTCTCCTTTGCTTTTTTCTCCTGTTCCAGTTTTGCCAGGTTCCCGGGAGTGGCCTCCACCGCCATATTCTTAGGGAAAAGGAAATTCCTCGCATATCCATCGGCGACATCGACCAGATCGCCTTTTTTGCCAAGAGTTTTCACATCCTGAAGGAGTATAACCTTCAACTGGCATCCCCCTCTATCTCAATATTTTTTGATTAGCCAAATAAAACTCTTAAAATCTTAGTTTTTCTCTGAATTTAGGCTGCTTTTGCTGCTTAACCATAGATTTTTTAGACAAAACAAGACCACCTGCGGCAACTTACTAAAAGTTGCCTATCAAATCCTTCACTCATGCCCTCGACTACCCTATCATGTCTCCCGGGGTCCTACGCCCTTATTACATTCCTTCGTCCTGCCTTTGAGGGCTAGGCGGGGAGCTTTTTACTTTCATGCAGGGTCTTGCCCTTATGGGGGGAATATTGCTTCCCCGCCTTGTTGGCTATCTCACTTTTATGCCGCTAGCTGGTTTATTTGCTTCATGCGATGTTCTCCAAGAACTTTCTCTGAATCGTAATTTTCCCTCTTTTTGGCAAGGGTGAACATTACCCTTATTAGCTTCATTGAAATTGCTATTAATGCCTGCTTGGATTTTAATGGATTTTGAGGCCTTTTTAAGAAGTAGTTGTAGAGTGCCTTGAATTCCTTGTTTTTGGCTACTAACACAAGGCTTGCTTTGTAAAGGAGATTCCTCAGCTCCGGACGGCCCCTCTTTGATATTTTAGCCTTCCCCTTGTGTTTCCCAGATTGGTTTTCTGCTATGTTGAGCCCTGCTAGCTTTTGTATCTGCTTATAGTGGGTGTAGTTGGCTAGGTCACCTACTTCCGCTAGAAATCCAGCTACGGTTACTATCCCTATGCCGGGAATGCTGAGTAGGTATTGTGCTATGTCTATCTTC
>NZ_LOED01000058.1 GCF_001562425.1 Fervidicola ferrireducens
ACATAGCCGCGAGAGGGCTCGATGCTCTTGGGGCATGACCCTGGGAGAAAGGGGAGCGTGACACCCCTTAAGGCCAAGGCGATGAACTGGGTAGACCAGGGAGTGCTGGCTAACCTGCGGCTTAAAGCCGCCGTCCCACGTTGGGATGCCCCCTAATTCATTAGGGTGAGGATGTCACAGCATATAGAAAATCTCTAATTTTTATTTTCGTATAATATATTGCATCCGAATTCCTTTGCTATTTTCTCCGCTTCCCTTATATCTTCTTCGCTCCCAACTGACCATCCTCCTTTGTAAACCCCATTCACATATATCTCGACTTTATCTTTTTTAAATATCATAAGTCTTTCCTGTCTTTGCTTCATTTGATTAACTTGACGCATAATTGCTTCTTCAGGATTTATCTCCAACACTTTGAGAGCGATTAATATGCACGAAAAGGCATCTTCTAATTCGCGCTTAGCTTTTGCGATTTCGCCTCTTAAGAGGGCTTTTAAGGACTCGGCCACCTCTTCATTAAGATGGCTTATGGCTTCTTTAGGATCGGCAGTCTTATACTTTCTGTTTTCCCAAATTATGTCTATTGCTTCTTTTAAATCCATTTTT
This sequence comes from Fervidicola ferrireducens, assembly GCF_001562425.1. GTDB lineage: Bacteria > Bacillota > Thermosediminibacteria > Thermosediminibacterales > Thermosediminibacteraceae > Fervidicola > Fervidicola ferrireducens. Next base: position 607 of record NZ_LOED01000058.1, read on the forward strand.
GACTCCTCTCCCCAATAAAGTATGTCTTACTTTTTATTTTAACAAAAAAATAATGGTCCAGTCTATTTGGGCTGGACCACTATCGCTCGGAGTTCTTTTTCAGTGCTGCTTTTAACTGTTCTAAAATTTGTGGAGCTAAGTCTATTACCCTCTCCCACATGGCGTTTTGATGGACCGGCAACAATCTAATTTGCCCTTGCCCTACCACCATAAATGCGACGGGCTGGACAGAAACGCCCGCTCCGCTTCCGCCGCCAAAAGGCTTTTTTTCCGCTTCTTCATTTCTATCTTTTGCCTGACCACCTTTCCCAAAAAATTCACTGCCGCCGGCGGCAAAGCCGAAGGTAACCCGCGATACCGGAATAATTACGGTACCGTCCGGGGCTTCAACGGCATCTCCAATTATCGTGTTGACATTAACCATGTCTTTTATGCTCTCCATAGCTGTTTTCATCAGGTTTTCAATAGGATGTCCATCCATGTTCTTTCGCTCCCTCTAATTTTTTGCTTAAACCGCGATCCCCACATGGATAGTCCCGCGGTAATAATATGACCGATTCTCATGCTCATTATACTTTCAAAATGAAGCTCAAACGGTTTGTAACCGGAAAAATCAGGCCTTAGATCTATACATAAATCGGAACCATCAATGGTAAAAAAAAGGCTTAAAATTACAAAAGCAAAAGCCAGAACGTTCCACATTAGTCCTGCTGTTATACCTGTCACAAAAGGGTCATTGAAACCGTATTTTATGTAACATGAAATCTTTTTTATCCTAATTGCTTTCAAAAAGGAAATCGAATCCAATGACTGCCAATTCCACTTCTTTTTACTTTTATTATTTGGAATATGAAATACTTCTCTTTTAAAAATAAGCCCTCCAACCGATACTTTCAGGCAAACTTCCCATTTCTCTTTCCCTTCCACATCTAAATTTACATAGTATTTTACAGGAACGAGGGCAATTAACAAAACAGTAAGAATAGCGACCAATAATATAACCACATTAATCCCCTATTCGCTCAATTTAATTTCCGAAAGTTCTTCAATAGAGCTGAGTCCAAAATACTCTAGACATTCCTGTGTTGTACCGTACAAAATTGGTCGACCTGGTGCGTCCAGCCTTCCAACTTCGCAGATTAGGTTTCTTTCCATAAGACTGTTTAGCGTTTTTTCCACGTTGACACCCCTTATGGATTCTATTTCAGCTTTGGTGACCGGCTGTTTGAACATGATTATTGCCAATGTTTCCAAAGCTGCTTTCGAAAGTTGGGTTCTAATTTGAGGCTTTAACAATTTCTCGATGTAAGGGTAAATCTCAGCTTTGGTAGTTAGCCTAATTTTTTTACCCACCTCAGATATCATGATTCCTCTATTTTGCGAATTATATTCCTGTTTCATATCATTGACGAGGGATAAAACTTCCTCCTCAGAAATTTCAAGCACTTTTGCCAGATCTTTCAATTCAACAGGATCTCCAGCTGCAAACAATATACCTTCCAAAATTCCTTTAGCCGCATCCCTGTCCAAATTCAACCTTCCTCCTTTAATACTACCGTTATTTCTCCAAAAAGCCGTTCCTGTTTTACTTTTACCCTGTTTAATTTGATAAGTTCGAGTATTGCAAGAAAAGTCATTATAATTTCCAATTTACTGGAATTCTCTTGAAAAAACTCCCTGAAAAACATCCTTTTTCTCTTTAATAAAATTTTATATACCTGTTTTATTCTAACCTTTAACGGCAAAGGATCTTTTAAAATCGTCTTTAGGGTTCGGCCTCCTTCAATTCCACCCTTTTTAATGATACGAGTAAAAATTAAGATTAGATCGTCAAGATTAACTTCAGAAAGAGAAATTTCTCCTTCAAACAAAAAGGATAAGTCTTCACGCTTGTGTTTAAAAATTTTACTTTCCGTCTCTTCTTTCTCCTTTAATACCTCAGCTATCATCTTATATCTTTTATACTCTATTAGTTTCTCTACCAATTCCATTCTCGGATCATCTTTACCCGAAACTGTACATGCCTCTTCCCGCGTACCCTCCGTCTTTTCTTTGGGAAGTAACATTCTTGATTTTATACTGAGCAATGTGGCCGCCATTAACAAAAACTCGCTTGCCAGGTCTATATCCAGCTGCTCAAGTCCCTCCAAATAGCCTAAATATTGGTCGGTCAGCTCCGAAATAGGTATGTCGTAGATATTAATCTGGTTCTTCTCTATAAGATGAAGAAGAAGGTCCAGCGGACCTTCAAAAGCTTCTAACTTAACATTTAACGCCACGAATCTGTCACCCTTTAAAATCTAAAAATCAATAATATATCGCTCAATCTATCTAAAACGCGCAAAGAAATCGATATAAATGGGTCGAGAATAATATGCACCAGATTAAAATAAACGATGAATATCAGGATTAAAGGTCCGTAAGTTTCTAAATGAGCAAGCTTATCGCTCATTCTCCATGGTAGAAGACCTGTAAGAATCTTATACCCATCAAGAGGGGCAATAGGGATAAGATTGAAAACGGCTAAAACCAAATTGTAAGAAAATAGCACTTCTAAAAAGGCTGCAAATAATCCACCGAGAATATTTAATTTGATAACCACTAAAGTAATAAAGGCTAGGGAAAAATTCGTCAAAGGGCCCGCGAGGGATGTCAGCACAATGCCGTTTCTGTTAGAATAATACCTCGGATCAACCATAACCGGCTTTGCCCAACCGAATTTAAATAGCCATAACATGAGCAAACCGATCGGATCAAGGTGTGCTAACGGATTTAAAGTCAACCTCCCCGTCCATTTGGGAGTTGGATCACCCAAAGCATAAGAAACTCTAGCGTGGGCATATTCGTGAAAAGATATAGCTATCAAAAGAGCCGGAATTCTTAAAAGCATTTCCGGGCCTGAAAAATATGGCATTTATAACATCCTTTCGTATAATATTTTGCCATAAGCATTATACCATTTTTACCATCATAAAAAAAGTGCGCATTAGCGCACTCTCATAAGACATATGATGCAACTTCTTCTTCCTGTTCGAATATCTCATTTTTTAAAAGGTCCTCATAAGTCTCTCTTTTTACCGCAAGCCATGAAACTCCATCCCTTACAAAAACAATAGCTGGACGCGGGATCATATTGTAATTACTTGACATCGAATGATGATATGCTCCAGTCGACAAAACTGCCAAAATGTCCCCGCTTTCTACCTCTGGAAGCTTTATGTCCCAGATGAGCATATCGCCGGATTCACAGCATTTTCCCGCTATTGAAACAACCTCCTTTAGTGGCTTACTTGCCTTGTTTGCTATGATGGCTGTATATTTTGCACCGTAAAGCGCTGGCCTTATATTGTCGCTCATTCCCCCATCCACACAGACGTATTTTCTTACATTTGGAATATCTTTTATTGCTCCTATTGTATATAGGGTTACCCCAGCCGGCCCCACAATGGCCCTGCCGGGCTCTATCATAATCCTTGGAACAGCTAGATTGAACTCTTTTGCCCATTTCTTTACAGTTTCAACCAGTGCTTTCAAATACTCTCTCGGGTGAAGTGGTTTATCGTCCTCAGTATACTTTATCCCGAATCCTCCACCAAAATCGATTTGAGATGTTTCAAAACCGTATCGTTCTTTTACCGAGTTAACAAACTTCATCATAACTTCTGCAGTTAATGCAAATGGTTCAGCTTCAAATATCTGCGATCCAATATGGCAGTGAAAACCAACTAATTTTACACCTTTTATGCTTAGAGCTTTCTCTACTGCTGTCATTGCCATTCCATTTTCAAGGCTAAAGCCGAACTTTGAATCTATTTGGCCTGTCTTTATATAATCGTGAGTATGTGCTTCTATTCCGGGCGTTATGCGCAGCAACACGGTGACCTTCCTTTTTAGCTTTCTCGTAAGGTTGTTTAACATTTCCAGTTCATAGAAATTATCAACGACAATATGCCCCACCCTGTGCTCCAAGGCCATTTTCAACTCTTCGTAAGATTTATTATTTCCATGAAAATATACTCTTTCTAGTGGAAAACCTGCTTTTATTGCAGTATAAAGTTCTCCGCCTGAAACCACATCCATATACAGACCTTCTTCTTCTACTATCTTGCACATAGACATTGTTATAAATGCCTTCGCGGCATAAATTACACCGCTGTCTGGATGCAGTGAATAAAGTTCATCCTTGTAAATCCTGCAATTTTCTCTTATGAGCGATTCATCCATCACGTAAAGAGGTGTCCCGTACTTCTTTGCAAGTTCAACCGCATCACAACCGCTTATTTCCAGATGGCCTTTTTCATTTACCGTCAAGTTCTTGTGCAGCATCGACGTTCTCCTTTCTTCAATTATTCTTTACACATAAATTAAAAAAAAATACAGCCGCAGATATTTGCCAGCTGTCTTTTTTCATACAGGCAAATACCTCCTCTCTCCCCAGGGTTATGAAGTAGCGCTCCACCAAAAAACTCGGGGAAGTTTTTTGGTGACAGTCCTATACCTCTTCGGCATAGGCCCAGCACAACCCTACGAGAATCGGATTGTGCTTCGGCGACAATCCCTTTCCTCCTGCATCATTGGCCTCTCGTACCTCCGCAGGAGTACTCTTGATGTGTCGCGCCTCTACCTCAACTCATTGCGAGATGAGGTATTGTTATTTATTTTTGTATAATTATAACACAGGCATGGATGATGTCAACTGATTTTTTGTTTGAGTGTGGTTATTTTATGATAATGTCACCTTGTAGACTATCGTGATAAAATGTCACTATGAGGAATGAGGTGCGTTATCTAATGTCACAAGAACAACTAA
>NZ_LOED01000059.1 GCF_001562425.1 Fervidicola ferrireducens
AGGGCGGGACCTTTACCATCTCGAATCTCGGGATGTACGACATAGAGGAATTTTCCGCCATAATAAACGCTCCCGAGAGCGCCATACTGGCGGTGGGGAAGATCATGAAAAAACCCGTGGTGACCGAAGGCGACCAAATAGCTGTAAGGCCCATGATGAAGGTGACTCTTTCCTGCGACCACAGGGTAATAGATGGAGCCCTTGGGGCGAAGTTCCTGCGGAGGATAAAGCAGCTTTTGGAAGACCCCGTGGAAATGCTGCTTTGATAAAGGGCAAAGGAGATGGTGACCTTGCATTACGATCTGGTGGTTATAGGCGGGGGCCCCGGCGGTTACGTGGCTGCCATATATGCGGCGAAAAAGGGAGCTAAGGTGGGACTCGTCGAAAAAGGTGACCTCGGCGGGACGTGCCTCAACCGCGGGTGCATTCCGACAAAAGCTTTGAGCCACGGTGCCTCCGTCTATCAAAGCTTGAAGAATGCTGGAGATTTCGGCGTCGCGGTCGAAAACGTGAGGGTCGACTGGCATGGTCTGCAAAAGAAAAAGGCCGCGGTAATTGCGACGCTCAGGAGGGGTGTGGAAAACCTTCTGAAGGCAAACGGCGTTTCGGTCTTCAGGGGCAGGGCAGAAGTGGAAGGTGAAAGAAGTGTAAGGGTTGTATACCAGGAGGGGGAACAGGTCTTAACGGCAAACAGCTTAATCCTCGCTACCGGCTCAAAGCCGGCGGTGATTCCTTTCCCCGGAAATGACCTTCCAGGAGTTATCACCAGCGAGGAAGCCCTTTCTTTAGACGATATACCGGGTTCGATGCTCATCGTCGGCGGGGGAGTCATCGGGGTGGAGATGGCGAGCATTTACGGTTCTCTCGGCACCGATGTCACGGTAGTGGAGATGCTGCCCCGCATTTTGCCCCGGGCTGATGAGGAAATATCTGCGGAACTCAAAAAAATCCTGGAGAGAAATGGAACCAAGATTTTCACGGAATCCAGCGTGGAATCGGTGGAAAGGGAAAGCGGCCGGCTAAAGGTGAGCGTAAGGACGCCTGGTGGGATTCGTTCGATTTCGGTAGATAAGGTGCTGATGGCGGTAGGAAGAAGGCCGGTGACGGATGCTTTCGAGAACCTGGGTATCAGACTTGAAAGCGGCTGGGTCGCCGTTGACGAACGAATGAGGACGAATCTTGAAAACGTCTATGCCGTCGGGGATATAACGGGGAAATTCCAGCTAGCCCACGTGGCGTCCCACCAGGGGATTGTGGCTGCCGCCAACGCGATTGGAGAGGACAGGGTGATGGACTACAAGGCCGTGCCGAGCTGCATCTTTACGGACCCGGAAGTAGCCTACGTGGGGCTGACGGAGAGGGAGGCCAGGGAAATCCACGGCGACGGTATAAAAATAGGGAGATTTCCCTTTATAGCAAGCGGCAGGGCTTTGACGTTGGGGGAAAGCAGGGGATTCGTCAAGATCATAGCGGACTCCAGGTGGAAGGAGATACTGGGGGTGCACATCGTAGGGCCGGGGGCTACGGAACTCATTGCCGAAGCTGCTCTTGCCGTCAAGCTGGAGTGTACGGCGGAAGAACTGGCGGACACGATCCACGCCCATCCGACCCTTTCCGAGACCATAATGGAAGCATCTTTCGACCTTTTGGGAATTCCGATTCACAAAATGTAAACAACGCATCATAATTATTGAGGCGTTTGGCCGGTTTTACACCGGCTTTTATTTTGTGCGTCCGGCATGGGCGTTAACTCGGTGGTGAAGGTCCACTGCAGGCGAGGCAGCACTAGTCTGCTAGCCAAAGGCAAGGGTGTCCATCGTGAGGTGGAATCCGAAGGAAGCCGGAGGCAAAGCCACGGCCCGATGAACAAGAACCCCATACGAGGCCAGACCGTTCGGATGAGCTGGCGAATTACAGCGAAATCCAAGGCTGCCAAGGGGCGGTAGGGTATATGGGGCGGGCGCGGGGAGGCTTTCGCTCTTACCCGGAGAGGCCTGATGGTAACGCCAGGTAAACTGGTAACCCATGCTGGAAGGCATGGCTGAACCGTCAGGAGTCAGCAGAGGGCATAGTACCTAGGAGGTCATGAACTTCGAGGGAAGGCCCGAACATCAAGCAAGAGGTGATGCCGATGAGTTCGAGAGAAGAGCGAAGACAGCAGAAAACCCCGGAAGGGGCCTACCCGAGGGAAGGAGTGGTGAAGCCACAGGGGCCTGCGGGAGGGCCGAGTTCTTCTCCGGCACGAAGCGGAGAGTCACCTCGCGGGGACAACGATAGCGGCCTGATGGAGCGGGTGGTAGAAAGAAACAACATGCTAGCAGCCCTAAAGCGAGTAGAACAAAACGGAGGCGCGCCCGGCATAGACGGCATCCCGACTGAACAGCTTCGGGAACAACTTCGTGCCGAGTGGCTGCGTATCCGAGAGGAGCTACTAGCGGGGACCTACAAGCCCAAGCCCGTGCCCGGGTCGAAATCCCGAAACCCGGCGGCGGCAAACGGCTTTTAGGAATCCCCACCGTAATGGACTGCCTCATCCAACAGCACCCACCTGCGGTGGGTTCCCGCCTGCACGTATTAACACCCATCTTTGACCCGGGATTTTCGGAATTCAGCTACGGATTCTGGCGCGGGAAGAGAGCCCACGACGCAGTAAGGGAAGCGAAACAATACGTAGAAGAAGGATACGAATGGACAGTAGACCTGGACATAGAGAAATTCTTCGACCGGGTAAACCACGACATACTCATGGCCCGGGTGGCCCGGAAAGTGAAAGATAAAAGGGTATTAACTCTCATTCGCCGCTATCTGCAGGCAGGCGTCATGATAAACGGAGTAGTGATGGAAACAACAGAAGGGACATCCCAGGGTGGCCCATTAAGTCCGCTTTTAGCCAACATACTGCTGGACGAGCTGGACAAAGAAATTGAAAAGAGGGGCCACAAATTCGTCCGATATGCAGACGACTGCAACATCTACGTCAAAAGCAAGCGGGCCGGAGAAAGAGTTATGGAAAGCGTAAAGAAATACTTGCAGGAGCGGTTGAAGCTCAAGATAAACGAACAAAAGAGCGCGGTAGACCGACCGTGGAAACTGAAATTTCTAGGATTCAGCATGCATAAAGCGAAGAATGGACAAATACTCATCCGCCTAGCACCTCAAACCATTGAACGAGTAAAGACGAAAATACGGGAGATAACAGCCCGGAACAAACCAGTAAGCATGGCCGAACGCATAGGACGCCTCAACACCTATCTTGGAGGGTGGATGGGATACTTTGCCCTGGCCGAGACACCCAGCATATTTGAAGAACTGGATGGCTGGATACGCCGTAGATTACGCCTATGTTTATGGAAACAGTGGAAACGAATACGGACGAGGTATCGAGAACTTAGGGCTCTGGGACTACCCGAGCAAGTAGTACACGAATTCGCCAATGCTCGGAAGGGGCCATGGCGAATGGCACACGGGCCAATGAATAGAGCCCTGGGCAACGCCTACTGGCAATCCCAGGGCCTGACGAGCTTAATCGAACGCTATCAGAGGCTTCGTAAAGCTTGGTGAACCGCCGGATGCGGACCCGCATGTCCGGTGGTGTGAGGGGACGGGGGTTAATCACCCTCTCCTACTCAATTTATGCAAGGTTTTTTAATAATGTCTTTGTCATTAGAATTATTTTAAGTAAAAAAATACTGCTGACAATTCTTTGTAGACAGTCTGGACTGTACATTTTTGTGCAGTATTTTTATGCTCATACTTCTTTCAATTCAACTTTCAACAGGGAAAAATCCGATGTCAAATATCTTATTGGGTCTTCTTTGTAAAAGATGAGCGGTTCTTTGATAATATGTTTCCTCTTCTGATATTTCGGATGGTAAAAGGAGAAAGTTGAATATTGAAAGTATTTTTAATGAACAAAGCTAATCTTTCTTTTGCTAAAGTGGCGACTAAATTTTATGTATGCTCTGGAGTTCTGGTAGGCATGCGGAATTTAGACCCACGCTTTTGATACAGGCAGATATATCACCATTAGAAAGCCTGAAACGCTCTTTTAATTTATATACCCACATTGGAGTGACACCTAAGATTTTAGCAGTTTCTTTAACGGAATGAGACTTAAGCAAAGAGATAGTGACTTGAGCAATAGCCTAGGGATTATCCGAAACTTTAAGTTTTTGGTATAATTTCATTAGGTGGGATCCTTCCTTAATGGGTTTTTGTTGTGCCATATCCATAATACCCCAGGGATACCAACCCTTTGCAATGTCTTTTTCACTTTAATTAAAGTAGTGTGAACGAAACTGTGGCTCATCTACACAAAACACCCGAGCTTGTATTGACTTGCCATCAAAATGTAAAATATAATAATGCCGAATCAAAAAAAAGTTTTAACAGAGGTTTGCAGCAGCTTTGAGAAACTATACTGTAATTGACTGTACTTAACTACTATGCTACCATAAAAATATGGAACTCTTATCCATTGGAGAAGCAGCAAAGAGATTAGGCGTACACCCGAACAGACTTCGGGCGTGGGAAAAACAGGGCCTGATCAAGCCCGTGCGGTTACCAAGCGGCCAGCGGAGATACCTGACTTGTCCAAGATTTGCTGGCCGGAGTAACTTCCTTTTCAGCCCGGCTATATGGTGCGAGGGGTGGCAGAGATGCCGAAGAAACACAAAAAGGACAAATTTAGCATGACAGTTTGCGGAGAGTTCTTTCCGGAAGTTTACCCGGCCTTCCGCTCACAGAAATTGGGCCGTGGAGAGGAAGACCCTCTTGAGACGGAGATGCGCCTTTTCTGCGCTTGCCAGCGTTGGGCCTTCAACCGGCTATTAGAGGGTGCATCCCGAGATGAAATAGAGAAATTGGGGCAAAAACTATTCGGAATCAACTCCCGGTATGTGGACGACGCCAGGCTTAAGGCACAGGCCGTGCTGGACTCCCAAAAAGAGCTGCTGCAGCTGGAGATTGAGGAGACGGAAAACAAGCTACGCCGGGCGAGGAAGAAGCTCGGCCTTGCTATGAGGAAGCTGGTGAAAGCAGAGAGGAAAGGCGATGCCCCGGACATTGTTGAAAAGCTGCGGCTGGTGGTCAAGGGGCGGAACAACCGGGTAGCATCTCTAGAGAAGAAGCTGGCCGAGCTTGAGGCTTACCGGGAGAATAGTACGATACCAAAGGTAGTCTTTGGCGGCAGAAAGCTATGGGAAAAGGTCTGCAAGTGGCGGGCCACGCGGGAGGAGTGGCGAGCATCCCGTAAAAACCGCCTCTACTCCCGGGGAGACGAGACAAAAGGCGGTAACCCTAACATTAAGGTATCCTTTGACGGGCAAGAATTCCGCTTGGCTGTCTCCATATCCCACCTTTCCCAACAGACAGGCACGGATAAACTTGGCCGCCCGAAGATGAGC
>NZ_LOED01000060.1 GCF_001562425.1 Fervidicola ferrireducens
TGGCCATCCCTTCATCTTTAGCTCCATTTAGAAAAAGGTGGTGCAAAATTTCAGAATCGATGGTAATATTATATTGAGCCATTTCTCATCCCTCCAGCTAGGTTTTTGTGTTGGCAATTTAATTCTAACCAGAGGGATGGGGGTGGCTCAATCCCTTTTTACACAATTATATGGACTTAACTTTAAAACCCGCAAGTTCTCTGTCATTGTATACCCAACTACTTGATAATTTCAATAGACCGTCTGAATTATATAATCTAGCTTGAGCTCCCATATATCCTGTTGGAACATTGCCATCATTACAAACCACTAAGGTTTCAGCCGTTACGTATGTGCCAGTATTATAAATGCGTGCTTTGAAATCATAATCATATCCGTAAACAGTAGCATATTTATAAGGAGAATCTGCATAAGCTGCAAAAGCAACAATTGAAAAGCTCAATATCAAAATGCAGACAGTTGAAATTAAAAATAACGTTTTATGAAACTTCTTTTTCATATTTACCATCCCTTCTCTTATTGTTCTTTGGAGTTCAGATAAAATTTATGTTACCATTTATTAGCGCTTTCTTTGACTTTAATCATTTTCATTAGTTACATATTCAATAACTCCACCTGTTTCCATTTTAAATTGACCAATGACCGTTCTCCCGTCCTTATCGTAAAGTGGTATTAGTTTTGCTCCAAGTTTGTTTAGAGCTACGGCTTCCTCGGGTGTACGCGGTTCGGGAGAGTTCAGGTCCGAGGACCGTACATAACCTAATGTTCCATCTATCCCTTCGGCTGCAATTAAATCCGGCTCCTCTCCCAAAACCTCTGCATAAATTGCCGGACCATAAGTTTCGCCATATTCATTTACTTGATATTGATAATTTGAAATTTCTTTTGGTTTTAACAAGTCAGATTTACCGCTGCCTTTTATTTCGAGAGCTGACGTCTCAACTGCACCTGCCAAAATAGCGCCTAATAATACTATTGCCAGCGTTATTGCGGTTGCAACCATGCGCATCCATTTTTTGCTCATTGGAACTTCACCTCTCAGTATCACACCGACCCTCCTTTCCAACTTTTTCCGCATGCCACCAAATGCGGAAATTAATCTGGTTTTTTTGTCCGCAACGTTCCACAACACGCTAAGCATCAATTCGCAATACCGCCTCCTTTCCCGATCGTTTATGGATTTCACGACGCTTTCATCGCAGGATAGTTCGCAAAATTGGTCGATATCGAGCCTTGCCGCATAGGCTAAAGGGTTGAACCAGTGCATCGCATTGATAAAAAGCATGAATAATTTTAACCAGACATCACGGCGCTTCCAGTGGGTCAGTTCATGAAGAAAAATGCATTGCAATTCGTCTGCAGAAAGTTTTATATCAGGCAAAATAATGCAAGGCTTAACAATACCGCAAAGAAAGGGTGTTGTTATGTACGGGGAAATATATACGGGAATTTGTCCCCTTATACCCATCTGCTGTTTACACTTTGAAAGTACTTCTAAAATCCGAGTATCATCGGTCATAAAGCAGACTTTGAAAATGCGCCGCTTCAGATTATAGTACTGGATAAGAATTACAACTATAAATATCAAAGTACCGGTCATCAAGATGTATGGAAAAGCTTTAAAGTAAACGAAAAATCCGGTACTGCCATTTTGCTGAGGTATACCACCGGAAGGGAGGTTAAAAACAATGAGCGGATTTAATTTATGAATGGAGGATAAATTAAGCCACGACATCCACCGGTGATACGGTATCAGAAAAAACATATATATAGCTATACCGGTGTAATAATGCCATGCCGCCGAAAAGTATTTCAGGGTTATCACACTCAAAATTTTAAAAATCAGGTATATCCCTCCGGCTACAACCGACATGATAAACAGCTGATTGTAAATGTTATTCAATTTAAACACCACCTACTCTTTCAGGCGTTTCATAATGCTTTCAATGTCTTCCTTCGTTAAGTCGCCATTCTCAAATAACGCGGTTATAAAGCCCACTATTGAGCCTTTATGAACTTCGTTTATGAATTGCTTCGTTTCAAAATACCGGTATTCTTGTTCCGTTATACAAGGTTCATAATAATTGGCCTTTCCAACCCTGGTTGCCTTGAGTATTCCTTTTTTTATCAAACGGCTTAAAAAAGTAATTACAGTATTTTGCTTCCATATTTTCCCTTTTGGTAAATTCTCCATGATTTCCGAAGTTGTAACAGGTCGCCCGGCTTTCCATATATACTCCATAATTTGCCTTTCTGCATCAGACATTTGTTGAAATTTTTTCATGTTTTAATCTCCTTTCATATTTCTACAATATGTAGGTTAATCTTATTCTACATTATGTAGAGATATATGTCAATATTTTATTCACAAAAAAATTTAATTTTTATAAAATTAAAGCCATAATATTACTCTAGGTAGTTAATCTCAGAATTACAGACAGCATAATACTGTGAAAATGCTTTAAATAAATATACCCTTTTTTTAGAGGTAGAAAACCATAAAAAGAAGGATACCCCTTGCTAATGTCAATAGCGGATTTAAATTGACCCATTTTCAACGGTTTTAAATTGACCCACCCTGGCTTTTTAAAATTAAGCATTATTATGTTGGTTACCATACAATCCGGTCTTTAACCTGTCCTTTAAGCGATAGCTGTTGCCCCTTATGTTGATTATGTGGGCATGGTGTAATAGTCTATCCAACACTGCAGTAGCAAGTACAGGGTCTCCCATGAGCTCCCCCCATTCTCCAAAGCCTTTGTTGCTGGTAAGTATTATGCTCCCCTTTTCATAACGGGCACTTATTAGCTGGAAAAAGAGGTTTGAACCAGTGCCGTCAAGGGGGAGATAGCCTACTTCATCGATTACAAGGAGCTTGGGCCTAGTGTAGATCCTCATTCGCCTTTCTAACCGGCTTTCTTTATATGCCTTTTTGAGGTCCTCAATGAGCCTAGAAAGACTCGTGAAGTAGACTGATATACCACAAGATAGGGCTTCTATAGCAAGAGCCACGGCAAGGTGCGTCTTCCCTACTCCAGGCGGGCCAAGAAATATTACGTTTTCTGCCCGGTGGACAAAGGCCATTGTGGCAAGCTCTTTTATTAGTTTTTCATCGATGCTGGGCTGGAAGGTAAAGTCAAATTCGGTTAGAGTCTTCCGGTATGGAAGCCGGGCAAGTTTTGACCTTACCTCGATATTCCGCCTTTGCCTTTCAGTAAGTTCAGCCTCGAGCAGGTTATTTAAGAATTCAAGATACGTGCTGTTTTGGCGTTGAGCTCTTTCAAGGAGGGCGTCAAGGAAAGATGCTGCGTTTAAAAGCCCCAGTTCTTCAAGGTGGGACCGAGCTTTTTCAAGGTCTATCATACTGTGCCCACCTCCAGGAGGCTTTCGTAAACCCCAAGAGAACGCTTCTCAACTTCCAGGGAAGATAACTTGATAGCCCTCGGTTTAGGATAGAACATGCCCTCGGCTTCTTTTAGACCCTTATATTGATCTTTGAGGAAAACGATGGTCCTTGAGCGATAATGCTTTTCGTGGGTTGCTATTACCTTCCCATCATAGAGGATTTCGATTTTGCCGTTTTTGTCCCTTACAACCACCTCTTTTCCGCTATACTGCCAGGGAACGCCGTATCTTACGCCGTCGAAGCTTAAGAGGCCATCTTTGTGGACTTTCCTTACTTGTTCCAGGAATTTTTGGTATCTGTCAGAGGTAGGGAGGGGTTTGAGGTTTTCTTCCTTCAGGCGGTCAATAGGCCTTTCCCCGGTGGTGCCGTGAATCCTCCTGTTTTTCTTTTCGCACCACACTATTGCCTGATGGTTTAAGTCACCGTAGTCTATGAACTTCCTACCCGGCAGGAAGTTGCTTTTGACAAAGTCTATTCCACTTTCTATTTTGCCTTTGGTCTGTGGACGCTGTACTCTGCACACTTTAGGGGTAAATCCAAGGGTTGCAGCTAGGTCTTCAAAGTTGGAGTTCCATATGGGCTTTCTGTCTTCTCCAGTGCCAAGTATTACGGTCTTCATTCTGTCGGTAAGGACTATGTCGGTTACTCCGCCGAAGTATTCAAACCCGTGGATCAGGCAGCGGATGAAGGTATGTATGTCGCAGCGGTTTGTGAATTCTACGTATATGGCTCTGGAGTAACCCAGTACCATGACGAAGACGTAAAGCTTACGTATTTCGCCGGTTTCCTCGTCAATGTAGGTGTATTCGCCCCAGTCGACCTGGGCCTGTTGGCCGGGCTTGGTTTCGTAGCGGCATACGGCAGGAACCTGTTTTGGAGGTCTAAATTGTCTTACATAGTCCCTTAAGATAGTGCGGCCGCCGGTATAGCCCTCTTCTTTGATTCTTTCGTAGATGACTACGCAATTGAATATACCAAGATTTATGAGCTCTTGAATGGTATCTTTGTATGGATCTAGCTTTGTTCCTCTTTTGGGATGGCTTCCTTTCGGGAATGCCCTCTGCCCTTAGGTATTTTCTTACCGTATTCCTTGAACGGCCTGTTTCTCGTGCAATTGCACGAATGCTCTTGCCCATTGCTTTTAATTCGTGTAACATGATAATAGATCCACTCCCTATCTCAATATTTTTTGATTAGCCAAATAAAACTCTTAAAATCTTAGTTTTTCTCTGAATTTAGGCTGCTTTTGCTGCTTAACCATAGATTTTTTAGACAAAACAAGACCACCTGCGGCAACTTACTAAAAGTTGCCTATCAAATCCTTCACTCATGCCCTCGACTACCCTATCATGTCTCCCGGGGTCCTACGCCCTTATTACATTCCTTCGTCCTGCCTTTGAGGGCTAGGCGGGGAGCTTTTTACTTTCATGCAGGGTCTTGCCCTTATGGGGGGAATATTGCTTCCCCGCCTTGTTGGCTATCTCACTTTTATGCCGCTAGCTGGTTTATTTGCTTCATGCGATGTTCTCCAAGAACTTTCTCTGAATCGTAATTTTCCCTCTTTTTGGCAAGGGTGAACATTACCCTTATTAGCTTCATTGAAATTGCTATTAATGCCTGCTTGGATTTTAATGGATTTTGAGGCCTTTTTAAGAAGTAGTTGTAGAGTGCCTTGAATTCCTTGTTTTTGGCTACTAACACAAGGCTTGCTTTGTAAAGGAGATTCCTCAGCTCCGGACGGCCCCTCTTTGATATTTTAGCCTTCCCCTTGTGTTTCCCAGATTGGTTTTCTGCTATGTTGAGCCCTGCTAGCTTTTGTATCTGCTTATAGTGGGTGTAGTTGGCTAGGTCACCTACTTCCGCTAGAAATCCAGCTACGGTTACTATCCCTATGCCGGGAATGCTGAGTAGGTATTGTGCTATGTCTATCTTC
>NZ_LOED01000061.1 GCF_001562425.1 Fervidicola ferrireducens
AATGGCAATATAATACATCAAATTTATGTCACCTGGACTTACAATAGTGGTGAGGTCAGCTTAAAAAATTTTTTACCTACAAACTCTTGACACAGACAGTTTTTTCCGGTAGCGAGCCATTAACTTCAAAAAATTCCCATGACCAGCTGGTCGTAATATTTGCGGTATGCCCTCAGCCTTACCTTTTTACCGGTGAACACTATGGTCCCCTGGTCATACAATTCTAGAAAAATAAGTTCTAACGGTCTTATTAAATTTAAGATGTACACAGTTTCCACAGATTTATCCACAATATAAAATACTACAGGTAGTTTTTTAAAACAAAAGTCTGAAAAAATAAATTTTAAAATTGTCTAAATTTAAAAACTTAAGGAAAATATCATTTTCTGGAGAATGATATGATATAATTGTATCAAACAATAAAATAATCTCACGAAAGTCCTGCTGGGGGAGCTTCGGCTGAGAGGAGGCCCACTTCGGGTCTCGACCCCTTGAACCTGCTCAGGGTAATGCCTGCGTAGGGAAGCAGTTCGCCGTTTTCCCCTTCCGGGGAAGAATCGAATCTGCCCGCCTGCACAGGCGGGTCAATTTATTTTTAGGGGGGATTTGAAAAATGAAGCTTGCTCTCACCATTGCGGGCTCCGACTCGGGAGGAGGAGCCGGAATTCAGGCGGACCTCAAGACGTTCAGCGCCCACGGCGTATTCGGGATGAGCGTCATAACTTCGGTCACCGCCCAGAACACAAAAGCGGTAATCGGCGTCGAGGACATCTCGCCGGAAATGGTGTATTTGCAGATGAAGGCCGTTTTCGAAGACCTGCCGCCGGATGCAGTAAAGATAGGCATGGTATCATCCGAGGCCATAATAAAAGCAATAGCAAGGGGGATCGATGAATTCAATCCGGAAAAGGTAGTGCTAGACCCGGTCATGATTTCAAAAAGCGGTCATGCGCTTTTGAAACCGGATGCCATCGATGCCCTTAAAAAAGAGCTTATTAAAAGATGCCTTGTGGTGACCCCAAATATCCCCGAAGCACAAGCACTTAGCGGAATAACCATAAAGAACGTGGAGGACATGAAGAAAGCCGCAGAAAACATAATGTCCTACGGCTGCCGGGCAGTAATCGTAAAAGGCGGCCATCTGGAGGATGACGCCGTTGACGTGTTTTTCGACGGAAATGAGTTCCGGGAATTAAGGTCGGAAAAAATCCCGACGAAAAACACCCACGGCACCGGCTGTAGCTTTTCTTCGGCCATTGCGGCAAACCTCGCCCTGGGACACGACCTTTTTACATCGTTTAAGCTGGCAAAAGAGTACATCACTTCGGCCATCAAAAACTCCGTAAACATAGGCGGGGGCGCGGGTCCCGTCCATCACTTTTTCAATCTCTACCAAAAGGCGGGGCTGAACGTTTGAAATTTTCAGTAACTATAAGGAGATGATTGCATGAAGATTGATTATTCGCTTTACGCCATAACCGAAAGGTCTTATATTGGCAAAAGGAGTCTAGTTGATGCCGTGGAGGAAGCCATAAAAGCGGGGATTACGGTGCTTCAGCTCAGGGAAAAGGATATTACAAGCAGGGAATTTTACCATCTCGCCCTCCAGCTTCGGGAACTCACAAAAGCCTACAGGATTCCGTTCATAATCAACGACCGGGTGGACATCGCCCTGGCCGTAGATGCCGACGGCGTCCACGTGGGGCAGGATGACCTGCCGGCGGATGTGGTGAGGAGAATCATAGGAAAAGAAAAAATCCTGGGGGTCTCGGCCAAAACCGTCGAGGAGGCTATAAAAGCAGAAGAAGACGGGGCCGACTACCTGGGGGTTGGTGCTATCTTCCCATCTCCCACCAAACCCTTTTCCGAAGCCATTGGCCTGGAGGGCCTAAAAATAATCAAAAGCAAAGTAAAAATTCCCGTAGTCGCCATAGGAGGCATAACTAAGGATAACGCCGGGGAAGTCATCGCGGCGGGAGCCGACGGCATCTCCTGCATCTCGGCGGTGTTTTGCGGGAACATAGCCGAAAACGTCAGGACGTTGAAAAAAGTGGTGGATGAATCAATAAAATAAAATATTAAAAAACATCTTAAATGGAGGGTGGTTTTTATGAAATCTTTTTCCGTTCCTGTCCCTGACACAAAGGTGAGCAGCCTCATTATGAAGCATTACTTCAAGGATCTGGAAGATGCAGTTAAATCCGATGTGATAGTAGCAGGTGCGGGGCCTTCTGGCCTTACCTGCGCCTGGACTTTGGCTGACCAGGGCTATAAGGTTACGGTCTTGGACAGGAGATTAGCGCCGGGAGGCGGGATATGGGGTGGCGCCATGAGTTTTAATAAAGTGGTGCTTCAGAAGGACGTAGAGTGGATATTAAAAGAAGCCGATGTTCCTTTTGTGGAAGACGAAGGGGCTCTGGTAGTCTCCGCGCCTCTTTTTGCCAGCAAGCTCATCGCCAAAGCTGCGGCACATCCGGGTATTAGGTTTTTCAACATGCTTACCGTGGTGGACCTTCACTCCACCGGTGACAAAATCACCGGCGTGGTGGTAAACAACAGCGCCATAGAGATGGCTGGCCTTCACGTGGACCCCATGGTGCTCACCGCCAAGGCAGTACTAGATGCCACCGGTCATGATGCAGTGCTGGCCAACCTTTACAGCAGGAGAGCCGGCACGGGCCTTATCCGGGAATCCTTCATGAACGCTGAAAAAGGCGAGGAGGACGTGGTGGCCAATACGCGGATGTTGGCGCCGGGGCTTTTTGTGGCAGGAATGGCGGCCAACAACGTGGAGGGCGGCTGCCGCATGGGCCCGATTTTCGGTGGCATGTTGCTCTCCGGAAAGAAGGCCGCCCGCCTAATAATAAATTATCTAAGCGAAAACTCCAAATAGGTTTCATCTCTTAAGAACCCGAAATGCAGTCAAGCCCCCAAAATGTGGTATAATACTTATAGCCACAACTCATTTGCAAAGGGAGGCAACAAATTTTGGTTGAGCTTAAAGACTACGTGATAAGAGCCATCGACGAGGAGGCGGGGGTGCTGGCTTTTGCCGCCCGCACCACAGAGCTGGTGGAGAGGGCAAGAAAAATCCACGGCTGTTCCTCGACCGCAACGGCAGCCTTGGGGCGGCTGCTCACGGCGGCAGCGATGATGGGCTTGATGTTAAAAAGCGAAAAAGACAACGTCACGCTTCGCGTGGATGGCGGCGGCCCCGCGGGCGTTCTCTTTGCTTTTTCCGATTCTAAGGGAAACGTAAAGGGCTACATCGCAAATCCCCTTGTGGACCTTCCTCTCAACGAAAAGGGAAAACTCGACGTGGGAGGCATCGTCGGAAGGCAGGGGACCCTTACCGTCATAAAAGACCTGGGGCTGAAAGAGCCTTACGTGGGGCAGGTGCCGCTGGTATCCGGCGAAATCGCCGAAGACCTCACTTACTACTTTGCCAAATCCGAGCAAATTCCCTCTGCGGTAAGCCTTGGAGTCCTCGTGGATAAAGAGGAAAAGGTGAGGGCGGCAGGTGGTTTTATCGTCCAGCTTCTTCCTAACGCTGACGAAAGCACCGCCATTTCCATAGAAGAGAACATAAAGGTGATGAAACCCGTCACCGAACTCATAGATGAAAAAAATTCCCCCGAAGAATTGCTCAATTTGCTCCTTCCCGGTTTCAAGCTGAAGTTCCTTGCAAAAAACGAGGTGAGCTATCGCTGTTCCTGTTCCCGCGAACGGCTCGAAGCTGCAATCGTAAATTTGGGAAAGGAAGAAGCCGAGGATATCTTAAAAGAAAAAGGGAAAATCGAACTCGTCTGCCAGTACTGCAGGGAAAGGTACGAATTTACGGAACAAGAAGTAAAGCGAATCTTTGAAAATGCTTGAATTAGCCAAAAGAGGCTGCTTAACATGCAGCCTCTTTTTGTTGTGCGCCCGGCATGGGCGTTAACTCGGTGGTGAAAGTCCACTGCAGGCGAGGCAGCCCTAGTCTGCTAGCCAAAGGCAAGGGTGTCCACCGTGAGGTGGAATCCGAAGGAAGCCGGAGGCAAAGCCACGGCCCGATGGACAAGAACCCCATACGAGGCTAGACCGCTCGGATGAGCTGGCTAGACACAGCGAAATCCAAGGCTGCCAAGGGGCGGTAGAGTATATGGGGCGGGCGCGGGGTGAAAGTTAACGCTCTTACCCGGGGAGGCCTGTCGGAAACGCCAGGTAAACTGGTAACCCATGCTGAAAGGCATGGCTGAACCGGCAGGAGTCAGCAGAGGGCATAGTACCTTGGAGGTCATGAACTTCGAGGGAAGGCCCGAACATCAAGTAAGAGGTGAGACCGATGAGTTCGAGAGAAGAGCGAAGACAGCAGAAAACCCCGGAAGGGGCCTACCCGCGGGAAGGAGTGGT
The DNA here is from genome assembly GCF_001562425.1 of Fervidicola ferrireducens. Classification (GTDB taxonomy): domain Bacteria; phylum Bacillota; class Thermosediminibacteria; order Thermosediminibacterales; family Thermosediminibacteraceae; genus Fervidicola; species Fervidicola ferrireducens. Next base: position 4,393 of record NZ_LOED01000061.1, read on the forward strand.
GAAGCCACAGGGGCCCGCGGGAGGGCCGAGTTCTTCTCCGGCACGAAGCGGAGAGTCACCTCGCGGGGACAACGATAGCGGCCTGATGGAGCGGGTGGTAGAAAGAAACAACA
>NZ_LOED01000062.1 GCF_001562425.1 Fervidicola ferrireducens
TATCTGATAGGCGTTTTAGCCAAAATAGTGGTAGACATAGCCTTCTTCCTGGGCAAGCCAATAGTCTTAGAGGACTTGAACTTTGGTAAAGACAGGCTGGATACCAATAAGAAGTTCAACCGAATGGCTTCAAACTTTCCCTTTGCCAGGATTGTAGAAGCCATGTACCGGAGGGCTGTCAAGGAAGGAGTGTCCTTTAAGCTCGTATCTGCCCGGCACACATCTACCATAGGCTACTGGAGGTATACGAAGCGTTACGCCGTCCCGGTACACTGTGCGGCGGCATTGGTTATTGGCCGCCGGGCGATGGGTTTTAAGGAACGGGTAACTAAAGAGCTTAAACAACTGGTAGTCCAAATCAAGCAAAACCTGACCTGTAAGGTCAATACTTATACACCGAGGGAAGGAAGAGGGATGACCCGTAGGGTCAGGGCCTGCTTGAGGCGGCTGGAGGAAAAGCTCCTTATGCACAACGGGCTTGCCCGGTGGCAGCAGGAGGCGTATTACTCCGTGTGGCATGACCTCAAGGAGCTTGCCCTGTCCTTACGGTGACCCCGTTTAGCCGGTGTCGGACAAACCGGTAGGCGTCCTAACAGGACGGCTCGGGCGGCGGTGAGCACACCGCCTCTACTCCAGTTCACTCAGACCTGTGGGTGGTGAAAAACACCCCGTCAGTCCGAGCAGGCGAGTCTGGGGTACGGGAGGGGATAACCTCTCCGTCCGGGTTCCGGGTGGGACGCCCGGGCCGAGGCCCCCTGTCGCCCTGCCCCTCGGAGGGCAAATCAAATATCCGGGAAGGAGGCGAAAGCCTGGTCTGGGGGCCGGCTTGGCTGGAGATAAAAACAGTCAAGTTTTTTGAACCAGGAAAGGGACCAAGGAAGAGCCGCGAAATAATAGAAAAAAAAAAGGGGGGGGGGGGAGATGTTTGTCGCCCAGGATGCAATATGTTAAATTCGTAGTAATTACTGTTATTGTCATGCTTGTTTTTGTAAGCTACGCTCCTCCAGCTAGAGCGGATAAAGACAATTGGCAGCTTTTCGGGAATCAGGCACCGAACTATCAGCAAGGAAATTTTGGCTATACTATTTCATGGCTATTATCACTGCCAATTACCGGCCTTGCAAGAGCAATATTGTGGGCATCCAATAAAGTGGGACTCTACAGCATCCGTGAACTGGTTTTCGCTGAAGGGCGATTGGCTTCCGGCAGTGGCGGTGTGTTCTCAGCCCAGGAATGGGAAAAAGTAATAATGCCGTGGTACAGGGTATTCTTTTTGATAGCTTCTGCGGGAGTCCTTTATAGTTTGGTCATAACATGGGCGGGCTATAGGACACTGGCAGCTTCAATATCGCCCCAAAGAGCCGTAAGTTTTTCTAATACAGTGTGGAACATTTTGATCGCAATGCTGTTCATGACCCAGATGCCGCTATTCTTAGACCTTATCTCCGATGCCAACGCAGTTATAGTCGGAGCTATAAAAAATTCGCTTATCAGCCAAGGCCTTTACAATAACCTGGCATCTCTAGACCCACAACGGCTTATCGATACCTTTGATAACCCAGATCTCGGCACTCAAAACCCGCTTTTGAACAGCTTGATACTACTCGGCCTCGCCGGGTTTACTCTTACCCTGAATTTCCTTTATATGATAAGAAAATTCGTCGTTGGAGTTTTGATAGTAATCTCCCCAATCGTTGCATGGTCGCTACTTTCATCCAGACGTACGCCTTTCCTCTTAATGCTTTCAGAAATTGTGTCCAACACGTTTATGAGCGCTTCACATGCCGTAGTTTTGGCATTTTACCTTTCCATGCTCGCCTATAATGAAGACGGTATGTTCGCAACATGGTGGGCGAAATTGTTCGCACTTTGCATGCTTATCCCAACGGCATCGCTGCTGAGACGACTTATAACTGGTTGGTTTAACCTCTTAGGCATTGACGAAGAAGCATACGCAGGGATGGCAGCTGCGGGCGTGGGAAGCCTGGTTGCTACAGCCGCTATCGTAACAGGAGTGCTAATTGGACGGCGGACGTCGATGAAACAGCAACCCAAGCTGCCCCAGGAACCAAAACGGCCACCTGAAGAACCGGAGAGTGGAGGACCATCCGAGAGGTCTTCAGTAATAACAACGCCTTTAATAACACGTGCCGGAGAAAATGTATTCGATAAGTTCGGGGGAAGTGTTGTCCCATCAGTAAATACACCTATAAGCACAAGCGGTAACAAGGCCGAACCGCAGATACCGGCTTCAAAAGCAGGTTTTAAGGATGTTATTTCAAGGATAATGGCAAACGAGGACAAAGCGCCGAAATACCCGACCGGTATACCGCTGCCGAGGGAGAGAAAAGACCCGACTAAACCTGAGTCGGAAGGGATTACTTACTCGATACCTGACCCTGAGCTACTTGCAAAAGAAAAGCTGTACGATAAATACGAGCCGCTCCATGCGCACGAACTTCCTTCTTTGAGCGCCGCAAATTACCGTGATACGTCAGTAACTGAAGATAGAAATGTGATTCTCGGCCCTGCAGGGGTTGATGGGCCGTCTTATAGAGAAATAACACAGCAAGGCGGAGAAGGTGCTGCGGTAAGCAAAGATAAAAGCCAGGCTTCGGGATGGTTAACCCTGGAAAACATCGGTAAAGTGTCGAGGCCGATATTAAGTGCTGCAGGGAAAGCCGCAGTACTTACCGGAGCATCTATAGGCGGCGCTGCAGGTACAGCATTCGGTATGGGTATGGGTAATACTGCCATGATGAGGACGCTTCAAGAAAAAGGCGCTGTTGCCGGAGCATGGGCTACGGTAGCACTAGGAAGGGGGTTAAAAGCTGGAGGAACTTATGCTATAAAAGCAGCACCGGTTGTAGGGTCGAAAGTGGTAGATGTGGTAGGAAGGCTGAAGGCGAGAAATCCAAGCGTTTCAGCTCTAGATAAGCCTTCGCTAAAGTAGTAGACGCCATACTATGGCATCTTCTCAGTAGATGCCAAAATAATATCAACCAGCTATTGACAAGCCGACGGCTTTATGCTATGCTAAAGACAAAGCCAACTTAAAGCTGGGGAACAAAGTGGGGAACAAAATATCCCCGGATGGGGAAGTCTATGCGAAATCAAGGGGTGGTACGCGCGTACCACCCCTTCTAAATATGCGAATATATTCTCTTGTCAACTACCCCCGCTTATAGAAGCGGGGGGCTTGTCAGCAGGGGTGAACTGCTGACAGGTCTGCCACCGGCAGGTAGTTGAACGCGGGTGTGCGGCAGCGGGACCTGACGCTCCGGGACGACACTCCCAGTCCCGGGAGACAGCGGTGAAATCCCGCAGCCTTACACGGGGTGCTGCTGCACGCCTCAGGGAGACCTACCACCTTTCAAAAAGGTGCCCGGATCACAGGGCTCCTTACAGAAGGAGGAGAAAAGATGGTATTGTTCACTGCCGACAAATACGGCAGGCCCGGCCACCCGACGAAAAGGTTCGACATGATAAGGAAACTGAGGAAGAAGGGCAAAGTAAGAATCGTTGGCGGAGGTGCCTCCGGCAAGCCACCGGTAGCAGTGTTCCTGGACAGAGAGTTCGATTACTCCAAAACAGTACCAAGGAAACTCATCATAGCGCTCGACCCGGGATACCACTACATAGGGTTTGTTGTGTGCGAAACAAAAAATGGGAAACTGATCGTATACTGCCAGGGTGTTTTACAAACCAGAATTCCCGAGATTAAGGAGTTGATGACAGAAAGAAGAAGACACCGAAGGAACAGAAGATACTATTCGCGGTGCAAAAAGAGACATTTATCCGCCAGACATGGTAGGGTTTTAACAAAATTTAAGGCGCCAAGAATAGTAAGGGCTAGAGACAAGTCGAACGCCACCCTCAAACATGGTGTGGAAACGCACTTCAATCTTTACAAAAAGCTTTTAAGGCTCTTCCCCTTTCCAGCAGAGCAGGTTGTATTTGTCATGGAGGATAACGTCTTCGATGTCAGGGCAATGACATGGGGCAAAACATACGGCACGGGTTACCAGAGATCACCCAGAACGCCAGCAGAGAGGAAATGCATCCTTTGCGGGACAAAAGAGAATTTGCAAAAACACCACCTGATACAGCGGAAGAGCGGTGGTACGGACGTTCAGGAGAACCTGGTATACCTATGCAAAGACTGCCATGAAGATGTACATGCCGGGAGGGTATATATCCCCATAAAAGGCATCAAGCAGTGGCGTGCATTGGGGACGATGAACGCAATAATGGGGAAACTGCGGAAAATGCCGCGGCTGGAGTTTGTACCTGCATCGGACGTGGCACAGGCGA
>NZ_LOED01000063.1 GCF_001562425.1 Fervidicola ferrireducens
AAGACTTTCAAACAAATCTAAATTAATTTTGGTATTATTATCAAAATATGTGAGCATTCTTGATGTCACTCCTTCGTTGCTCGTGCAATAAAAACAATAGTTTTATTATGAATTTATTCTATAAAAAAAATTTAAATTCTTCTTACTTAAAAAAAAAAAAAAAAAAAAAAAAAAAAATTCTAAAATTTTATTACAAAAACTTAATCATGAGTCGGGACAGGGGGAAATGAACTAGAAAACAAAGTAGTAATAAGCGGCATGAGGGAATGGCCAGTAATGTGGGAGGAGACGTATGCGAAGGCGAGAGATATATGGGCCATAAGTCGCATAGAAGAGATAAACATAGGGGGAGATGGGGAGAAAGGGATAAAGCAGGGGTTAGAATATTTTCCCGGAGCTAGATACAGGCTAGACCCGTATCATCTCAGTAAGAACCTAATAGAAGCCCTTTGGTATGATGAAGAAACATAGCAAAGTACGCGAAGCTATACACGAGGGAAATTTTGAAGATACCCAAGAGATATTAAAAGAAGCGGCGGTCAACGATTATGAGCGAATGTCAGCCTGGAAGACGTGTGGTGCTCGATGAACCCAGCCAAATTTTGATTTGGTTGGCGTATGTTTACTTACGTGGGAGGAATTCGAGCATCTTTGTTGAACTTCTATATAAATTTGTCGAAAACCCGGCTGAAAATGGATATCTTTGGAGGTGAAGAAAATGCGAAAGAGGATTAAGGAATACGGCCTTTCGGTGCAGGCCGAATATTAAACAAAATATTTCAGGCCGCGGTAAAAGCCGCATACGGGGCTGTGCGGGACTTCCTTTTTACAGGGGGAAGAATGGTTGTCCAGAAAGGGGAAATTAATGGCGAATGGTGGATGGTGAGAAAGTGCATATTGAGAGGAAAAATAAGAGTTTTATTGAAGAATCCAGGGAATCAATTGCTTATCTTAAGAAGAGAGAAGAATTTTTAAGTAGAATTTTTGAAAACGAACAGATGCTTATAGTAGTCTGGGCACTGGATGGTAGAATAGTTTGGTTCAACAGATATACCCAAGCAGTAATTGGTATAGCGGAAATTCTGGGGAAAGGTGGCAACGAAGGCCCAACCTTGTCAATATTCTCTTTTTTTCTATAATGGAAGTTATCGGTTTTGGTCCTGGGCTGGCCCCAGCCAAAAAAAACTTAAAGAAGGTGGTGAAAAAAACGTATGAAGAATGAGAAACCTTTTGTATTGATAATTTTTATAATCGTTGCTGTATGTAGTGTTTTATATTTGTGGAAAGCATTTTGGAGTCATGCTGATTCAGCGATTATGAAGCTTGTAAATGAATTTGGGAGAAAATTACAAAATGTATCTTTACAGGCCCCTAGAAAAATCTAAACCATGTAAATTGCCACAGAAAAAGTTACCACGCGAGGAGATAGATACCTTGAGAAATATACTGCGTAGCGCTAAACTAATCCTTATCCTGATGGTGCTGTTTTTAACCGCTTGCACGGTAAGGGATGGCCTTAATTTAGACGGCGCTTCCGACGTTCCGGGAGAAAATTTAATAAATGTTAACGGAAGGACCGTGCAGGAGTGGATAAAGGTTCCTGAGGGGTTCGATAGGGTCAAGGTGCCCAAAGGATCTTTCGGTGAGTATTTGAGAAACCTGCCATTAAAGCCGCATGGCTCTAAGGTGAGGTATTACAACGGCATTCCGAAGCCCTGGGATGTCCATGTAGCCGTTCTCGATATTGATGTAGGAAACAGGGACCTGCAGCAGTGCGCCGATGCTGTTATTAGGCTGAGAGCAGAGTACCTCTACTGGAAAGGAGAGTATGATAAGATACACTTTAAATTTACCAACGGCTTTAGGGCCGATTATGTTAAATGGATGGAAGGTTACAGAATAAAAGTCGAGGGGAATAAAGCTTACTGGGTGAAGGTGGCAGAACGGTCCAACGATTACGAAACTTTTAGAAAATACCTGGATATAGTCTTTGCATACGCAGGTACGCTTTCATTGTCACAACAATTGAAAAAAGTGCCGGTTGAAGATTTGCAGATAGGGGACATATTTATCAAAGGTGGGAGTCCCGGCCATTGCGCAATAGTTCTGGATGTGGCGGAAAATAAGGCTACGGGAGAAAAAATCTTTATACTGGCCCAGGGATATATGCCTGCACAGGATATTCATATTCTAAAAAATCCGGCGAACGGCGAGGGCAACCCCTGGTATTCCATCAACTTCGGGGAAAGGCTTCAAACTCCGGAGTTCGTGTTCGCTCGGGATCAGCTGGCACGTTTTGAAACTAATTGATAACGCCCTCGCGCCAGCCTCTACTTGCGTATTTCACGCAAGACGTGGGCCGGGAAGTACCTGCCTTTCAGCTTTATCCAGCGGAAAGATGGGCACGATTGAACAGCCGATAAATAACAGCAAGGGTTGCGGCGGAGTTATGAGGGTTGCTCCGGTGGGGCTGTTTTATAGCAGGGAAAAAGCCTTTCGGATTGTCTGTGAGTGCGCAGCCTTAATGCACGGTCGCCCGAGCGGGTATCTCTCTGCCGGGGTTCTTGCTTATATTATTGCTTGCATTATAGAAGGAGTGGATGTAGAAGAAGCCGTAAAATAACTTTTAATAGATAAAGGTTTATTATTTTAAAGGGGGAAGCATTAAAATGAAAGTCATAGGGATTATAGGAAGTCCCAGGGAAGGCGGCAATACCGAAATTTTGGTGGAGAGAGTATTGAAGGGAGCGAGCGATAAGGGGGCTGAAGTTAAAACCTTCAAGTTGAATGAACTTAACATTAGGGGATGTCAGGGTTGCAATTACTGCAAGCAAAATGACGGGTGCATACAGAAGGATGACATGCAAAAAATTTACAATGAATTATTTTCGGCAGATGCAGTAGTAATAGGTTCGCCAATATACATAAGTTATGTCACCGCTCAGACGAAAATTTTTCTTGACAGGCTTTATGCGTTTTTAGTAGTCGGAAAGGGTTCGAAGCTTCCAGTTGGAAAAAAATGCGTGTTAGTGTATACTCAGGGTGGAGGTGATGACGGAAAGAAGGTAATGGAAGGAATAGCAGCGTTTTTAAAACGTGCCTTAGGTATGGATGTAAAAGCCATAATAGGCGGTAATAATCTCAATCCTTTGGGTGCAGTGAACGAAAGAGAGGATTTGCTACAGATGGCTTATGAAGCTGGTGAATTATTGGTAAGGTAAAAAAGAAGGTGAGGATATGAAAATTTATCAGGTGGATGCTTTTGCTCAGAACCTCTTTGAAGGGAACCCCGCAGGTGTATGCATTTTGGATGATCCGATTCCTGAAGAAATCATGCAAAAGATTGCGATGGAGATGAATCTTTCGGAGACCGCGTTTTTGCTAAAACGGGGTAGCGGTTACAGCTTGAGGTGGTTTACTCCCGAAACCGAAGTGGACCTTTGCGGGCATGCAACCCTTGCCAGCGCCCATGTTTTATGGGAAGAAGGGTATATAAAACAGGATGAAGAAGCGGTATTCTATACTAAAAGCGGGGTCTTGAAAGCTTATAAACAGGGTGAATATATAAACTTGGACTTTCCCCTGGAGGTGGCTGAACCGGTGGACCCGCCAGAGAGCTTGATAAAAGCCCTCGGCGTGCCTTTCCTATTCGCTGGAAAAAATAGAATGGATTATCTGATAGAGGTGGAAAGTGAGAGGGTTGTGCGGGAGCTAGAGCCTGATTTTGAATTGCTGAAGCAGATTCAGGCGAGGGGTATAATAGTAACCGGCGCATCAAATAATCCTGAATATGACTTTGTCTCGAGGTTTTTCGCCCCGGCTATTGGAATAAATGAAGACCCCGTGACGGGATCTGCCCATTGCTGCCTCGGACCTTACTGGAGCTGTAAGCTAAAAAAGAATCGATTGAAGGCTTATCAGGCATCGAAGAGAGGGGGTATTTTGAAACTTCAAATAGAGGGTGATAGGGTACACATAGGAGGAAAGGCTGTTACTTTTTTCAAGGGGGAAGTGTCTATATAATTTAGGTTTAATTAAATTGCGGGCTTATATTGAAGGAATAATCCGAAAGGAGATGATGAAATTGAAACCTGTTGAAGTCAACTACCACCCGCCTGTAGAGGCGGTGGCTTGCAAAAGCCATAGTTGACCAGCCTAAGGAACTGACTCGAAGGACAAGGGGATGATGTTCCTAC
>NZ_LOED01000064.1 GCF_001562425.1 Fervidicola ferrireducens
CCTCGGAGGGCAAATCAAATATCCGGGAAGGAGGCGAAAGCCTGGTCTGGGGGCCGGCTTGGCTGGAGATAAAAACAGTCAAGTTTTTTGAACCAGGGGTTTAAGTATGAGAAAATTTCTCTCTTGTCTGCTTATAATCTTCCTGCTGGGAAGTAATATAGCCTTCGGGGCCCAGAAAGAGGTCAGGGTATACGTAAACGGGGTGAACGTCTACTTCGCAGACGTGAAGCCTTACATCAATTCAGCCGGCAGGACCATGGTCCCTATGCGAAAGGTCTTTGAAGAGATGGGGGCGAAGGTAGACTGGATAGACAAGGAAAAGGCGGCGGTGTATAAGCTGGGGGGCAAGGAAGTTAAGATACGGATAGGCGAAAAGCGAGCTTTGGTGAACGGGAAATACGTCGACATAGACTCCGCCGCCGAACTGAAGAATGCAAGGACGCTGGTGCCGCTCAGGTTCATATCTGAGACCCTGGGGGCGACGGTGAAATGGGACGAAAAGAGCTGGTCGGTGTTTATTACAACCTCGAAGGAACAGCCGCTGATGAAGACGATAGAGGAGATAAAGAATTCGTCGAACTTGAAGACGATATACGTTGACGTGGGGTCTATTGAGGATGAAGAGGTGCAAAGAGGAGAAAAGCTGTATGTTGACATCATGATAATGCTGCCGGACGTATGGGGGCCGTCAAATGTGAAGCCGCTGGAGGAGCAATATAGGGATGCCAAGAAGGTTTTACTGCACTTCGTTGATGAAAAGACGGCCGATGAAGTGATTGCTTACGTGAGGCAAAAGGATACCAAAAGAAAAGAGCTACCTTTCAAGAGTTTTTACTATGGCAACTGGCGTATAGAGGCTGGAGGAAGCCTAGGTAACAGCCCGTTAATAGAAGTCTGGGTGAGGTGAAGGCGGTGAAGAAATCTTTAGGAGCCTTAGTTTCTTTTGTGTTGATTTATTTTTTGCTAATCCCTTCGGTTATGGCGAGTGACCAAACTAAAATAGAGTACCTCATAACTACCAACCGCCCCTCATGGGAAAGGCTGATAGATACACTTAATCAAGATATATACGAGAATTATCGAATTCCCAGCTACTATGGTGCTCAGAACTTAAGAGGGAAGCAGCTGAATAAAGATTTATATACGATGCGGTGCCTAATGGTCTATGGGACACCTCAAGATATCGAGAATAATGAATTGAAGAATGGCCGTTATAGATTTTTTGGTCAGACAATGAACGGCGAGGCCTATGTTAATGAGCTGTTCCCGATGGATGCTTGGAGTGGTGGTTATCTGAACGACAGGAATTGGGTCCCTGAACCCTGGAAGCATGGCGTAACCTATAGGGGCGGGGCGATAAAAAAGAACGACATAACAACCGCTATCGACTCTGACCCTACCCTCCGCCAGAAAATCAACGCAGCGATTCACACGGGCCTCACGGTTTTCTACGGCAATAAACGCAACGCAGCTTCCAGCAATCCTTTTGACAAGATTTACGACGAAACCCGGGGGGCAACGACTGACTGGGCCCAATACGTGCATATTATCCAACCCCCAACAGAATATACCTGGGGCATGGGCGTAATGTTCCACTCGCTCAACGGCAAATACTGGTATAAGACCGTCCCCATCGCACCCTTCGCTCTAGAGCTCCCCGAGCAGAAGCAGGAAAATAAGCCCCAGCCGGTCATCGATTTGATAGCCCAGCAGGGAGAGTATAACCCGGCATTGATGGTGGGTGAAAAGGATACCTATTCAGTGCTGATAAAGAACACCGGAGATGTCGCAGTAACGACCGACCTTGTGTGGAGGCAAGACGGAAAGCAAATAAAGAAGATCTCAATCACAATACCTGCAAAGGGTTACAAAGAGCACGCGATAACGTTCACAATGCCGAACGTCAAAGAAGGCACAACAATAAAGCTCGAAGCTGAGATTAACCCGGGCAGGAATAAACCCAAAAGCGAAAAAACCTTCGCCAACAACAAAGTAACCTTCCCGATAAGATGCCTTGGGCTCGACCAGCGAAAACAGACCGGCGGCAGTAACCCTTATTTGACGAAGTGAGCCGCCAAAATCGCCTTTTAAGGCCTTTTTCAGCAGCGGGGGATATAGTTATATCCCCCGCTGCTGAAAAAGGCCCTTTTAAAGGCATTTTGGGGCTTGCAGAAAACCTCTATGCCTGCTATAATCAAACTGACATAGGTGCTCCCGCCTCTCTTCGGGGTTGGGCCGGAGGGGTTAATGCCCTCCGGCCTTCAATATTTGACACACACCGGCAGTTGTGGTACAATTCAAAGCGAGGATCGTCTGTTTTTCCCCCAACCCCGAAAAGGGCAAGTACCGACCATACCTCCGAAAGGAGCAAGTCACGCCTGCTGATAAGAGTAGGTGTTTTGTCTTTAAAAGAGAGTGTAAGTCCGTCCGTTCTTCGGATGGGCTTTTGCTTTTATAAAACACCACAAAGAGAGCGAAGGAGGAGGGAGCACTTATGCGAGAGGATATCGCAGCCGAAATCCAGACCTTGCTCTCAATCCCGAGTTGGGATTGGGATGAAGGACTGGAGGAGGCACTGGAAAGGCTGGGAAGAGAGTATTTCCAAAAAAAAGGGAGGAGGGATGCTTTATGGGAGAGACCATAGCAGAAAGAATGCTAAAAATTAAACTCGTGAAACCAGATATAGATGATTACATCGAACGGCATGTAAAAAATGACCCAAGCTATACCGAGGCAGAGAAAGAGGTGATTGCAAAAAACCTTATTAAAAACCAGTACATCCTTGATGAATTGGCAAAAAACATCGTTGCTGAGTTGGAGTTAGACTGGGAGGAAGAGGAATTCCCACGGGAGGTAGAAGAATTCGCTGAAGAAGGCTGGGAGCTAGCAGAAGACGATACGGAGGATGATGATTACGAGTACGATGAAAAAGACCTGGTGCACCTTATCGGTAACATTGAAGAGGATATTGGGCTTCTAGTCGACCAGGCTATCTGGGGCGAAGAAATTACATTCGTTGGGATAGATGAAGATGATGAAGACCTCTGGTACAATGTGATCGGCGAGATGAACACGTATGTGTATATTGTCGCAATAGACACCATGGAAGCAAAAGGGGCAACTTTCTATGCCGCAGGAGCGCCTATATGGCTTAACGGAGACCCCATACCGGAAATCCATAAAGAAAGCGACGCTTTTGTCTACACCGTTAAAATGCGCAGGAAAAAGGGAGAAAAAAAAGGCTAACAAAGAAAAAGGAGAGTGATACCCTTGAAGCTCCGGGACATCCCCCAACCGGCATGGTGAAAGTGAAAGTCAGGAAAGATGGGGTGGCCGTCTATGAGGCGGTCACTCCTGCCATCCTGGCCCACATTTCCGCCATGCCGTGGATGGGCAGGGAATACGAAGTCGACTTTGAACCTCTGGAAAGGAGAGTCAACTACCCCCGCTTATAGAAGCGGGGGCTTGCCAGCAGGGGTGAACTGCTGACAGGTTTGCCACCGGCAGGTAGTTGAACGCGGGTGTGCGGCAGCGGGACCTGACGCTCCGGGACGACACTCCCAGTCCCGGGAGACAGCGGTGAAATCCCGCAGCCTTACACGGGGTGCTGCTGCACGCCTCAGGGAGACCTACCACCTTTCAAAAAGGTGCCCGGATCACAGGGCTCCTTACAGAAGGAGGAGAAAAGATGGTATTGTTCACTGCCGAC
>NZ_LOED01000065.1 GCF_001562425.1 Fervidicola ferrireducens
ATGGTCTCCTCCCGGCAAAAATGCGTGAACAGAATTTCTATGCGATTGTCAAAAATTTTTGCTATAACCTATTGACTTTTCATAGCACGTCTTAATGTAAAAATTTTTGATTGATTAACGGTGTTTGGAAAGGTACTTTACCACCAAATCTCCAAGGACCTGGATGAGCTGCACCATAACCACAAGTATTGCCACGGTGTAGAGCATGATGTCGAGCATGAAGCGCTGGTATCCATAGCGCACCGCTAGGTCTCCCAGTCCACCACCTCCTATCACGCCGGCCATGGCGGAATACCCCACCAGGTTTATGGCGGTTATAGTTATTCCAGCGGCGATCGAAGGCAGGGCCTCGGGGATTAAAACCTTGGTGATGACCTGAAAAGGAGACGCCCCCATGGCCTGTGCCGCTTCGATGACGCCGCGGTCTACCTCGCGCAAGGCTGTTTCAGTGAGCCTCCCCATAAAGGGAATGGCTGCCACCGAAAGGGGAACTATGGCGGCCGTGGTGCCTATGGATTTTCCCACGAGCCACCGGGTAAAGGGAATGAGCATTATTAACAAAATGACGAAAGGAATGGAACGGAATATATTAACGATGGTGCCCAAAGCTTTATTCAAGGGGCTGTTTTCCAAAATCCTTCCTCTGTCGGTTGAATAAAGCAGGACGCCGAGAGGTATCCCGAAAATGGATGCTATGAGCACCGACACCGCCACCATGTAGACAGTCTCACGGGTTGCACTAAAAAGCAGCTTTACAGTTTCAGCCAATTTCCACCACCTCCACGTCAAGGCCTATATCTTGCAAGTATGAAAGAGCCCTGTCGGCCGTCCCGTTTTTCCCCTCGAACTGCACCACCAAAGTTCCAAAGGGAGTACCTTGGATGTTGTCTATGTTTCCGTACAGGATATTAGCGTTCACGCCGAATTTTTTCACAACCTCCGAGAGGATGGGCTTTGCAGTAATTTCACCGAAAAATCCTATTTTGACCACGCGGCCCTCTGCCAGGTTTCCGTTTAAGGCCTTTATTTTCGCTTTAAGCTCTTCGGGAATTTCGCAGATGAACATAGATTTTAAAAAGTTGCGAGCCGTCTGAGTTTTCGGCCTTGAAAATATTTCAAAAGTCGTCCCCTGCTCTACCACCCGGCTTTTTTCTATAACCGCCACTTTGTTGCATATTTGCTTTATCACGTTCATCTCATGGGTCACGACCACCATGGTGATGCCCAGCTTCTCGTTGATGTCTTTTAAAAGTTTCAGGATTGAAAGGGTGGTTTCCGGGTCCAGTGCGGAAGTCGCCTCATCGCAGAGCAGAACTTTCGGGTCGCAGGCAAGAGCCCGGGCGATGCCGACCCTCTGTTTTTGTCCTCCTGAAAGCTGCGAAGGGAAGGACCTTGCCTTGTCGGAAAGCCCAACCAGATTCAGGAGATTTTCCACCTTTTCGTTTATGGTTTTCCTGTCAAAACCGGCTATTTCCAGCGGAAAGGCCACATTCCCCCACACGGTCCGGGAGGAAAGCAGGTTGAAGTGCTGGAAAATCATGCCGATTTTCTTACGCATCTCTTTAAGCTCTTTGGGGGAAAGTCCGGTCATCTCCACGCCGTCGATTTCTATAGAGCCTGATGTGGGCTTTTCCAGCAAATTGATGCACCGAAGCAGGGTGCTTTTCCCTGCGCCGCTTAGGCCTATTATTCCGAAAATGTCTCCTTTTTCGATGTCGAGATTTATGCCGTCTAACGCTTTGACGGTTCCCGAAGCCGAAGTGTAGACCTTTGTGAGATTCCTTATCCGAATCAATTAAATCCCTCCCCTCCCCAAAAATGCAACAAAAAACCCCCTTCTGACATCGAGAAGAGGGTTTGGTAACCTCTTATCTGCCAGAACGTAACGTTCTGCTGGAATTAGCACCGCTGCAACTGCGCTCGCAGTTGCCGGTTGCCGGGTTTCATCGGGCCAGTCCCTCCACCTGCTCTCGATAAGAGTTTTTCTTATTCAATTTTGTTGATATAAATATTAGCACTCTTTTTACGTTCTGTCAATGCCATTTTAAGCCAGTTTTTTAGCCCTACCCAAAATTTTCAGCCAAGTTTGTTAAAAAATTAACTTGAAACGACGCGAGATGTATGGTAAAATAGTGTCACGAAATTAGAAAAAAATAGCACCAAAATAGCATGAAAGTTGCCCGCCGCCTGGGTTACGTGGCGCAAAGATACGAAAGTGGCCGTTTTACAGTATTCGATGCTGTGCTTCTGGGCAGAAAACCTCACATCAAGTGGGGTGCTACCTCAAGAGACCTGAAAATAGTCCAAGACGTTTTACAGGTGCTTGGCATGGAGGAACTTTCTCTTCGCTACCTCGACGAGCTGAGCGGAGGAGAGCTGCAGAAAGTAGTCATAGCCAGGGCTCTGGCCCAGGAGCCGCGGGTACTTCTTTTAGACGAACCCACCAGCAACCTAGATTTAAGAAATCAGTTCGAGGTGCTAAAGATAGTAAAGAAAGCTGCCAAGGAGCGAAACATCGCAGTGGTGGTAGTAATGCACGATTTAAACCTTGCAATGCGGTTTGCTGATAAATTCCTCCTTTTGAAAAACGGGACGATCTTCGCCTGCGGGGGAATTGAAATAATGACGCCGGAAAACATAAAAAGCGTCTACGGAGTCCAGGTAGCGGTGGAAAGACTGGCGGGAATCCCTGTGGTTGTGCCCTTGTAAGGCTGAGCAAAAAAGGCGGAGGTGAGTGTGCCGTGGAAATTCTGGATAAGGATGAATGGAAGAAATGCGTAGAGTTTCATGGCCACGTATGCCCTGGCCTTGCCATAGGCTATAGGGCCTGCGAGGCACTGAGGGAAAAGCTAGGAAGGGGCTTTTCAAAAGACGAAGAACTGGTGTGCGTCACGGAAAATGACGCCTGCGGTGTCGACGCGGTGCAAGTCCTTACAGGCTGTACCTTTGGGAAGGGCAACCTGATATACCGGGGGACTGGCAAGATGGCCTTCAGCTTCTTTAGGAGGGATACCGGTGAGAGCATACGGATAGTTTTCAGTCCAAAAGAAAATATACAAGATAAACAAAAGAAGTTGGAGTTCATCTTGACCGCGCCTCTTGAGGACATATTCCTTTTCAAAAAACCTAGTTTCTCCATCCCTGAAAAGGCTAGAATTTTTAAGACGGTAATCTGTGAAGTCTGCAAAGAAGGAGCACCCGAGCACAAAATCCGCCTGATGGACGGCAAAAGGGTGTGCCTCGATTGCTTCGTGGAGGTCAATTTTCCCTATACAAAGCTAAACAATCTATAACTTTGTTAGGTACTCATTGTGCAGACCCCAACGAGCATTATACTGTCGGGGCCGACGGCTACCTCCATCACCGTCTGACCAGCCCAGCACCCCTATTAAACAGGGGAGACCCATATTCCCCCGGCTTTAGGCCTCTGGCTGCCAGGCTGCTTCCCGGCGTTTTCCGTCCCTCGGACTTTTGCCCTAAGGCACATACCGGGAGGGGGAGTTACCCCGCCTGCCTATCGCCCCTTAACCCCCACCACAGGGTGTTGCCGGACTCCCGGGAAGTT
>NZ_LOED01000066.1 GCF_001562425.1 Fervidicola ferrireducens
AGGGCGGGACCTTTACCATCTCGAATCTCGGGATGTACGACATAGAGGAATTTTCCGCCATAATAAACGCTCCCGAGAGCGCCATACTGGCGGTGGGCAAGATCATGAAAAAACCCGTGGTGACCGAAAACGACGAAATAGCGGTAAGGCCCATGATGAAGATGACTCTTTCCTGCGACCACAGGGTAATAGACGGAGCCCTGGGGGCCAGGTTCCTGCGGAGGATAAAGCAGCTTCTGGAAGACCCCATCGAAATGCTGATTTGATAAAGGTAAAGGAGATGGTGACCTTGCATTACGATCTGGTGGTTGTAGGCGGGGGCCCCGGCGGTTACGTGGCTGCCATATATGCGGCGAAAAAGGGAGCTAAGGTAGGACTCGTCGAAAAAGGTGACCTCGGCGGGACGTGCCTCAACCGCGGGTGCATTCCGACAAAAGCTTTGAGCCACGGTGCCTCCCTCTATCAAAGCTTGAAAAATGCAGGAGATTTCGGCATCGCGGTCGAAAACGTGAGGGTCGACTGGCATGCCCTGCAGAAGAAAAAGGCCGCGGTAATCGCGACGCTCAGGAGGGGTGTGGAAAACCTTCTTAAGGCAAACGGCGTTTCGGTCTTCAGAGGCGGGGCAGAAGTGGAAGGTGAAAGAAGTGTAAGGGTTGTATACCGCGAGGGGGAACAGGTCTTAACGGCAAACAGCTTAATCCTCGCTACCGGCTCAAAGCCGGCGGTGATTCCCTTTCCGGGCAATGACCTTCCCGGAGTTATCACCAGCGAAGAAGCCCTTTCTTTAGACGATATACCGGGTTCGATGCTCATCCTCGGCGGGGGAGTCATCGGGGTGGAGATGGCGAGCATTTACGGTTCTCTCGGCACCGACGTGACTATAGTCGAGGTATTTCCGCGGATATTGCCGCGGGCGGACGAGGAAATATCTGTAGAACTTAAGAAAAACCTGGAAAGAAGGGGAATCAAGATTTTCACGGAATCTAGAGTGGAATCGGTGGAAAGGGAAAGCGGCCGGCTGAAAGTGAGCGTAAGGACGTCTGGTGGGATGCGTTCGATTTCGGTAGATAAGGTGCTGGTGGCGGTAGGAAGAAGGCCTGTGACGGATGCTTTCGAGAACCTGGGTATCAGACTTGAAAGCGGCTGGGTCGCCGTCGACGAACGCATGAGGACGAATCTTGAAAACGTCTATGCCGTCGGGGATATAACTGGGAAATTCCAGCTGGCCCACGTGGCCTCCCACCAGGGGATTGTGGCTGCAGCAAATGCCCTCGGAGAAGACAGGGTGATGGACTACAGGGCCGTGCCGAGCTGTATCTTTACGGACCCGGAAGTCGCCTACGTGGGACTGACGGAGAGGGAGGCCAGGGAAATCCACGGCGACGGTGTGAAGGTGGGAAGATTCCCCTTTATAGCCAGCGGAAGAGCCCTTACCATAGGGGAGACCAGGGGGTTTGTCAAGATAATAGCGGATTCTAAATGGAACGAGATACTGGGTGTCCACATCATAGGGCCCGGAGCGACGGAGCTCATTGGCGAAGCCGTACTTGCCATAAAGCTAGAGTGCACGGCCGAGGAACTGGCGGATACCATACACGCCCATCCGACCCTTTCGGAGACCATAATGGAGGCGTCCTTCGACCTTT
Organism: Fervidicola ferrireducens; assembly: GCF_001562425.1. GTDB lineage: Bacteria > Bacillota > Thermosediminibacteria > Thermosediminibacterales > Thermosediminibacteraceae > Fervidicola > Fervidicola ferrireducens. The sequence continues at coordinate 1,647 of NZ_LOED01000066.1, forward strand.
TGGGGATGCCGATACACAAGATGTGAACATGGCTTATAATTATTGAAACTTTGAGCCGGTTTTACACCGGCTTTTATTTTTAAGCAAAATCCGGAAATTCTGCTAAAATTCCTAACTTTGTATTTTTAAAAATTCCTCCGGAGTAATTGCTTTATTTGTAAGTTTTAAGAATTTCTTATCTCTTGTTATGATATAGTCGGCTTTAATTTTTTTTGTACACTGAAGCTGTAAGGCATCTTCGAGGTCATCAAATTCGGTGAAATTTAATGCTTTTTCTATGTCTTTTTTTGTAATGCTGACGGGTTTTGCTATTTCCATTAAAGCTTTTATGGCTTCTTTGGATATCTCATGAGAAAGCTCTTTCCTGAGGAAGTAATAAATGTCGGTAATTGCAAAGGAAGCTATATAAGCATCAAGCTTTTTTTCTTCAGCTAATTTGAAAATTTTATAAGCTGATTCATGAAAATTTCTTTTTAGCAAAAGGTCAAGAACGATGTTAGTATCAATCATCAGCTTCATACTTTTTTATCCTTTCATTTCTAATTAGCTCTATCGTGATATCTTTGTCTTTATAATTTTTTAAGAGTCCGTACAAAAATTCGGTTTTGTTACTCTTTTTTACGGGAACAAGTTTTGCAACATCTTTACCATTTTTGGTTATTATAATTACTTCATTTTCGACCATTTTTAAATACTTACCTACTCGCATTTTGAATTCCGAAGAAGTCACGCGCATTTATAATACCTCCCATGTTAGCTAATACTATTATATTCAAATTGACTATTTTTATCAACGATATATTGACCATCTCCGAGGAAATGTTTTTACACTTTTACGGAACAGAAGGCAGAATTACCGTGAACACGCTGCCAGAACCCTTTTTGCTTTTTACCTCTATCCTCCCGCTGTGCATCATTACTATTTCATTTGCTATTGCAAGTCCGAGCCCCCCGGCTCTTTTTTTGTCTTTGCTGAAAAAACGGTTGAAAATGTAGGGGAGGTCCCGTTCGTCAATGCCCGGGCCATCGTCGCTTATTGAAATCACCGCCCACTTCCCGTTTTGCTTTAAGGAGATGTAGATATTCCCCGATAGGCCGGTGTGATTTACCGCATTGATTATTATATTTGTAAAAGCTCTTTTCAAAAGTTCTTCGTCGCCGGCTGCCGCAATGTCATCCAGGTCCGTGTGAATGGTTCTGTCTCCTTTCAGTATTTCGAGCTCCTTTAATATTCCTTCAAGTAAATTTTTGAGGTTTATCATTTTTAAGTTAAGTTTTATCCCGCCGGACTGGAGCTTTGAGAGTTCTAGAATTTCGTTAACGAGGTTGTTAAGTTTATCCGATTCTTCTATTATAGAATAAGAACTTTATGATGCTTATGGGAGTCCTGAGTTCATGGGTGGTGTTGGCGATAAAATCCCGGCGCAGGTTTTCGTAATTTTTTAGACTTTTGGCTAGCTCGTTTATGGTTTGGGCAAGCTCTCCTATTTCATCCCGGTTTTCGACGGATATTCGGACGTCCACTCAACAGTTGTCTTTTTTCTTAATCAATGCTATATTTAAACTATGAAACATGAACTGGAAGAACACTACCCATTACGTAAAGCCGCTGAAATACTGGGCGTACATCCGAGTAAAATACGGTATATACGCACACCCTCCGGCCAGAGGCGTTTCCCCAGGAGTGAGGTCCTGCGCCAGCTGGGTGAAACTATGCCTTCTGGCCGGAGGGCTGTTATTTACGCCCGCATTTCTTCAGCCAAGCAGGCCGGATCGGGAAATCTGGAACGCCAAAGGCAGCGGCTCGAAGAGTATTGCCGTTCCAGAGGTTATGAGATAG
>NZ_LOED01000067.1 GCF_001562425.1 Fervidicola ferrireducens
AAGACCTGTCCGAAGTGCGGGAATGCTTCCCGGTATAACCGGAAGACCCAAGGCTGGTTTAAATGCATAAAATGTGGATACCAATCTGATGCGGACAGGGTGGGGGCAATAAACATAGCCGCGAGAGCGCTCGATGCTCTCGGGGCATGACCCCGGGAGAAAGGGGAGGGTGACACCCCTTAAGGCCAAGGTGATGAACCGGGTAGACCGGGGAGTGCTGGCTAACCTGCGGTGTGTGCCGCCGTCCCACGCTGGGATGCCCCCTAATTCATTAGGGGGAGGATGTCACAAATCGTTACCTTTCCGCGCTCATAAACCGAACGAGGGCAACGGCTGCCTGAGCCCTGGTAACCTCTGCCTGAGGCAGGAAATTGCCGGAAACGCCCCTGATGAGCCCGAGGCCCATGGCTATGGCCGCATGGCCCCTGTAAGCGGGATTTACCGAGGAGGCGTCTTTCGCCTTTATGAGGTATATATCGTGAATCGAAGCTACCCTCTCAAACCCCATGGCTCTCACCAGTACCGCCGCCATCAATTCCCTCGAAATGGAGCTTTCTTTCGTAACTTCTCCCTTTTTGATCAATCCCGCCCTTACAGCGGCTTCGATAATTTTTTCTTCTTGGCCTTCCTTTTCCCGGGGCACCTGGTAATTGCCGGTAGCGATGAGCATCATTTTTAAAAATTCGGCCGCACTGATTTTTTCATCGGGGCCGAACTTTTCGCCTTCAGCTTCTATTATGCCCAAATCGCAAAGCAATTTTATCTCTTTTTCGGCCCAGTGGCCTTTGATATCGGTGAATTCGGTTTTGGGCTTTTCCTCGATGGGATTTCCCGCATAGTCTAAGGGCTTCATGCCGAAGGCGTCGAAGGTGTAAGAACTGAAAGGAGCAATTCTATATACGAGCCTGTAATTGCTTTTCCCCGATTCATTGAACGGCACGTACGAAAGCTCCAGGCCTACCTTTTCGAGGAAGAGCCTTTCAGCATCATCTTTTTCCAGCATACCTTCGGGCGCTGGGAAAGAGGCGTCGGACCACCTGCTGTAATAGCTCACGATTTTGCCGGTCTTTGCTTCCACGGTTACGCTAAAGCCGTTGTCCGGGAAGGGTATGCCGTTTACCTGTCTTACATAATTGAATACGAATTCTCTAATTTTTTCGGAACCCGGTGGTTGGCTTGCAGGTCTTTCGAGCTTAACCATGCCATACTTTTCGGGCTGCACCATCTTCACAAATTCATCGGCTTTTTTCTCGGCATCCTCCCAATCCAGGTTCTGCCTGAAATCCTGCGTATATCTCGAACTGTCGTAAATATTGAAGCTCAGGAGCTCCGAGCTTGAAGCGTCGACCTGGGCGCTTATAGAGCCGTAGTCTTCGGGCTTATCTGACCTTTTCTCCCAGCTTATGCTCCACAACCTGCGCCCGGGGTTTTCGTAATCCTCGTAGAGCGATGCATATTGCTGCACGTAATTGGAAGGTATCTCAACGTATTTTTTTACGACCTCAATGGCTTTTTCCTTTGATATGAGCTTTTTTGCGTCTTCCAGCTCCTTTTGCTCCTGGGGGGTCAAGGCCCGATTTACATCACCTACTCCGGCTTCCCCAAAGTAGGGAGGGTACCTGTAATCCGCATCTCTTTGGATGACCTCGCCGGTTGAGGCGTCCAGGAAGAAACTGTAAGGATTTTCAAGCTGATAAACGAGCTTTATCTTTTGCTCTCTTTTTTCATAGTCGTAAAAACGCCTGTACACCAATGTCAATCCGGATTTTTCGAGGAAAATCTTTTCGGCGTCCGCTTTTGACAAGATTTTTTCAGGAGAGGGCAGTTCATCGAAATTCCACTGGAAGCTGTAGTCGGTAACCTGCCCGGTAAAAGCGTCTACGGTGATGTAAAAACCGTTGTCGACTACCGGAATGCCCTCATGCATCCGCTGAAAATAGAAGTGATACTGCCGCGCATAAATATCAATAAGGGGCCTTACAGGCGGCAGCGACTCGGGGCTGGGGACTGTGTTTTTAAACTCCTCGGGTTGGAGCTTTGCTGCGAACCCCCTGGCAATATTCTTCGCTTCTTCTTCCGAAAATTTTGGCAAAAGCGCGCCCTTTCCGGGATCGTCTCCCGAGTATATGGAAAGGTGCTTTATGTATCCTCTGTCGGCGTCCACCGCGGCGTATAGGCTAGCATAGGGTTCTTTGGAGGTGGTCCAGTTCAGATACCAGAGCCTACCTTCTGGCGTCTCCCTGTAATCTATGGAAAATTTGTCGTATATGCTGGTATCGAAAAACTTTTTTACGAGTTCTACGGCCTGTTCCCGCGAAAATTTCGGGTTTTCACCTTCCGCGGCGAAGACAGGAAAGGTCGTGAGAACTAAAAAAAGGATGAGCGACCACGCAAGGGAACTTATGAATTTTTTCACATATTTCCCTCCTTGCAAGATATTTCAGGAAAATTTTCCTATCACCTCCTCCTATACAAATTATACCATTACCTGCTGAAATCTACCAGAAATAAAAAAATAACGGGCCTTTTGGCCCATTATTCCTGTTCCCAGACGAGTTTGAGGATTTTTTCAACATCTTTTATGGCTTTATTTATTTTCTCCACTACCACCCGGTTATCCGAAAATATCAACTTTAGCATTTAAGGTCGCCTCCTAATGAAAATGATTTTCAATCTTATCTGGTTACATTATAACATGAAAATAATTTTCAATCAAGACCTTTTTGAGAATTTTTTTCATCCAATTTGTATATGAGAGCAAGGATTTCGGCGACCGCACCGTATAGTTCCGGCGGAATTTCTAATCCAATTTCCACCGAAATAAGGGCTTTAACGAGTTCCGGGTCGGTGTGGATTGGAATTCCGCATTCGGCGGCTGCATCAATAATTTTTTGTGCGATTTCGCCCCTGCCGGAAGCGATAACTTTGGGGGCGGCATCCTTATCAGGGTCGTATTTTAAAGCAACGGCTTTTTTGCCTTGGTTGTTTTTTTCTTTCAGCGCGATGACCCCCCTTTTTTTTGAAAGTTACAGAACCGCCGCGGGAAGGCCCTACCCTTTCAAGGGTAGGGATGAAAGCGGCGGCCAGTTGTGCTAAAATAGAAGCATGAGGCGAACAAACATTGTCCGGGTTTTGCCCAGCAAGCAACAAAAGCAAATACTCGAAACAATCGGGGATCGCTGTGCTGCCCTCTGGAATGCCATCCAGTACAAGTGCAGGCAGGCCTTCTTCAAGGGTGAACCCGTGCCTTCCTACGAAACCCTGTGCGCCGGGTTCAAGGAGCACCAGGCGTATCGTGCCCTGCCCGCCCACATAGGGCAGGAGGTCATCAAAAAGGCAAGGAAGGCGTGGGACTCCTTCTTTGCCTGCCTGCGGCTGTACCGGAAAGGCAAACTGGAGGAGCCGCCACGCA
>NZ_LOED01000068.1 GCF_001562425.1 Fervidicola ferrireducens
GGCCATGGTGGACAACCACATATACCAGGGCAACGAACTCGGCATCGACCCGCGGCGCGTAGTGTGGAGGCGCTGCATGGACATGAACGACAGGCAGCTGAGGTTCATAGTGGACGGCCTTGGAGGGAAAGCCAACGGAGTTCCCAGGGAAGACGGCTTTGACATAACGGTAGCATCGGAAGTGATGGCGGTATTTTGCCTGGCGACGGACCTGGAAGACCTCAAAAACCGCCTTTCCCGGATAGTGGTGGCCTACACCTACGACGGCAGGCCGGTAACCGCCGGCGACCTCAAGGCCCATGGAGCGATGGCGGCACTGCTGAAAGATGCATTTAAGCCCAACCTGGTGCAGACGTTAGAAGGCACTCCAGCCTTTGTACACGGGGGGCCCTTTGCCAACATAGCCCACGGCTGCAACAGCGTAATCGCCACGAAGATGGCCATGAAACTGGCGGACTACGTAGTAACCGAAGCCGGATTCGGAGCGGACCTGGGAGCAGAGAAATTCCTGGACATAAAATGCCGGGTAGCGGGCATAAAGCCCAACGCCGTAGTAATTGTGGCCTCGGTCCGGGCGTTGAAATACAATGGAGGAGTACCGAAAGAAAAGCTAAGCGAAGAAAACCTGGAAGCCCTGAAAAAAGGCATACCCAACCTGATGAAACACATAGAAAACATAACACAAAAATTCGGCCTTCCGGCGGTAGTAGCCGTAAACCGCTTCCCCAGCGACACGGAAGCGGAACTCAATCTCATAAAAGAAGAATGCAAAGCGAAGGGAGTAAAAGCGGTAATATCCGAAGTATGGGCAAAGGGCGGCGAAGGGGGAATTGACCTGGCCGAAGAAGTGCTCAGGCTCATAGAAGAAGGGAAAAACAACTACAAGCCCCTGTATCCGCTGGAGATGGGCATAGCCGAGAAAATCGAGACCATAGCGAAGGAAATATACGGGGCCGACGGAGTGGACTTTACCGCCGCTGCGAAGAAAGAAATAGAGACCATAGAAAAGCTCGGGTTCAGGGACGTTCCGGTGTGCATAGCAAAGACCCAGTATTCGTTGAGCGACAACCCGGCGTTATTGGGAAGGCCCACGGGCTTTAGGATAACCGTGAGAAATGTGCGGATATCTGCCGGTGCAGGGTTTGCCGTGGCTCTGACCGGCGAGATAATGACGATGCCGGGATTGCCAAAGAGGCCGGCGGCGGAAAACATAGACGTGGATTCAAACGGCAGAATAAGCGGGCTTTTCTAATAAAATGAAGTCTAGGTGCAGTTAATAGAAAGAAAAGAGGGCGGGGAAAAATGAAGGGAAAATTTAAAATCTTGCTAGCTTCCGGTGATGACGAACTCGCTATCCCGGGCCCCTTTGAGGTTAGATTTAGCGGTGAATATGTGCACCGCAGACTGATACCACATCTGACAGATTACAAAAGGGGCAAGGGTATAGCAGACAAAAAATGTCTTGAGTACAGAAAAAGGTATAATCTCGATTATTCTCAGTATATAACCGGAATTATCGTTTTCCCAGGAGTTTTGCCGCAAATAGTGGATAGTCCGGAGAACTACATACCTTCAGAAATTCCACAGCACAATGTTCTCATAGCAGCCGGACTTCATCCGGACTTGATGGAAGAGCTTATTAAAAAAGCAGCGACTAGAGGTTGCCGGGCCCTTATAGCTCCGAAAGAAAATCCTGCATGGTTCGATTCACATTTCGAAAAAAAGATAAAAAAACTTTGTATGACATACGGTATCGAGTGCGTCTTCCCCCGCCCTTTCTGTGCTCTGGAGAAAAGCGGCCAGGCCTTTATAGACGAATTTCTGAAAGCTTTTAGGCTTGGAAGGCCTCAATTTGAGATTAAGGTGAATCATCGCGGAATTATTGAGGATGTTTTGGTTGAGTCTTCGGCCCCCTGCGGAGCTACTTATCATGTAGCAGCCGGTCTTATCGGAGTGAAAAAAGAGGAAGCTGTAGAAGTAGCAAATAAGCTGTGGCACTGTTATGCATGCCTTGCAAGTAGCAAAATAGACACGGAAATGGGTGATTCGGTGATGCACCTGGCGGCCCGTATAAATCTGGCTGCTATAAAAAAAGCGGTGGAAAAAAGCGATTGGGAGGGTAAGGCGTGCTAATAGAAAAAAGTGTTCGCGAATTTGTTGAATTGCTCTCCTCCAAAGAACCTGTCCCGGGAGGAGGGGGTGCAGCTGCCTTAGTTGGTGCCATAGGTGTTGCACTAGGCAGTATGGTTGGAAACCTCACTGTGGGAAAAGAAAAATATAAAGATGTGGAAGCAGAGATAATCAAGATACTCGAGAGTGCAAAAAGCCTTCAAGCCGAATTGCTGGACCTTGTGGATGAGGATGCTAAGGTTTTCGGTAAGGTTGCCGGTGTATATAAAATGCCGAAAAATACCGAAGAGGAGAAAGCAAAGAGAAATGAGGCGATGGAGCAGGCATTAAAGGAAGCGTGCAGGGTGCCTATTAAAATCATGGAACTTTCATATGAAGCCATAAAACTCCACAGAAAGCTGGCTGATATAGGAAACAGACTTGCCATCAGCGACGTTGGCGTCGGTGTATTGTGCCTCAAGGCGGCATTATTAAGCGGTAGGATGAACGTAATTATAAATCTAAACGGCATCAAGGATGAAGGATTTGTCAGAAGCACTAGGGATGTGATGGAAAGAATCTGTGGTGAAGCTTTGACGATTGCCGATGACGTTTATGCAAAAGTAAAAGAGATTTTGGGTGATTGAGTCTCAATAAATTTAATGAAAGTTGGAGGCATGACAAATGGCAGACATTTTAAGCGGAAAAGAAGTGGCGGATGCATTAAAACAAAAACTAATGAGTGAGGTAGAGGAATTAAAGGCAGGCGGTGTTACCCCAGGCCTTGCCATAGTGATAGTAGGGGAAAGGCCCGATTCGGTGTCGTATATAAAAGGAGCCCAAAAAAGGTGCGCGGAGATTGGCATAGAAACCAGCGTCGTCCAGCTTCCCGAAAACACCACGGAAGAGGAATTTGT
>NZ_LOED01000069.1 GCF_001562425.1 Fervidicola ferrireducens
CTTCTCCAATGGATAAGAGTTCCATGCTTTTATGGTAGCAAAATAGTTAAGTAAAGTCAACTACAGTGGGGTTTCTTGAAGCTGCTGCAAACCTCCTTTATAGCATCGACCAAATCGCTCATTCTAATTCCTTTTTTCGGAATACAGTCTTTTGTAGCTTTTGTTAACCCCTTTTGAGATTCTTCAATTTCCCGTTTAAGTGCGGTAAGGGCCGCCTTCTTGCATATCGCCTCTATTTGAGCGGGCGACATACCTTCGGTTAGTTTAGCAAGTTCAAAAACGTCTAGGAATTCCTCATCACTGATGGGCCTTCCTTCGAGATAAATACTGAACAGTTTTTTACGCGCTTTGAAATCTGGTAACGGTATTTCTATTACGCTGTCGAACCTCCCGGGCCTGAGCAGTGCTTCATCCAGCACGTCCAATCTGTTGGTCGCACCTATGACGAATACCCCTTCGTCTTTTTCAAATCCGTCCATTTCAGCAAGCAGGATATTCAGTACGATATCGCTTGGCCGATTGAGATGCGAACCGTCTCTTCTACGGGCAATAGCATCGATTTCATCGAAGAATATGATTGCGGGCTTATTGGCTCTTGCCTGGGCGAAGAGCTGTTTAACGGCGGCTTCGCTTGAACCAACGTACGGCCCTACCAGTTCCGAAGCTTTTACGCTGATGAAATAACATCCGAAGTATTCCGCCGTTGCACGGGCCAGCGAGGTTTTTCCGGTACCCGGAGGGCCGTAAAACAGAATCCCTTTCGACGGTTTTATGCCGTATTCTCTAGCCTTCTCAGGATACATAAGGGGAATTTCGAGTGCATCTTTTATTGCCCTTATCGCGTGGTCCACACCGGCAAGGCGATCGAAAGCATAAAGGTTCCTGCTACGGTAACTGTCGGGTTTGGAACTGCTTGCCCCATTGGTTTGGGTAGTCTGTATAGTTTGTAACTGCTGCGGAGGAGAACTCTGTAGATGCTTCTTGCAATGTCCGTAAGTTTTTTTGTAGATATGATTGCGCCTAATCCTCGAGTGTGCACGTTTTATGTCCTTATAGAATGGAATTATATTGTTAATTATCTCCTCGCGAAACGTCCATGAAATAAAAGCAGGGGCAAACGCTATCATTAGCAAAAAAACTATGAAATACACCCAAAGGTAAATTATGGCTTTTACTGCCAAGAGTAGTAATACGATGCCAATAATTGCTCCTTCTGGCCCGTTCATGAACTGCGAAAAAGACTGCCCTATCCGAGAAAGCCAGTTGACGAATTTATGTATCAACGCTGGAGTGTATTTTGCATAGATAATGGGCATGTAAATGGGAAGGTAATAGTGGCCCAACACGATCAATGAATAAGGCAGCATCAGTCCCGTCAAAGGCGAAAGTAAGATTCCAAATAAGCCAAAGATTGTAGCTACTATAATGCTTTCCAATGGGCTACTGGGATTCAAATGAGATATCCCGTATTTCACCGCATACTGGAAACTGTAGGCAGTTAGCGAGAGCTGCAGGACGAAACATGTCCAAACCGCCGCCATAAAAATATAACGGACCGCCAGCCAAAAACATAATTTTGCTGTATTTAAAATATTCTCTGGGCTAAAAGTCTTTCTCATCAATACACCGCCTGCCTTTCCTTTCTTTTGACGAAATTATCCTATCTTTGTTGCTTTCTTGTTGTTGCTTATTTTTTCCTCGTTAACTTTCTTTAAAAAAACCTCCGTATACTCAACATCTGCATCGATTCTTTCGGCCTTAATGCTTCGCACCCTGCGGTCATCATCCCAAGCAACACCATTTAAGCCATCCAAAACCGCTTTTAACAGATTGTCGATATCCGGAATATGACCTCCGTTCAAATAGAATCTGCATTCTACTTCTACATCGGCATCTATCTTTTCTACGCCGCTTTTCTTAGCAAACCATCCGACTTTTTCTTTGTATTCGAGATACCGCAACGCCTCTGGTCTTACGAATTTGCTTTTGTTCGTCATCCTTGCAGCTGGCACTGGCCTGCCTGGAATGATGAATCGGTATTCCAAAGCTTATTCCCCTTTCCATGTTTTATTATTCTTCCTCGCCCTTCCAACCCAGGATGTATTTCCTCTCATATACCGTAGGGGTAAAGATTACGGCTGCTACATGCTTGCCCGCTCTTATCAATGCTTCGCCTACACCGGCTTTTTCGAGGAATGCCTTCTGCCCTGCCGAAAGTTTAAATGCTTCTGCAACGTCATCTATTTCTTCCGAGTTCTGCTGCATCAGTATATTCGTACCCATATTTGATATGACGGCTATGGCCTGCTGATTTGCACCGTAAACTTCGTGCTTTTCACTTGTATCCTTTTGACTATTTTGTTGTTTGTTGCGATTGCCATAAATCATCTTATGTCTTCTTTCGGCGCTCTTTTTCCATTGATACCACGTGTAGGCATATGCTATTTCACGCCCAAAAGGTATTATGTTCGCAATTATTTCATTTCGGCATGTCCATGTTATATAGGGCGGTATAAGCCCAGATAGAAGTACAGATGCTACAAGGAATAACCAGGCTACGATTAACCTGGGCAGGCCAACAACAAAAAAGATAATTGCTATAGGATACTGGAGTATTCCTAAACTCTCCCATACCATCAGCATAAAATTCCATATAGTTACCAGCATTTTATACAGCAGTGTCATTGTAAACGCACGGCCAATAATAACTCGGACGTGTGGATCTATAAGGACAGTGATAGTGTATAGTGGCAGTACCAAACCATAAAGTGGAGATAATATGGCACCGCCTACACCGAAGACGAGGTATACGATTATAATCTGATGAAGTTCTTGTGGTTTTATTTTAGCCATACCATAGAGGATACTGCTTTTAGCGCAGTAAGCGGCAAGAGCTAACTAGAACACAAAAGACGTCCTACCAACAGTTGCCTTATTTTTTAATCAATGCTATACTTAAAGTATGAAACATGAACTGGAGGAACATTACCCTTTACGCAAAGCTGCAGAGA
>NZ_LOED01000070.1 GCF_001562425.1 Fervidicola ferrireducens
TGTCGTATATAAAAGGAGCCCAAAAAAGGTGCGCGGAGATTGGCATAGAAACCAGCGTCGTCCAGCTTCCCGAAAACACCACGGAAGAGGAATTTGTAAAAAAACTCCACCAGCTGAACGAAGATGAAACAATCCACGGCATACTCGTCATGCGGCCGCTTCCCGCTCACATCTTGGAAGACCGGGTAAAATACGAAATATCGCCCCGAAAAGACGTGGACTCTTTCAACCCGGTGAACATAGCGAAAGTGATGGGCGGGGAACAGGACGGGTTTGCCCCATGCACACCATCGGCCGTCATGGAAATACTCCACCACTACGGCATAGACCTCACCGGAAAGAGAGCCGTAATAGTGGGGCGCAGCATGGTGGTGGGAAGGCCGCTTGCCATGATGATGCTCAAAGAAAACGCCACCGTCACAATATGCCACACGAAGACAAAAGACCTGAAGGCCGAAACGACCCGGGCCGAAATCCTGGTTGCCGCCGCCGGCAAAGCCCGGATGATAAAAAAAGACATGGTATCCCCGGGCGCCATAGTGATAGACGTGGGCATAAACTTCGACGAAAACGGCAGGATGTGCGGCGATGTGGACTTTGAAGAGGTAAAGGAAATAGCGGGCAAAATAACTCCCGTTCCCGGCGGAGTGGGTTCCGTCACCTCCACGGTACTTGCAAAGCACGTCATCCAGGCCTGCAGGATGCTTTCGGCCAAGGAGGGTTGAAACAAGGAGGGTTGAAAAATGATAATAACAAAGCAAAAGCCTCTTGAAGAAATACTCAAAATGCTAAAAGACGTTCAAAACATATACATCACCGGCTGCAGTCTCTGCGCAACAAGCTGCATGACCGGCGGCGAAAAACAAATCCTCGAAATGAAAGAAAGACTCGAAAAAGAAGGAAAGAAAATAACGGGCTACGTTGTACTCGACCCCTCCTGCCACAAGCTCCAGGCAAGGGCCACGCTAAAAAAGCAAAAAAACGAGCTAGAAAAAGCCGATGCGATACTCTGCATGGCCTGCGGCGATGGTGCCCAAACCGTAAGCTCCATAGTAGATGAAATCCCCGTATACCCCGCCAACGACACCCTGTTCATCGGAGAAATAGAACGCATGGGACACTTTGCCGAAAAATGCCGGGCCTGCGGCGAATGCGAACTGGGTTGGACCTCAGGCATCTGCCCCATGACTCAGTGCGCCAAAGGCCTATTAAACGGCCCCTGCGGCGGCGCCAAGGACGGCAAATGCGAAGTAAACACAGAAAACGACTGCGCCTGGATACTCATATACGAACGCCTCAAAAAAGCGGGGAAGCTGGAACAACTAAAGCAAATAAAACCCCCCAAAGACCACAGCAAAACCCTGCACCCCATGAAAATCACCGTCAGCCGCTGAAAGGAGTGAAAAAATGGGCCTCAAAGAAAAACTCGAAAGCGGCGGCTTTGCCGTAACCGCCGAACTTGCACCCCCGAAAGGCACCGACACCACCCGCCTTGTAGAATGCGCAAAAGCCATAAAAGGCCGAGTAGACGCCGTAAACCTCACCGACTTTCAAAGCGCCGTAGTCAGGGTATCATCCCTTGGAGCGGCAATACTCATAAAACAGCAAGGCCTCGAACCCGTAATGCAGATAACCGGCCGGGACCGGAACAGGATTGCCATCCAGGGGGAGCTTTTATCTGCTGCAGCGGTGGGCATAAAAAACATCCTCGCCCTCACCGGCGACCACCCCGTATTCGGCGACAACAAACAAGCAAAACCCGTATTTGAACTCGACTCCGTAAACATACTCGAAACCGCCACATGCCTCATGCAAGGCAAAGACCTGGCGGGAAATCCCCTGAACGGAACACCGGAATTCTACCTCGGAGCCAGCGTAACCCCCCACTACGACCCCATAGAACTCCAGATAATCAAAATGGAAAAAAAGATAAAAGCGGGAGCAAAATTCTTCCAGACCCAGGCGATATACGACATACAAGACATGAAAAGACTAAAAGAAATGACATTGCACCTTGACGTCAAAATCCTGGCAGGAATAATACCCTTAAAATCAGCCGGTATGGCAGAATACATGAACAAAAACGTCCCCGGCATATACGTCCCCGAACACATAATCCAAAAACTCCGAAACTCCCAGGACAAAGTAAAAGAAGGGCTCAAAATCGCCGCAGAACTCATAAACCAGCTAAAAGACGGCAAATTATGCGACGGAGTTCACATAATGGCGATAGGCGCCGAAGAAAACGTACCCCTGCTTTTGGACATGTGCGGATTTTAGCCCATCGGGAAGGAGGGGAAAAATGTCAAAAGAGGTCATAGTAATAGGAGCGGGTCCCGGCGGATACGTAGCGGCCTTAAAGGCAGCAAAATTGGGTGCGCAGGTCACCGTAATAGAAAAAGACAAAGTAGGAGGGACCTGTCTAAACCGGGGATGCATCCCCACCAAAGCCCTGCTGGCATCGGCGGAAGTGCTTGCCACAATAAAAGAAGCCCAGCAATACGGCATCAAGATTGACGGCAGCATAACCCCTCAAATAAGCCAAATCATCGAAAGGAAAAACAGAATCGTCCAAAGGCTGCAAGAAGGGATAGAATATCTATTTGAAAAAAACAACGTAAAACTCATAAAAGGCAAAGCAAAACTAACCGGCAAAGAAACGGTACAGATACAAAAACAAGACGGAAGCTACGAAACCCTAAAGGCCGACAACATCATCATAGCCACCGGCTCAACCCCTGCAAAACTACCCGTATTCCCCTTCGACGGCAAAAAAATCCTCACCAGCGACGAAATACTCGACATAGACCATAT
>NZ_LOED01000071.1 GCF_001562425.1 Fervidicola ferrireducens
CTATCTCATAACCTCTGGAACGGCAATACTCTTCGAGCCGCTGCCTTTGGCGTTCCAGATTTCCCGATCCGGCCTGCTTGGCTGAAGAAATGCGGGCATAAATAACAGCCCTCCGGCCAGAAGGCATAGTTTCACCAACAAGGCGCAGTACCTCGCTCCTGGGGAAACGCCTCTGGCCGGAGGGTGTGCGTATACACCTTATTTTACCCTCCTTCTCCCAACGGCGCAGGGTTACGGGGTGTACGCCCAGTATCTCTGCAGCTTTGCGTAAAGGGTAATGTTCCTCAAGTTCAGGTTTCATACTTTAAGTATAGCATTGATTAAAAAATAAGGCAACTGTTGGTGGGACCCGAATTTCAAAATAGACACCCTGCGCTATCAAAAAATCCTCGAAAACGGCATGGTCATCCTGGTCTGGATCCCGATGGCGTCCATAAAAGAGAGCGCGGCCATTTCAAGCAGGTTTGCGGTAACCATAGGGCTCATCACCGCAATGGTGTCGGGGATATGGGCCCTCTTCGCGGCACAAAGGTTCACAAGGCCGATCCTTGAAATGAGCAGGATAGCAAAAAGCATGGCGGACCTTGATTTTTCCTGGAAGATAAGCGTGAAATCCCGTGACGAGATAGGCCAGCTTGCAAGAAGCATAAACCATCTCTCCGAAAGGTTAAGCGAAGCTATAAATGAGCTGAACGAAAAAAACCGACAGTTAAAAAGAAGACATAGACCGGGAAAAGAAGCTGGAAAAGATGCGCCGCGAATTCGTATCCAGCGTATCCCACGAGCTTAAAACCCCCCTATTTTTGATCCAAGGGTATGCAGAGGCCCTTAAGGAGAACATCGCCGAAGACGAACAAAAGAGGAATTTCTACGTGGACGTAATTATAGAAGAGACGCAGAAAATGGACAAACTGGTGAAAGACCTCCTGGAGCTTTCTCAGTTTGAGGCAGGTATGGCCAAAATTAAAAAGGTAAGCTTCGATGTGTCTAAGCTGATATATAAGATTGCTTCAAAATACAAACCCATAGCAAAAGAAATGGTGGCCTACAATAAAAACGTAGTTTAAAACAAGGCAAAAAAACGAGAAGGAGGTATGCAGCATGAACAAAAAGATAAAAGCTTTCATCAGCTCGGCACTCATAGGGGGAATGCTGCTAGGGGCGGGCAACCTGGTCTTTGCCCAGAACACTGGGGATGCCAGCACAGATAGCAGCAAGGCTGCCGTAGTTGAACAAGCCCCTTTTAAGGGAGGATTTCGCCACGGCAAAAAGGGCCTAGGCATGTTTTTTAGGGAAGACATCCTGTCGGAACTTACCGAAAAAGGGATAATAAGCAGTGAACAGGCAGAAAAGGTTAAGGAATACGTTGAACAAAAAATGGAACAAGAAAGACAGCAAAGACAGCAGCAAAGAAGGCAGCAGATAGAAGAGGCCCTGCAAAAGTTGGTAGAAAGCGGCACAATAACTTCGGAGAAAAAGGATAAGATACTTGCGTACTTAGACGAAAAGGAAGCACAAAGGCAGCAAGAAATAGAAAAGGTCAAAAATATGACTGAAGAAGAGAGGAAGGCCTATTTTGAAGAAAAGAAGAGTTCCCTGCAAAAGCAAGGCAAGTACTCGATGATGCAGGAACTCGTGGATAAGGGCATTCTCACCGAAGAAGAGGCAAAGGCAGTAATGGAGGCTATACGCCCACCAAGGCCAGTCCCCGATGCCTCGACTTCAAATTCTGAAGAAACTTAAGTTAAAGGCCCCTTCGAAGAGGGGCCATTTAAATATTTAAAAAATCTAAAATAGCGGAGGTGTTGCTGTGAATTTGAAAAAGGTCATCGCCATTATCCTCATCCTGGCCGGGGCAGCCGGGGCGTATTATTTTTTCTATGCTAAAAATAAGGCAAAAAATACGTCAGCCGCCGCCCAAGTCCTTACTGCCCGCGTGGAAAGGGGTGATATAACTGATAGCATAAAAGGGAGCGGCACTATACAGCCCTATCAGCTCCTAGAGCTCAACCCGCGGGGGGTGGGACGGTCGAAAAAGTCTATGTGAAGGCAGGGCACAAGGTAAAAAAGCGGCCCAACTAAAGAGGCCGCTCTTAAGACAAAAACAAAAAGATTTCGGCAGCGTCCTACTCTCCCGGGGAATCCTCCCCAGTACCATCGGCGCTGGAGGGCTTAACCTGTGTGTTCGGAATGGATACCGGTGTTCCCCCTCCGCTATGGCCACCGAAATCTTCTTCACTCTATTCACTTCTCACTGCACCCTCAAAATCACACAGTGGGTATGTCACCCTTGGTCAAGCCCTCGACTGATTAGTACCGGTCGGCTCAAGGCCTTACGACCCTTACACCCCCGGCCTATCTACCGGGTCGTCTCCCAGGTGTCTTACCCCCTTCTCAGGGTGGGATACCTTATCTTGGGGTGGGCTTCGCACTTAGATGCCTTCAGTGCTTATCCCCTCCGG
>NZ_LOED01000072.1 GCF_001562425.1 Fervidicola ferrireducens
CATAGGCATGGGAGGCGATACCGGGGGAACTGAAACATCTTAGTACCCCGAGGAAAAGAAAGCAAGAGCGATTCCCTGAGTAGCGGCGAGCGAAAGGGGAGTAGCCCAAACCCATCATGTGTGAAAGGCCGTCGCCGTTGCATGATGGGGGTTGAGGGAGTGCCGAGCCTGACGACGGTAGGGCGAGGCGAGCTGGATGGGTAGCCGAACGCCGCTGGAAAGCGGGGCCATAGAAGGTGAAAGCCCTGTAGGCGAAACTCAGAAGGCCGCCTGGCACATCCCGAGTACCACGGGACACGAGGAATCCCGTGGGAAGCAGGGAGGACCATCTCCCAAGGCTAAATACCACCTTGCGACCGATAGCGCATAGTACCGTGAGGGAAAGGTGAAAAGAACCCCGGGAGGGGAGTGAAATAGAACCTGAAACCGTGTGTCTACAAGCAGAGGGAGCGTCAAGCGACCTCGTACTTTTTGCAGAACGGACCGGCGAGTTACCGTACCAAGCGAGGTTAAGGGGCTAAAGCTCCGGAGCCGTAGCGAAAGCGAGTCCGAATAGGGCGTGAGTTTGGTGCGGTAGACCCGAAACCGCGTGATCTACCCATGGCCAGGGTGAAGCGGGACTAAACTCCCGTGGAGGCCCGAACCATGTTGACGTTGAAAAGTCATGGGATGAGCTGTGGGTAGGGGTGAAATGCCAATCGAACGCGGAGATAGCTGGTTCTCCCCGAAATAGCTTTAGGGCTAGCCTCAGCTGGACCTGGCCGGAGGTAGAGCACTGACTGGGCTAGGGGCCGAGAGGTTACCGAACCCTATCAAACTCCGAATGCCGGCCAGAGGGTAGCTGGGAGTCAGACTGTGGGGGATAAGCTTCACAGTCGAGAGGGGAACAGCCCAGACCGTCAGCTAAGGTCCCGAAGTAAGCCTAAGTGGGGAAGGATGTGGCACTGCGAAGACAGCCAGGATGTTGGCTTAGAAGCAGCCATCATTTAAAGAGTGCGTAACAGCTCACTGGTCTAGCGGTGCTGCGCCGAAAATGTAACGGGGCTGAAGGCTTACACCGAAGCTGCGGATGGTGGCCGAAAGGTCACTGTGGTAGGGGAGCGTTCCTACTGGGCGGAAGCATAACCGTAAGGTTATGTGGACTGGTAGGAAGTGAGAATGTCGGTATAAGTAGCGAGAGGCAGGTGAGAATCCTGCCCGCCGGAAGCCTAAGGTTTCCTGAGGAAGGCTCGTCCACTCAGGGTTAGCCGGGACCTAAGCCGAGGCATGGTAATGCGTAGGCGATGGAGAACGGGTAGATAATCCCGTGCCACCTGAGGCCGTTTGAGCGAAGGGGTGACGCAGGAGGGTAGGCCGAGCGCGCGGTTGGTAGAGCGCGTCCAAGCCCAAAGGCAAGCCGGACAGGCAAATCCGTCTGGTGGTGCTGAAGGGTGATGGGGAGGGAAGGTGAGTACCGAAGCGGCTGAACCCACACTGCCGAGAAAAGCCTCTAGCGAGGCCGAAGGTGCCCGTACTGCAAACCGACACAGGTAGGCGAGGAGAGAATCCACAGGCGAGCGGGAGAACCCTCGTTAAGGAACTCGGCAAACTGACCCCGTAACTTCGGGAGAAGGGGTGCCCTAGTAGCTGGCTGCGGAAGCAGTTGGTGAACGGGTCGCAGGGAATCGGCCCAAGCGACTGTTTAGCAAAAACACAGGTCTCTGCTAAGGAGGAATCCGACGTATAGGGGCTGACGCCTGCCCGGTGCTGGAAGGTTAAGGGGAGGGGTTAGCCGGAAGGCGAAGCTCTGAACCGAAGCCCCAGTGAACGGCGGCCGTAACTATAACGGTCCTAAGGTAGCGAAATTCCTTGTCGGGTAAGTTCCGACCCGCACGAAAGGCGTAACGACTTGGGCGCTGTCTTGACGAGGGGCCCGGCGAAATTGTAGTATGAGTGAAGATGCTCATTACCCGCAGCTGGACGGAAAGACCCCGTGGAGCTTTACTGCAGCCTGATATTGGATTTCG
>NZ_LOED01000073.1 GCF_001562425.1 Fervidicola ferrireducens
TCCGAAGTGCGGGAATGCTTCCCGGTATAACCGGAAGACCCAAGGCTGGTTTAAATGCATAAAATGTGGATACCAATCTGATGCGGACAGGGTGGGGGCAATAAACATAGCCGCGAGAGCGCTCGATGCTCTCGGGGCATGACCCCGGGAGAAAGGGGAGGGTGACACCCCTTAAGGCCAAGGTGATGAACCGGGTAGACCGGGGAGTGCTGGCTAACCTGCGGTGTGTACCGCCGTCCCACGCTGGGATGCCCCCTAATTCATTAGGGGGAGGATGTCACGATGTGATGCTGTATAATTAACAGTACGAACAATATTGGGAGGCTGTCTGTTATGCGGTTTACGGCAGTTATTACGAAAGAAGGCCGGTGGTATGTAGCGAAAGCCGTAGAAGTGGAAGTGGCTAGCCAGGGAAAGACTATCGAAGAAGCCCTTGAAAACCTGAAGGAAGCCCTGGAGCTTTACTTTCAAGATGAGCCTTTACCGGAAGTCCTGCCTGCTCCCATAATCGCAACGGTCGAGGTAGCCCTGTGAGTTCGAAACTGCCTGTTGTGTCCGGACTTGAAGTCATCAAAGCCCTCGCGAAGGCAGGTTTTTACCGGGTCAGCCAGCGGGGAAGTCATGTGAAAATGCGCCATCCCGGGGGAAGAATCGCAATAATTCCCCTTCATGATGAGCTTGCACCTGGGACTTTGCGCTCAATCCTGAAACAGGCAGGACTTAGCGTGGAAGAACTCACCGCTCTTCTGGGTCAAACGCCCCGTAAAAAGCAGTAAAAAGAGCACGAAAAAAGGCAGGGGTACATCTACATGCCCCTGCCTTAAAACCGTCTTTTTAAGCCATTTTCGTGGGCGTTAAGCGCCTCGGCGCTCTCTTCCCCATCTGCTGCAACTTCTGCACCGGAGAAGCTTTTTCGTGAACTTCCTTGATGTCGTCCTGCGACAGCCTTACATACCGGCGGGTCATGGTAAGGTCCGTATGGCCCAGAATTCTCTGAAGGCTGAACGGGTCGCCGCCGGCCTTGAGAAACTCAATCGCAAAGGTGTGGCGTAAACCGTAAGGGGTGACTTTTATCCCTGCCTTCTTGCAGTATTTCGCCAATCTTCTTGACCAACTTGCTGTATTTAAAACCCTTCCGTTTTCCGAAGCAAACAAAGGCACATCGTTATCCCACCACGAAGGGCGAAGTTTTAAGAACTTCGCCAATGCCTGAGCCGTATGGGGCGATATTGCCAAAGTCCTGCCGACCCTTGTCTTCGCAACTTCGGGCCTTATCCGTATCTCCCTCGACTCAAGCGAGAGGTCCGAAACCCTAACCTGCAACAGCTCCCCGGGCCTTGCGCCAGTGTCAATCTGCACAAGTATAAGGCAGTAATCCCTGAGGCCCGTATAGGTCCCTTTGTCCGGCTGCTGAAGAATTTTTTTTAACTCCTCAAGAGTAACATGCCTTGCGCTCTCTATATCCTCTTTAGCTTTCTTAAGCCCTGCGGTAGGATTAGCCGGTAGATAGCCTTCCTGCACGCACCAGTTAAAGAAGGCCCGGAGATACTTCAGCTTTATGTTCCTGTAGCCCGGGGAACACAACCGGCTGAAATAATGCAAGACTGCTTTCCGTATTGCTTCGTAATCGGATAAATCGCCGGAAGATTCGAGGAACTTCCCGACATGCCAGCGGTAATCCTCCAAAGTGCGTCGAGATAGGCCGTCGGCCTGTCTCGCAAGGAGGAATTCCTCCAGGACATGCTTTAAGTCGGGTATGCTTTGTTTAAATCTAACTAATTTGTGCATAAATATAACCCTCCCCAGGGAAATCGGACTTTTTTAGGGAGGGCAAGTCCGTTAAAGCTAGATTTTTCAAGGCTGGAGCGGAAGACGGGATTCGAACCCGCGGCACTCGGCTTGGGAAGCCGATGCTCTACCCCTGAGCTACTTCCGCCCGCAACCCTTGATTTTTCTAG
>NZ_LOED01000074.1 GCF_001562425.1 Fervidicola ferrireducens
GGACGGGATGGAAGCGGCTGTGCAAGTATCTCCAAGGGCCGCTTAAGCGGCACCTGGAGTAGTCGGGACGGAAGTGACGGTCCCCTCCGGGAGGCCCTCCGGCAACGGGTCAAAAAGGGCCGCTCGCACCGGTGTAACCCGGCAGGTGCGCGCACCTGCCGCCAGGAAGCCCTACCCCTTTAGGGGTAGGGAGGAAGTCACACGGCCTTTAATTCAAGTCCGACAAAAGAAAGGGGTGATGGCATTAGAAATTAGACTGCACAAGGCTTTTAGCCTGTCGGACAAAAGAGAGCCTATCCCTTTGCAGGGGCTTAAGGTTAGTCCGACAAAAAGGGGTGAAAGAATGGTGAGAAATTAGGCGTTACAAGCCTTTAAGGCTGTCGGACAAAAGGATGAAAAGGAGAGGGATGTTATGCAAAGAGACCCGTTCACTAAAGCGATGGTGGTTTTGCAGTGGGCCTTGACGGCAGTTTCGGTGATATATCTGGTCAACTACGGCATCAGCAAAGCGCAGCCAAAAAGCTTTACCGACCTGCTCCTCGTGATGTTCGTCTATGCCCTTGCTGGCCTTCTTGCTTCCCCTATTGCCGGGCTGGCAGTTGCAAGCTATCTTTTTTATCACGCAGCGCTGTTGTTCAAAAACTCATGGTTTTACACGCTGTTAACAAAGCTCTGCGACATAGCAGAGCAAAACACCATCACGGCTATTGTCATGCTGCTCATCTTCACTGCACTCAGTATCGTTCTCCCTCTAACGGTGATAATTCTTTCCTTTATCCCTTTTCAGACCTTCTGGAAAAACCTAGACTATGCACTCTATCTTCTCTTACGCCCTTTTACGGCCTTAAAACGCAATAAACCCGAGCTGGTCCAACCTATCACATCGCAGAAAACCAGTTCAACGACGGAAGCTCGGTACTCAGTCGAAGCCCAGCCCAGGGTCCGAAACCTTCATGCCTTCGATCACCTCGTAGGGGTAGACCACGCAATAAGGGCGATAAAAGATGCTCTCGAAATCCCGCTTATGTATCCGGAAAAGGCACGAGAGTACGGTATAAAGCCGTCAAAAGGGATTCTGTTCTACGGTCCTCCCGGGACTGGTAAAACTTCACTGGCCCGTGCAACCGCAGAATACTTCGGCTGCTACTTCATCAGTGTAAAAGCCTCTGAACTGGTGGGGCCGTATCTGGGATCCAGCGAAGCCGCCGTTAAACAGCTCTTTGCCCAGGCAAGGGCCAATAAGCCCGCAATTATATTTTTCGACGAAATCGACGCTATAGGCCGCAGAAGGGACGGCTCGCACCTCAATAGGCCCAGCGATATCGTGTTGAACATCCTGCTTGCCGAAATGGACGGGTTTGAAAGAGACGAAGGGGTATTCGTCATAGGTGCAACGAACAGACTGGACGTGCTAGATGAAGCACTGCTCAGGCCCGGGAGGTTCGACAGCGTAATAGAAATACCGCTGCCGGATTTTGAAGCGCGTAAAAAGCTGTTCAGTGTTTATCTTAAAGGAAGGCCAATCAGCGATGAAGAATGCCTAGATGTTTTTGAGCTTGCTAAACTAACAGAAGGGATGTCACCCGCTCAAATAGAGGCGATATGCAAGAAGGCGGCACTCACCGCATTGAAACGGGAAATCGAAACCGGACACGGGCAAGGTATCAGGATGAGCGACCTGGTGGCTGCCGTCAATGAAGAGAAAGCACAAACCCGGGCATAGATTTGCCGGAATTTTTTTGCTAAAATGGAAAATAGAGCTAAGACCAAAGGAGGTTTGCAGCAGCTTCAAGAAACCCCACTGTAGTTGACTTTACTTAACTATTTTGCTACCATAAAAGCATGGAACTCTTATCCATTGGAGAAGCAGC
>NZ_LOED01000075.1 GCF_001562425.1 Fervidicola ferrireducens
GGCAGTGTAAAATTTAAGTAGGTAGGAAAAGAAGGGAAAAGGCATAGAAACGTAGAAAAAAAGACCTCGCCACCCCAAACAACACCAAATCATAAAAAGGAGTGTGAGGTCTTATGCTAAATATTCGACACCTGGTAGGCTCAATCCTTCTTCTACACAATGGTTTAACAAAAATTTTAGCGGAAAGCAAGGACTTTTATGAACTTGAAAAAGGGATAAGTGAGCTATCTCAAAAGGTGAGCAGTCAAATGCTGATATGGACATTAGAACAACTAGACCTAAATTTAATGAACAGCAGGGATCGAGAGACGTGGGAAGTAATAGGCTTTAGGGAAAAACAGGTAGTTAGCACACTTGGCGAATTTACCTACAAGAGGAGGCTTTACAGGAACACAAAAACAGGAGAAACGAAATTTTTTCTGGACGAACTACTGGGATTCCCCTCCCATGCGAAGATAACCCCAAGATTAAGGGAAATAGCAGTAAAACTAAGCACAGAAATGTCATTCAGGCGTGCAGCGGACATACTAAGCCAGCTTTTCCCAACGATGAGCTTCATGACAGTATGGAAAGCAAAAGAAGAAATTGGTATAGAGATACAACAAGACAGCGAAGAAAAGAGGAAAGCGGTATTTGAGCGAGGAGAGAGCCCCAAAGGAGAAAAGGAAGCGAAAGTGGTAAATATAGAAGGAGACGGAGTAATAGTAAACTTACAAAGAGCGGAGAAAAAGAAAGGCGAGATAAAGCACTTAGTAGCCTACGAAGGGAAAAGAGAAATTAAGAAAGGGAGAAAAGAACTAGAAAACAAAGTAGTAATAAGCGGCATGAGGGAATGGCCAGTAATGTGGGAGGAAACGTATGCGAAAACTGGAGAGATATGGGCTATAAATCGCATAGAAGAGATAAACATAGGAGGAGATGGAGAGAAAGGGGTAAAACAGGGGTTAGAATACTTCCCCGGAGCAAGATACAGGCTAGACCCGTATCATCTCAGCAAGAACTTAATAGAAGCCCTTTGGTATGATGAAGAAACTTACAGTAAAGTATGCGAAGCTATACACGAGGGAAATTTTGAAGATACCCAGGAGATATTAAAGGAAGCGGCGGTAAGGACTCGAGGGGAACGGAAGAAAAGGGTACTGAAATTATTGGGATATCTTAAGGATAACTGGGAAGGGATAGTGAATTCACCGGGAGCTGAAAGGCTTGGAACGATAGAAGGGCAGATACAACATAACGTAGCGAGACGAATGAAGCGTCGAGGAGCGAGGTGGAGTGAATCTGGAGCAGACAGGATGGCGCGGATTTTGGCAGAGAAAGCAAATGGCAAGTTAGAAGAATACGCCATGCGTTGGCCCATGAAACAGAAAAAGATAAAAGAGATAGTAACGGAGATAGCTCAAACGAAGGAGAAAAAGAAAGCAAAAGTAGAAGACATAGAAAAGTGGCTGAAGGTTTCGCTGCCAATTTTAAATGGGCCCTACGCGAGCAAGCCATGGATAAAATATGTGCTTAAGGAATTAAGCCGTCCCAACTTTTCGGCAATGATTTAGAAGAAAGTATTTGGCAAATGTTGGGAATAGATTTGAATTAAGTAGTGAGAGGCATAATGGATAATTGTCAACTTATGCAGTAATTATTTTGCAAAAATGGCAATATAATACATCAAATTTATGTCACCTGGACTTACAATAGTGGTGAGGTCAGCTTAAAAAATTTTTTACCTACAAACTCTTGACACAGAC
>NZ_LOED01000076.1 GCF_001562425.1 Fervidicola ferrireducens
TGTGGTTATTTTATGATAATGTCACCTTGTAGACTATCGTGATAAAATGTCACTATGAGGAATGAGGTGCGTTATCTAATGTCACAAGAACAACTAAAAAGGTACACCGTTATTCAAAAGACTCTTGAAGGTACTATAACAGTAAAGGAGGCGGCGGAAGTTTTAGACCTGAGTGCGCGCCAGGTAATACGCCTGAGAAAAGGAGTGAAGGAAAACGGAGCCGCGGCACTTATTCATAAAAATCAAGGTCGTAAACCCGCCAACACCATCTCTGATGAACTTAAACAAAAAATCATTAACCTAAAAATGTCCGACATTTACAAGGATGCCAATTTTAAACATTTTCAGGAGCTTCTCGAAAGGATCGAAAACATAAAATTAAGTTATTCTGCTCTTTATGGTATCCTCACCGGCGCCGGTATCAAAAGCCCTAAAAAGAAAAGGCGTTTTAAACCTCATCGGCGCCGTAAGAGAAAACCTCAAATGGGTCTTTTAATTCAGATGGACGGTACGCCGTTTGATTGGCTCGGTGACGGTAATAAGTATACCCTCCACGGTGCTATAGATGATGCCACAGGTAATATCGTCGGCCTTTATTTAACTAAAAATGAATGCCTCCACGGATATTTTGAAACTATCCGATATATGATTTTAAATTTTGGTATACCAGTCAGTATTTATAGCGATGCCCACGCTATTTTCCTTTCTACTAAGGCTGGCAAGCTCACCATCGAAGAGCAGTTGGAAGGCAAGGTTTGCAATGATACTCAGTTTCAGAGAGCCATGAAGGAGCTCGGTGTTACTACAATTACCGCAAGATCACCTCAGGCTAAGGGTCGTGTAGAGCGCCTTTGGAATACCCTGCAGTCCCGTCTACCTGTGGAGTTTAAGATTGCAGGGATAAAAACTATCGATGAGGCTAATGAATTCTTAAAAAGCTATATACCAATGTTCAACAGGATATTTTCCGTGGAGCCTCAGGAGGCCGAGTCCGCTTTCCGCCCCCTCGCTGCAGGTCTTGATCTCGACTGTGTCCTTTGCATAAAGCAAAAAAGAAAGGTCGATAATGGCGGCGTGTTCTCTTTCTACGGAAAACAGTTCAAAGTTATCCAAAAAGAAAACCAGCCTTCCATTCCGACCCGCGCAACTGTTAATGTATTCATTAGTAGTATAACAGGTGTGCGGGTGGAATACAATGGGAGAATTTATGAAACTGTGCCGTTTGTTAAGCCAAAAAAGTCTGCTGTTGCTGATGACCCTAAGGAAACGAAATCGCCTTACAGGCCGCCTGATTCTCACTACTACAAATATGGCCAGAATCTCTTTAAGCCCGTTACTTTCGAGGAAAGTGATCGGGAGATTCTTGAGATGCTTCAAGAAATCTTCCTTGGTAAATACAGAAAACTTGCCTGATTTTTACAAAGTTTGTTTTATCTTCATTTATCTGTATGCTGTCAAGGCACCGTGGAATAAATGGGAGGGGCCCGCCTTTGGCGGGAGGGTTCCCGTTTATGCCGCGAAAGGCCTTGACAGCATTTGGAGAGGTATCCTTTTGCCTTTAGGGGCAGTTTAAGACTGCCCCTCTGCCTTCCGGCGAGGATGGGGGTTTGGGGGCAAAGCCCCCATATTTTTGATTCTTTAAGGTGACATTTTCATACGATATTTAACCGCATTTTTGCCCATTTTTAGGTGACATTTTTAAAAGATATTGACA
>NZ_LOED01000077.1 GCF_001562425.1 Fervidicola ferrireducens
TGCTCCAGGAAGGAAAACTTTCTAAAGAAGAGTGGCGGGAACTCAGGTCGAACGCTTTCTATTCTGTAGGCCAGGCCAACCAGAAGGGACTGGAAGGTCAGTACGGCAATGCCAACACGGAAGTGGTCTTCGACGAGGTTACCGGTTCCTTCCGCCTCAACGTCTACATACCGCCGGAGCCGGAAAACAAGAAAGGCCGCAGGAGGAAAGAAGAAGACTGGGTCACGGTGCCCCTGGAAATACCTGTTCGTTACCGTAGCATACTCCTGCAGCACCTTTTGAGAGCCGGAGCCTATACGGTAAGGGTAATCCGCAAGAACAGAAGGTTTGATTGCTTTATTTCCTTCCCCCTGGGCGATGACGTGCCTGTAAACAAAGACTTGCCCATGGCAGGAATAGACTTAAACCCCGATGTGGTGGCCGTAACCGTGGCCCTGCCGGACGGCAATTTTCATATATCACGCTGTTTCCGGTGTCCTGAACTGGTCTACGTTTCCCATGAAAAACGGGAATGGATAGCCGGGAACCTGGCTAAAGACATAGCCGAATGGCTGGAATCGCTGGGTATAAAGCAGGTAGCCCTGGAAGAGCTGTCCTTTGCCCAGGACCACGACACCAACCGCCTCTTCAACCGTGTCACCCACAACTTTTGCAAGAGGCTCCTATTCAACCGGATCGTCGTGGCCTTGAGGAAGAGGGGTATCGCAGTCTTTACCGTATCCGCCAGATTTACTTCGCTTATCGGCTACTTCAAATACTCACGGGATTACGGCCTTTCCGCTCACCAGGGTGCCGCCTTTGTAATAGCCAGGAGAGCTTTGGGCTTTACCGAGAAGGTCCCCAAAGAGATCCTGAATAGGCTGTCGCCAAGGGAAGGATGGCAGCATTTCAAGCTTTGGGGCAAGCTCTCCGGACTGTTCAGGGCGGCCAGAAAGCGGGCGGTAAGGAACGGCCATATGATCCTTGGGTGGAACCCTGAAGAATGGCTCTCTTTCATGTTCGGTAACTCGTCCTAATTGCGAGGTTTAAAGTCTGCCGCTCTTCCCTGCCGGGCTACCCGGGAGTCCGGCAACACCCTGTGGTGGGGGTTAAGGGGCGGCGGGTAGGCGGGGTGACTCCCCCTCCCGGTATGCGCCTTAGGGCCAAAGCCCGAGGGACGGAAAACGCCGGGAAGTAGCCCGGCAGCCAGAGGCCCGAACCGGGGAAATGTGGGCCTCCCCATAATGGGGTGTCGGGCAGCCAGACGGTGATGGAGGTAGCCGTCGGCTCTAACAGTATAGTGCTCGTTGGGGTCTGCACAATGAGTACCTAACAAAGCTATAGATTGTTTAGCTTTGTATAGGGAAAATTGACCTCTATTTCGCCTTTGAGCTTTTCGAAGGTTTCCAGGGCGTGCCTGCCGTTCGGGGATTCTAGGACTTTGAAGCCCTCCCTTTCAAAGAAATCCCTCAAAAGTATCCTTATTTTCGCTTCATCTTCCACCACCAGGATCGTCTTCGGTTTCACGGCAACTCCCCCCGAAAGTTTCCTTTTGCATTTCATCAGGAAGAATTCTATTTTAATGATGTTAATTCCTGGTTCAAAAAACTTGACTGTTTTTATCTCCAGCCAAGCCGGCCCCCAGACCAGGCTTTCGCCTCCTTCCCGGATATTTGATTTGCCCTCCGA
>NZ_LOED01000078.1 GCF_001562425.1 Fervidicola ferrireducens
TTAGAGAAATGGGGGAGAGCGAGGGGGCAGTAATCCCCCTCAATTTATTGAGGGGATACACGGACCCCCTCGCTCTAACATTTACAAACGTTTCGCGGTATGTTACCATAATGGTATGAAGAAGGAAGTCACGTACACATTTTTCTTTCCGCCCCTCCCCAAATAGCCCCGGCGGTAATCGCCAAGGTGCTGAAAGGCTCCACAGCACGGACGCTTTTTGCGAAGCATCCGGAACTCAAAAAGAAACTCTGGGGCGGCCATCTATGGAACCCAGGCTACTACGTGGACACAACCGGAGAGGTCTCCAGTGATATTATCAGGCGGTACATCGAAACTCAAAAAACAGAGGGAGGAGGCGATTGATTGCCCCTAATCACACTCAAAGCTCAAATTCATGCTGACCCGCAGACCGAGGCTGTCTTAAAAGACGCCATGTTCTGCGCTACCAAGGTCTACAACGGACTTCTGTGGCATCTCCGCAAAGAGTACGAGGAAAAAGGACAGGTGAATATTTCCCACAAAAACCTCAACCGCATCTTAAAGGAGTTGCCCAGGGCCAAAGGGTACTACTCGATGTCAGTCCAGCTTACCCGGGATGAAGTGCGGGAGGCGTATAAGTCTTTCTTTGCCCTCAAGAAAAAGGGTCTTACGCAGTACGAAGCTCCCGGCTTCCGCAGGAAGGGACAGCTTTCTCCACTCAAGTACGTGCAGAGCGGCTTCAAAGTAGAAGATAATAAAGTTATATTGAGCCTGGGCACCAGCCGGGAAGATGGTGTAAGACAAGTCTCTTTCCGCATATCTCACCGTCCCGATATTAAATACGAGCGGGTGGGGGAACTTTCCATCATCTACGACAAGGATTCCGGGCGAATAGAGGCCCGTCTGGTGGTGGAGGTTAAGGCCTGCGAAAACGGCGGGACGGGGAAAGCAGCAGTTGACCTTGGAGAAACTGTTCTCATGGCGTGTGCCTTTTATGATGGCACTGTGATGCTCTATTCTGGCAGGCTTATCAAAGCAGTAAGACGGTACTGGCAGAAGGTGCGGACCAGTCTCCAACAGAATTCCCGCAGGTGGAAGGAAATAGCACACCGGGAAAAGGAGCAAGTGGAGTATTTACTGCATGTAGTTACATCTCACTTTATTACGGAGTGTGCGCGGCGGGGTGCGAAAGAGATAGTTATTGGGGACCTCAACGGGATCCGAGAGAGCATTGATTATGGGGACCGGCTGAACCAGCGATTGCATACGTGGCCGTACCGAAAGCTAATCAGCATAATGAAGTATAAGGGTGCCCTAATGGGGATCATAGTCCGTGACGACGTAGACGAGAGGAGAACGTCCATTACCTGCCACGCCTGCGGGAAGATTGCGCCTTCCAACCGGAGACACCGGGGTTTGTATGCGTGTTCCTGTGGTTGGAAGGCACAAGCAGACATAAACGGTGCCCTCAACATCTACGAAAGAGCTTTCCAGGTATCTCCCGTAAAGGGGAGTAGTGGCCGTGTGGCACGGCCCGTGGCTGTGTCGTTCCTCCTGGGATGGCATGGTGTCACTGAACCGAAGCGCAAGGGTTTCTTGCGTGCATCCGCTTGTGGATGCCCCTCAATTTATTGAGGGGAGGA
>NZ_LOED01000079.1 GCF_001562425.1 Fervidicola ferrireducens
ACCTTTTCTTATCGGCACATGGAGGCTCCAACCTCTACAGGTTGGAGAGGAAATATGCCTTTAATTTCTATCTGCTCCAAATCATAACAATACCCATCAAACCGCTGAATTACCTTGCAGTACTTATAAGATATACCTTGAGCAATCCTTTTGCCTGCTTTATTCTTTATATCAAAATATCCACTTTCTCTACATGCTACTGTACCTTTCCATATCCCTTTATATTTGCCTTCTGAGACAAAAGCTTTTATCATGTCCCCAGTTTGGAAACCATAAAATAACTTTCTTCTTTTCCTGTATCCACGTGGAAAACCACTTTTATCTACATTTGCAATCTGCCTTGTTCCTCTACCCTTTGCTATCACGTGCAATACTGTTCTTGTCTTGAACCAAATCCTATCAGGAGTCGAATATCCAACACAGACAGCATCAAAATGATGACCTTTAGGCAGTCCTAACTTGATTCTATTCATCTTTGTTAAAGCACCACTTCCACATTCCACTGGTAGATCTGTCTGTTTTAATGCTTCATATATCCTCCATCTTGTAGTATTAACTATCGCACAATCTTTCAGTGACTCTTTAACAAGTTTCTGTATTTCTGGATATCCGAATTCTTCAGCCGTTTTATTCCCTTTTCTTTGATTGCATTTGTGGCAGGCTATAACAAGATTATCTATCCTGTCTGTTCCACCTCTTGACTTCGGAATTACATGTTCAATTTCAAGTGGTACATTTGTAGCACCGCAGTAGACGCATTTTCTGTCGAACTTTTCTAGCAGGTATTCCCTAACTTCATATCCTTGCAATGTTCCCTGCTGATACTCTATACCCGAAATTTCTGGATTTCTCAGTAGTTGCGTGTCAAACTTGACATTTTCATAGGAAATTGCAGTAATAGGACACAATTTGCAAAGTCTTCTTACCCATGTTTCGATATTTCTTATCCTGCTCAGTAGCGTAGGTGGTAGCCAATCTTCATTTATTTGCCTGTTTAAAAACCTTGGTTTTCTGTATCTTGTTTTTCTACTTCTTCTGCTGCGTCGGAATGCACGTCTTCTATCCATGTTTTCTTTTACGTCTGTCCTGTGATGTAGCTGCATCATAAAAACTACTTCTTTTTTATTATTCTTAAGTATTGAAATCCCTGTATGTCTGCTTCCATAGTCAATCTTGAGTCTGTAATTTGGCTTGAACGTTGATGTATCCTTTTGTTCTTTAAGTCTTATAGTGAAAGGATAAATTCTATGAACCACTGCTTTTCCTTGTTTGAGCAATTTCCTTGCCACAGCTTCGTGGCATGGTGCTAAAGGTGTTTTATCCCTGTTCAACACAAATACCATTTGGAGTCTTCCTCCTTCCTCCAGCAGTGCTGGGTGACGTACAGGCTGGACTACGCCTGCATCTCCCATCGCCAATGTTATCCCTGCTTGCTGTGTGCAGACCACTGTCCCTACCACTCAAGACTGTTTAAGCCTGCACGGCAGTGTCTGGAGCTTGGGACGCACCCCAGAGTGCCCTGACAGGGATAACGTAGGAACATCATCCCCTTGTCCTTCGAGTCAGTTCCTTAGGCTGGTCAACTATGGCTTTTGCAAGCCACCGCCTCTACAG
>NZ_LOED01000080.1 GCF_001562425.1 Fervidicola ferrireducens
GGCCATGGTGGACAACCACATATACCAGGGCAACGAACTCGGCATCGACCCGCGGCGCGTAGTGTGGAGGCGCTGCATGGACATGAACGACAGGCAGTTGAGGTTCATAGTCGACGGCCTTGGAGGGAAAGCCAACGGAGTTCCCAGGGAAGACGGCTTTGATATAACAGTGGCATCGGAAGTAATGGCAGCGTTTTGCCTTGCCACAGACCTCAAGGACCTGAAAGAAAGGTTGTCAAGAATAATAGTAGCTTATACTTACAGTGGAAAACCTGTGACAGCTGGTGATTTGAAGGCCCATGGAGCGATGGCTGCGCTATTGAAAGACGCTTTAAAACCCAATTTAGTGCAGACTTTAGAAGGCACTCCAGCCTTTGTACACGGGGGGCCTTTTGCCAACATAGCCCACGGCTGCAACAGCGTCCTCGCTACCAAGATGGCTATGAAACTTGCGGACTACGTAGTAACCGAAGCTGGATTTGGCGCGGACCTGGGAGCAGAGAAATTCCTGGACATAAAGTGCCGGGTAGCGGGCATAAGGCCTGATGCAGTAGTTATAGTGGCGAGCATCAGAGCGCTAAAGCATCACGGCGGCGTGCCGAAAGATAGGCTAGGTGAGGAGAATCT
Source organism: Fervidicola ferrireducens (assembly GCF_001562425.1). Taxonomy (GTDB): domain Bacteria; phylum Bacillota; class Thermosediminibacteria; order Thermosediminibacterales; family Thermosediminibacteraceae; genus Fervidicola; species Fervidicola ferrireducens. Next base: position 628 of record NZ_LOED01000080.1, read on the forward strand.
GGAGGCTCTAAAGAAAGGGCTTCCCAACCTGCTGAAACACGTTGAAAACATCACTATGAAATTTGGTCTGCCTGCTGTAGTAGCAATAAACAGGTTCCCAAGCGACACAGAAGCCGAGCTTGAGCTAGTAAGGACAGAATGCGAGAAATTAGGGGTCAAAGCGGTGATATCCGAAGTTTGGGCAAAGGGCGGCGAAGGCGGAATTGAATTGGCCAAAGAAGTGCTAAGGCTAATAGAAGAAGGTAAGAACAACTACAAACCGCTTTATCCATTGGACATGGGCATAGCCGAGAAGATAGAGATGATAGCGAAAGAAATTTACGGTGCAGATGGCGTAGACTTTACTCCGGCAGCTAGGAAAGAAATAGAGACAATAGAAAGTTTGGGATTTAGAGAAGTGCCAGTATGCATGGCTAAGACGCAGTATTCGCTGAGCGACAATCCCGCACTTTTAGGCAGGCCGAATGGATTTAGAATAACGGTGAGGAACGTGAAGATATCTGCGGGGGCAGGATTTGCTGTAGCGCTTACTGGCGAGATAATGACAATGCCGGGACTTCCCAAGCGACCTGCGGCAGAAAACATAGATGTGGATGAGAATGGAAGAATCAGCGGGCTCTTCTAGAAAAGGTTTTTAGGAAAGAGATTAATAATGTAATTTTTAAAGATAATAGAGAAAAGTGCGGGGATATGGTTGACAGGCCCCGTGCTTTTCTCACTTTTAAAATCGGAGGGGGAAAAATGGCAGATATTTTAAGCGGAAAAGAAGTGGCGGATGCATTAAAACAAAAACTAATGAGTGAGGTAGAGGAATTAAAGGCAGGCGGTGTTACCCCACGCCTTGCCATAGTGATAGTAGGGGAAAGACCCGACTCAATGTCGTATATAAAAGGAGCCCAAAAAAGGTGCGCGGAGATTGGCATAGAAACCAGCGTCGTCCAGCTTCCCGAAAACACCACGGAAGAGGAATTTGT
>NZ_LOED01000081.1 GCF_001562425.1 Fervidicola ferrireducens
CCTCCTTGTACAATATAGTTAGCTTTAACTAATAAAATTTTTTTAACAACCACACAGGAATTCTGATAAAACTTAGCTAAATATTTCTCGTAGCGGCAGGGGACTTCGAACTACCTCCTTGGGAAGCTCTTTCGCTGTCCCGACATTAAGAGTGAAGCCCCTCCTCTATGAGATGTCTCGAATGAGCACGTTGCGGATGTAGCTTGCTGCATGCCTCGAGTTACGCGCAAGGTTGAGACTTATAGAGGACTGTGGGAACCCTGCCTAAAATTTAGTGAAAGCGAGGATGTAAATATGATCTATGGCGGCATTGATGTGGCTAAACACAGTCATGAAGTATGCCTCGTAAACGACTCCGGTGATATAGTTCTTAGGATGCATCTAGATAATAACCATAAAGGGATGAATAAGCTTTTGCAGGCATTGGAAAGACTCGGTTTAAAGCCTGATGACGTAAAGTTCTGCTTAGAGGCTACCGGCCATTACTGGCTCCCTATCTACTGCTACCTCACTAACCAAGGATTCGAACTTCATGTCATCAATCCCATTCAGTCAGATGCTCTGCGGAATCTCTATGTGCGTAAAGCTAAAACCGACCAAAAAGATGCTTTGCTCCTTGCCGACTTGTTACGATTGGGAAGAGCCCCTGCAACCAGGCTTCCTTCAGAAACAACCCTTAAATTACAGTCGCTCTCCCGACTCCGCTTTGAGTTCGTTCGCCAGGTCGGTGGCCTTAAGAACAGGGTGCTTGGTATTTTGGATAGGATTTTCCCTGAATATCCAGACTGCTTCTCCGATGTGTTTATCCGGACTTCAAGGGAGCTGCTAAAATCTTACCCGGAGCCGGAAGAATTAGCCGAAGTGGACCTTTCAGAGTTATCTGCTTTCCTTAAAGAACATTCCCGCGGCAGGTTCGGTGAAGAAAGAGCTAAAAAGATTCAATCTCTGGCTAAAGGCACCTTCGGCATTACCATGGCTCTAGACGCTTTTACCCTCCAGCTGCGTTTGCTGATTGAGCAAATTGAATTTATTGAAGAACAGATAAAGGTTATCGAGGACGCTATTAATGAGGTTATGGAGGAGCTTCGTCCCAGTAAGGAGACACCTTATCGCCACGTAATTGAAACTATTCCAGGCATTGGCTCCATCCTGGCCGCCGCAATTATCGGCGAGATAGGTGATATTTCTCGATTTCCTAATCCCCGGGCTCTTGTTGCCTATGCTGGTTTAGATGCTACCGTAAGGGCTTCTGGATTGTTTGAGGGTACTCGTAACCGTATGTCCAAACGCGGTTCCCCTGTTTTAAGGAACAGCTTGTGGTTAGCCGCTATTTCAGCCCGCCGATTTAACCCGGAGCTGAGGGCTTATTATGAGTTAAAACGCAGCCAGGGAAAGCACTCGAATGTTGCTACAGGAGCTGTTGCAAGAAAACTTGTTCACTTGATTTATTCTCTCTGGAAGGATAATCGGCCGTATGACGCGGATTATCAATGGTCTCCTCCCGGCAAAAATGCGTGAACAGAATTTCTATGCGATTGTCAAAAATTTTTGCTATAACCTATTGACTTTTCATAGCACGTCTTAATG
>NZ_LOED01000082.1 GCF_001562425.1 Fervidicola ferrireducens
CATTTTCTAACAGATTTGAACCATCAGTTTTGCTAACTTGGTGACATTGTAGCTAAAAATGGACAGATTAACCCATATGCCTGTATTTTCACCATGAAACAGACATACGCCAAACCCATATTTCCTCTTTAATAGACCAATAGTAGCTTCACCGCCAGCTCTCCATCGTATCAGCCTTTTAAACCAATGCTGACGTTCGTGCTTTAATCTCTTCTCGCTCTTCTTACCAGGCTTGGGTATAGCTACATGTTTTACATTAAGGCCCTGTATCTCTCTCTCATTTTCACTGGAGTAAAAACCTCTATCTGCAGCAACTTCTTCAGGAACTTTATTTAAAACATCTATACTCTTCTTCACCATTTGCACGGCTAGGGTTTTATCGCAAGGATTACCTTCTTCAACGTGGCTTGAAATTATTAAACCTTCTTCTGATTCTGCAAGCGCTACTTTTCTGCCAAATTCTATTTCTGCTTTTGCCTTGCCCCTTTTTATAGGCCTTGCTCCCTGGTCAAAGATGCTTACTATCCTGTCGGGAATGGAAGTGTTTCCTTTTAATACTTCATTGGTCTGTTTTATGATTTTACCTACTGCTGAAATAGCATCATCCAGTTTTTGGATAAGAGCGGCTTTTGATGATCTCTGCTTATTTTTTACTTTCTTTATTTCATCTTTTGCCATGGTTAAAACTTTGTTAGCTGAGTGTAATACATCCTTCGTTATTTCTACCAGTTCTTTTACTTTTTTGCGGACACTTTCCTTTGCTTCATTGTTCCTGTTTTTAGCGAATTTTACTATATTCAGTATCCTTTTTTTAACTGATCTTGTTCTGTCTTGAAATTCACTTTTAACTGCTACACCTGCATCTTTTACCTTTTTGACCAGTCTTGTCAATACTTTAACGCCGTCTGAAAGGAGGCTTGCATCGGTTGGATGGTGGATGTTGGATTTTATAACTGTTGTATCTATCCTTATTTTCCTGGCTTTTATTAGCTTTTTTTCTAAAGCCTTTCGAAGGATTAGGGTGTTTAATTTCTCCAAAGTATCTTCGCCAAATCTCTTGGTAAGTTTCGCAAGAGTGGTATAATCAGGTACCTCGGCACAAACTGGTATATGGCAGAATACCTTCCACGAGATGCTATCTGATACTTCTTTGCATAAGGTTTCGTATCCAAGATTATATCTGAATTTGAGATACATCATTCTAATGTATGTATCAAGAGGTATGCTGGGTCTACCGCATTTGGAATTAAGCTTTTCTATAAATGGAGTGAGTAGGCTTTCGTCATCCAGTATTTTATCGATAACAGCCAGTTCTCCTTTAAGTTCTAGGCATGATTTTGGAAGCAATTGGTCGAATACGCTTAATTGTTCAAAATCTTCATTTCTAATTATCAGCATTCTCCATCCATCTCCTTTTTGCTATATTATACCGTAAATATTCTCTTTTTTGGGATGAAGATGCTGGGTTTCTGCGGGTTTGAGGGAATTGTTTTTCAATGGAAACTA
>NZ_LOED01000083.1 GCF_001562425.1 Fervidicola ferrireducens
TCGGAGGGCAAATCAAATATCCGGGAAGGAGGCGAAAGCCTGGTCTGGGGGCCGGCTTGGCTGGAGATAAAAACAGTCAAGTTTTTTGAACCAGGAATTAACATCATTAAAATAGAATTCTTCCTGATGAAATGCAAAAGGAAACTTTCGGGGGGAGTTGCCGTGAAACCGAAGACGATCCTGGTGGTGGAAGATGAAGCGAAAATAAGGATACTTTTGAGGGATTTCTTTGAAAGGGAGGGCTTCAAAGTCCTAGAATCCCCGAACGGCAGGCACGCCCTGGAAACCTTCGAAAAGCTCAAAGGCGAAATAGAGGTCAATTTTCCCTATACAAAGCTAAACAATCTATAGCTTTGTTAGGTACTCATTGTGCAGACCCCAACGAGCACTATACTGTTAGAGCCGACGGCTACCTCCATCACCGTCTGGCTGCCCGACACCCCATTATGGGGAGGCCCACATTTCCCCGGTTCGGGCCTCTGGCTGCCGGGCTACTTCCCGGCGTTTTCCGTCCCTCGGGCTTTGGCCCTAAGGCGCATACCGGGAGGGGGAGTCACCCCGCCTACCCGCCGCCCCTTAACCCCCACCACAGGGTGTTGCCGGACTCCCGGGTAGCCCGGCAGGGAAGAGCGGCAGACTTTAAACCTCGCAATTAGGACGAGTTACCGAACATGAAAGAGAGCCATTCTTCAGGGTTCCACCCAAGGATCATATGGCCGTTCCTTACCGCCCGCTTTCTGGCCGCCCTGAACAGTCCGGAGAGCTTGCCCCAAAGCTTGAAATGCTGCCATCCTTCCCTTGGCGACAGCCTATTCAGGATCTCTTTGGGGACCTTCTCGGTAAAGCCCAAAGCTCTCCTGGCTATTACAAAGGCGGCACCCTGGTGAGCGGAAAGGCCGTAATCCCGTGAGTATTTGAAGTAGCCGATAAGCGAAGTAAATCTGGCGGATACGGTAAAGACTGCGATACCCCTCTTCCTCAAGGCCACGACGATCCGGTTGAATAGGAGCCTCTTGCAAAAGTTGTGGGTGACACGGTTGAAGAGGCGGTTGGTGTCGTGGTCCTGGGCAAAGGACAGCTCTTCCAGGGCTACCTGCTTTATACCCAGCGATTCCAGCCATTCGGCTATGTCTTTAGCCAGGTTCCCGGCTATCCATTCCCGTTTTTCATGGGAAACGTAGACCAGTTCAGGACACCGGAAACAGCGTGATATATGAAAATTGCCGTCCGGCAGGGCCACGGTTACGGCCACCACATCGGGGTTTAAGTCTATTCCTGCCATGGGCAAGTCTTTGTTTACAGGCACGTCATCGCCCAGGGG
>NZ_LOED01000085.1 GCF_001562425.1 Fervidicola ferrireducens
TATTCGATTATCTCGGTCACCACGCCGGCCCCTACTGTCTTGCCACCCTCGCGGATAGCAAAACGAAGGCCTTCTTCCATCGCTATCGGCGCTATCAGCTCTATCTCCATCACTATGTTGTCCCCGGGCATTACCATCTCAGTGCCTTCCGGCAACTTTATTACCCCAGTCACGTCCGTCGTCCTGAAGTAGAACTGCGGCCTGTATCCATTGAAAAACGGCGTGTGCCTTCCTCCTTCTTCCTTCTTCAATACGTATACCTGCCCCTTAAACTTGGTGTGCGGCTGCACAGTGCCGGGCTTCGCTATTACCATGCCCCTCTCTACTTCGTTCTTGTCTATCCCGCGCAGCAGCGCCCCTATGTTGTCCCCGGCTACCGCCTGGTCCAATACCTTACGGAACATCTCTACCCCAGTCACTACCGTCTTCTTCTTCTCTGGGCTTAGCCCTATTATCTCCACTTCGTCTCCTACTTTCAGCGTGCCCCTCTCTACCCTGCCGGTCACTACCGTGCCACGGCCAGTTATGGAAAATACGTCCTCTATCGGCATGAGGAAGGGTTTGTCGGCATCCCGCTGCGGTGTCGGGATATATTCGTCTACCGCGTCCATGAGCGCCCATATCTTGCCGCACCATTCGCAGTCCCTCTTGCCGCAGCCGCATTCAAGCGCCTTTAAGGCAGAACCCGCTACCACCGGTACTTCGTCCCCGGGGAATTCGTAGGTGGAAAGTAGCTCCCTTACTTCCATCTCTACAAGTTCCAAAAGCTCCGGATCGTCCACCATGTCCACCTTGTTCATGAATACTACGATGTAGGGCACCCCTACCTGCCTTGCCAACAGTATGTGCTCCCTGGTCTGGGGCATCGGACCGTCAGCCGCCGATACCACCAGTATCGCGCCGTCCATCTGGGCGGCCCCTGTTATCATGTTCTTTACGTAGTCGGCGTGACCCGGGCAGTCCACGTGGGCGTAGTGCCTCTTTTCAGTCTCGTATTCTACGTGCGCCGTCGCTATCGTGATTCCGCGCTCCCTCTCCTCGGGCGCCTTGTCAATCTGGTCGTATGCTACGAAGTTCGCAAGTCCAGCGGTCGACAATACCTTCGTTATCGCCGCCGTCAGCGTGGTCTTCCCGTGGTCTACGTGACCTATCGTTCCTACGTTGACGTGAGGCTTTTTCCTCTCAAACTTTTGCTTTGCCATCGTTTTTCCTCCTT
>NZ_LOED01000086.1 GCF_001562425.1 Fervidicola ferrireducens
TGCCCGGATCACAGGGCTCCTTACAGAAGGAGGAGAAAAGATGGTATTGTTCACTGCCGACAAATACGGCAGGCCCGGCCACCCGACGAAAAGGTTCAACATGATTAGGAAACTAAGGAAGCGGGGCAGTGTAAAAATCATTGGTGGGAGAGCTTCCGGCAAGCCACCGATAGTAGTGTTCCTGGACAGAGAGTTCGATTACTTCAAAACAGTACCAAGGAAATTCATCATAGCTCTTGACCCAGGATACAACTACATAGGATTCGCAGTATGCGAAATTAAAGGCGGAAAATTGACAGTGTACTGTATAGGTATTCTGGAAACCAGAATCCCAGAGATTAAGGGACTGATGACAGAAAGAAGGGAACACCGAAGGAATAGAAGATACTATTCACGGTGCAAAAAGAAACGTTTATCCGCCAGACAGGATAGGGTTTTAACAAAGTTCAAGATGCCGAGAATCGTGAGGTCGACAGATAAGTCCAACGCCACGCTCAGGCATGGTGTAGAAACTCACCTTAACCTTTACAGAACCGCCGCGGGAAGGCCCTACCCTTTCAAGGGTAGGGATGAAAGCGGCGGCCAGTTGTGCTAAATAGGGCTCCTCGAAGGGGCACGGGGCGGAGGCCACGCCCCTGAAACCGCTTGCCCTCCGGTGGAACTATCACCGATGGGTAAGCCGCTTCGAATCTACCGCCGGTACGCTGCATGCGGCGAGCGGTAGCCGGATGGCGACTTGAGTCGCCTGAAGGAATCCCGCCTCCTTTAGGGGGCGGGAGGAAGTCAAGAAAAGCTTTCAAAGTTATTTCCATTCCCAGCAGAGCAGGTTGTGTTCGTTATGGAAGACAACGTTTTTGACGTCAGGAGCATGACCTGGGGAAAGACATATGGTGCAGGCTATCAGAAGTCACCCAGAACGCCAGTAGAGAAGAAATGTATCCTCTGTGGTACACAAGAACACCTGCTGAAACACCATTTGATACAGCGTAAAAGTGATGGTACAGATGTGCGGGAAAATCTGGTGTACTTGTGCAAGAACTGTCATGAAGATGTGCATGCTGGCAGGGTATATATACCGGTTGACGGTGTTAAACAGTGGCGTGCATTGGGGACGATGAACGCAATAATGGGGAAACTGCGGAAAATGCCGCGGCTGGAGTTTGTACCTGCATCGGACGTGGCACAGGCGA
>NZ_LOED01000087.1 GCF_001562425.1 Fervidicola ferrireducens
CAATGCCCCAATTAGACGTATAGCTGATTCGCGGTTGGGAAATATCCTAATAACCCTTTCACGTCGGCGTATCTCTTCGTTTAGCCGCTCTAAAGCATTTGTAGTTCGAAGCCTTTTCCTATACCGTTCAGGAAACTCTAATACCGCTATAGCATCTTCAAATCCAGATTCTAATATGTCCATGGCCTTCGGTGCCTTTGCTCGATATTCCTCTAACACCTGGTTTAACAGCATTCTTGCCGTTTTAGCATCCGGTGCCTCTAATATAGCCCTTACCTTAGTATGTATTTCTTTTTGTAAAACTTTTGGGGTTTTATCGAGAATGTTACGCATAAAATGAGTTTGGCAGCGCTGCCAGGTCGCACCCTGAAAATATTTGTGAATAGCCCGGATAAGCCCATTGTGATGGTCGGAAACTACCAAATCTACGCCGTGCAAACCTCTTTGTTTGAGCCAAGAAAAGAATTCACTCCAGCTTTCTTCCGATTCACTGTCACCAATCATAAGGCCTAATATTTCCCGGTAACCTTCCTCATTCACACCAACGGCAATTAACAGCCCCCGCTGCCGAACCCGGCCATCTTCCCTAACTCTTATAACCATAGCATCTACTATTACGAAGGGAAATTTCTTTTCTCTAAGAGGCCTGGAATTCCAGGCTGTAACAATAGGGTCAAGGTTCTTGCAAAGCTCGGAGATTGTAGATTTTGAAAACTCGGTACCGCAAAGCTCGTAGGTTATTTCTTCAATTTTCCGTGTTGATACGCCGTTAACCACCATTTCCATTAATGCCAGCAAAAGGGCCTGTTCGCTTCTCTGGTAACGGCTGAAGATCTCAGTAGTTAGCTTACCGTTGCGGAGCCTGGGGACTTTAAGTGTTAGGGTACCGACTCTAGTAACAAGATTTCTCTGGTAGTAACCGTTGCGGTAATCCTGTCTTTCTTCGGTTCTTTCATAAGGTTCTGCTTTGATTTGTTCGGTAGCCTGGGCTTGGAGTATTTGGTTGAGTACGGATTCCAATAGTTTGGCCATCCCTTCATCTTTAGCTCCATTTAGAAAAAGGTGGTGCAAAATTTCAGAATCGATGGTAATATTATATTGAGCCATTTCTCATCCCTCCAG
>NZ_LOED01000088.1 GCF_001562425.1 Fervidicola ferrireducens
TGCTCCAGGAAGGAAAACTTTCTAAAGAAGAGTGGCGGGAACTCAGGTCGAACGCTTTCTATTCTGTAGGCCAGGCCAACCAGAAGGGACTGGAAGGCCAGTATGGCAATGCAAACACGGAAGTGGTCTTCGACGAGGTTACCGGTTCCTTCCGCCTCAACGTCTACATACCGCCGGAGCCGGAAGACAAAAGCGGCCGCCGGAGGAAAGAAGAAGACTGGGTTACGGTGCCCCTGGAAATACCCGCTCCTTACAGGGCCATACTCCTGCAACACCTTTTGAGAGCCGGTGCCTATACGGTAAGGGTAGTCCGCAAGAACGGAAGGTTCGATTGCTTTATTTCCTTTCCCCTGGGCGATGACGTGCCTGTAAAAAAAGACTTGCCCATGGCAGGAATAGACTTAAACCCCGATGTGGTGGCCGTAACCGTGGTCCTGCCGGACGGCAATTTTCATATCTCACGCTGTTTCTGGTGTCCCGAACTGGTCTACGTTTCCCATGAAAAACGGGAGTGGATAGCCGGAAACCTGGCTAAAGACATAGCCGAATGGCTGAAATCGCTGGGTATAAAGCAGGTAGCCCTGGAAGAGCTGTCCTTTGCCCAGGACCACGATACCAACCGCCTTTTCAATCGGATAACTCACAACTTTTGCAAGAAACTCCTTTTCAACCGGATTGTCGTGGCTTTGAGAAAAAGGGGTATCGCAGTCTTTACCGTATCTGCCAGATTCACTTCACTTATCGGGTATTTCAAGTATTCGGAAGCCTATGGGCTGTCTGCTCACCAGGCTGCAGCCCTTGTGATAGCCCGCAGGGCTCTTGGATTTGCGGAGAGGATGCCCCGGGAACTCTTGAAGAGGCTTTCGCCTAAGGAAGGATGGAAGCCCTTCGGGCTCTGGGGCAAACTCTTTGGTCTTTATAAGGCTGCCCGAAAGCGGGCCATAAGAGAGGACAAGATTTTTCGGGGCTGGGGGCCCACAGAGTGGCTGTCCTTCATGTTAAGCGGGACGGGCTGACGTTTTAGCTTTTAAGCCTGCCGCTCTTCCCTGCCGAACTTCCCGGGAGTCCGGCAACACCCTGTGGTGGGGGTTAAGGGGCGATAGGCAGG
>NZ_LOED01000089.1 GCF_001562425.1 Fervidicola ferrireducens
AGGAGGACACCGATTTCATGAAAATGAGCACTAAAAGGATAACCTACATGGCGATGTTCGTGGTGCTGAACATAATACTTACCCGAATTGCCAGCATAAGGATAGCATTCGGCACGGTGGAAGCGATAAGAATAGGATTCGGAGGATTTCCCGTCATCCTGGCCGGGATTACGATGGGCCCGGCAGCGGGAGGAATTGTGGGAGCAGTCGGTGATCTGGTGGGTTACTGGATAAACCCGGCAGGGCCGTATATGCCGCATTTCACTCTTACCGCTGCATTGACCGGCATGATACCCGGTTTTATGATAAGACTTTTTAACAGTAAACAACCGACCATCTGGCAGCTTGCCATAGCGATAGCTACCGGACAGATAATAACTTCGGTGTTACTCGTGCCCTATTTTCTCTACAAGCTCTTCGGCATACCGCTGGTTTATAAGATAGTTACTTCCTGTATCGTTCAAGCTTTTAATATTCCAATATACACCATTTTTGCCAGGCTAATAATGAAAAGGTTTAGCATCGGCCTGGCTCCGCAAAAAATCAATTAAAAAAATTCCGGAAAGGACGGGGTGTAAATGGCTTTCAAAAGCGACATAGAAATAGCCCAGGAGGCAAAACTAGAGCACATAAGGGACATTGCCGCAAAACTCGGGCTTTCCGAGGACGACATCGAATACTACGGCAAATACAAGGCGAAGGTAGATTACAATTTATTAAAACGCCTTGGAGACAGACCCGATGCCAAACTGATTCTGGTGACTGCCATAAACCCCACGCCCGCCGGTGAAGGAAAGACCACCACGACGGTAGGCCTGGGCGATGCCTTAAGAAGGCTCGGCAAAAATGCGGCCATAGCTCTAAGGGAGCCCTCTCTTGGCCCGGTCTTTGGCGTAAAAGGCGGAGCGGCCGGCGGCGGTTACGCCCAGGTAGTGCCCATGGAAGACATAAACCTGCACTTTACCGGAGACATCCACGCCATAGGAGCAGCCAACAACTTGCTGGCGGCCATGGTGGACAACCACATATACCAGGGCAACGAACTCGGCATCGACCCGCGGCGCGTAGTGTGGAGGCGCTGCATGGACATGAACGACAGGCAG
>NZ_LOED01000090.1 GCF_001562425.1 Fervidicola ferrireducens
GGTTTGCAGCAGCTTCAAGAAACCCCACTGTAGTTGACTTTACTTAACTATTTTGCTACCATAAAAGCATGGAACTCTTATCCATTGGAGAAGCAGCAAAGAAATTAGGCGTACACCCGAACAGACTTCGGGCACGGGAAAAACAAGGCCTGATCAGGCCTGTGCGGCTGCCCAGCGGCCAGCGGAGATACCCGACTTGTCCAGGATTTGCTGGCTGTAGTGACTTCATTTTCAGCCCGGCTGTATGGTGCGAGGGGTGGCAGGAAAATCCGGCAGGGCTTCCGGGAGCTGATAAGAGATGCCGAAGAAACACAAAAAGGACAAATTTAGCATGACAGTTTGCGGGGAGTTCTTTCCGGAGATTTACCCGGCCTTCCGCTCACAGAAATGGAGCCGTGGTGAGGAAGATCCTCTTGTGACGGAGATGCGCCTTTTCTGTGCTTGCATGCGTTGGGCCTTCAACCGGCTACTGGAGGGTGCATCCCGCGATGAAATCAAGAAATTGGGGCAAGATCTTTTCGGAATCAACTCCCGCTACGTGGACGACGCCAGGCTTAAGGCACAGGCCGTGCTGGACTCCCAAAAAGAGCTGCTGGAGCTGGAGATTGAGGAAACGAAAAACAAACTACGCCGGGCGAGGAAGAAGCTTGGCTTTGCTATGAGTAAGCTAGCGAAGGTAGAAGAAAAAGGCGATGCCCCGGACATTGTTGAAAAACTCCGCCTGGTGGTCAAGGGGCGGAACAACCGGGTAGCATCTTTAGAGGAGAAACTGGCTGAGCTTGAGGCTCACCGGGAAAACGGGACCGTACCCAAAGTGGTGTTTGGTGGGAGAAAACTCTGGGGAAAGGTCTGCAAGGGGCGGGCCACGCTGGAGGAGTGGCGGGCTGCTCGCAAAAACTGCCTTTACTCCCGGGGAGACGAGACAAAGGGCGGCAACCCTAACATCAAGGTATCCTTTGAGGGGCAGGAGTTCTGCCTGGCTGTCTCCATATCCCACCTTT
>NZ_LOED01000091.1 GCF_001562425.1 Fervidicola ferrireducens
TTTGATTTGCCCTCCGAGGGGCAGGGCGACAGGGGGCCTCGGCCCGGGACTCCCACCCGGAGCGCTCGCGGAACGGTTATTTCCGCTCCCTTACCCCGGACTCGCCTGCACGGACTGGCGGGGCACAAAGTGCCCGCAGGTCAGAGTTGGCCGGAGTAGAGGCGGTGTGCTCACCGCCGCAGGCACCGTCCTGTTAAGACGCCTACCGGTTTGTCCGACACCGGCTAAACGGGGTCACCGTAAGGACAGGGCAAGCTCCTTGAGGTCATGCCAGACGGAGTAATACGCTTCCTGCTGCCAAGAGGCAAGCCCGTTGTGCTGCAGGAGCTTCCAATCCAGCCGTTTCAAGCACGCCCTGACCCTGCGGGTCATCCCTCTTCCTTCCCTCGGTGTATTAGGATCGACCTTATAGGTCAGCTCTTGCTTGATTTGGGCTATTAGTTGTTTAAGTTCTTTAGTTACCCGTTCCTTAAAACCCATCGCCCGACGGCCAATAACCAATGCCGCCACGCAGTGCACCGGGACGGCATAACGCTTCGTATACTTCCAGTAGCCTATGGTGGACGTGTGCCGGGCAGGTACGAGCTTAAATGGCACTCCTTCCTTGACAGCCCTCCGGTACATGGCTTCTACCATTTTGGCAAAGGGAAAGTTTGAAGCCATGCGGTTAAACTTCTTATTGGTATCCAGCCTGTCTTTGCTAAAATTGAGTTCCTCCAGGGCGATGGGCTTGCCCAGGAAGAAGGCTATGTCTACCACTGCTTTGGCTAAAACGCCTATCAGATAGTCCCTCCGGAAGCCACAAGCATAGGCTAAGTCGGGTATCCTGATGTAGAGAAAGCCGTTCGGGTAAGTGATAACCTGAAACTCTCCCTCATACTTGCCCAGGTTGCCGGGGGAGGGAACGCTGAACCCTTCCGGCCACGGCTCCGGCTGGCC
>NZ_LOED01000092.1 GCF_001562425.1 Fervidicola ferrireducens
CCTCCGGCAAGCCACCGGTAGCAGTGTTCCTGGACAGAGAGTTCGATTACTCCAAAACAGTACCAAGGAAACTCATCATAGCGCTCGACCCGGGATATAACTACATAGGGTTTGTTGTGTGCGAAACAAAAAATGGGAAACTGATCGCATACTGCCAGGGTGTTTTACAAACCAGAATTCCCGAGATTAAGGAGTTGATGACAGAAAGAAGAAGACACCGAAGGAACAGAAGATACTATTCGCGGTGCAAAAAGAGACATTTATCCGCCAGACATGGTAGGGTTTTAACAAAATTTAAGGCGCCAAGAATAGTAAGGGCTAGAGACAAGTCGAACGCCACCCTCAAACATGGTGTGGAAACGCACTTCAATCTTTACAAAAAGCTTTTAAGGCTCTTCCCCTTTCCAGCAGAGCAGGTTGTATTTGTCATGGAGGATAACGTCTTCGATGTCAGGGCAATGACATGGGGCAAAACATACGGCACGGGTTACCAGAGATCACCCAGAACGCCAGCAGAGAGGAAATGCATCCTTTGCGGGACAAAAGAGAATTTGCAAAAACACCACCTGATACAGCGGAAGAGCGGTGGTACGGACGTTCAGGAGAACCTGGTATACCTATGCAAAGACTGCCATGAAGATGTACATGCCGGGAGGGTATATATCCCCATAAAAGGCATCAAGCAGTGGCGTGCATTGGGGACGATGAACGCAATAATGGGGAAACTGCGGAAAATGCCGCGGCTGGAGTTTGTACCTGCATCGGACGTGGCACAGGCGA
>NZ_LOED01000093.1 GCF_001562425.1 Fervidicola ferrireducens
CCTTTCGCTCGCCGCTACTCAGGGAATCGCTCTTGCTTTCTTTTCCTCGGGGTACTAAGATGTTTCAGTTCCCCCGGTATCGCCTCCCATGCCTATGGGTTCAGCATGGGATACCGTAGGTTCTCCCACGGTGGGTTCCCCCATTCGGGCACCCCCGGATCTACGCTTGCTTGCAGCTCCCCGGGGCGTTTCGCCGCTTGCCGCGCCCTTCGTCGCCCCCTTGCGCCTAGGCATCCACCGTGTGCCCTTAGTAGCTTGACCAAAAGCCTAAAAGATGCTCCACATACCCACTGTGCAATTTTCAAGGTGCAATATTTTGGTGGGCTTAGGTGGACTCGAACCACCGACCTCACGCTTATCAGGCGTGTGCTCTCACCATCTGAGCTATAAGCCCACTTCTTTTGAAGGACCTTTTTGTAATTGGTGGAGATGAGGAGATTCGAACTCCTGACCCCCTGCGTGCAAAGCAGGTGCTCTCCCAGCTGAGCTACACCCCCACGGAGATGATCCCTCAAAACTAAACAGTGCCACGCCCTTCCTTCTTTCTCCTTAGAAAGGAGGTGATCCAGCCGCACCTTCCGGTACGGCTACCTTGTTACGACTTCACCCCAGTCGCTGGCCCCACCTTCGACGGGCTCTATGCCCGGCTTCGGGTGTTGCCAACTCCCATGGTGTGACGGGCGGTGTGTACAAGGCCCGGGAACGTATTCACCGCGGCATGCTGATCCGCGATTACTAGC
>NZ_LOED01000094.1 GCF_001562425.1 Fervidicola ferrireducens
TAATGGTGCGGCAGGACTGCTATTCAATACATCAGCTGCCGTCAGGCACGTGGGTCATCAAGTTCCCCGTCTCCTCCGGCAGGAGCCAGATAGCAGTGCCCATTGCCACTTCTGAATACCATGCCAAAAGGCTCCAGGACCTGGCAGGAGGTTCCTGTCGACAAGGGTCCATGGAGATATGGCATGGCAAAGACGGAGAGTGGTATGCTGCCATATCATTAGTATATGAGACTCACTTAAAGGAGCCGTGCGGCGTAATCGGGGTCGACTTCGGCATAGTAAAGCTTGCCGTGCTGTCCAACAACATCTTTTTTGACGGTCGCCAGGTCAGATGGCGCAAGGAACAGTGGGCAGCAAGGAGAGCTGCACTTCAGCAAGCGGGCAGGCTTTCCCGCGTCAAGAAAGAAGCCGGCCGCGAATCAAGGTGGATGCGGTATATCAACCACTGCATCTCAAAACGCATAGTTGAAATAGCGAAGAAAGAAGGCAAGGCGATTGCACTTGAGAACCTGCTGGGTATCCGCGAGCGGACTAAAGGATCAAAAAAGTTCAACCGGATGATGTCCGGGTGGAACTTCAAGGAGCTGGCCTCGTTTATCGAATACAAGGCAGCCCTTGCTGGGGTTCCTGTAATCTACGTCGACCCCAAGGAGACCTCCAAGACCTGTCCGAAGTGCGGGAATGCTTCCCGGTATAATCGTAAGGCCCAAGGCTGGTTTAAATGCA
>NZ_LOED01000095.1 GCF_001562425.1 Fervidicola ferrireducens
GAAACAGATGAGAACGGGCAATTAGCAGGACACGGCAAAATTCCGATGCCCGAACTTATAAGCGGCAATACGGATAAGAGGGAATATTACAGATGGCAGTATGCCCACGAGGTAGTGAGGTTAGCAGAAGAAAAGAAAAAAGCAATAGCAATCGAAAGATTGGACATAAGAGACAAAGGAAAAAGAGGGGACTTTTCAGGGAGGAAATCGAGGCGGATAAGGCACAGGTTTAGCTACAGGTCGCTGTTGGAAAAAATAAAGGTATTAGCGAAGAGGAAGGGTATACAAGTCATAGAGGTCAATCCCGCCTACACATCAGTGATAGGGATGCTGAAATATGCACCGCAGTATATGATAAGCAAGGACGTGGCAGCAGCGTATGTTATAGCAAGAAGAGGACTTGGGTTAAAAGAGCAAATTCCCGAAGGGTATATGGCAATTCTAAAAGATTTAGATGCTGACGAATTGGGGGAATTAAAAGAGCACGTAAAGAGGACGGTTAAGAACAAACACCTAAAGAAAAGGCAACTAAAGGAGATAGACGAAGCAATAAAACTAATACAAAGCCTTGGGAGTGAGCCAGGGAGGGCACTAATACCTCTGGATGGAACAAGTATTAGTGCCTGTAGCGAAAGCTATAAACTCTGGCGAGTTCTCAAGGTAGCGGTGGTGACGCCACTCTCCCCTGAGAAAGTCTTAAGAGACATCTCTGTCCT
>NZ_LOED01000096.1 GCF_001562425.1 Fervidicola ferrireducens
ACGAGGCCAGCTCCTTGAAGTTCCACCCGGACATCATCCGGTTGAACTTTTTTGATCCTTTAGTCCGCTCGCGGATACCCAGCAGGTTCTCAAGTGCAATCGCCTTGCCTTCTTTTTTCGCTATTTCAACTATGCGCTTTGAGATGCAGTGGTTGATATACCGCATCCATTTTCGTTCACGACCTGCTTCTTTTTTGACGCGGGAAAGTCTACCCGCCTGCTGAAGGGCTATTCGCCGCTCTGCCCACCGTTCCTTGCGCCATCTGACCTGGCGACCGTCAAAAAAGATGTTGTTGGACAGCACGGCAAGCTTTACTATGCCGAAATCGACCCCGATTACGCCGCACGGCTCGTTTAAATGTGTCTCGTATATTAATGATATAGCAGCATACCACTCTCCGTATTTACCACGCCATATCTCCATGGACCCTTGTCGGCAGGAACCTCCTGCCAGGTCCTGGAGCCTTTTTGTATGGTATTCGGAAGTGGCAATGGGCACTGCTATCTGACTCCTGCCGGAGGAGACGGGGAACTTAATGACCCATGTACCTGACGGCAGCTGATGTATTGAATAGCAGTCCTGCCGCACCATTACCGGAACTATCCGGTCAAATTTGGGCAGGCTGGATTTCTTGCCATTTTTTG
>NZ_LOED01000097.1 GCF_001562425.1 Fervidicola ferrireducens
CAGTGGCGTGCATTGGGGACGATGAACGCAATAATGGGGAAACTGCGGAAAATGCCGCGGCTGGAGTTTGTACCTGCATCGGACGTGGCACAGGCGAGGAAGAAGTTGGGGCTTGAAAAGGGGCATGCGAACGATGCACTGGCAGCAGCGTTGGCCTTTTGCAACCGTGCGGAGATCGACGAAACGCACGTGATAGAACTCATCTTGGCCAAGTTCAGAAGACACGACAGGGCAAGAATACACGCCGTGAGGGATAGGCTCTACAAGGTTGATGGCAGGATTGTGGCAAGGAACAGAAGGAAGAGGAGGGACCAAAAGGAACCCTCCTTTGCGGATATATCGCCACTGCCACCGGAAGAACAAAGCAAGCTTAAGGTGTATCCCGGTACGAAAATTCTCAATCCGCTGCGAAAAGAGATGCCAACCATCTCGGGCGATGTGTGGATTCATATACCAACGGGCAGAAGGTTTGTAGCTACGGGAGTGGTATCTCGGAACTACTTATACTCGCCACAGTTGAAGGAAATAGTGGGGAAGACATACGTTAGCCCGAAAGAATGCAGACGTATACTCCACAACGAAGGAATGGTCGTCATATACAACAGCCTATA
>NZ_LOED01000098.1 GCF_001562425.1 Fervidicola ferrireducens
TTGCTTATTCCCTTACACTGCGAACTTGTTAGGATTGCCTCTATGAATACGGAAACTTAACGCCATAGTGGTAGTATTCTCTGCTACTATGGAGCTGTTTATACCCAAAAGCGAAAGTTTATAGCCTTCTTTTGTGGATATGCTGTTAAGTTTAAACTTTGTCCTTACAAATGACTAGCGTCAACTTTAAGACTGCAATTGTAACTTTTACCGCATACCTTGACAATATCGGGACTGGATTACACATTGAACTGCAATATTTTGCAGTCGGATTGGGGACTGCAAATTTTTGCAGTTTGCCCTTTCCCCTTTGGCCTATCGCTTAAGATTGTGACCGGAATTGAATTCCGCACATAGAACCTTAACAACCTTAACACTCAGGCAGAGAACCTTAACAACCTTAACAGGAAAGGAAGCGTAACAACCGTAACACTGGCCTTATTAAGCGTAACAGTTTAACACGAACAAGGCGAACATTGGCAAAAATAAGGCGAACGTTGTCAACCGTGACATTGGCAGGGATTAGCTTGACACCTTGACAGAAAGGAGCACAAAAGGAGCGAAAAAGGAGCACATTTTTAGGGTATCCCCATTTTACGGAT
>NZ_LOED01000099.1 GCF_001562425.1 Fervidicola ferrireducens
TAATGGTGCGGCAGGACTGCTATTCAATACATCAGCTGCCGTCAGGCACGTGGGTCATCAAGTTCCCCGTCTCCTCCGGCAGGAGCCAGATAGCAGTACCCATTGCCACTTCTGAATACCATGCCAAAAGGCTCCAGGACCTGGCAGGAGGTTCCTGCCGACAAGGGTCCATGGAAATATGGCATGGTAAAGACGGAGAGTGGTATGCTGCCATATCATTAGTATATGAGACTCACTTAAAGGAGCCGTGCGGCGTAATCGGGGTCGACTTCGGCATAGTGAAGCTTGCCGTGCTGTCCAACAACATCTTTTTTGACGGCCGCCAGGTCAGATGGCGCAAGGAACGGTGGGCAGCAAGGAGAGCTGCACTTCAGCAAGCGGGCAGGCTTTCCCGCGTCAAGAAAGAAGCCGGCCGCGAATCAAGGTGGATGCGGTATATCAACCACTGCATCTCAAAACGCATAGTTGAAATAGCGAAGAAAGAAGGCAAGGCGATTGCACTTGAGAACCTGCTGGGTATCCGCGAGCGGACTAAAGGATCAAAAAAGTTCAACCGGATGATGTCCGGGTGGAACTTCAAGGAGCTGGCCTCGT
>NZ_LOED01000100.1 GCF_001562425.1 Fervidicola ferrireducens
CAGGTTTCCGGCTATCCACTCCCGTTTTTCATGGGAAACGTAGACCAGTTCGGGACACCAGAAACAGCGTGAGATATGAAAATTGCCGTCCGGCAGGGCCACGGCTACAGCCACCACGTCGGGGTTTAAGTCTATTCCTGCCATGGGCAAGTCTTTGTTTACAGGCAAGTCGTCGCCCAGGGGAAAGGAAATAAAGCAATCGAACCTTCCGTCCCTGCGGACTACTCTTACCGTATAGGCACATGCTCTCAAAAGGTGTTGCAGGAGTATGCTGTGGTAACCAGCGGGTATTTCCAGGGGCACCGTGACCCAGTCTTCTTCTTTCCTCCGGCGGCCGTCTTTATTTTCCGGCTCCGGCGGTATGTAGACATTGAGGCGGAAGAAACCGGTAGCATCGTCGAAGACCACTTCCGTGTTGGCATTGCCATACTGGCCTTCCAGTCCCTTCTGGTTGGCCTGGCCTACGGAGTAAAAGGAGTTTGACCGCAATTCCCGCCACTCCTCTTTGGATAGTTTCCCTTCTTGCAGGAGGAGCAAGTTTTTCTTGCCGCCAAATACAGCAGGTGGCACTTCATCTCGCTCTA
>NZ_LOED01000101.1 GCF_001562425.1 Fervidicola ferrireducens
CCTTTCGCTCGCCGCTACTCAGGGAATCGCTCTTGCTTTCTTTTCCTCGGGGTACTAAGATGTTTCAGTTCCCCCGGTATCGCCTCCCATGCCTATGTGTTCAGCATGGGATACCGTGGGTTCCCCCACGGTGGGTTCCCCCATTCGGGCACCCCCGGATCTACGCTTGCTTGCAGCTCCCCGGGGCGTTTCGCCGCTTGCCGCGCCCTTCATCGCCCCCTTGCGCCTAGGCATCCACCGTGTGCCCTTAGTAGCTTGACCAAAAGCCTACATTAGATGCTCTACCATACCCACTGTGCAATTTTCAAGGTGCAGTCCTAATATTTTTGTATAACTAAACAGTGCCACGCCCTTCCCTTTCTCCTTAGAAAGGAGGTGATCCAGCCGCACCTTCCGGTACGGCTACCTTGTTACGACTTCACCCCAGTCGCTGGCCCCACCTTCGACGGACCTTACGTCCGGCTTCGGGTGTTGCCAACTCCCATGGTGTGACGGGCGGTGTGTACAAGGCCCGGGAACGTATTCACCGCGGCATGCTGATCCGCGATTACTAGC
>NZ_LOED01000102.1 GCF_001562425.1 Fervidicola ferrireducens
GTCCTACCAACAGTTGCCTTATTTTTTAATCAATGCTATACTTAAAGTATGAAACATGAACTGGAGGAACATTACCCTTTACGCAAAGCTGCAGAGATACTGGGCGTCCACCCGATAACCCTGCGCCGCTGGGAAAAGGAGGGGAAAATCCACTGTATACGGACTCCTTCCGGCCAGAGGCGGTTTCCCAGAAGCGAAATCCTGCGCCTACTGGGGGAGAACGTCCCTTCCGGCAGGAGAGCTGTCATCTACGCGCGCGTTTCATCGGCCAAGCAGGCCGGAGCGGGAAACCTGGAGCGCCAGAGGCAACGGCTGGAAGAGTACTGCCGCTCCAAGGGCTACGATATAGTGGCGGTCATCGCAGAGCAGGGTTCGGGGTTGAACGAAAAGCGCAAAGGACTCGCAAGGCTTTTCAAGATGGCCCGGGAAGGGAAAATGGACCTGGTGGTAATCGAGTTTAAAGACCGCTTGGCCCGTTTCGGCTACACCTATATCGAACGCTTCTTTAACGCTTTCGGCGTAAGGATAGAGGTTGTTAACGGAGAAGAGCCGAG
>NZ_LOED01000103.1 GCF_001562425.1 Fervidicola ferrireducens
GGTATTATCTCGTGCACCAGGTCCGTGGCGTTCGGACCCATAATTGCTGCCCCCAGGATTTTATCCGTGTCCTCGTCGGCGATTATCTTGGCAAAGCCGGTTATCTTCCCTGCCGCCTGGGCCCTTCCCAATCCTCTAAAGTAGAACCTGCCTATTTTTACCTTAAATCCGGCTTTCCTGGCTTCTTCTTCGGTCATCCCGACCGCCCCTATTTCGGGGTCGGTAAATACTCCCCGGGGCACTGCGCTGTAGTCCATGCGGCTTTCTTTTCCCATTATGTTTTCCGCCGCGCAGATTCCCTCAAAGGAGGCTACGTGGGCGAGCTGCAGGCCGGGCACCACGTCGCCTATGGCGTATATGCCTTTTGCACTGGTTTCCATGTGTTCGTCTACGATTATCCTCCCTTTTTCTACTTTTATGCCTAAAGCTTCCAGGCCTAGGTCTTCTATTTGGGCTTTCCTTCCCGTTGCTACCAGCATTATCTCGGATTCGATTTCTTTTCCGCTGTCAAGGACTGCCACTACTTTGTCTTCTTTT
>NZ_LOED01000104.1 GCF_001562425.1 Fervidicola ferrireducens
TTCGAACCATCTTTTCCAGTTTGCCTTTGTTTGGGGATAGGAGTTTTACCTTGAGGGTTACTGTCTGCATATAGTATCTCCTCCGGTTCGCTTAAATCATAACACAACCGGAGAAGAATAGCAAGCCGCCATTCATCCCCCGATTAAAATCGGGGCATTCTGGCGGGATTTTTGTCAATTTCCTTCCCGCAAGTCGAGCATCTCTCGACTTCCGGCAGAACCTCATCATAGCACCGTTGGCAATAAGGCTCGTCGAAGATGTACTGCACGTCGTATTCATTGACTGCTTTACCGCACCTTGAGCACCGTATCGGCAGCATCTCAGGCAACCTCCTTGACTGCGATAGCGAACAGGCCTTTATCACCTCAATACGCAGAAGACTCCATCTTCTATAAGATGGAGATGAATGCGTCCGCAACTTCTAATTCTGATGATATAGGCTGTTGTATATGACGACCATTCCTTCGTTGTGGAGTATACGTCTGCATTCTTTCGGGCTAACGTATGTCTTCCCCACTATTTCCTTCAACT
>NZ_LOED01000105.1 GCF_001562425.1 Fervidicola ferrireducens
AGAAACAGCGTGAGATATGAAAATTGCCGTCCGGCAGGGCCACGGCTACAGCCACCACGTCGGGGTTTAAGTCTATTCCTGCCATGGGCAAGTCTTTTTTTACAGGCACGTCGTCGCCCAGTGGAAAGGAAATAAAGCAATCGAACCTTCCGTCCTTGCGGACTACCCTTACCGTATAGGCACCGGCTCTCAAAAGGTGTTGCAGGAGTATGGCCCTGTAACGAACAGGTATTTCCAGGGGCACCGTGACCCAGTCTTCTTCTTTCCTCCGGCGGCCGTCTTTATTTTCCGGCTCCGGCGGTATGTAGACGTTGAGGCGGAAGAAATCGGTAACCTCGTCGAAGACCACTTCCGTGTTGGCATTACCATACTGGCCTTCCAGTCCCTTCTGGTTGGCCTGGCCTACGTAGTAAAAGGAGTGTTTGACCGTAATTCCCGCCACTCCTCTTTGGATAGTTTCCCTTCTTGCAGGAGGAGCAAGTTTTTCTTGCCGCCAAATACAGCAGGTGGCACTTCATCTCGCTCT
Source organism: Fervidicola ferrireducens (assembly GCF_001562425.1). Lineage (GTDB taxonomy): Bacteria > Bacillota > Thermosediminibacteria > Thermosediminibacterales > Thermosediminibacteraceae > Fervidicola > Fervidicola ferrireducens. The sequence continues at coordinate 527 of NZ_LOED01000105.1, forward strand.
A
>NZ_LOED01000106.1 GCF_001562425.1 Fervidicola ferrireducens
ACGAGGCCAGCTCCTTGAAGTTCCACCCGGACATCATCCGGTTGAACTTTTTTGATCCTTTAGTCCGCTCGCGGATACCCAGCAGGTTCTCAAGTGCAATCGCCTTGCCTTCTTTTTTCGCTATTTCAACTATGCGCTTTGAGATGCAGTGGTTGATATACCGCATCCACCTTGTTTCGCGGCCGGCTTCTTTTTTGACGCGGGAAAGTCTGCCCGCCTGCTGAAGGGCTCTTCTCCGCTGTGCCCACCGTTCCTTGCGCCACCTGACCTTTCGGCCGTCAAAAAAGATGTTGTTGGACAGCACGGCAAGCTTTACTATGCCGAAATCGACCCCGATTACGCCGCACGGCTCGTTTAAGTGAGTCTCGTATATTAATGATATAGCAGCATACCACTCTCCGTCTTTACCACGCCATATCTCCATGGACCCTTGTCGGCAGGAACCTCCTGCCAGGTCCTGGAGCCTTTTTGTATGGTATTCGGAAGTGGCAATGGGCACTGCTATCTG
>NZ_LOED01000107.1 GCF_001562425.1 Fervidicola ferrireducens
GCCTGTGAACTATTCGACCTCAACCGCGCTACACTCCAGTGCGCCATGCTCAAAGCACTCTCAGCTTATCGCTCATACCTTTCCCGTACAAAAAATGGCAAGAAATCCAGCATGCCCAAATTTGATTCTATTCAATACATCAGCTGCCGTCAGGCACATGGGCCATCAAGTTCCCCGTCTCCTCCGGCAGGAGCCAGATAGCAGTGCCCATTGCCACTTCCGAATACCATGCCAAAAGGCTCCAGGACCTGGCAGGAGGTTCCTGCCGACAAGGATCCATGGAGATATAGCCAACAACATCTTTTTTGACGGCCGCCAGGTCAGATGGCGCAAGGAAAGGTAGCCCAAGGCTGGTTTAAATGCATAAAATGTGGCTACCAATCTGATGCGGACAGGGTGGGGGCAATGAACATAGCCGCGAGAGGGCTCGATGCTCTTGGGGCATGACCCTGGGAGAAAGGGGAGCGTGACACCCCTTAAGGCCAAGGCGATGAACTGGGTAGACC